>NZ_JPUX01000001.1:3767753-4451630 GCF_000738675.1 Serratia nematodiphila DZ0503SBS1 | reverse complement strand
TGTTAATGGCCGTTTTTTAACGCAAGAGGTGACAGGCGTTCAACGCTTTGCTATTCAAATCTTACTTAATTTGATTAAGATCCGAGATGATATTGTTGTGCTTTGCCCTAAAACTACGCAGATAATGAGATTACTAAGGCGTTTAATATAAAGAGAATCGGGCGCCTATCCGGACAGTTATGGGAGCAAACAGAGTTATTTCTCTTTATGGTGCGAAATGGAAATGTGCTTTTAAGTTTTTGTAATACCGCTCCAATAGGGTTCTTTAACAATATCATTGTTCATCATGATATAACTTATCGAGTTTATCCCAAAAGTTACTCACTAGGTTTTAGATTTTTTATAGAATTTTTTCACCGTGGCTTTTAAAAAGAGGGAAAAAAATCATTACTGTCAGTGATTTTCTCGAAATGAAATAGAGCGGGCCTACGGAATTGAGAATATTGATGTTGTCAATAATGCAGCTACTGAGGTTTTCTTTCCACGCAAAATTACTGAGCCAGACAATCCATATATTCTATGTGTATCTTCTCCAAGCGTTCATAAGAATTTTAAACTGATAATTGATAGTTTTGAAAAAATAAATAATAGTTTAGGTTTGGAGTTAAAAATTGTCGGTGCATCGAATAGAAATTTTTCAACAGTTACCTATTCTGCAGTGAGTAATAATTCATATATAAAGTACTATGGCCGAGTTACTGATGAGGAACTGGCAGTGCTTTATTCAGGAGCCTTTGCTTTCGTTTTCCCATCCCTCTATGAAGGTTTCGGAATTCCATTGCTTGAGGCTCAATCTTGCGGTTGTCCTGTTATTGCATCTAATACAGCATCAATGCCGGAAGTGTTGAACGACAGTGCGCTTTATTTTTCACCAACTTGTTCTGAAAGTTTAATTTCACAGATAGAGAAACTATACCATGATGGTGGTTTAAGGGATTCACTGATTAAACGAGGTTTTGAAAACGCTAAGCGATTTAATTGGTTGGCGTCGGCTAATAAAATAAATAATATACTTGAAGGCTACGCAAAAGATAAGCCCTGGAGTGATTAGTGAAAATATTGCATGTCGCCGAAACAATAAAGGGTGGTGTTGCGACAATCATGCGACAACTGGTTATGGAACAGCAAGATACTGAAGATGAGGTATTATGCATTGTTCCGAGACAACAGTTATCTGAACTGGTTGGTGTTAGAGAACATGTGCTTTCTCCATTCAATAGAACTGGAAGAAATACCATGTCATTATTTTTGCTTCTGTTTTGTTTTCTGCGAGTTGTTTTAAATAAAAAACCGGATGTAATTCATTTACACAGTAGTTTTGCTGGCTTTTTATGCCGTTTGGCTTTGCCTATAATATTTGTTTTTTATCACCCCAAAGTGATTTACTGTCCGCATGCCTTTGCTTTCTTAATGGATATTCCTGTTTATAAAAAGCGAGTCTACGCATTTATTGAGCGCATGCTAGAGAAAGTGACGGATAAAACTATTTGTGTCAGTGAATATGAATATAGGGAAGCCATAAAATGGGGGCTTAATCCAGAGCGTTTAGTCATTATCTATAATGGTGTTCAAGATCCTTTGATAGTAACGCAAAAAAGCCCTTATAAATACGCGAATAAAAAGAATATTCTCTTTGTTGGACGGACGGATCACCAGAAAGGTTTTGATCACGTTCTAAATATAACCAATTTGCTTTCTCAGAATGAGGATATACATATCACTGTGATCGGAGACTATGTTATAGAGTATAAGAGTCTTCCTGTATATGGTGAAAAAATAACGTACATAGGCTGGTTGAAGTATGAAGATATTGCACCTTATTTTTTCCATGCAACAGTCTTACTGATGCCAAGTCGTTGGGAGGCCTTCGGCCTTGTTGCCGTAGAGGCGCAAAGTTACGGTTTACCCGTTCTGGCTTTTGAACGAGGTTCACTGCCAGAAATTATTATAAATGGTGTCACAGGTTTTTTAGTTGATTATGGGGATATAAAAGGTTTTTCTACCGTTATTTGCGATAAAAATTTGGATTTTTGGAAAACGATGAGCGAAAGAAGTTATGATAATTACAGTAAAAACTTCAAAAGCTGTTTTATGACACAGAAAGTAAGTTCACTTTATCGTGAAGTTATAAAATAAATATCTAGCTTATCTAATTCATATGAAATTAATTTGACTCGCTGTTCGGTAATTACCTGTCTCTATAACGTGTTGAATTTTATAAAATAGTATTCGGGATGCATAATGAAAAAAACAAATGTTTTTTTTGGCGATTTTACGACAAAACTAATGCTAGCATTGTCAGATATTTTCTTTTTTAACATATCGGTCTATCTTTCGTATTTCATTCTTTACAAATTATTTGATGGGTTAAATAATTATATACCTCAGGATGAGTTTTTTATTCGTTCTGTTGCGCAGTTTGTTATATCTGTAGTGTGTGTTCTTTGGTTCTGGACAAGGCTTAGACACTACACATATAGAAAGCCATTTTGGTTTGAGCTCAAGGAAGTTCTCAGAACGCTAGTTATTTTTGCTGTTCTTGATTTAGCTCTAGTTGCATTTTCTAAGTGGAACTTTTCTCGTTCAGTTTGGGTGTTATCATGGATGTTGATAATTATTTTAGTGCCGTTGGGGAGAGCATTAACAAAAAAAATCCTTAACAAGATGGGGTTGTGGAAAAAACAAACCATAATCATTGGCTCGGGAAGAAATGCCTTTGAAGCCTATGCAGCATTGCAAAGTGAAGAAGTTCTTGGATTTGAAGTTGTTGCCTTTGTGTGTACGGATAAACCATGCGAAGATAATTATTTTGGCATCCCGGTCATTAATTCGGAAGAAGAGCTGTGGCGTTGTGTCAATGTTGAGAGTACGCAATTTATCGTCGCACTTGAATTTGAACAACATGCGCTACGTGATTGGTGGTTGAAAGATCTGGCTAAGCATAATTGTCGGTCGGTTTCTGTTATCCCAACTCTTCGTGGTGTTCCTCTTTATGGCACCGATATGTCATTTATTTTTAGTCATGAAGTAATGATTCTGCGGGTAAGCAATAATTTAGCCAAGCGTTCATCACGCTTCATTAAGCGCACATTTGATATTATTGGCTCATCTCTTATTTTGGTTGCACTTTCTCCCGTGTTGATTTTCTTGACTTACAAAGTTTCAAGAGATGGTGGTCGTCCTATTTATGGGCATGAGAGAGTGGGGCACAATGGAAAGAAATTTAAATGCTTAAAGTTCAGATCGATGGTTCTAAATTCTCAGGAAGTACTTGCAGATTTATTGGAGCGAGATCCTGAGGCCAGAGAAGAATGGAATAAAGACTTTAAATTGAAAAACGACCCACGTATTACAAAGATTGGCGCTTTTATTAGAAAGACAAGCCTGGATGAGTTACCTCAATTGTGGAATGTACTTCGTGGTGAAATGAGTCTAGTTGGCCCAAGACCGGTTATTGAAAAAGAATTGGAACGTTATGCAGGTGATGTCGATTACTACTTCATGGCGAAGCCAGGAATGACAGGATTGTGGCAGGTCAGTGGCCGTAATGATATTGATTATGACACGCGCGTGTATTTTGATGCATGGTACGTTAAGAATTGGGCGCTTTGGAATGACATTGCGATTCTATTTAAAACTATAGGTGTTGTATTAAAGCGTGATGGCGCATACTAACTTTATAATAGTTTATTTTATGGGAATGGATAATGAGAATCGCACTCGATAGCCGATTTATGCAAAAGGTTAGTCAAGGGACTGGAACGTACACAATAGAATTGGCGAATAACTTGGTTTCGTGCATAAATCGCGATGATAAGTTATTGCTTCTGGCGGACGATCCTGCCATTGTTTTAACTAAGCAGGCTGGGCAACCTTTCTTAAATGATAATCGTGTAGAAATAAAGAAGTTGATATCAGGTTGGACGCCTATGAACCTTCTCGGCGGATTTGCACTTGCTGAATGGCGCAATAAATGCGATCTCTTGCATACAAATTATTTATCACCCTTGGTTACAACCAGAAGTACGAAACATGTTGTGACTGTTCATGATGTCATGTTCCGTACGCACAAACAGTACTTCAATCCTAAGTTGACTAAAGGATTGGAAATTTTCACGCCGCCTAGTTTAAAAAAAGCAGATCATATAATTGCAGTTTCTCATTATACGAAAGATGAGATAATCAAGAACTTCGGTGTTAATGAAAATAAAATTACGGTTGTGCACGAAGCTGCGAGCAAGCAGTTCCACGTGAAAGATAAAGTAAAATCTAATGATGTAATCGCTAGTCTGGGTGTGACTAAGCCATATTTTCTTTTTGTCGGGCGGTTTGCCGCGATTAAGAATATTGATAGTGTTATTGCTGCATTCGAGAGACTTGCCGATGCTGATGTGCAGTTAGTTTTGGTTGGAGGGTTCGATCCGGCATTTCCTAATCCTGCCTTGGAAAATAAAATATTTAATAACCCGGATAAAATAAAAGTCCTTCGAGGTGTCTCGAATGAGGACCTTGTTCATTTGTATAACAACACGCTTTGCCTGGTATTTCCAAGTTTTGCCGAGGGATTTGGTTTGCCTATTCTAGAAGCGATGTCTTGCGGGGCTCCTGTCATCACCTCTACCGCAGGTTCCTGCCCGGAAATAGCTGGTGATGCAGCATTATTGGTTAATCCAAATGACCTTTCTCAGTTAGTTAGTGCTATGGAGAATGTTTTTAATGATGCTCAGTTACGTGCCTCTTTGTCAGAAAAAGGTTTAAGAAGAGCTGATACTTTCAGTTGGCAGCGATGCGCAACGGAGACTTACTCTGTTTATGAAAATATCATAGGAAAGTTTTGATATGAAAGTTATTACGGCTATCGGCAAAGATTTCGATTCGTTATGTGATCGGTTGTCTAAAGAAATAATTAAAGAATTTTCCCCTGATGTTATTATTGGTGTTGCCACTGGTGGACGCTATGTCGCTGAGGAAATTGGGAAAAAAATTAATGTTCCGCTTGTTATAATAAAAAGGCAGCGAAATTCTACTAAGAAGAAGTCCAAGTTCAGAATGGCTTCTTTTTTGCCTTTCCTCCCAAGGCCGATAAATGACTTATTGAGAATAGCGGAAATAAAATTCAACGAACGTAAGTTCAGAAAATCCGGAAGAATATTGTCAGTAGGAGCTGTGGCGCATATCTCCGGCGACTTGGAACACCTGCGAAAAGGTAAGAGAATTCTAATTGTTGATGATGCCGTTGATAGTGGTGGTACGTTTATTGATTGCATCAATTTTCTCCAACCGTATCTTTCATCGGATTCGGTCGTTAAAACTGCTGCGTTAAATGTCACATTTGACGAGCCTGCTTTTATTCCAGATTTTTATCTTTATAAGGGCTATCTTATTCGTTATCCCTGGGCTAGTGATGTTAGGAGAAAAGGTTGAAATCCGTATATGATCTTGATGGTACACTTGTGCCATTTAACACTTTTAAAGTATGGGTTGTTCTGTCTTTTTTCATCTCTATTTTTTTCCTTAGATGGTATTTTTTATTCTCTATTATTAAATTCGCCATATGCAGGAAAATTGGGAGAATGGATCGCGTTGGATTTAAGGTGGCTTTATTAGCGATTCAGCAACGCACCAAGTTTTGGCCCTATGTCGGTAAGAAGTACGGAAAATGGTTGGCCCGCCATTCTCTCCGAAAGGATTTGCTCGTTCTAGGTGATAATTCGACTAAGTGCTTGGCAACTGCAGCGCCGGATATTTATGTGTCCTCTTTCTCTCAGGAAGTTAATGATTTTGATGTCACTATATGTGCACATTTTTGCCACTCAGGTGAATTTGTCGAAACATTAAATGTAGTGAAGCTTAAATTCGTTCGGGAGCAATTTTCTGAGGAACCAGATCTTTTCTTTACTGATCATTATGATGATATCCCGTTAGCTATGGCTGCTAAGTTTACCTATATTGTTTCTCCATCAATAAAGTCCGAGAGATTATTTTCCGACATGCTCAATGCAGGGCGTTATACGATAGTATAACGGTACTATTTTAAAAATGATAAAAGCGAGACTGTGTTTATCGTCTCGCTTTTTTTTCGGCTTTAAACCACCTCCAAAGGAGTTCAAAGGAGGTTATTTTTCATTTGGGTTAATGCGGATTTACTCGCTGCCGAATGTTATCACTGGCGTGTCTGCGCTAACCGCTGGTTGACTTTTTTGCGTTGGGTCTTCAATAACGAGAGCCGTAATTTTCTGCGAAGATGGTTTACTACTCGTCATGAGCGACATTATTCTTCCCGTTGTGGAATTCCTTCCCTCCTGCGTATCATTCTTTTTCCAACTAACCCTGGCTTCTTTTTTTCCATTGCTAAAGATTAAATTCACTTTACCATCGGTTGTCACATTGTAATTTTTTACCGAGTAATTTTTTATTAAATCGGCAATTTTCTCGTATGACTCCATGCTTGGCTTTTTACTCCCATTTTTCCTGAGCAATCCAAATCTATGCTCTATATTTTGGTTGTTATCACCATCATCGCTTAAGTCATACCACCAAACTCCTTTTATATATCCCCTGGCTTTTGCAAGAAGAGTATATTTGACAACATATTGGGCTACATAGTCCTCGCTGTACCCAAATTTCCCCGCATTGGTTGGTACGCCAATTTCAGTGATGTAAATAGGGACCTCTTTGCCTACGAGCCTCTTCAATTCTTCTTGATACCCATCGATTTTTTCAATGTTTCCTTCCGGGGTAGTCAGCGATTTATCACTGGATTTAAAGCTATACGGATGTATTGATATCCCATCTATATAATTGAGCATGCCCAGCTTTATCAAGTCATCGGACCATTTTAATCCATCGTTTCCTAAAGGATCGAAGGAGCCTGCAAGCACGATAGCTCCGGGGTCTGCCCTCTTTATCGCTATAGAGGCCTGCTTGATGAGTTTGTAGTAGACCTGAGCTGGAGGAGGGGCTGGTGATTTATTATGCGTGCCGGTGCCAACACTCCACTCATTCCAGATCTCATAATACTTGACCTTTCCTTTAAATCTTTTTGCTGTCCAGTATGCATAATTTGCATAAGCTGCGATAGATTCATCGTTGCTGGCATATCCACTTTTATCATAGAGATCATTGCCATAGGCTAGAACGGCAATGGGGTTCATACCATAGTTTTTATTTGCAACTAAGAGAGACTTATCTACACGTATAAGTTTATCTACAGGTTGATAGGTGCCTTTCTGTTGTTCAACTAACCCCCAAAGGTAATCATCACGAAAGGAATTAAAACCATAGTTACTTATCAAGTTCAAATAATGATCTTGCTCTTCTGGATACCAGCGTAGGTGTGTGTTAATGCCAATCTCGAAGGCATAACCGATTTTCAGAGGCAGGGTAGCAAGAAGTGTGCCGAGTATAAATTTGAGAGAGAAGGGGGGCAGTTTCATGAACGTCATCGTCTTATCTCGCTGAGGTCAGTGTGAAAATAATAGATTGGTTTTACAGGTATTTTTACGCTTTCAAGCGCGAAAGTAACTAAGGTTATTCCTAATGTTAGCTAAGCAATCACTCGTTAACTAAATGCAGGAAAGATTAGTATCAATCTGCGCTATTAGGATTATTTTTATATTTTCTTTCTCATCTTGACATCATTGAATTTAGATACTTTCTTTGTATGTAT
This sequence comes from Serratia nematodiphila DZ0503SBS1, assembly GCF_000738675.1. Taxonomy (NCBI): domain Bacteria; kingdom Pseudomonadati; phylum Pseudomonadota; class Gammaproteobacteria; order Enterobacterales; family Yersiniaceae; genus Serratia; species Serratia nematodiphila. Next base: position 4,443,961 of record NZ_JPUX01000001.1, on the reverse strand, counting down.
CTACTGCTTTAACCATAGGAGTATTGAAACTGACGACTCATTGATTTTCATGCATTTTTGTTTTGCTTGTTCTTGCTTTGTTCTTCAGCGGCAAATTGCTGTCTGTAACGTTTTTTGAATGGCTTCTCTAGGAGAATACACATGTCATCTCTTGTCTCACAGCAGACTGGTGCTGCGCTTTACTATGCTGTTCTTGGTAAAGCAGCATCCGCGGCGACGTTCGATAGTGCCGGGCAACTTCTTGAAAATGGTGGAACTTCAGCGCAATATGTCGCTCAGATTCTCTCTTCCAGTGCAGGTCAGGCGTTATATAGCGGGAAGAGTACTAGCGATATTGTGAGTGCGATATATACCAACGTTTATGGCTCAGCACCTAGCGCCGGTGTTTTAGCTGCTTTGCTTGCTGGAGGGCAGCCCGCGGCAAATATCGTTGGCGGTTTAGTCAGTGATCTCTTAAATTACAATGGCTTTGATTCAACCATACTTTCTCAACAAACTGCATTTGATAATAAAATCGATGCCGTATTGTATCCTTCGGCGAATACTGCAGCCGCGGCCGGTAATGGCGCTTCTGATGTATTAGCGATCTACTATGTTCTTGGGTCCGTGCAATCAGCTGCGGGTGTCAACTATTGGGGGGCGGCAATTAATGATGGTTCCAGAACATTCTCCGTCGCCGCTCAGAGTTTTGTTAATGAGCGCAGTTATATTAACACTTTGAGTAATCAGGATTTTATTACCAAGCTCTTTACTCAAGGTTTTAAACGGCCGCCAGATAGCACCGAGTTAAATACTTACTTGACGGAACTGCAAGGCGGAGCAACGCGTGGTGATGTTATTGTTGATTTCATCAACTCGTTGCGTGGCAGTGTCAGCAGCTCTGATGCCGCCGCTAAACAGGCGTTTACACTGGCAACAACTGCTTACACTGCTGGCAGCTTACCTGGCTTGAATTACCAGGAACAGGCTGCTGCTGTGTTCCTGGCCGTGCCGGAGCGCGGCATTGACGCCGTAGGTTTGGATAGCTGGAGCAAGTATCTGGCATCTGGCGCGGCATATACTAAGTTTATTACCAGTGCATTAGCTTCTGATGAATTCCAGCGGAAAGGCGCACAGCTGACTGGTGATAACTTTATCCAACATGTTTACACCGCTGTTCACGGTACTGCAGCTACGCCGGCTCAGCTGGCGCTTTACAGTGCTTTGGGGACTGATAAATCGGTTATTACCCAAGCCATCATTAATGACCTGCGGACTTCAACGGCTACTGACGCGGTTACTGTCACTCAGCAGCACGCATTTGAGTTTGATATCGGTACCAGCCTGTTGTACAAAACCGCGGCTAGCCTGACGACTACAGCCGCCGGTGGTAACGCTACGGGTACTGTGAACACCGGTATTTCTCATCAAATCAGCAACGCCGAAACAGCGGTACTGACGAATGTCCAACTGAACGCCAATGCCGCCAGCACCGTGAACCTGAAGTTCGCCGACCATCTGGCGAATCTGACTATCAACGGCACCAGCGCAGCAACGGTCAACCTGTCTGACAACGGCGTTAATCCAGGCGTAGATATCACCGTCAATAACGGCAACGTCATCCTGAATGCCAGTTCGGGTGCGGATGACGTAGTCGTCACATCGACGGCAAACATTGCGGCCGGCACGGCGCAGTTTAACCTTGGTGCCGGCAACGATAGCCTGCACTGGGCAGGGAACGGCGTTTCCGGCGGAGCTAACACCGTCGCCAACACCGTCAAGGCTGACGGCGGCACGGGGACGGACTCCATTTCCGCCAACTTCATCACCAAAACCGTGGTGACCAACCAAAACGCCTTGGGCATTCGCTCCAGTACTGTTTCGAGTAATGCCAACAACTTCTCGAACTTTGAGAAGATCGACCTGACCGGCTATATCGGCAAGTCTGTCGGCACTTTGACTACTACGCCGGCGATTGGGTCACCGACCACCACAACCGTTACTACGCCGAACAACACCTTTGACTTTGGCTTGACCAACGGAACGTCCACGGTGGAAGGGACTAACGGCGGCACGGTTACGCAGAACGCGGCGGCCACCAATCTGGGCACGCAAGGATTTGTGATCTCCGGGTTGGCTAACGTCAACGTCATCAACGCCGCCGGCGGCAACGCTGCGCAGCTGGAAGTGAAAGGAGACGCCACTTCAGCCAGTACGCTGAACTTCACTTTCGTGCAGAACGCCACCGATCACTTCAACATCAACTTCGATGCGGTGAGTTCCGCCAACGTGAATGCTGGCGCCATCACTCTGAACAGCAGCAGCAGCCTGATTGGCGGTACTCCGTTGAGCACGGTGAACGTGGCTTCAGGCGGTACAGGTAGCTTTGACAACATTCTGTCATTGGCCGGCACCAATGCGCAGGTTCAGACCATCAACGTGACCGGTGATCACGCGCTGGATCTGACCCTGGGCAGCGGTTTCAGCAACGTGCGTGATATCAATGCGTCCACCAATACCGCTGGGCTGAATCTCGACTCCAGCCATGGCGGTACCGGTGACGGTATCATCATTCAGTTGCTGAACATTCTGCCGCTGAGCGTCATTACCACCAACCTGTTGGCGCCGGTGCTGCAGACGTTGGGCCTGAACGGCTACCAATTGACCGTAGAAGGTTCCAGTGCTGCCGATACCCTGGGCGTGATTGGCAACACCACGCTGACCGGTGGCGCAGGTGCCAACATCTATGACATCAAGGCGAGTAACACGCAGGCGGGTGTGACCATCAAGGACTTTAGCAGCCTCAAAGACAAGATTGTCGATGTTAACCATGGCGGTCTGACTATCTCCAATGACGCCAGCGGCACGGCGGTCGCGGACTACGGCACACGTTCCGCAGACACATTGGATGCGCTGTTGGGGACGCTGGTGGGCGGTTTGACCAACGGCGTTATCGGCCTGCTGGGCGGTATTCTCGGTCTGGACAGCAGCAACTCGCTGACGTCGAAAGTGGGTGTGGCATCCGTAGTATTCAGCGGTGGCGGTAATACTGCCAGCTCTTATGTGATTATCGACAACAACGATAACCATGCGCTGGATCTCAACGATACCGTGGTATACCTGACCGGGCAGAACCACCAGCAATTGGTGGATACTCTGCACTACGCGTAAGTAGGGGTTCCAGTGGGAAATAATTCCCATTGAAACTGTTAGCAAATAAATAATACGGGGTGTGTGAACACCCCGTATTATTTGAATTTTGTGAACCACGTCATTATCTCTGGTTTATTCCCTTTCGTACTAAACTTGCTTTACCCTGCCTACTATTTACCCTTCTGTTTTCATTTGTTTTTTTCTGTGGTTCGTGAGGCGATTTTTTTTGCTTACGGCCTTGCTGATATCCGCTTTCTCTACCTATAGTTAGAAAAAGTATCTGCAGTCTCGAGCATGTCTGGGGTGGGGGTTCTTTAGGATTTATTTCATTTTTCCCTTTTTAGGATTTTCCTTATAAGAGTCCAATGCGGATTTTGACTGACAGTGCACATGATGTAAGGGCAGAAAGTGAATCAATTTATACCGCGCAATGAAATTGCGGATGTTATACGGACTCGCAGTAAGGTTTTTTGGACCGTTGGCATATTTACCGCATTTATTAATTTATTAATGCTAGTTCCTTCTATCTATATGCTCCAGGTTTATGACCGGGTGCTTCCTTCTCGTAATGAAATCACGCTGTTAATGCTGACGCTGATCATGCTGGGCATGTTCGGCATGATGTCGCTGTTGGAATACGTGCGCAGCATGGTGGTGATCCGTATCGGCAGTCAGCTGGATATGCGTCTCAACACGCGAGTCTACACTGCGGCCTACGAGGCGAATCTGAAAAACGGTTCGTCTGACGCCGGCCAGATGCTGAGCGACTTGACCAATCTGCGCCAATTCCTTACCGGCAGCGCGCTGTTCGCCTTCTTTGATGCGCCGTGGTTTCCGATCTATCTGTTGGTGATATTCCTCTTTAACCCTTGGTTGGGGCTTTTCGCCCTGGTCGGTGCGCTGTTGCTGATCGCATTGGCGGTGATCAACGAAATGGTGTCGAAAAAGCCGCTGGCGGAGGCCAGCAAGCTGTCGATTATGTCCGGTACGCTGGCCAGCACCAATCTGCGAAATGCCGAAGTGATCGAGGCTTTGGGGATGTTGCCTAACCTGAAACGCCGGTGGTTCGGTCTGCACCAGCGGTTTTTGAACAGTCAGCGCATCGCCAGCGAACGCGCATCGCGGGTCACATCGATCACCAAGTTTGTGCGCATGTCGCTGCAATCGCTGGTGCTGGGGCTGGGGGGCTGGCTGGCGATCGATGGGCACATTACGCCCGGTATGATGATCGCCGGCTCCATTCTGATGGGGCGAACGCTGGCGCCGATTGAGCAGGTTATTAACGTCTGGAAGAGCTACAGCGCGGCGAAGCTTTCTTATGGCCGGTTGGTCAAGCTGCTGGAAACGCACCCGCAACGTGGTACCGGTATGTCCTTGCCGCGTCCGGAAGGGGTACTCGCAGTAGAAGGCGTCACCGCCACGCCGCCGGGCTCCAAAGGCGATGCGGTATTGCATAACGTGACTTTTGCCATCCAGCCCGGTGACGTGCTGGGGATCATTGGCCCGAGCGCGTCGGGGAAATCGACGCTGGCGCGTTTGCTGGTCGGCATTTGGCCGGTCAGTGAAGGGATTGTTCGGTTGGATAATGCTGACATCTATCAGTGGAACAAGGATGAATTGGGGCCGTATATCGGCTATCTGCCGCAGGACATTGAGCTGTTTGCCGGGACTATCGCCGAGAATATCGCTCGCTTTAACGATATCGACTCAGAGAAAGTCATTGAAGCCGCTAAGCTGGCCGGTGTGCACGAACTGATCCTGCGTTTCCCTAACGGCTACGATTCGGTGCTCGGCAACGGCGGCGCTGGGTTGTCCGGTGGACAGAAACAGCGTATCGGCCTGGCGCGCGCCTTGTACGGCGATCCTTCGCTGGTGGTATTGGATGAGCCTAACTCCAATCTGGATGATGCGGGCGAGAAAGCGTTGAACCAGGCGATTATGTTCCTCAAGCAACGTAATAAAACGGTGGTTCTGATTACCCATCGCACCAATTTGCTGTCGATGACCAGCAAGTTGTTGCTGTTGGTGAATGGCAACGTCAACGCGTTCGGCCCGACTCAACAAGTGCTTCAGGCGTTGGCCAATGCGCAAAAAGCCCAGACGCAACAGCCTCAGCAAGCGGTGAGGGCGGTAAATTCTGAGCCGGATGAAGGCAACATCCCAAAAACGCAAATTAATTAAGCCGTGAATTGCCTGATGGCTTTATTGCCATCCGCAGTTTAAAGGAGTTGGTATGTCGACGCATATTGGCGAGCCGCAAGACTCGTATATTGAAGAGATCCCGCAGGACGAACGGCGGTTTACCCGGATGGGCTGGCTGGTAGTGGGAATTGGTCTGTTCGGATTTCTGGCCTGGGCAGCGTTCGCCCCTCTGGATAAAGGGGTGGCATCACCGGGATCGGTAACCGTTTCCGGCAACCGCAAAACGGTGCAGGCCCCGGCCAGCGGCATCATCAAGAACATCGCGGTGAAAGACGGCGACAAGGTGAAAGCCGGTGAGGTTCTGGTGCAATTGAGCCAGGTGCAGGCACAGGCTCAGGTTGATTCGCTGCGCGATCAGTACTACACCACGCTGGCCACTGAAGGGCGTTTACTGGCTGAACGCGATGGTCTGAGCAAGGTCACTTTTTCCCCTGTTTTCACCCAGGTTAAGGATCAGCCGCGCGTGGCCGAAATCATCGCGTTGCAAACGCAGCTGTTCGCCTCTCGCCGCCAGGGGCTGCAAAGTGAAATTGACGGTTATAAGCAGTCGATGGATGGGATCCGCTTCCAGTTGAAAGGCCTGCAGGATTCGCGCGCCAACAAGCAGATCCAACTTTCCAGCCTGCGTGAGCAGATGAACAGCATGAAGCAACTGGCGGCGGACGGTTATTTGCCGCGCAACCGTTATCTGGAGGTCCAGCGCCAGTTCGCTGAGGTGAACAGCAGCATCGATGAAACCATCGGGCGGATTGGTCAATTGCAAAAGCAGCTGCAGGAATCTCAGCAGCGTATCGATCAGCGCTTCGCCGACTATCAGCGCGAGGTCAGGACGCAACTGGCGCAAACCCAAATGGACGCCAGCGAGTTCCGCAACAAGCTGCAAATGGCCGACTTCGATCTGGGCAACACCGCCATCACCTCACCGGTGGATGGCACCGTGGTCGGATTGAATATTTTCACTCAGGGGGGCGTCGTGGGAGCGGGTGACCACCTGATGGACGTTGTACCCAGCCAGGCGACGCTGGTGGTGGATTCTCGCCTGAAAGTCGATTTGATCGACAAGGTGTACAACGGGTTGCCGGTGGATCTGATGTTTACCGCCTTCAACCAAAACAAAACCCCGAAAATTCCGGGGACGGTCACGCTGGTTTCCGCCGACCGCCTGGTCGACAAAGCCAATGGAGAACCTTACTACCAGATGCAGGTCACGGTCTCGCCGGAGGGCATGAAGATGCTCAGTGGCGAGGACATCAAGCCGGGGATGCCGGTCGAGGTGTTCGTGAAAACGGGCTCACGCTCGCTGCTGAGTTATCTGTTTAAACCTATTTTGGATCGCGCTCATACTTCATTAACCGAGGAATAATTTTGATTCAATCAAAACGACAGGCTGCCGGTCTGGTTATCGGCACCCTTTTGTTTGCGATATCTGCGCCGGTTTATTCGATAGGGATTTTAGACGCATATTCGCTGGCATTAGAGAAGGACCCGACTTTCCGGGCGGCTATAAAAGAGAAAGAGGCGGGAGATGAAAACGAAAACATCGGCAGGGCGGGGCTGCTGCCGAAGGTATCGCTGAACTATCAGAATTCGCCGCGCAACTGGCAGACGCAAAAGTACCCGCAGAGCGACTTTTTCGGCAATGTTTCGGAGGTCACCCGGCGGCAGCAATATCGCAGTTATTCCAGTTCGATCACGCTGACGCAGCCGCTATTCGACTATGAAGCGTACGCGCGCTACAAAGCCGGTGTGGCACAGACGATGATGTCGGACGAGCGCTATCGCGGCAAGTTGCTGGATCTCGCTGTTAGGGTGATTAACGCCTATGTCGAAGTCGCCTATTCCAAGGATCAAATCGCGTTGGCCGAAGCGCAAAAGGCGGCTTACAAGGAACAGCTGACCTTGAACGATCGCCTGATGAGCGCGGGTGAAGGCACCATTACCGACGTATCGGAAACCCAGGCGCGCTACAGCCTGGCCGAAGCGCAGGTAATTGAAGCGCGCGACGCGCTGGACGCCGCACAGCGCGAGCTGGAAGTGATTATCGGTATGCCGCTGAACCAACTGGATGAATTGCAGGTTTTGCGGCCGGGCAAGTTCAAGGTGGCACCGCTGATCCCGTCCAGGTTCGAAGATTGGCAGAAGATCGCGCTGGAGAACAACCCGGTGCTGGCCGCGTCGCGTCATGGCGTGGATGCCGCCAAGTATGATGTCGAAAGGAATCGTGCGGGCTTTATGCCTCAGGTTCAGCTGTATGCTTCGCATTCGGAAAACGACTCCAGCAGCGATAATACGGTTAACCAGAAATACCGTACCGACAGCATCGGCGTGCAGGTCAGCATGCCTATTTATTCCGGCGGCGGCGTTTCGGCGTCGACCCGGCAGGCGGCGGCGCGCTATGGCCAGGCGATGTATGAAATGGATGCACAGACGGGCACCACGCTCAACGATCTGCGCAAGCAATACAATTTGTGCATCAGCAGCCGCGCCAAGGTAGCGGCCTATGAATTGGCGGTACAATCGGCTACTACACAGGTGACGGCGACTCGGCAGAGCGTGCTGGCCGGGCAACGCGTCAACGTCGATGTGCTCAACGCCGAACAGCAGCTCTATAGCGCCCAACGCGATCTGGCCTCCGCCAAGTACGCCTACATCAAATCATGGATCACCTTGCTGAGCGACTCCGGTACGTTGGATGAAAAAGACGTTATGCGGGTCGCGCAGTATTTTGCTCGCAGTCGTTAGCAACATATTCACTATGAGCATTAATCTGAAAGAGCAGCGCTATGCTGCTCTTTTTTCGTTAATACGTTATGTTATCGGCAGGTTGTTCCTCCTGTGTTTTTACTCGTCGGGTTTATTTCTGAACATCATTCCTGTAAAGGGCTGTAGGTTAGAGGAATTGATACTTTTAGCAAAAACGCGGCGATGGGTTGATGATCGTATGAATTTTAGAATGATGACGTCAGTGACGTGTAGCGTCTTCGTTTAGGAAAGATGGCGGAGTAAAGGGTAGATAATGTCCAAATTAATCCCTGTGGTTATGGCCGGCGGTGCTGGGAGCCGTCTGTGGCCGATGTCGCGAGAATCGTTCCCTAAACAGTTTCTTTCTATTGATGACAGTGGGATGAGCCTGCTGCAACAGACGTTACAGCGCTTGTCGGGGCTGGGCGGTATTGAAATTGCCGCTCCTTTGGTCATTTGCAATGAGGAACATCGTTTTTTGGTTGCCGAGCAATTGCGTGAAATCGGACAATTAGCGACCAATATCATTTTAGAGCCCGTAGGGCGCAATACTGCGCCGGCAGTGGCGTTAGCCGCTCATCTTGCAGCGGAAGAAGACGAAGACAGCATGCTCTTGGTGCTGGCTGCAGATCATCTGATCACGAAGGTCGATAATTTTCACGCGGCGATCCAAACGGCTATCTCGTTTGCAGGCAATAACCATCTGGTCACGTTTGGCATTATTCCGGAACATCCGGAAACCGGGTACGGCTACATCAAACGCGGCAGTCACCTGTCCAATGATTGTTTCAAGGTTGATGCATTCGTGGAAAAACCACGTTTGGAGAAAGCGGTCGAATACCTCGCCAGCGGAGATTATAGTTGGAACAGCGGTATGTTCATGTTCAAGACCGCCAAGTTCTTACAGGAATTGCGGCAGTTCAGCCCCGACATCTTTAGCACAACCCAGCAGTCTGTGGTTAAGAGCCAACGCGACATGAATTTTATCCGGGTTGAGCAAGACATCTTCAAACACTGTCCAAGTGATTCCATCGACTATGCGGTGATGGAAAAAACGCGTGATGCCGTAGTGATTCCCATTGATGCCGGCTGGAGCGACGTCGGCTCTTGGTCTTCATTGTGGAACGTTTCCGAGAAAGATCCGTTGGGCAATGTCAATGTGGGTGACGTTATTTCGATCGACTCCAGTGACAATTACATCTCTTCGGAGTCTGCGTTGGTGGCAACCATTGGGTTGGAAAACCTGATCGTGGTCAACACCACTGACGCCTTGCTGATCGCTCATAAGGATAAAGTACAGGATGTAAAGAAAGTGGTTGATGAGCTTAAAAAGCGCAATCTTCATCATTTTCGCCAACATTCCACCGCCTACCGGCCCTGGGGCAAGATTTGCGACATCGACAGCGGCACGCACTTCCAGGTGAAGAAAATCATTGTGCGGCCAGGGGAGGGGTTGTCGGTGCAACGCCATCTCCACCGTGCCGAACATTGGATCGTTGTGAGTGGGACAGCAAGAGTTAACGTTGATGATCAAGAGTTCTTCTTGTCGGAAAATCAGTCTACCTTCATTCCTGCGGGCAGTGTCCATACGCTAGAAAACCCGGGAAAAATCGATTTGGAAATGATCGAGGTCAGGTCGGGGCGCTATCTGGAAGAAGATGATATTGAGCGTTTGCAAGATCGCTATGGCAGAGTTTAACAGGGTTTGGTAATGCAAAAATTGACGTGTTTTAAAGCTTATGACATCCGGGGAAAGCTGGGCGAAGAGCTGAATGAGGACATCGCGTATCGTATTGGGCGTGCCTATGGCGAGTTTTTGAAGCCCAAACGGATCGTGTTGGGCTGCGATGTGCGGTTGACCAGTGAAAGCCTGAAACTGGCGCTGGCGAAAGGTTTACAGGATTCTGGCACTGATGTGATAGACATCGGTTTAACCGGTACCGAAGAAATCTATTTCGCCACAACCTATTTAAAAACCGATGGTGGCGTGGAAGTGACCGCCAGCCATAATCCTATCGATTACAATGGCATGAAGTTAGTGCGCGAAGGCTCTCGCCCAATCAGCGGCGATACCGGGCTACGAGCGATTCAAGAACTGGCGGAGAAAAATCACTTTCAGGCGCCGGCAGCAACGCGCGGTAGCTATGTCCGCCAGGACGTATTGGGGGCTTATGTAGAGCACATACTGTCTTACGTCGACGTGAAAAACTTCAAGCCGTTGAAGCTGGTGCTCAACTCGGGCAACGGTGCGGCAGGGCATGTGATTGATGCCATCGAGGCGCAACTCAAGGCGCGGGGCGTGCCGTTGGAGTTTATCAAGGTGCATCACCAGCCGGACGGGGCTTTCCCTAACGGTATTCCCAACCCTTTGCTGCCTGAATGTCGCGCGGATACCGCCGATGCGGTGCGTGAGCATGGCGCTGATATGGGGATCGCGTTCGACGGCGATTTCGATCGCTGCTTCCTGTTCGATGAAAAAGGCGATTTCATTGAGGGTTATTACATCGTCGGCTTGCTGGCGGAAGCCTTCCTGCAGAAACAGCCGGGAGCGAAGATCATCCACGACCCGCGTCTGAGTTGGAATACCGTCGATGTGGTCACCGATGCGGGTGGCGTGCCCGTGATGTCGAAAACCGGCCATGCTTTCATTAAGGAACGCATGCGTGCGGAAGACGCCATTTATGGCGGTGAGATGAGCGCCCACCACTATTTCCGTGATTTTGCTTATTGTGACAGCGGCATGATCCCGTGGCTGTTGGTTGCCGAACTGGTCAGTGTGAAAGGACAAACTTTGGGGCAACTGGTACAGGATCGCATTGCCGCCTACCCGTCTTCCGGTGAGATCAATATCAAACTGACACAGCCGGCCGTGTCCATTGAAAGCGTCAAGCAATACTATTTGGCGCAAGCGGATGAGGTAGACTATACCGATGGCATCAGCATGTCGTTCGCAAACTGGCGTTTCAACCTGCGTTCCTCCAATACGGAACCTGTTGTGCGTCTTAATGTCGAATCGCGCGCCGATGTTGCGCTGATGCAAGCGAAGACCGATGAGATTTTGGCGTTGCTCGGTGCACAAATTTAACGATTAATACATTGAATAGTCTAGGATGAGAGCGGTTTTACCGCTCTCTCTTCATGGTACGCCCAGAAGGTTGTATGATGCGCCCGGTATCGATAAGGGCGTTTTTGTCGAATCAAGAATGTTGCGAAGTATAAGGGGGGGATATGGCAATTTTAGTTACCGGTGGTGCTGGTTACATCGGATCACACACCGTGCTATCGCTCCTGGAGCGTGGCGAGGACGTCGTGGTGTTGGATAATTTGTCCAACTCATCTGCGGAGTCATTGCAGCGGGTGGAGAAACTGTCGGGGAAAGCCGCAGAGTTCCATCAGGGAGACGTTCAGGATGCCGAATGCCTGCAGCGCATCTTTGGCGCTCATGAGATCACTGCCGTGATCCATTTCGCCGGTCTTAAGGCGGTAGGGGAGTCAACGCGCAAGCCGCTGGAGTATTATCAGAATAACGTTACCGGCACGCTGGTGTTGTTGGATGCTATGCGTCGTGCCGGCGTGCACGACTTTATCTTTAGCTCTTCTGCCACTGTCTATGGTGCCAATTCGCCGGTACCTTATGTAGAGACGACACCGATCGGCGGGACAACCAGCCCTTATGGGACATCAAAGTTGATGGTGGAGCAGATCCTGCAAGATTTCGCTAAAGCAGAGCCTCAGTTCTCGATTATCGCCTTGCGTTATTTTAATCCGGTAGGTGCTCACGAGTCCGGTTTGATTGGTGAAGATCCCAATGGCATTCCCAATAACCTGCTGCCGTACATCTCACAAGTGGCTATCGGCAAGCTGGAGAAGCTGGGTATTTTCGGTGGGGATTATCCGACAAACGATGGAACGGGAGAACGCGATTACATCCATGTCATGGACCTGGCCGAAGGCCACCTGAAGGCGATGGATCATCTGCCAAAGATCAATGGATTTAAGGCCTACAACCTTGGGGCTGGCGTAGGGCATTCGGTGCTGGCGATGGTTCAGGCGTTTGAGAAAGCGTCAGGCGTAACGATCCCTTATCAGATCTTGCCACGTCGTGATGGCGACCTGCCTGCTTTCTGGGCCAATGCCGATCTGGCTTATCAGGAGCTGGGATGGAAAGTCAGCCGAGGCATTGATGATATGATGCGCGATACTTGGAATTGGCAGCGCACTAATCCACAAGGTTACCAAAAGTAATACCTTACAGATAAGCTCCCTCTCTTTGTTAGATCATGATTGCGGTTTGCGATCGCAATCATGCATCCCACCAGGATACACATTCTTTAAATATTATAACGTATTTAACAATGCGATCGCGATTGTTACACGGGTTAAGCCCTTTTCGGGTGCTGAGTGAGCGTTCATCTCAGATAAGCCTGAAAAAGCGGATAATCTACAGGTGTTTTGATGGTTAAGGTGGTAGCATACGCAGCAAAAATATTTATTATATCCGTCCCCTATACCTGACAGGGGGGGACACGAGTATGGCTTTTTGTGCCATATGCGAGGTACAACAGTGTGGCGAGTTTTGGCCATGGATAAAATTCAAAAGCAAGATCAGTCGGTTGGTAGCTGTTGAGCCAAGGGCGGTAGCGTGATTTTTGCAGGCCTTCGTCACCGTGAGAGGTTGAGTAATCTCCTGTATTATCACTGCCAGCGAAATGCCCTTCGTTGCTGTTTGGCCTTCATCTAAGCACTGCATAAGGCAATAGTAAGCGCGATGATTGAACGTTATGTATTGGTGTGACCTAACTTAACATATTGTATTTAAAGCTTTATATATTTTTAGCGTCATAAGGACAAAAAATGTTATTACCTGTAATTATGGCAGGCGGTACTGGTAGCCGTTTATGGCCGATGTCACGAGAACTCCACCCTAAGCAGTTTTTGCGCTTGCACAGCGTAAATTCAATGCTTCAGGAAACGTTGAAACGACTCGATGGCGTGGAGATCGGTGAGCCTGTTGTAATCTGCAACGAAGACCACCGTTTTATGGTGGCTGAACAGCTGCGTCAAATTGATATGTTGTCACACAACATTATCCTGGAGCCCATTGGCAGAAATACTGCGCCAGCGATTGCTCTGGCTGCATTGAATGCTACCGCAGCAGGTAACGATCCCATCATGCTGGTATTGGCAGCAGACCATATCATCAAGGATGTGAATGTTTTCCACCAGGCGATCGAAGCAGCATTGCCTTACGCAGCGGAAAAAAGCCTGGTTACGTTTGGTATTGTGCCGACAGGTCCAGAAACTGGTTATGGTTACATCCAGCGTGGAGAGTGCTGCGATGATAAAGCGGTGGCCGCTAACGTAAAACGTTTTGTTGAGAAACCTGATCTCGCAACCGCTCAGGCTTATGTCGACTCCGGTGAATATTTTTGGAACAGTGGTATGTTCATGTTCCGTGCCAAGCGTTACCTGGAGGAACTGGAGGCATTCCGTCCCGATATCCTGGCTGCCTGTCGCCGCTCGCTGGATGATACCGAATGTGACAAAAACTTTATCAATGTCAATCGCGACGCCTTTGCGAGTTGCCCAGACGAGTCGGTCGATTATGCGGTAATGGAAAAAACACAAGATGCGGTCATGATCCCGCTGGATGCCGGTTGGAGTGATGTCGGCTCATGGTCTGCATTATGGGAAGTCAGCCAGAAAGATGGGGCTGGTAATGCATTGACCGGCGACACTTTCCTGCATAATACCCGTGATTGCTATATCAATACTGATGAAAAATTAGTTGCGGCTGTTGGCGTAGATAATCTGGTTATTGTTAACACTAAAGATGCCGTTCTCGTGGTTGATAAGTCGAAAGTTCAGGACGTTAAAAAAGTTGTTGAGTATCTGAAAAAACATAAGCGGAGTGAATATCGAAGACACCGCGAGGTTTATCGACCATGGGGTATTTGCGATATTTTGGTTGCTGAAAAGCGTTTTAATGTCAATCGTATCACCGTTAATCCCGGGGAAGCATTTTCTCTGCAAATGCACCATCACCGCACGGAACACTGGGTGGTTCTTTCTGGTACGGCTAAAGTAACAACGGGGGATAAAACGTTCTTACTTACAGAAAATCAGTCGACATTCATTCCAATTGGGGTTGTCCACCGTTTAGAAAATCCCGGAAGTATTCCTTTGGAGCTGATTGAGATTCAGTCAGGCTCTTATTTAGGTGATGATGACATTATCCGTATTAAAGATCATTACGGTCGTTGCTAATTTTTGAGGTTTTAATGAGTGCCTTAACTTGTTTTAAAGCGTATGATATCCGTGGTCAACTAGGTGAAGAGCTGAATGAGGATATTGCCTATCGTATCGGCCGAGCTTATGGCGAATACCTGAAACCTCAGCGCGTTATCGTAGGTGGCGATGTACGGCTGACCAGCGAGTCTCTTAAAGTGGCTCTCGCCAACGGATTGCAGGATGCTGGTGTTGACGTATATGACATTGGTATGAGTGGCACTGAAGAAGTCTATTTTGCCACTTTCCATTTGAATATGGATGGCGGCATTGAAGTTACTGCTAGCCACAATCCAATGAATTATAATGGTATGAAACTGGTTAAAGCAAATGCTCAGCCGATTAGTGGTGATACCGGTTTATTTGCGATTAAAAAATTAGCGGAAGAAAATACGTTTCCTGCGGTAGTGAAGGATAAACGTGGTAGTTATCAACAAATATCCATTCTCACCGATTATGTAGATCATTTGCTGAAGTATATTGATGCAACAGCATTGAAGCCAATGAAGTTGGTCATTAACTCTGGAAATGGTGCTGCAGGCCATGTTATCGACGAAATAGAGCGACGTTTCCAGCAAGAAAATATTCCCGTTACCTTTGTAAAGGTTCATCATCAACCTGATGGGAATTTCCCTAACGGTATCCCTAACCCGTTATTACCTGAATGTCGGGATGACACAGCAAAAGCCGTGCTTGAGCATCAGGCGGATATGGGAATTGCTTTTGACGGTGATTTCGATCGTTGTTTCCTGTTTGATGAGAAGGGCGCTTTCATCGAGGGCTACTATATCGTTGGCCTATTGGCAGAAGCTTTCCTGCAAGCCAACCCTGGCTCCAAGATTATTCATGATCCTCGTCTGTCATGGAATACCATCGATATCGTTACCCAAGCTGGTGGCATCCCTGTTATGTCCAAAACGGGGCATGCCTTTATCAAGGAGCGCATGCGCAAAGAAGATGCTATCTATGGTGGCGAGATGAGTGCGCACCATTACTTCCGTGATTTCGCTTATTGTGACAGCGGTATGATTCCATGGCTATTGGTAGCGGGTTTACTTTCAGTTAAAGGCAGTGTGTTGAGTCAGCTAGTGAAGGATCGTATGGAAGCGTATCCAGCATCTGGTGAGATTAATCGCAAATTGCCTGATGCTAAAGCTGCCATTGAGCGTGTTTTAGGCGTTTACAAAGATGATGCCGTGGCTTTTGACATGACAGATGGTATCAGCCTTGAATTCAATGAATGGCGTTTTAATCTGCGGACATCGAATACTGAACCTGTTGTACGTTTGAATGTTGAGTCAAAAGGGGATGTTGAATTGATGCAGAAAAAAACTAAAGAGATTCTGGCGCTCTTAGGCGGAGAATAACGATGAAAGAAATGTTATTAGCCATCTATGGTTACCGGGGTTTTATTTGGAGCAGTATTAAGCGGGACTTTCAGTCCCGTTACCAAACCAGCATGTTGGGAGCTTTATGGCTGGTATTGCAGCCGTTAGCGATGATTTTGGTATATACACTGGTATTCTCAGAAGTGATGAAGGCACGGATGCCTGATAATTCAGGTCCTTTTGCCTATAGTATTTATCTTTGCTCTGGGGTGCTGACGTGGGGATTATTTACTGAAATTCTTGATAAAAGCCAAAGTGTCTTCATTACTAATGCTAACTTAATAAAAAAGCTCAGTTTCCCAAAGATTTGCTTGCCGGTCATTGTGACCGCGTCTGCGATTTTAAACTTCGCCATTATATTTAGCCTGTTTTTAATTTTTCTTGTTTTTACCGGAAACTTTCCCGGGGTTTTATTCTTCTCCGTCTTACCCGTTTTGGCTCTGCAAGTTCTGTTCACCGTCGGTCTGGGTATGACATTGGGCGTGATGAACGTTTTCTTCCGGGACGTTGGGCAGTTTGTTGGCGTATTATTGCAATTCTGGTTCTGGTTCACACCCATCGTTTATGTATTAAATTCGCTGCCTGAATGGGCCAGAACATCGCTGATGTACAATCCAATGGCCCGAGTTATGCAAGCATACCAGTCAATATTTGCATACCAACAGCAACCTAACTGGTACTCATTATGGCCAGTATTGGTTCTGGCCATAATTTTCTGTGCGTTTGGTATGAGATTATTCAGGAAACACGCTGCAGATATGGTGGACGAGTTATAATGAGTTACATAAAAGTACATAATGTTGGCAAGGCATACAAACAGTATGCCTCTAAGACAGGGCGTCTGCTTGAGTGGATTTCGCCATTTAATACCGTCAAACATAAACTAAAATGGATCCTGCAGAACATCAGTTTTCATGTTGAGCCTGGTGAGGCGTTAGGCATTATTGGTATTAACGGCGCCGGTAAAAGTACATTACTGAAATTGATTACTGGCACAGCGAAACCAACCTGTGGCGAAATTGCTCTCGACGGTCGAGTTGCGGCATTATTGGAGCTCGGCATGGGCTTTCACTCGGATTTTACCGGGCGCCAAAACGTTTATATGTCAGGGCAACTGCTGGGTATGTCCGTCGAAAAAATTACGGAACTTATGCCGGAAATCGAGGCGTTCGCTGAGATCGGTGATTATATCGATCAACCGGTTCGTGTTTACTCAAGCGGTATGCAAGTTCGATTGGCATTTAGCGTTGCAACAGCGATTCGCCCGGATATTTTGATTGTTGATGAGGCCTTATCTGTTGGTGACGCTTATTTTCAGCATAAGAGTTTCGAGCGGATACGTGAGTTTCGCAAGCTAGGAACCACCCTCTTGCTCGTGTCACATGACAAACAAGCGATCCAAAGCATATGTGATAGAGCTATTTTGCTTAACAAAGGCAGAGTAGAAATGGAGGGTGAGCCTGAAGCAGTAATGGATTACTATAATGCCCTACTCGCTGATAAGCAAAATGTGTCGATTCGTCAGGTTGAAAATAATGGAAAATTGCAGACGCTCTCTGGCTCAGGCGAGGCAACTATTACCGATATTAGTCTTCTTAGTACCGAAGGTGAAAGTATTGAGGTGGTAGCGGTAGGGCAACCTGTCAACCTTCAGGTGAAGGTGCATGTCAATGAGGCTGTTCCTGAACTTGTCGTGGGATATTTGATTAAAGACCGATTGGGACAGCCGGTTTTTGGTACCAATACTCATCACCTGAAACAGCCATTATTCGATTTGAAAGAGAATGAATCGAGAACCTTTTCATTTGCGTTCTCTGCCAATTTGGGGGTTGGGTCTTACTCGGTTGCCGTAGCGTTACATACGGCAGGAACTCATGTTGGAAAAAATTACGAATGGCGCGATCTGGCGGTTGTTTTCAACGTTGTTAATTCAAACGAGAAAGATTTTATTGGAGTAGCTTGGTTGCCCCCTAAGTTGGAGATTTTTGAATGAGTGGTAATTTTTATCGCGTTTTTGAGGAAAAACATCGGGGGAGCGTGCAAGATATCAAACAACGCTTATCTGTATATCTTCCTTTCATTATGGCGTTGGCAAAAATTTACCCTTCAGCTGAAGTTGTCGATGTTGGCTGTGGGCGTGGAGAATGGCTCGAGATCTTACGAGATAATGCTATTCCTGCCATGGGGGTTGATCTCGATGATGGTATGCTCGAACGTGCTTTGCAGGTTGGGCTGAACGTGAAGAAAATGGACTGCCTGGATTTCCTCCAGCAGCAGGAGGACGGCAGTCTACTGGCCATCACCGGTTTTCATATCGCAGAACATCTGCCCTTCGAGTTTTTACAGTCTTTGGTGAAAGAGGCGTTGCGGGTGCTTAAACCCGGTGGTTTGCTGATTCTGGAGACGCCAAACCCCGAAAATGTAAGCGTTGGAACCTGTTCTTTTTATATGGATCCGACGCACAACCATCCGCTGCCTCCAGCGTTGCTCGAATTCATTCCGAACTATTACGGTTTTCTGAGAACTAAAATACTGCGTTTGCAGGAAAAAGCGGCACTGAGAGACGAAGAGACATCGGTATATTTGGTCGATGTGTTGAAAGGTGTCAGCCCAGACTATAGCATGATTGCCCAAAAAGAGGGTGAGGCATCGATTGTCGGTGAGTTGGACGCCTATTTTGATAAAGAATATGGGGTTACTCTCGACGGCTTAAGCGATCGCTATGACCTACGCTTGAATAACGAGTTTAAGCGAATGAACACGGCGTTGCGTGCGCAGACAGTGAAGTTCCACGAAGTGAGTAACCAATTGGAGCGTTTTCAGCACCAATTGGACAAGTCACATCAAGAGCTGATGGCTGTACATGCTAATAATCAAAGCCTACAGCAGCAGCTCATTGACGTGCATGCTAACAATCAGAGTCTGCAACAACAGCTTTTTGATGCGCATACCAGCAATTCCTGGCGTGTGACCTCCCCATTGCGTTGGGTTTCATATCAATTTAAAGCGGTGCGTGAGCAAGGCGTTAAAACTCGAGCTCGCAAAGCAGCCAAAAAGGTTTTGAGAAAGGGAATAAATACGGCTCTGGCTTTATTCCATGAACATCCTAAATTCAAAGCATTCATTCTTTCCAGCGCTAGAAAGCTGGGTGCTTACCGATTTCTGCAATCTGTTTTCCGACGGGTTTTAATTTCCGCGCCTGACTATCACGCCGATCTTATGGCGAATGAACGTCATGTTGTGTATAAGGAAAATATGACGAGCAGAGCTATCGATATATATGAGCAGCTAAAGAGAATAAATAATAAGAAACACGGGGATTCATAATGCGTATTGTTATTGACCTGCAAGGAGCACAAACGGAAAGCCGTTTTCGGGGGATTGGCCGTTATACTCTTTCGATTGCAAAGGCAATCGTCCGTAATAACAGTCAACACGAAATTTTTATTGCTTTGTCTGCGCTGTTTCCCGAAACCATCGCTGAACTTAAAGCGCAATTTGCTCGCTTAGTGCCGGCCGAAAATATCGTTATCTGGTATGCGCCTGGCCCTGTCAGAGCGATGGATAGAAACAATGCTTGGCGCAGTGAGTGTGCGGAATATGTGCGTGAAGCCTTCTTACATAATCTTAAACCTGATGTCGTTTTTATAACCAGTTTGTTCGAAGGGCATGTAGATAATGCGGTGACGTCGATCGCTAAATTAACGCCAAAAACTAAAGTGGCGGTGTTGCATCACGATCTAATCCCTTTGGTACAAGCGGATGTTTACCTGCAAGATGACGTTTATAAAGATTATTATTTAAAGAAAATCAATTGGTTGAAGAACGCGGATCTGCTGCTGACCAACTCGGACTATACTTCTTCGGAGGTGATTGAGTGGTTGGATATTCCCGAAAGCAAAGTGTGCACGATTTCGGCGGCGACCGAAGAACATTTTGATATCAGCGAGATTTCCGCTAATAATTTTTCTGAATTAAAAGAGAAATATGGCATTACCCGTGATGTCGTACTTTATGCTCCTGGCGGTTTTGACTCCCGTAAAAACTTCAAGAGGTTGATTGAGGCTTACAGCAAATTAACGCCTGAATTGCGTGAAAAAAATCAACTGGTTATCGTTAGTAAGCTATCGGACAGCGATCGCAGTTATCTGCATTCCATCGCGCGTAATCAACAACTGCGTGATGACGAGATGGTTCTGACTGGATATGTATCGGAACAGGATCTGGTCGTGTTTTATCAGTTGGCCAAGTTGTTTGTCTTTGCTTCGTTGCATGAAGGCTTTGGATTACCGATTCTGGAGGCCATGACGTGCGGTGCGGCGACAATCGGTTCTAACGTCACCAGTATCCCGGAAGTGATCGGTTATGCCGATGCGCTGTTTGATCCCTATTCTGTTGAGTCAATAAGAGACAAGCTTCAACAGGCTTTAAGCGATGACGTTTTCCTCGCTCAATTAAAGAAACACGCTTTGGAGCAATCCGCCAAGTTTTCGTGGGATAAGGCGGGAACTATCGCCTTGTCTCGTTTTGAGCGGTTAGTTGCTGAGGCCGGAGATGTGGAGTTTGAATCGGTAACGTCATCGCAATTGATCTCCGCCGTTTCCTCGATCAAATGTCGTGAAGAGCCTTCGGATAACGATCTGCGGTCAACCGCTGAGGCGATGGATAGAAATGCCAAAAGACTCGAGTTGCAAGGCATTGCGCTAGAGTCTCTCTCTTGGCGCGTTGAAGGACCTTTTGACAGCTCCTATAGCCTGGCTTTGGTAAATCGAGAATTCGCGCGAGCACTCAGTCGCGACAATGTTGACGTTCTGCTGCATTCAACGGAAGGGCCTGGCGACTTTGCTCCAAATGAAACCTTCCTGAGTGATGAAAGTAATGCGGATTTGAAGGCATTCCATTCGCGTTTGCAGCAGCGGAGTGAGCAGCAGGTTAATGTATTGAGCCGCAATATCTATCCGCCACGTGTCAGCAACATGGCTGCGGATGTGAAGCTTTTGCATTGCTATGCATGGGAAGAAAGTGGCTTTCCACAAGGTTGGATCAATAATTTCAACCGTGAATTGGATGCGATCCTTTGCACTTCAGAACATGTGCGCAAAGTATTGATTGATAATGGTACTAAAGTTCCCGTTTTTAATGTCGGGAATGGTTGCGAGCACTGGGAGCGGATTCAGTCAGCCAATCCTCCGCAACTGAACGCCAAGGCATTCAAATTCCTGCATGTTTCTTCGTGCTTCCCGCGGAAGGGGGTTCAGGCGATGCTGGCGGCCTATGGCGCCGCTTTTACCGGAGAGGATGATGTTTCCCTGGTCATCAAAACTTTCCCTAACCCGCACAATGAAATTCAGGCATGGCTAACGCAAGCTCAGAAGCGGCACGTCAATTATCCCCATGTCATTATTATCGAACAAGATATGCCGGAACAAGAGCTGAAAGCGCTCTATGAACAGTGTGATGTCTTGGTGGCGGCAAGCTGTGCTGAAGGATTTGGTTTGCCGATTGCGGAGGCGATGTTGAGCGGTTTACCCGCTATCACCACTGGTTGGAGCGGGCAGCTTGATTTTTGCACGCAGGAAAATTCATGGCTGGTTGATTATCGTTTTGAACGCGCGAAGACCCATTTTGGCCTGTTTTCTTCATCATGGGTGCATGCCGATATTGATAAACTGGCCGAGGCGATGGCGCAGGCGGCGGCGACTGACAAAAAGCAACTATCGGCAATGGCAGCAAAAGGGCGTGAACTGATACTTAGTCAGTTTACCTGGAGCTCGGTTGCGCAGCGATCAAAGGCTGCGGTAGGCGAATTGCGTAAGCATTTTGACGTCGCTCAAGTGGAACCCCGCATTGGCTGGCTCTCGACGTGGAATACCAAATGCGGCATCGCCACCTATTCCCAACATTTGGTAGCTGACATGCCCAGCGACCAAATTGTGATTTTTGCACCGACAGCAAATGATCTGGTACACGCGGACGAAGGTAACGTTCTGAGGAGTTGGGTTGTTGGAAAAGAAGACAATTACCTTGATGCTTTAGATACTCAAATTGAAACCCTGAATCTGAACACCTTGGTCATCCAGTTTAACTATGGATTCTTTAACCACCGCGAGTTATCGGCCTTTATCAAAAGGCATCACCAGGCGGGACGGGTTATCGTTATGGCCATGCATTCGACGGTTGATCCGATCGAAAAAGAGCCGTATTGGAATTTCCGTTTATCAGAAATGACTGACGCGTTGAAAATGTGTGACCGTTTGCTGGTTCATTCTATTGCTGATATCAACCGCCTGAAGTTGCTTGGATTAGTCAATAATGTAACTCTGTTCCCACATGGCGTGATTAACTATCCCGCTCTGGCATCGACTGCTCATCGCAATCTGCCGCCTTTGGTTGCCAGCTATGGTTTTTGCCTGCCGCATAAAGGGTTGAAGGAACTTATCGAAGCCGTGGCCTATTTGAAAAAAGCGGGGAACCCTATTCGACTAAGGTTGGTCAATGCGGAATACCCCGTCAGTGAATCCACCGCTTTGGTTCGTGAGCTTAAAGAGACTGCGGCTAATTTGAAGGTTGAAGATCTGGTAGAGATGCATAACGATTTTCTTGATGATAAAGAAAGCTTACGTCTGCTCTCTGACGCCGATCTGCTGGTTTTCGCGTATCAAAATACCGGCGAATCGGCCAGTGGTGCCGTTCGCTACGGCATGGCGACGCATAAACCTGTGGCAGTGACGCCGCTCGCTATTTTTGATGATCTTGGTGACGCTGTCTTCAAATTGAAGGGAACCTCCGTAGTGGATGTTGCTGAAGGTATTGCAGATATTATTTCTGAGATTGTTAAAAACTCTTCGAGTGCAGTTGAAACGCAACGACGTGCTGATGCGTGGTGCGAGCAGCATGATTATCATGCCGTTGCCAGACGGCTAGAAAACATGTGTGCGGGCTTGTTAAGAGCAAAACATTTCAAATAACCTCCTCTAGCTATAGCCTTATTCAATGCAGTAGGTGTGATTTCTACTACTGCATTGAATCTACTATGTTGAAAGCATAGATATTCTATGGAATGTGACTTTAGATGAAAATAATTCTTTCCGTTGAGCCTATCAAGTTCCCGTTGACTGGCATAGGGCGTTATACCTATGAGTTGGCAAAAGGCTTGCAAAGCCACAACGAAATTGAAGAACTAAATTTTTTCTCCGGTACCCGTTTTTTATCTAACATACCTACGGCAAAAAATACATCTGATAGTAGTCACTGGTTGAAAAAAATTGTGCAGAGCAATTCATTGGCTATTGAGACCTACAGATTGCTTATGCCACAACTAAAAAAGAAGGCGCTGCGTGGCTACGAACGTTGCCTTTTTCATGGACCTAATTATTTCCTCCCTCCTTTTGACGGCCCTGCAGTGGCAACG
Organism: Serratia nematodiphila DZ0503SBS1; assembly: GCF_000738675.1. NCBI lineage: Bacteria > Pseudomonadati > Pseudomonadota > Gammaproteobacteria > Enterobacterales > Yersiniaceae > Serratia > Serratia nematodiphila. The sequence goes on along the minus strand of NZ_JPUX01000001.1, from coordinate 4,420,798 downwards.
TTTCATGATCTTTCTCCTTTTAAATGGGAGCACTGTTTCGATCCTAAAAGGAATCGTTATACCAAGAAAGAAATGATGAAAGCATTGTCGAGGGCGAATGGTCTCATCACGGTCTCGAACTATATTCGTAAAGAGATTCATGAATATTTCGATTATCCAATTGAGAAAATCCACACGGTTCATCTGGCAAGCTCGCCTGATTTTTACCCTCGTCAGGTAGAACACGTATCTGGAGTTTTAAAAAAATTTGATTTAAGCTATAAAGCCTTCACCTTATTCGTTGGTACCATTGAGCCGAGGAAGAATATTCTTTCCCTTATTCATGCTTATAGAAAACTACCTGACGGATTGCGTGCCCGTTATCCATTAGTCCTCTCCGGCTATAAGGGATGGCGCAATGATGACATTATGCAGGAAATAGAGCGAGGACAGCGTGAGGGATGGCTTAAGTATCTGGGATTTGCGGCTGCAGAAGAATTGCCATTATTGTACTCTGCAGCCAGGCTGTTTGTTTTCCCATCACACTATGAAGGCTTTGGGCTTCCGGTATTGGAAGCGATGAGCTCGGGAACTCCGGTGATTTGTTCCAACAGTTCATCTTTGCCGGAAATCGCAGGTGATGCGGCATTAACTCACTCTCCTGAGGATGTCAGCTTATTAACGCAGCTTATTATCAGAGGGCTGACAGATGAAGCGTGGAGAAAGGATGCAATTGCATTAGGTTTGTCACATGCAGCAACGTTTTCCTGGAAAAATTGCACTAGCCAAACTTTAAACGTTTATCAAAAATTGACTAATAATGATTAAAGTACTCCATTTTTATAAAACCTATTATCCTGACTCATTTGGCGGCATTGAGCAAGTGATATACCAACTCGCTGAAGGTGGTGTAGAGAAGGGTATATCGACGGATGTTTTGTCCGTAACGCCTGCAGATAAGGATAGTTGCGAAACTATTTCACAGCATACAGCTCATAAAGTCAGACAAGATTTCAGCATTGCATCTAACCCATTTTCATTTCGCGTCATAAAGAAATTTAAAGAGCTCAGCGAGCAAGCGGATATCATCCACTATCATTTCCCATGGCCATACATGGATCTTGTACACTTCCTCTCGGGAGTGAATAAGCCGACAGTGGTTAGTTATCACTCTGATATTATCAGGCAAAAAAACCTTCTTAGGTTATATAAGCCACTGATGCACCTGTTCTTGCGTAAAATAGATTGCATCGTAGCAACATCACCGAACTATGTGGCCACCAGTGACGTATTGGAAACGTTCAAAAATAAAGTCTCTGTGATTCCGATAGGTCTGGATAAAGAGACATATCCGGTGCCAGAACCGAGCCGCTTGGAAAAATGGCAGCGTCAGCTCGGCCAACCATTTTTCTTATTTATTGGCACGTTACGCTATTATAAAGGATTACATATACTGCTAGAGGCGGCTATCGGTGCAAACTATCCTATCGTGATCGTAGGGGCCGGGCCGATCGAAAGTGAATTACGTGAGCAGGCTCAGAACTTGGGACTGAAAAACGTTCATTTTCTTGGCGCATTGCCGGATGAGGATAAATCGGCACTACTGACGCTGAGCTATGGTATTGTATTTCCGTCACATTTACGCTCGGAAGCGTTTGGCATTTCGCTACTGGAAGGTGCCATGTACCGAAAACCCATGATTTCAAGTGAAATAGGGACAGGGACTACCTTTATCAACGTCAATGATCAGACGGGACTGGTGATCCCTCCATCGGATCCTTCGGCATTGAGAAAGGCAATGGATAAGCTTTGGGAGAACCCCAAGTTGGCGGAGACATTCGGTAATAAGGCGTATGAACGCTACGAAGAGATGTTCACCTCCAAACAAATGGTCGAGGCATACGCGAAAATCTACGAATCCCTGCTGGGAAGGCATAATAAGCCCGATTGAATGGTCTGGCAGGTTACTGTAAATTTAGACGAGTTATGTGACCTATCGCACCAATCACTACCCACCCGGCTCAATCCTGAGTTAACATGTGTGCCACATCACAAAACCTGCTGGCCGACGTTGCCGGCAGGGTCATCCTCAGACAGGAGTTCCTAAATGTCCAAGCAACAAATCGGCGTTGTCGGCATGGCGGTAATGGGCCGCAACCTCGCGCTGAACATCGAGAGCCGTGGTTACACCGTTTCCATTTTCAACCGTTCTGGCGACAAAACTGACGAAGTGATCGCTGAGAACCCGGGCAAGAATCTGGCGCCGTATTACACCGTTGAAGAGTTTGTCGAATCACTGGAAAAACCGCGCCGCATCCTGCTGATGGTGAAAGCGGGCGAAGCAACGGATAAAACCATTGCCTCGCTGACTCCGCACCTGGACAAGGGCGACATCTTGATCGACGGCGGCAACACCTACTATCAGGACACCATCCGTCGTAACCGCGAACTGTCCGACCAGGGCTTCAACTTCATCGGCACCGGCGTTTCCGGCGGTGAAGAGGGCGCGCTGAAAGGGCCTTCCATCATGCCTGGCGGCCAGAAAGAAGCTTACGAGCTGGTGGCGCCGATCCTGGAGAAAATCGCTGCGGTTGCGGAAGGCGAGCCTTGCGTGACCTACATTGGCGCAGACGGCGCCGGCCACTATGTGAAGATGGTGCATAACGGCATCGAATACGGCGACATGCAGCTGATTGCCGAAGCCTATTCTCTGCTGAAACAGGCGCTGAATCTGAGCAACGAGCAGCTGGCCGAAACCTTCGCCGAGTGGAACAAGGGTGAGCTGAACAGCTACCTGATCGACATCACCAAAGACATCTTCACCAAGAAAGACGAAGAGGGTAAATACCTGGTCGATGTGATCCTGGACGAAGCCGCCAACAAAGGCACCGGCAAATGGACCAGCCAGAGCTCGCTGGATCTGGGCGAACCGCTGTCGCTGATCACCGAATCGGTATTCGCACGCTACCTGTCCTCGCTGAAAGATCAGCGCGTTGCCGCGTCTAAAGTGCTGACCGGCCCGAAAGTGGCGCCGTTCACCGGCGACAAAGCCGAGTTCATCGAGAAAGTGCGTCGCGCTCTGTATCTGGGCAAAATCGTGTCCTACGCGCAGGGCTTCTCTCAGCTGAAAGCCGCGTCTAAAGAAAACAACTGGGATCTGCACTACGGCGAAATCGCCAAGATCTTCCGCGCCGGTTGCATCATCCGCGCTCAGTTCCTGCAGAAGATCACCGACGCTTACGCGGCGGATGCCGATATCGCCAACCTGCTGCTGGCGCCATACTTCAAGCAAATCGCCGACGAGTACCAGCAGGCGCTGCGTGACGTGGTGGCCTACGCCGTGCAGAACGGTATCCCTACGCCAACCTTCTCCGCTGCGATCGCTTACTACGACAGCTACCGTTCCGCGGTGCTGCCGGCGAACCTGATCCAGGCGCAGCGCGACTACTTCGGTGCGCACACCTATAAACGCATCGACAAGGAAGGCGTGTTCCATACCGAATGGATGGAATAAGCCGGCTCGTTGAGCGATAAAAAAAGCCGCCGAGGTTAACGCCCGGCGGCTTTTTTATTGCGTGCGAGTTAACGTCATGCTTTTTTCTGATGCCGCTCGCGCAGCCGGCCGATCACCGCGCTCAGATCCAAATCCTGGTCTTGCAGCAGCACCAGCAGGTGATAGATCAGGTCCGAAGCTTCGTTGGTCAGCTCTTCGCGATCGTTGACCGTGGCGGCCAGCGCGGTTTCCACGCCTTCCTCCCCGACCTTCTGCGCGATGCGCTTGGTGCCGCTGGCGTACAGGCTGGCGGTGTATGAGCTGTCCGGGCTGGCATGCTTGCGCTCCGCCAACAGCTGTTCCAACTGATAGAGAAACGTCCAGTCGCTGGCGGCCGGGTGGAAGCAGCTGCTGTTGCCGAGGTGGCAGGTCGGGCCGATCGGGTTGGCCAATATCAGCAGCGTATCGTTATCGCAGTCCGGCGTGATGCTGACCACCTTAAGGAAGTGGCCGGAGCTTTCACCCTTGGTCCACAGGCGCTGCTTGGTGCGCGAGAAGAAGGTGACGTTGCCGCTTTGCTCGGTGGTGGCCAGCGCTTCCGGCGTCATGTAACCCAGCATCAGCACTTCGCCGGAAACGGCGTGCTGCACGATGGCCGGCATCAGGCCGTCGGTTTTTTCCCAGTCCAGCTGGTTTCTCTGTTGTTCTGTCAGCACACGCGAATCTCCACGCCTTGTTCAACCAGGAACCTTTTCAGTTCGCCGATATTGATGATTTGTTTGTGGAACACCGATGCCGCCAGCGCGCCGTCGACGTCCGCATCGCGGAACGCCTCCAGGAAGTGCTCCATGGTGCCCGCGCCGCCGGAGGCGATCAGCGGCACTTTGCAGACCTCGCGCACCCGACGCAGCTGCTGCAGGTCGTAACCGTTGCGCACGCCGTCCTGATTCATCATGTTCAGCACGATCTCACCGGCGCCGCGGCGCTGCACTTCCTGCACCCAGTCGAGGGTTTCCCACTGGGTGATGCGGGTGCGGCTCTCGTCGCCGGTATATTGGTTGACGTGATACTTGCCGGTTTCACTGTCGAACCAGGTGTCGATGCCCACCACGATGCACTGCACGCCAAAGCGTTCAGCCAGGCGGCTAATCAGCTCAGGATCGGCCAGCGCCGGCGAGTTGATCGAAATCTTGTCGGCGCCGAAAGACAGGATCTGGCTGGCGTCCTCGGCGCTTTTAATGCCGCCGGCGACGCAGAACGGAATATCAATCACCTCCGCCACGCGCGACACCCAGCTTTTGTCCACCACCCGGCCATCGCTCGAGGCGGTGATATCGTAAAACACCAGCTCGTCCGCACCTTCTTGCGCATAGCGCTGCGCCAGCGGCACGATGTCGCCGATGATTTCGTGGTTGCGGAACTGCACGCCTTTCACCACTTGCCCGTCTTTAACATCCAGGCACGGGATTATCCGTTTTGCCAGCATGCGATCGCCTCCTCAACGCTAAATTTACCTTCCAGCAGGGCGCGCCCCACGATCACGCCGGCAACGCCGCTGCCGCGCAGCTGGGCGATGTCGTCCAGATTGCCGATGCCGCCCGAGGCCTGGAAGGCCACCTGCGGATAACGGCGGCTGATCTCCTGATACAGCGCCACGTTGGAACCGGCCAGCGTGCCGTCACGTGAAATATCGGTGCACAGCACGTGTTTGAGCCCGTAGGGCAGGAACTGTTCCACCACCTGTTCCAGCGTGGCGTCGGAGTCTTCTTGCCAGCCGCTGATGGCCACGTGCTTCACGCCCTGCGCGTCGATGCGCACGTCCAGCGCCAGCACCAGCGCGTCGGCGCCGTAGCGCTCGAACCAGCTTTGCACCAACTGCGGCTGTTTCACCGCGGTGGAGCCGATCACCACGCGCGTGGCGCCAGCCTCCAGCAGGGCGCTGACGTCTTGTTCGTTGCGGATGCCGCCGCCGACCTGCACCGGCACGTCAACCCCCGCCAGCAGCTTGCGCAGCAGCGGGATCTGGCGCGCCGCCGGATCCTTGGCGCCGGTCAAATCGACCAGGTGCAGCACCTGGGCGCCCTGTTGTTGATAGTCCTGCAGACGCAGCAGCGGATCGTTGCCGTAGTCGCGCTGCTGGCCGTAATCGCCCTGATGCAAACGCACCACGTTGCCGTCGATCAAATCCAAAGCCGGAATAATCATGCTGCCTACATCTCCAGAAAGTTTTTCAACAGTTGCGCGCCGGCTGCTCCAGAACGTTCTGGATGAAACTGCACGCCGAAGAAGTTGTCTTTTTGCACGGCGGCGGTGAAGGGCTCGCCGTAGTTCGCCTGGGCGATGGTGCTGGGGCATATCGGCATCGCATAGCTGTGTACGAAATAGAAGTAGGCGCCGTCATCGATGCCGCGGAACAGATGGTGGCCCGCCTGCGCGGACACCTGGTTCCAGCCCATGTGCGGCAGCGGCAGGCCGAAGTCGGTCATCTGCTTGACCGGCGTATCGATGAGGCCGAGCGTGGTCACGCCGCCGTTCTCTTCGCTGCTGGCCGCCAGCAGCTGCATGCCGAGGCAAATGCCCAGCACCGGCTGCGTGCAGGCCCTGATCAGTTCGATCAAATCGCGCTCGCGCAGCTGATCCATCGCCGCCTGCGCAGTGCCGACGCCCGGCAGGAACAGCTTGTCGGCGCGCAGCACGATCTCCGGATCGCGGCTCACCTCCGGCTGATAACCCAGGCGCCGCACCGCGTAGGTGACGGAGGCCAGGTTGGCGCAGCCGGTATCCAAAATCACCACGTTCATCACAGCACTCCTTTCGAACTCGGCAGGGTATTGCCCTCGACGCGGATCGCCTGGCGCAGCGTGCGGCCAAACACTTTGAACAGGCTCTCGACCCGGTGGTGGTCGTTTTTGCCCTTGGTCTTCAGGTGCAGCGTGCAGCCCATGGTGTAAGAGAGCGAACGGAAGAAGTGCTCGACCATTTCGGTGCTGAGATCGCCGACGCGCTGATAGTTGAACTCGGCCTTGTACTCCAGGTGCGGGCGGCCGGAGATATCCAGCGCGCAGCGCGCCAGGCATTCGTCCATCGGCAGCACGAAGCCGAAGCGGGCGATGCCGCGCTTGTCGCCGAGCGCCTTGTTCAGGGCTTCACCCAACGCCAGGCCGGTGTCCTCTACCGTATGGTGATCGTCGATATACAGGTCGCCTTTGACGTCGATCTCCATGCGGAAGCCGCCGTGGGTGGCGATCTGATCCAGCATGTGATCGAAGAAGCCGACGCCGGTTTTGATCTTGCTGCCGCCTTCGCGATCCAGCCAGACGTTGACGTCGATCTGCGTCTCTTTGGTCACGCGATTAACCCGCGCGTGACGGTCACGCAGGGTCAACTGGCGCACGATCTCTTTCCAGCCCAGCACGCCGCGCTGGTAACGCAGCCCCTGGATGCCCATGTTTTCCGCCAGCTGCACATCGGTTGGCCGATCGCCGATCACGTAGCTGTGCGCGGTATCGAGCACGCCGGGTTCAAGGTAGCCTTTCACCAGCGCGGTTTTCGGCTTGCGGCAGTCGCAGTTGTCCGCCGGCAGGTGCGGGCAAATCAGCACGTCGGCGAACTGAATGCCCTGGGAGCTGAGGATCTGCATCATCAGGTTGTGCGGCGGATCGAAGGTCTCCTGCGGGAAACTGGCGGAGCCGAGCCCATCCTGATTGGTGATCATCACCAGCTGATATCCCGCCTGTTGCAGCGCCAGCAGGGAAGGGATCACGTCCGGCTCGAGCGCCAGCTTGTCCAGGCGGTCAACCTGGAAATCTTCCGGTGGCTCGGCGATCAGCGTGCCGTCACGATCGATAAAGAGGATTTTTTGGCTCACATTGGCTCCTGGCGAGTCTGGTTGGCGCCGGGCAGGGCGGACAACGCGTCCACCACGCGTTGACATTCGTCGCGGGTGCCTATGGTGATGCGCAGGCAGCCGGACAACCCGGGCTGTTTGTTTTGGTCTCGTAAGATAATGCCCTGATCCCACAAGCTTTTAAACACATTACTTGAGGCGGTGAAGCGAGCCAGCAGGTAATTGCTGTCGCTGGCGAAAACCTGCTCGACGCAGGCGCATCTCTCCAGCTGTTGCTGCAGCCAGCTGCGGGTGGCTGCGATGTCGGTGACGCGCTGGCGCATGGTGCGGATACCTTCTTCGCTCAGCGCCTGCGCGGCGATATCCGCCACCGGCGTCGAGAGCGGGTAAGGGGCGATCACCTTCAGCAGCAGAGCAATCAGATCTTCATTGGCGAGCGTAAAGCCGCAGCGCAGGCCGGCCAGCGCAAAGGCCTTTGACAGCGTACGCAGAATAGCCAGGTGCGGGTAGTCGCTCAACCAACCGGCCACCGAGGCCTGCGGGCAAAACTCGATATAGGCTTCGTCCACCGCGACGATCGCCTTACCTTTGGCCAGCTCCAGCAGGCTGCGTAAATCGTCCGGATCGATCAGGTTGCCGGTCGGGTTGTTCGGGCTGCAGACGTAGATCAACTTCACGTTGTCCAGGCTGTCCGAGATGGCCGGCAGATCCAATTGCCAGTCCTCTTTGGCGGCCACGGTGCGGCGCTCCACGCCAAAGGTTTCGGCGCTGACGGCGTACATGCCGTAGGTCGGCGGGCAGAACAGAATGGCGTCTTTGCCCGGCTCGCAGAAGGCGCGGATCAGCAACTCAATGCCCTCGTCGGCGCCGCGGCTGACCAGCACCTGCTCTTTCTTCACCCCGGCATAGGCGGCGTAGCGTTCGATCACCTGCGCCGGCTGGCACTCCGGATAGCGGTTGAAGGTTTGCGCGGTCAGCTGGAATTCCGGGGCGATCGGGTATTCGTTGGCGTTCAGCCACACATCGCCCTTACCGCCGAGGCGGCGCGCCGATTGATAAGGGGTCAGCTCGCGAACGTTGGCGCGCGCCAGTTTTTCGATGCTCATGCTTGCTCCTTCAGGGCGGCGACGCGCAGGGTCACGGCGTTCTTATGGGCGATCAGCTGCTCGGCGGCAGCCAGCGTTTCTATGGTGGCGGCCAGGTTGCTGAAGCCCTGCGGCGTCAGCTCCTGCACCGTCATGCGTTTTTGAAAGTCGGCCAGCCCAAGGCTGGAGCAGGTGGCGGTGTAGCCGTAGGTCGGCAGCACGTGGTTGGTGCCGGAGGCGTAATCGCCGGCGGATTCCGGCGACCAGTCGCCGAGGAACACCGAACCGGCGCTGGTGATGCCGTCCACCAGTTCGCGCGCATTGCGGGTCTGAATAATCAGGTGCTCCGGGCCGTAGCGGTTGCTGATCGCCACGCACTCAGCCAGATCGCGCGCTACGATCAGGCGGCTGCTCGCCAGCGCCTGACGGGCGGTCTCGGCGCGTGGCAGCTCGGCCAGTTGGCTTTCCACTGCTTCGGCCACCGCCAGCGCCATTGCCGCGTCCGGCGTCAGCAGGATCACCTGCGAATCCGGGCCGTGTTCGGCCTGCGACAGCAGATCGGAAGCGACGAACGCCGGAGTGGCGCCGGCGTCGGCGATCACCAGCACCTCAGAAGGGCCGGCCGGCATGTCGATGGCCGCGCCATCAAGGCGCTGACTGACCTGCCGCTTGGCTTCGGTCACGAAGGCGTTGCCCGGCCCGAAGATCTTCGCCACGCGCGGCACGCTCTCGGTGCCGAACGCCAGGGCGGCGATCGCCTGCGCGCCCCCGACCTGAAACACTTCCTGCACGCCGCACAGCTGCGCCGCATACAGGATCTCATCGGCGATCGGCGGCGGCGAGCACAGCACCACCCGGCGGCAGCCGGCGATGCGTGCCGGCGTCGCCAGCATCAGCACGGTGGAGAACAGCGGCGCCGATCCGCCGGGAATATACAGGCCGACCGAGTCGATGGGGCGGGTCACCTGTTGGCAGCGCACGCCCGGTTGCGTTTCGACGTCCACCGGCGGCAGCCGCTGCGCGTTGTGGAAGGTTTCCACGTTGGCGACGGCCACCGCCATCGCCTGTTTGATGTCGTCGCCCAACCGCGCGGCGGCGGCGGCGATCTGCTCGGCGCTGACGCGCAGCGCCGAGACTTCCGCCTTGTCGAAACGGGCGCTATAGTCGCGCAGCGCCCGATCGCCGTTGGCCTTCACGTTGTCGAGGATCTCGCTCACCGTGCGGGTGATGCTGTCAGAGGCGGCGATGGCCGGGCGCATCAGCAGCTCGGCCTGGCGTTCGGCGCTGCTGGTCGCCCAATCGATCGGCGTGTTGAAGGTCGACATGGCGTTACTCCATCATCTTTTCAATCGGCAGCACCAGAATCGAGCTGGCGCCGAGCGCTTTCAGTTTTTCCATGGTTTCCCAGAACAGGGTTTCGCTGCTTACCATGTGCATCGCCACGCGGTTCTGCGCGCCGGCCAGCGGCAGAATGGTCGGGCGCTCGGCGCCCGGCAACAGCGCGACGATCTCGTCCAGTTTCTCGCTCGGCGCGTGCAGCATGATGTATTTGGATTCACGCGCCTGGATCACGCCCTGAATGCGGGTCATCAGGCGATCGATCAGCTGCTGTTTGGCTTCCGGCATTTCGCCGTCGCGCTGGATCAGGCAAGCCTTGGAGCGGTAGATCACTTCGACTTCACGCAGGCCGTTGGCCTCCAGCGTGGCGCCGGTAGAGACCAGATCGCAGATGGCGTCGGCCAGACCGGCGCGCGGCGCCACTTCCACCGAGCCGTTCAGCAGGCAAGATTTGAAGCGCACGCCCTGCTTGTCGAGGTATTGCTTCAGCAGGTGCGGGTAAGAGGTGGCGATGCGGGCGTCCTGCAGGCTTTGCGGGCCGGTGTATTCGGCGTCGAGCGGGGTGGCCAGCGACAGGCGGCAGCCGCCGAAATCGAGGCGGCGCAGCGTGAAGTAACGCGGGTCTTCGCCCTGGGCGCGGCGGCTGAGCAGCTCTTCTTCCAGCACGTTTTCGCCGATGATGCCGAGATCGACCACGCCGTCCATCACCAGGCCCGGAATATCGTCGTCGCGCACGCGCAGGATATCGATCGGCATGTTCTCGGCGAAGGCGATCAGACGCTGCTGCTGCAGGTTGATCTTGATGCCGCAGCGCGCCAGCAGTTCCTGGGATTCATCGCTCAGGCGGCCCGACTTCTGCATTGCGATCCGTAAACGTGTCTTGTCCAGCATGGTAACCTCTGTTTAATCTGTAATTTTATGAATTTATTGTAAAAACTATTCTTTCTGTCTGTCCGGAGCCAAAAAAAAACCCTCGGAAGAAATCTTCCGAGGGCTCTCTCTTGCGTTCTGCGCGCCACTGGAAGATTAACAAACCGTCTTCCAGCACTCATCGCCTGAAAGACTAGTCAGGGTGATGGTGATGATGGTGGTTGAACTGAACGCGTGTCATGGTGTTTTTCTCTAATCAAAAGCCGGTAAAAACCGTATGCCAATTAAGCTAAACTATCCGCTGTCCACCGCGCAACCCTTTTTTAACGTCATAAATTTAATTTATTGAAACAGGTTAGGTTATTAGCCACAGACAGCTTTACCTGACCTTAAGCCGGGCAGATTGTATCGCCGTGCGCAGTGGCGTAGCCTTAGGGGTAGGGCGCTGCGATCTTCAGGAGAGGAAGAGGATGAAAAAGGTAGCCATTATTGGTTTGGGTTGGCTGGGCATGCCGTTGGCGCTGTCGCTGATGGGGCGCGGATATGACGTGGTCGGTAGCAAAACCACGCCGGACGGCGTCGAGGCCGCGCGCATGAGCGGCATCGAATGCTACCAACTGGAACTGACGCCGGAGCTGGTGTGCGATCCGGACGATCTGGAGTCGCTGCTGCGCGTGGATGCGTTGGTGGTGACACTGCCCGCTCGCCGCACCGTCGAAGGCAGCGAAAACTATTTCAATGCGGTGCGCATGCTGGTGGACAGCGCGATGGCCTTTGGCGTGCCGCGGGTGATCTTCACCAGTTCCACCTCGGTGTACGGCGAAACCGCAGGCACGCTGCGCGAAGAGTCGCCGTTGCGGCCGGTCTCGCCGTCAGGGCGGGTGTTGGCCGAGCTGGAACGTTGGCTGCATGAATTGCCGAACACCTCGGTGGACATTCTGCGCCTGGCGGGGCTGGTGGGCGCCGATCGTCACCCCGGCCGCTTCCTGGCGGGCAAGCTCGACGTGAAGGGCGGTTCGCAGGGGGTAAATCTGGTGCACCAGGACGACGTCATCGCCGCCATCCAACTGTTGCTGAAGCTGCCGAAGGGCGGCCACGTGTACAACCTGTGCGCGCCGCGTCATCCGGCCAAGCGCGAATTTTATCCGGCGCTGGCCGAGCAGTTGCATCTGGAGCCGCCGCAGTTCGCCGACGAGGCGGAGCAGGATGAGCGGCTGGTGGACGGCAACCGCATCTGCAACGAGCTGGGTTTCGAGTACCAGTATCCCGATCCGGCGCGTATGCCGGTCAGTTAACGTCCGTCAGGCCCCGCGCATGCGGGGCTTTTTTTCGCCGGCGCGCGCCAAATCCTCCAGCAGCGCGTTCAACGCCTCGTTGGGCTGGACGGGGCGGCTGACCAGGCTAAGCGTGGCGCGATAAGAGAGCGCCGTGCCGCCCAACTGCCGCAGCAGCCCCTGTTCCACCCAGCGCGCCGCGTAGTGGGTGGGCAGATAGCCAAGACAGGTACCGCTCAGCACCAGATGGGCGACGCTTTCCATATGGTGAGCCACCGCCGCCAAGTGAGGCGGCGCGATCGGGCACAGCTGCTGCGCCAGCAGGTAGCCGCGCTTGACCCAGCGCGCGTTTTCAATCTGCTCGCGCTCGGGTTCTTCCACCGCGAACAGCGGGTGATCCTCACTGCAATAGATCGCCTGCGTCTCCTCCAGCCACGGTTGATAACGCAACGCCTCCAGCTGCTGGCCGAAGTAGCCGATGCCCAGATCGAGCTGCCGGTGCAGCAGCCCTTGTTCAATCTCGTTCGGCGAACAGATGCGGCACTGCAATTGCACGTCCTGGTGGCGCCGCTGAAAGTGCTTGATGGCCTGGCTGAACGGATTGCCCGGCAGTGAAACCAGGTTATCCACCAGGCCGATTTGCAGATCGCCGGTCAGCAGGCCGTTCAGCGACTGGCTGACCCGGGTGAAGTCGCGAGCGGCGTTGAACAACGAGCGGCAGGCGATCAGCATGCGTTCCCCCTTGGGCGTCAGCCGGAAGCCGGAGCGCCCGCGCTGGCACAGGCGAAAACCCAGTCGCGTTTCCAACGAGGCCAGATGGGTGCTGATGGTGGATTGGTTCATCAGCAGCGTTTCCTGCGCGGCGCTGACCCCCTGGGCTTCCGCCACCGCGACGAACACCCGCAACAGCTTCAGATCGATATCGCTTAGGTTAGTGAGCATCTGTCCCTCCGCAGAACGTCGGCCGGTTAACCCATTTTTAACATCGAAGAAATAGGCGCGGCGCTGAAGATATGGCCTTTCTTATGGCATGATATTGAAATAAAAATCAATACTTCAATGGGTTAGTTACATCGCGTTTTCCGATGTTTACATGTAAAAGCAGGAATGGTAGCCGGTGCGGTCAACGGGGTAGCCTGCGAATGTTGCTTAAATGTTTCAATTTATCGCAAGCCCAAGACAAGGAAACGCCATGCTGAACCAACCCCAAAGCGGTAACGATATGCCGCGCTTTGCCGGCCTCCCCACCATGATGCGCCTGCCCGCGGCCGAACAGGCGCGCGGTCTGGACGCCGCCTTTGTCGGCATTCCGCTCGATATCGGCACCTCCAACCGCAGCGGCACTCGCTATGGCCCGCGCCAGATCCGCCAGGAATCGGTGATGATCCGCCCCTACAACATGGGTACCGGCTCTGCGCCGTTTGAACGGCTGCAGGTGGCCGATCTGGGGGATATCGCCATCAACCCCTACAGCCTGGCGGACAGCGTGCAGCGCATCGAGGCGGCTTACCACGAGATCCTGGCGCACGGCTGCACGCCGTTGACGCTCGGCGGCGATCACACCCTGACGCTGCCGGTGCTGCGCGCCGTCGCCCGCCGTCATGGCCCGGTCGGGCTGATCCACGTCGATGCGCATTCCGATACCAACGAGGAGATGTTCGGTGAACAGCTGGCGCACGGCACCACCTTCCGCCGCGCGTTTGAGGAGGGGCTGCTGGCGCCGGAAAAGGTGGTGCAGATTGGCCTGCGCGGCAGTGGCTATGCGGCGGACGACTTCGACTGGTCACGCCGCCAGGGCTTTCGTGTGGTGCCGGCCGAGGCCTGCTGGCACCGGTCGCTGACACCGCTGATGGCGGAGATCCGCGAACAGATGTGCGACGCGCCGGTTTATCTCAGCTTCGATATCGACGGGCTGGATCCGGCCTTCGCACCGGGCACCGGCACGCCGGAGGTCGGCGGGCTGTCGGTCTGGCAAGGGCTGGAGATCGTGCGCGGCTGTCATGGGCTGAACCTGGTCGGCGGCGACGTGGTGGAGGTGTCGCCGCCTTACGATCGCTCCGGCAACACCGCGCTGTTGGCCGCCAACCTGCTGTTTGAAATGTTGTGCGTGCTGCCGGCCCGTTGAGGCCGGCGCACTGACTCTACCGGCGGAGCGGTTGCGTCGGGGCCCCTGATAACAATAACTACGGAGTGGAGGTACCCATGAATCTCGATCTGCTGGTCGTGGTGTTTTACTTTCTGGTGATAGGCGCGGTGGGGTGGATGGGCATTCGCCGCGCCAATTCCAAAGAGGCGTATCTGGTGGCCGGGCGCAACCTGGGGCCGGGGCTGTATCTGGGCACGCTGTCGGCGGTGGTGCTCGGCGGTGCGTCGACCATCGGCAGCGTCAAACTCGGCTACACCTACGGTATCTCCGGCGTCTGGCTGTGCGGCGCGCTGGGGCTGGGCATCGTGGTGCTGAGCCTGGTGCTGGCCAAGCCGCTGCTCAAGCTGAAGCTGTATACCGTCAGCCAGGTGCTGTCGCGGCGCTATCACCCGGCGGCGCGGGTCACCAGCGGCGCGATCATGCTGGCGTATGACCTGATGGTGGCGGTGACCTCGATCATCGCCATCGGCAGCGTGATGCAGGTGATGTTCGGCCTGTCGTTCAGCGCATCCATTCTGCTCGGCGGCGGGCTGGTGGTGCTGTATTCGACGCTGGGCGGCATGTGGTCGCTGACGCTGACCGACATCATTCAGTTCATCATCATGACCGTCGGCATGATGCTGGTGCTGATGCCGATGAGCATCGTCAAGGCAGGCGGCTGGGAGGCGTTCACCAGCCTGCTGCCCGCAGGTTACTACCAGCTGTCGTCGATCGGGCTGGACACTATTCTGGTGTTCTTCCTGATCTACTTCTTCGGCATTCTGATCGGCCAGGACATTTGGCAGCGGGTGTTCACCGCCCGCAGCGCCAACGTGGCGCGCTTCGCCGGACTGGGAGCGGGCGTCTATTGCGTGCTGTACGGCGTGACCGGCGCGCTGATCGGCATGGCCGGCAAAATCGTGCTGCCGTCGCTCAGCAACACCGACGGCGCCTTCGCCGCCATCGCGCAGACGGTATTGCCGGTCGGCGTCAGCGGGCTGGTGGCTGCCGCGGCCCTGGCGGCGCTGATGTCCACCGCCAGCGCTTGTCTGCTGGCGTCCTCCACCATCGCGCTGGAGGACGTGCTGCCGGCCATCCGCCGTAAACCTTCCGGCGGGCTGGCCGCCGGGCGCATCACCACGCTTTTCATGGGCGCGGTCATGCTGGGGCTGGCGTTTGTGGTGCGCGACGTGCTGGCGGCGCTGACGCTGGCTTACAACCTGTTGGTGGGCGGCATGCTGATCCCGCTGGTGGGGGCGATCTTCTGGCCGCGCGCCACCAGCGCCGGGGCCATCGCCAGCATGCTGACCGGCAGTCTTTGTGTGGTGGGGCTGATGATCTGGCACGGCATCGACGCTAACAGCCCGATCTACGGCGGTCTGCTGGGCGGCGGCGTCGCCTTCGTGCTGGGCAGCCTGCTGAGCCGCCCGGCGCCGCAGCTGCAGACCCAAACCGAGCGTTGAGGCGCGATCCGGGCTTTTATCACGGCGCCTTTACTGATTTACTGAGGAGCAGGGCGCATCGCCGCCCTGTCGGTTTAACGGTGAGGGTAAGGAGAAGGTGAGTCATGGGTAAAATCAGCGTCGCATGCTGCCAGTTAGCGCTGCGGGTAGGGGAAGCAGAGCATAATCGGGCGCAGTCCGCTCAGGCGATCCGTCATGCGGCGCAGCGCGGCGCCAACGTCATCGTGTTGCCGGAGCTGGTGAACAGCGGTTATGTGTTGCGCGATAAGGCGGAGGCGCTGACGTTGGCCGAGACCGAAGACGGGCCCAGCCTCAGCTTGTGGTGTGCTCTGGCGCGTGAGTTGGATGTGGCGATCGTCGCCGGTTTCTGCGAGCGGCTGCCCGATGGCGGGGTGGCCAACAGCGCGGCATTGATCGATGCGCAGGGCGTGAGGGCGATTTATCGCAAGGCCCACCTGTGGCATGAGGAGAGCACGATCTTTACCCCCGGCGATCGGCCACCGCCGGTCGTCGAGACCCGCTTTGGCCGGTTGGCGGTGATGATCTGCTACGATCTTGAATTCCCCGAATGGGTGCGGCTGCCGGCGCTGGCCGGCGCTCAGCTGCTGTGCGCGCCGGTCAACTGGCCGCAGGCGCCGCGCCCGCAGGGCGAACGGTCGGCGGAGATGGTGAAGGCGCAGGCCAACGCCGCCGTCAATCGGCTGTTCATCGCGGTGTGCGATCGCTGCGAAACGGAGCGCGGCGTTGCGTGGATCGGCGGATCGGCGATCGTCGACGCCGATGGCTATCCGTTGACGCAAAGCCTGACAGGTGAAGGCATGGTGCTGGCATCGATGGATATCGGCGAGGCCGATGACAAGCGCATCGGCCGCTACAATCACGTACATCGCGATCGGCGGCCGCTGCTGTATTGAAGCGGCGGGGCGGTCGGCGGATCCGGCTGCCCCGCCGACCGTTTTTCCGGCGGGAAAATCCGCCGTTTTGGCGCTTACAGCCAGCCTGATTTCTTCAGCTTCTGATACAGGAAAATACAGCCGACGGCGGTCGCCCCCAGCGTGGCGTGATAGGCCCACGGGAATTTCAACTCCGGCATGTCGGCGAAGTTCATCCCGTACAGGCTGAAGATCACCGTCGGGATAGCCAAAATCGCCCCCCAACCCGCCAGCCGTTTCACCACTTCGTTTTGTTTGACCGTCACCAGCGCCAGATTGACGTGCATGGCGTTGGTCAGCATTTCGCGCATGTCGTCGATGTTGCTGACCACCTGATGCGCGTGATCCTGCACGTCGCGCACGTAGGCGCGCAGCTCTTTCGGGATCACTTCTTCGTGCAGACGGATCAGCTGGTTGCAGATTTCATCCATCGGCAGCGCGGCGTTGCGCAGCGCCAGCAGGTGGCGGCGCAGAGTATAGACGTTCTCGATCGCCGCCTGATCGAACTCCGACTGAAACATGTTGGCTTCGATGTTCTCGATGGTGCTCTCGAAGCGCGTTACCACGCTGCGGTAGTTATCCACCACGAAGTCCAACACCGAATAGAGGGCGAAGCCCGGCCCGCGGCACATCTGCTTGTGGTTCTCTTCCGCCTTGGCGCGGATCGGCGCGTAGCTGGGTGAGGCGCCGTGGCGCACCGTCACCAGAAAGTTTTTGCCGACGAAGAAGTGGGTTTCGCCGTATTCGATTTCGTCGTGCTCGCCCCACTGCGCGGTTTTCACCACGATGAACAGCGAGTCGCCGTAGGTCTCCAGCTTCGGCCGCTGGTGCGCGCACAGCGCGTCTTCGATCGCCAAATCGTGCAGGCCGAACTCCTCCTGCACCTTGCGCATAAATGCCGGCTCCGGCTGCCGCAACCCCAGCCAGACGAAGGTGTCCGGTTGTTTGACCACCTCGCTGATATCGTCGATGGTCACTTCGCCCAGCCGTTGGCCGGCTTTGTACGCCACACAGTTCACCACCATGCTTTTGCTGTCCATCTGTCCGTCCATTAATCAGTCAGGGTTTTGGTAAGAAAATAGCACTCATGTTCCACCGGATACTCTTTCAGCGTCATTTGCAGCTGATAGCCGAGCTTTTCGTAGAACGGTCGCGCCTGGAAGCTGAAGGTGTCGAGACGGGCGTAGCGGCAGCCGCGCGCCTGCGCCTCATGCTCGGCGGCGCGCATCAGCCGGCCGCCGAGGCCGCTGCCGCGCTGGGTATCCGCCACCCACAGCCACTCGACGCTCAGCCAGTTGCCCCAGGTTTCGGCGGTCAGCCCGCCGATCACCGTGCCGGCCTCGTCGCGCGCATAGACGCTGAGCGGCTTGCGGTGGCTGGCGTCGATATGCGGCAGGTTGTAAGCGCGCAGGCCTTGCCTGATCGCATCGAGGGTATGTTCGTCAATCGCGTCGGTAACGGTAATGTCCATTTTTCCTCCTGGGTTATGGATTAACTTAAGCACACTGCGGCTAAAAGGCAACCCGTTGAAATGTAATGCAAACGACCGCTTCTGCTGAGTGGGCTACACTAAACGGGTCATTTCATCTTCAGGAGGACGCCATGCCCCGATTGACTCTGCTGGCCGGTTTGCTGCTGTGCAGCGG
Source organism: Serratia nematodiphila DZ0503SBS1 (assembly GCF_000738675.1). Lineage (NCBI taxonomy): Bacteria > Pseudomonadati > Pseudomonadota > Gammaproteobacteria > Enterobacterales > Yersiniaceae > Serratia > Serratia nematodiphila. The sequence goes on along the minus strand of NZ_JPUX01000001.1, from coordinate 4,402,746 downwards.
CCTGCTGCACGCCGCGCCGACGGTCAGCCAATTGCAGGACGGCCTGGAACACCCATGGTCGCTGGCCTTCTTGCCGGCGGAACAAGGCCTGCTTATCACCGAACGGCCCGGCCGGCTGCGGCTGTGGCAGCAGGGCAATGGCCTGTCGCCGCCGATCGCCGGCGTGCCGCAGGTCTACGCCGAGGGGCAGGGCGGCCTGCTGGAGGTGTTGCCGGCGCCCGACTTCGCCGCCAGCCGCCGGGTATATCTCAGCTTCGCCGAACCGGGCGAGGGCGGCAAAGCCGGCACGGCGGTCGGCTATGGCCGCCTGAGCGACGACGGCGCGCGGCTGGAAAACTTTAAGGTGATCTTCCGTCAGCAACCCAAGCTGTCGGTCGGCAATCACTTTGGCGGCAAGCTGGCGTTCGATCGGCAGGGCTACCTGTTTATCGCGCTGGGCGAAAACAACCAGCGGCCGACGGCGCAGGAGACTGACAAACTGCAGGGCAAGCTGGTGCGGCTGACCGCCGAGGGCGCGGTACCGCCGGACAACCCCTGGGTCGGCCAGGCAGGTAAACGCCCGGAGGTTTGGTCTTACGGCCACCGCAATCCGCAAGGGTTGGCGCTGAATCCGTGGAGCGGCGCGATCTGGGAGCATGAACACGGTCCGCGCGGCGGCGATGAGCTCAATATCCCGCTGCCGGGTAAAAACTACGGCTGGCCGCTGGCCACCTATGGCATCAACTATTCCGGCCAGCCGATCCCGGAGGCCAAAGGAGAACGGGTGCCCGGCACCGAACAGCCGCTGCACTATTGGCGGGTTTCGCCCGGCCTCAGCGGCATGGCGTTTTATGACGGGCAGCGTTTCCCCGCCTGGCGGCATTCGCTGTTCATCGGCGCACTGGCGCAAAAGGCACTGATTCGCCTGACGCTGGAGGGGGACAAAGTGGTGGCGGAAGAGCGGCTGCTGGGCGATCGCGGCGAACGCATTCGCGAGGTGCGCAGCGGGCCGGACGGCTACCTGTATCTGCTGACGGACGAACGGGACGGCAAGCTGCTGAAGGTCGGGGCGTCGTAACGCCCCGCATGCGTCAGGTGAGTGCGCTCATCACGCCGCGCTGATAGGCCGGGCGTGCGCGCAGTTGCTGATACCAGCGCTCCATGTTCGGCCGCGGGCGGCGGGCGATCGGCATTTCGAACCAGGCGTAGGCGAAGCTGCCGAGCGGGATATCGCCGAAGCCGAACGCGTCGCCGGAGAGGTAAGGCTGGTGCGCCAGCGTCTGTTCAATGACGTCGAAGTGTTTTTCCAGCGTGGCGATCGCCGCTTCGATTTTCGCCATGTCGCGCAACTCTGGCGCGGTGCGGATCAGGCCCCAAAAGACGATGGTGAAGGCCGGAACGATGGTCGAGGTGGTCCAGTCCATCCATTTCTCGGCGGCGGCGCGCGCCTGCAGATCTTGCGGATAGAACGTCGCGTCGCCGAATTTCGCCGCCAGGTAGCGCACGATGGTGTTGGACTCCCACAGCACGAAGTCATCGTCCTGCAGTAACGGCACCAGGCCGTTCGGGTTCAGCGCGCGGTAACTCTCTTCGTTGACCTTGCCAAACGCCCCGCCGGCGTTGATGTGGGTATAGCTCAGCCCCAGTTCGGCGGCGCACCACAGCACCTTCCTGACGTTGTTCGAATTCTCACGACCCCAAATGGTCAGCATGGGATAACTCCGTTAGCGGATTAAAGACCCTTAATACCTACGCCACAATGCGCTTTTTGTCACACCGCAGGGCATTTTTTGTCTGCCGCTCAACGCTCCCAGCGGCACACTTCCCAGCCGTGCTCCGCCGCCAGCGCGCTCAGTTCACTGTCGGGATTGATCACCGTGGCGCTGTCGACGAATTGCAGCATCGCCTTGTCGTTGAGAGAGTCGCTGTAGCCGTGGCTGTGCTCGAACTTCAGGTGCGGGTGCTGCGCCAGCCAGTGCTGCAGGCGGATCACCTTGCCCTGCTGATAGGTCATGGTGCCGTAGGTGTTGCCGGTGAAGCGGCCGTCGCTGATTTCCACGCCGATCGCCAGCGCGTCGTCGGCGCCGAGCTGTTCGGCGATCGGCGCCACCAGGTGTTCGCCGGTGGCGGAGATCACCAGGATGCAGTCGCCGCGTTCGCGGTGCCACTGCAGGCGTTCACGGGCGGCGGGATAGACGCGCGGCAGGATGTCGCGCCGGATGTAGCGTTGCACCCAGCCGGCCACGGTTTGCACGCTCAGGCCGGTCAACGGCGCCAGCGTGGCCTGCATGTAGTCCTCCATCGACAGCTTGCCCTGATAATAGAGCTGCATCAGCTGCTGCTCCTGCAGTTCCAGCTCCGCCGGCGCGAACCCCTGGCCGACCAGCCAGCGGATCCACAGGCTGGCGCTGTCATCGTCAATCAGGGTTTCATCCAGGTCGAATAAGGCTAAATCCATCAGTATTTCTCCGGCAGGCAGGGTATGAGGTCGTTTACAGGATAGCGGATAGCGCACGTCGCCAGCCAGCGGCGTCGGCGAAATTGCGCAGAGCATAAGAAACATTGATGACGGTTTTGCGACAGTTTGTTGAACGTTTGCATAACTTAGAACGCAACAATATTGGCCGTCCCGGCGAGCGCGGTGGTAACTATGGGGCAAATGCAGCCACCCGCTGGGGAGGGTCAATGTTGATTATTCGCCTGTATGGCAGCCCGATCGTAATCGGGGAAGAAGAGGAACCGCATGATGACGCACCTGACGACGCTGAAGACGTTGCCGCTGCTGGATCTTTCGCAGCTTGACGGCGATGCGCGCCGGCGGCGCGCTTTTCTTGACGATTTGCGCGCGGCGGCGCGCGACGTCGGTTTCTTCTATCTGCGCGGTCACGGCGTGGACGGCGCGTTGAATGCGCGGTTGCAGCACGCCGCGCGACAATTTTTCGCTCTGCCGGAAGCCGACAAGCTGGCGGTGCAGATGGTGCATTCGCCGCACTTTCGCGGTTACAACCGGGCGGCGGCGGAACTCACGCGCGGGCAGCCTGACTGGCGCGAGCAGTTCGATATCGGCGCCGAACGCCCGGCGCTGACGCTGGCTGACGACACGCCGCGCTGGGCGCGTCTGCAGGGGCCAAACCAGTGGCCGGCGGCGCTGCCGGCGCTGAAACCGCTGCTGCTGGAGTGGCAACAGGCGATGACCGCCATGTCGCTGCGGCTGCTGCGCGCTTTCGCGCTGGCGCTGTCGCTGCCGGAGCAGGCTTTCGATCGCTTATACGGCGAGAAGCCCAACGAGCACATCAAACTGATCCGCTACCCGGGGCGGGAGGCCACCGCCAGCGCACAGGGCGTCGGCGCGCACAAGGACTCCGGTTTCCTCAGCTTCCTGCTGCAGGACGCGCAAAAAGGGCTGCAGGTGGAGGTCAGCGAGGGGCAGTGGATAGACGCACAGCCGCGTGAAGATACCTTCGTAGTGAACATCGGCGAGCTGCTGGAGCTGGCGACTAACGGCTATCTGCGCGCCACGGTGCACCGGGTGGAAACGCCGCCGGCGGGGAGTGACAGATTATCGATCGCGTTCTTCCTCGGCGCGCGTCTGGACGCGGTGGTGCCGCTGTATCAACTGCCGCCGCAGTTGGCGGCGCAGGCGCGCGGCCCGGCCAGCGATCCGCTCAATCCGCTGCTGCGCGACGTGGGGTATAACTACCTGAAAGGCCGCATCCGCTCTCACCCCGATGTGGCGCACCGTTTTTATCAGGACGTCATCGGCCTCTGAACGCCGGGCGTAAAAAAGCCCGGCGCGTCGGCCGGGCTGATCATGCGCTGATGCGGCGATTATTCCGCCAGCGCCTGCTGCAGATCGGCGATCAGATCTTCCACATCCTCAATCCCCACCGACAGGCGCACCAGCTGCGGCGTGATGCCGGTTGCCAGGCGCTGTTCCAGCGGAATGGAGGCGTGCGTCATGCTGAACGGCTGGCTGATCAGGCTTTCCACGCCGCCCAGGCTTTCCGCCAGGGTAAACAGGCGCGAACGCTGGATGACCCGGCGCGCATAGGCGTCGTCGCCTTTCAGCCGTACCGAGATCATGCCGCCGAAGCGCGCCATCTGGCGCGCCGCCAGTTCGTGCTGCGGGTGGCTCGGCAGGCCGGGATAGTAGACGTTTTCCACCTGCGGCTGGCTCTCCAGCCACTGGGCGATGCGCAGCGCGCTGTCGCTGTGGCGCTGCATGCGCAGCGCCAGGGTGCGGATGCCGCGCAGCGTCAGGAAGCTGCTGAACGGATCGAGAATGCCGCCGACCGCGTTTTGCAGGAAACCGAGCTGTTCCGCCAGCGCCGGGTTATCGCCCACCGCCGCGACGCCCGCCACCACGTCGGAGTGGCCGTTGAGGTATTTGGTGGCGGAGTGCACCACCACGTCAAAACCCAGATCCAGCGGGCGTTGCAGATACGGCGAGGCGAAGGTGTTGTCCGCCACGCTGATGAGCCGGTGCTTTTTGGCGATCGCGGCGATGGCGCTCAGATCCGCCAGCTTAAGCAGCGGGTTGGTCGGCGTTTCCACCCAGATCATTTTGGTGTCCGGCTCGATCGCCTGTTCCAGCCCGGCGAGATCCGCCGGCGCCACGTAGGTGACGCGCAGGCCGGCGGTGCGGCTGCGCACTTTTTCCAGCAGGCGATAGGTGCCGCCGTACAGGTCGTCCACCGCGATCAGGTGGCTGTCTTTATCGAGCAGCTCCAGCACCGTGGAGCAGGCCGCCAGGCCGGAGGCGAAGGCGTAACCGCGGCTGCCGCCTTCCAGTTCGGCGATGGCGCTTTCCAGCGCGGTGCGCGTCGGGTTGGCGCTGCGGGAGTATTCATAGCCGGTATGTTCACCCGGCGCCGGTTGGGCGTAGGTGGAGGTGGCGTAAATCGCCGGCATCACTGCGCCGGTCGCGTCCGGGGTGTAACCGGCGTGAACGGTCAACGTATCAAACTTGGCCATAATGGGTCCTTATTAACGTAATTTTTGGCGCCAGGCGTTAAGCACGTCTGTGCGGGTAATCAGGCCGAGGAAGCGCTCGCCGTCGAGCACCACCGCGACGTGGCCATGGTTGAAGGTGGCCTGTAATTCCTCGTAGCCGGCTTCCTTTTGCAGCGTATGAACCTGTTTGGTCATCGCGCTGCCGGCCGTCAGGCTGAAGTGGGCGGCGTCGGCCTGGACGGCGTTCAGCAGATCCCACTCATCGATCAGACCGACCACCCGATCGCCTTCCAGCACCGGTAGCTGCGAGATGTCGTACAGCCGCATGCGGGCGTGCACGATCGCCAACGTGTCGTCCGGCGCGGCGGAAACGGCGGCGCCCGCGTCGTGGCGGTAGGCGATCAGATCGCGCAGATCGCCGTGCTGTGGCTTGCTCAGCAGGCCCTGTTCCAGCATCCAGTGGTCGTTATACATTTTAGACAGGTATTTGTTGCCGCTGTCGCAGACGAAGGTCACTACCCGCTTGGGTTCGGTCTGTGCACGGCAATAACGCAATGCGGCGGCCAGCAGGGTGCCGGTGGACGATCCCGCCAGCACGCCTTCCTTGCGCAGCAACTCGCGCGCGGTGGTGAAGGCTTCGGTGTCGCCGATGCGGTAAGCGTTGCGCACCTGGTCAAAGTCGCTGAGCGGCGGGACGAAGTCTTCGCCGATGCCTTCCACCAGCCAACTGCCGGCTTCGCCGATATGGCCGTTGTCGAGATAGTCCGCCAGTATTGAACCCGCAGGGTCGGCCAGCACGAATTCCGTCTGCGGCGAAACCTCGGCGAAATAGCGGCTCAGCCCGCCCAGCGTGCCGCCGGAACCGACGCCGACCACGATGGCGTCCACGTCATGCTCCATCTGCCGCCACAGTTCGGGCGCGGTAGTGGTGGTATGGGCCGCCGGGTTGGCCGGGTTGTTGAACTGATCGATATAAAAGGCGCCGGGGATCTCTTCCGCCAGGCGTTTGGCGTAATCCTGGTAGTAAGCCGGATGCCCTTTGCCGACGTCCGAACGGGTCAGCAGCACTTCCACCCCCAGCGCGCGCAGGTGGAAGATCTTCTCGCGGCTCATCTTGTCCGGCACTACCAGCAGCAGCTTATAGCCTTTCAGCGCCGCCACCAGCGCCAATCCCAGGCCGGTATTGCCGGCGGTGGCTTCGATGATGGTGCCGCCCGGCTGCAGTTTGCCGTCGCGCTCGGCCTGCTCGATCATCGACAGCGCCACGCGGTCTTTGATCGAACCGCCGGGATTTTGGTTCTCCAGCTTGACGAACAGCCGGCACGGGCCGGTATCGAACTGGGTCAGTTCCAGCATCGGGGTATTGCCAATCATCTCGATGACGGAATGGGGGATCGCCATGACTCATCTCCAGGATTATTCGGTATAAAAGTCGTTGTGCGGATGATAGCGCTGAGGATAAGCGCTTTAAAAAGAACAAATAGCGGTTCTATATGCCATTATGGAATATATTAATCTTTTTTGGACGTATGGATGCGCAGATGTTTAGCGGTGCAGATGCTTGGCCGTGTAGCCGTGGATAGGTGCGAAAATGCGCGTCGCGATGCTTTTTTGAACGATAAGTGCGTGCCTGCGTACAGTTATGTAAAAATGCTGAAAATTCACGCTAAACCCTGCAAAAATAAGATAAATCACATAAACTCACAGCAAGGGCATTTTCGGTGCGTTGCGTTACCCGCTACGGGCGCCGCAAGGGGTTGCGGCCGACACGCGCGCACCGGGCCACTCTCGCTGGTTGGCTTAAAACGTGAACATGTTTGAAAGTTAACGCTATTTCAATGGTTTTGAATGGACACTCTGGCGACGTCATGATGAAAAAAAACTTATCCACTTCCCTGAAAAAACTGACCTTCAGCGTAGGCATCCTGTTGCTGGCCGCCCCGGCCGTACACGCGGCCGAGCCGCCGGCGCCGCCGCAGGTAGACGCCAAGGCCTTCATTCTGATGGATTACAACAGCGGCAAAGTGCTGACCGAAGGCAATGCCGACACCCGTCTCGATCCCGCCAGCCTGACCAAGATCATGTCCAGCTACGTGATCGGCCAGGCGATCAAGGCCGGCAAGATCAAGCCGGAAGACATGGTCACCGTCGGCAAAGACGCCTGGGCGCCCGGTAACCCGGCGCTGCGCGGCTCTTCGCTGATGTTCATCAAGCCGGGCGATCAGGTGCCGGTGCTGGAACTGAATAAGGGTATTGTGATCCAGTCCGGCAACGACGCCAGCATCGCGCTGGCGGACTACGTGGCGGGCAGCCAGGATTCGTTCGTCGGCCTGATGAACAACTACGCCAAATCCCTCGGCCTGCAGAATACCCACTTCCTGACGGTGCACGGTCTGGATGCGGAAGGGCAGTACAGCACCGCGCGCGACATGGCGCTGCTGAGCCAGGCGCTGATCCGCGACGTGCCGGACGAATACGCGCTACATAAAGAGAAAGAGTTCACCTTTAACAAGATCCGCCAGATTAACCGCAACCGTCTGCTGTGGAGCAGCAACCTGAACGTCGACGGCATCAAGACCGGTTACACCAGCGGCGCCGGCCACAACCTGGTGGCGTCCGCCACCGACGGCCCGATGCGTCTGATCTCGGTGGTTTTAGGCGCGCCGAGCGATCGCGTGCGCTTTAGCGAAAGCGAAAAGCTGCTGACCTGGGGCTTCCGTTTCTATGAAACCGCGACGCCGATCAAGGCCGATAAGCCGTTTGTCACCCAGAAAGTGTGGTTCGGCGACGTCAGCGAAGTGCCGCTCGGCGTGGCGAAAGACGCCTCGGTCACCATTCCGAAAGGGCAGATGAAAAACCTGAAGGCCAGCTACAAGCTGACCCAACCGACGCTGGAAGCGCCGCTGGCGAAAAACCAGGTGGTCGGCACCATCGATTTCCAGCTGGACGGCAAAACCATCGAACAGCACCCGCTGGTGGTGATGCAAGAGGTGAAAGAGGGCAACTTCTTCAGCCGCATCTGGGATATGGTGATGATGAAGCTGAGCCAGTGGTTCGGCGGGATCTTCGGCTGAATAGCCTGATGTGAGGAGCGCCCCGGCGCACCCTCCTCGACCAAGCCGCAACGGAGACGTTGCGGCTTTTTTTATTTTCAGTATCCGGCCGAAGCGGCGCTTTAAAAATAGTCCACCAGCATGGTGGCGCCGCTGGAGAAGTCGCCTTCCGCCAGGGTGACGGCGCTGTTTTTCACCGGCACTGCATCAAGCGTCGGCGGATTGGCGTAGTCGATGTTCAGCGGCGTATTGATGGCGAAGGCCTTACCGTTGGCCAACAGCTTGATGCCTAATCCAGTGACGCTGCTGGTCAACACGCTGTTGTCAAAGGCCGCCGCGCTGCCCATGATCTTCATTTTCAACTGGCGGCTGTTATCCAGAAACTCGCATTTGATGCTGTAATCGATGCGTTGCATATAGCGGCTGCCGTCGATGCGTTTGATGCCGACCTTGCCGAAGTCGATGTCGATGGTGCGCCCGTCGTTGATCACGCAAGGCGGAGGCGCCACCACGGTGGCGGTGATATTGACCTTGGTGCCCTGATCGGCGGCCTGAGCGGCCGAGCTAATCAATTCCAGCGCCAACAGCAGGGCGCAGCCCGTTTTTATCGTCATGTTCATTCTGGCTCCCGTCTCAAGGTGCGCTGAAGATCAGCGTGGCCGAGCCCGACAGCGGACCGGTGGCGATGCTGGTGTAAGGGACATTGTTCTTCACCGGCACAAAGGTGACGGTGTCGTTGCCCAGACCGTTGACGATGCGCGTTCTGAAGGCATTGTTGGGCTTTACCACCGCGCCGTTGTGTACCATGGCCACGCCGACGTTGGGGTTGGTGGTCTTGATAAAATCGCTGGAGAAGCCGCTGGCGTCGCTGACCATCCGGATCAGAATATCCTGCGTCGCACTCTGATCGTCGCACTGGTAGCTGAGCGCTTTGTCCTGTTTGATCTGGGCGTCGTTGGCGCTCTGGGTCAGGAAGTCCTGACGGATCTGACCAAAATCGACATTAATTTGCTGGCCGTTGTTGATGGTGCAACTGGTGGTGACGAAGTAGGCGTCGTTGTCGGCGATCAGGCGCCAGCGATAAACGCCGCACTGTGGGCAGCCCGGTTGATCGTTGGTCTGAATAAAGTTGATTTGACCGATGACGTCACCCTTATTCACCTTGATGTCCGGCGTTGGGAAACGGTTCAACACGATATAGACCCGGATGGCGACAGACTGGGTCTGCAAGCCGGTGAGGCTGAGTACGCTGATGCCGGCAGGCACAGGGGAGTTGTAGTCGCTGCCGTTGATGGTCGTGCCGCTGCCGATCGAGCCAAAAATCGCGCCGTTCATCGACAGCGCCGGGCTATCGGTTTTGAGATAGTCGTACCAGCTCGCGACGTCGTTTTTACAGGTGACCTGGCTGACGTTGACGATTTCGTTTTTGCCATAAGAAAGCTGTGGTCCGATGCGAACCCGGACGTCAACCGGCGTGGCCGATCCTCCCGGGGGAATAAGTCCGCCATCGGACGTGCGGCAAGTAAATGCGTTGGCGTTGCCAAACAGCAGGAAGAAAGAGAGTGCCAGGCAGCAACGTAAAAATAGCAGGGCTGTTTTTCTCACGATAATATCCCGATATATATAAATGGTGTGCGGCGTTACTCCGCAATGAAATATTGCCAATCAGGCCGGCTGGCCATATTTATTCCGTTAAAGGAGAGTGAGATGCATCTTTGTTGGGTATGCCGTTGTTATCGCCACCGTCCAGCAACGCGGTGGGATACCACCTCAACGAGTTGTTGATGGAGCCGTCCGTCACAATCACTTCTTGTCGGGCGACAAGATCCAATAACAGCCGTCGAGCCCGGTAAACGCCGACGTTGACGGCATTGGCCAGTTGCCGTGTCGAGAGCCACTGCTGCTGTGGCGGCGGCCCGGCGACGGGACATTGACGGGGCGATTGCGCGAATAATGTTTGCAGCAGATCGTGCTGCAATTGCCGTATTTCCTTTTGTTTCGGAGATAACGCTTCCATAGCACTTCCTCTGTATTCCGATTGCCGTATTCCTAAGAAAAAACAAACATTCGCCGTCTACCAACAACGAGGTAAAACGCGAACAAAGAAAATTCCTATCTATTTATCAGGATTGAAAAAAAAGGCGTTGCCCGCCCCGTTTTTACCTATGTTCAGGCAGGGGTGGCGTCACGCAGAAACCTAAAATTTTGGTTTATTATATTCACAAAGCGCCACTTTGCGATCTGATTACTTGTGAATCTCGCAAAAACAGGATATTGCTCTATAAAAGTATTTTTTACGATCTATGAGCCTAAAAATAACAGTAAATTAACTTTAATTAGGAAATAAATTGCGAATGTTCGCCTTGATCAAAAAAAGCCTTTTTTTGCTGAGAGGCATTTGCCAGAATATTCATCGCCGGACAAGAAGGGCGGATTAGAAAGTATTGGCCCCTGATCGTTGTGATTTCGTTTATTTTTATAGGGCGAATTCATTAATGGATGGGCCGCTGCAGACTTGCCGTTATCGACTTTTTATTGTCGGTGCCTTTGGGTTTTGGCAGTTAACCAACTAGCAAGATGCTAAAGAATCAGGGCTGCGCATATATAAGCGCGAGCAGGCTTCCTGTTGCTCTTTTTCTTGATTGGAATATGCATTTTTTCTTATAAGGAATATAGGTTCTATGAAACTTAACAAAATCATGATGGCTGCAGTGATTGCATTTGGCGCAAGTTCTTTTGCACAGGCAGCCGATCAGGGACACGGTAAGGTCACCTTCACGGGCTCTATTATTGATGCGCCATGCTCTATTGCGCCTGAGTCGATCGATCAGACCGTAGATCTGGGCCAGGTGTCCAACGTGGCGTTGAAAAACGGCGGCAAATCCAACCCGCGTCCGTTTGAAATCAAGCTGGAGCAGTGCGACATCACCACGCTGAAAACCGTTAAAACCACCTTCAGCGGCGTAGCATCGTCTACCGATAAGGATCTATTGGGCATCGCGGGCACCGCCAGCGGCGCCGGCGTCGCTATCTCTTACAACGGCCAGCCGATCAAACTGGGTGAAGCGACTACCGCGCAGACTCTGAACACCGGCAACAATACCCTGCATTTCGCCGCCTACCTGCAGGGCGAAGGCGCTTCTGCCGCCATCGTTCCGGGTGACTTCACCGCCGTAGCCGATTTCACCCTGGCTTATCAGTAAGTGAGTCCGAAGGCTTAATCAACCAGGCATGGGGCACGCCGCATGCCTGGTGACTCTCTGTGTCAAAGGAATGTCGCGATGTTTTTTTCAAGGAATCGGGCGGGTGCCGTTCTTTTGGCGTCGTTGGCGTTTGCGCCCGGCTATGCAACTTCCGCCGCGCAGGGGGGGGGCAAAGTCAGCATGCACGGCGCCATTATCGACACCGCCTGCGCCATTGCCGCCGGCAGCCGCGATCAGACGATCGATATGGACACGCTTCCTCTCGGGCAGATCATTCGTGACGGCCAGGGGATGACCAAACCTTTCAGTATTGAATTGGTCAACTGCATTTTGGAACGGCCGGAAAACAAACCTGATTGGAAATTCTTTCAGGTTACGTTTGATGGTTATGCGGAAGGCGCTCTGTTTGGCGTACAGGGCGAGGCGCGCGGCGTCGCATTGAAGATAAAAGACAGCAACGGCACGCCGGTTATTCCAGGGAAACCCTTACCGATGGAAGGAATAATACCGGGAAATAGAGTGCTGAATTATTCCATGACGTTGATGCCGAATCATCAGCCGTTGAAGGCGGGAGCGTATTATTCCACAGTGCGTTTTAAGCTGGATTATTTTTGATTTTTTCTCGTACTGACGGTTAATTCGTTATTGAAAGGACTTTTATTATGCTTTCACCGGCAGGGAAGTTATTTCGTCTTCAAGCTTTGGGGCTCTGTGTTGCCCTTTCTCTGGGAAATCCGATTGCGTTGGTCTATGCCGCCGACGTTATTCAATTCAATACTGACGTCTTGGACATCAACGATCGTAAAAATATCGATCTGAGCCAATTTACGCGCAGCGGCTACATCATGCCGGGCGTTTATACCATGGTGGTGCACGTCAATAAGAACGATCTGGCGGAACAGCCGGTGACGTTTATGGCGCCCGAGAACGATCCTAAAGGCAGCGAAGCCTGTCTTTCGCCGGAGTTGGTCAACCAACTGGGGCTGAAAGAAAAACTGTTAAGTACGCTGAACTGGACGCACGGCGGCCGTTGCCTTGACGCCTCCAGCCTGGCAGGGATGGAAGCCCGCGGCGATCTTGCCAGCTCCTCGCTGTACCTCAACATTCCTCAGGCCTATCTGGAATACAGCTCGGAAAACTGGGACCCGCCTTCGCGCTGGGATGACGGTATTCCCGGGCTGCTGTTTGACTATAACGTCAATGCTCAAACACAAAAACATCAGAAAGGCGGCAGCAGTTACAGCCTGAGCGGCAACGGCACCGGCGGCGCCAATCTGGGCGCCTGGCGCCTGCGCGCCGACTGGCAGGCTAATCTCAGCCATCAGACCGGTTCTTCTCAGTCGACCGACAAACAGTTCGACTGGAGCCGCTATTACGCCTACCGGGCTATTCCGGCGCTGCGCTCGCGGCTGACGATGGGGGAGGATTATCTGAACTCCGACATTTTCGACAGCCTGCGCTTTACCGGCGTCAGTCTGCGATCCGACGACAGCATGTTGCCGCCCAACCTGCGCGGCTATGCGCCGGAAGTGACGGGCGTGGCGAAAACCAACGCCAAGGTGGTGGTCAGCCAACAGGGGCGCGTGCTGTATGAGACGCAGGTGGCGGCGGGGCCATTCCGCATTCAGGACATCAACGACGCCGTTTCCGGCGAGCTGGACGTGCGCGTCGAAGAGCAGGACGGCAGCGTGCAGGCGTTCAAGATGAACACCGCCAACATTCCTTACCTGACGCGCCCGGGCACGGTGCGTTACAAGCTGGCGACGGGCAAGCCGTCGGAGTGGGGGCACCACCTGCGCGGGCCGATGTTCGGCACCGGCGAGTTCTCCTGGGGCATCAGCAACGGCTGGTCGCTGTACGGCGGGGGGATCGCCGGCGGCGATTACAACGCGCTGTCGCTGGGGATCGGGCGCGATCTGATGGCGCTGGGGGCGCTGTCGTTCGATGCCACGCAGTCGCGTGCGCGCTTGCCGCAGGAGGGCGCTCTGACCGGCGGTTCGTACCGGTTGAGCTATTCGAAGAACTTCGACCAGTACGACAGCCAGATCACTTTCGCCGGCTACCGCTTCTCCCAGGAGGACTTCATGAGCATGGGGGACTACCTCGATGCGCGTTACGAAGGGGGACGCAGCGGCAAGAGCAAGGAGATGTACACCATCACCTTCAACAAACAGTTCCGCGATCTGGGGCTCAGCACCTATCTCAACTACAGCCACCAAACCTACTGGGATCGGGCGCCGAACGATCGTTACAACCTGATGGTATCGCGCTACTTCGATATCGGCGATTTCAAGAACGTCAGCGTATCGCTGTCGGCCTATCGCAACCGTTACAACGAGCGCAATGACGACGGGATGTACCTGTCGCTGTCGCTGCCCTGGGGCAGCGCCGGGACGCTCAGTTACAACATGACGCTCGATCGCGAAGAGAACGCCCATCGGGTCGGTTACTACAACCGGGTCGATGAACACAACAACTATCAGATCAGCGCCGGCGCCGCACGCAGCGGGGCGACGGCCAGCGGCTATTACAGCCATCAGGGCGATATGGCGCAGATCAACGCCAATGCCAGCTACCAGGCCGGCCGTTACAGCGCCGTCGGCATCGGCGCGCAGGGCGGCCTGACGATGGCGGCGGAAGGGGCGGTGCTGCACCGGGTCAATACGCCGGGCGGCACGCGCTTGCTGCTGGATACCGAAGGCGTCGCCGGCGTGCCGGTGCGCGGCTACGGCAGTACGGTGCTGACCAACCGTTACGGCAAAGCGGTGGTGGCGGATGTAAACAGCTACTACCGCAATAAGGCCAGCATCGATCTCAATAGCCTGAGCGACAACGTCGAGGCGACGCGTTCCGTGGTGCAGGCCACGTTGACCGAGGGGGCCATCGGCTACCGCAAGTTTGAGGTGATAGCCGGCGAGAAGGCGATGGCGATCGTCAAACTGGCGGACGGCAGCGAGCCGCCGTTCGGCGCCACGGTGCTGAATGCCCGCAAACAGGAGACCGGCATCATCAATGACGGCGGCAGCGTTTACCTGTCCGGCCTCAACCCCGGCGAGCGCATGCGCGTGCATTGGAACGGCGCGGCGCAGTGTGAAATCCAGTTGCCGGCGCCGCTGCCGGCCGAAATGCTGATGAACACGCTGCTGCTGCCTTGCCGTCCTCTGGCCGGCAACAAGCCGGCGGCTGACGCCAACTGACTTACACCCGGCGGAGTGCGCTCCGCCGCTAAACCGCCGGGGCGGGATTGCCCGCCTTCGGCCGACTGGAACCGTGAAGACATGATGAATCTGACTATGACCAGAAAGACCGTTTCCCTTGTGGGCCCGCTCGCCGCCGCATTGACGCTCGGCGCGGTCGGCCTGCCCGCTCATGCGGCTATCGCGCTGGATCGCACGCGCGTGATTTTCGACGGCGACCTGAAAACGGTCAGTCTCAACATCAGTAACCAGAACAAACAGTTGCCGTATTTGGCGCAGGGATGGATCGAAGACGATCGCGGCAACAAGATCCAAAGCCCCTTCACCGTGCTGCCGCCGGTGCAGCGGGTGGAGCCGGGCAAACCGAGCCAGGTGAAGATCCAGTCGCTGCCGGCGGCGCGTCAGCTGCCGCAGGACCGGGAGACGCTGTATTACTTCAACCTGCGGGAAATACCGCCGCGCAGCAATAAGCCGAACACGCTGCAGATAGCGTTGCAGACCCGCATCAAAATGTTTTATCGCCCGGCGGCGCTCGCCCCGAAGAAGAACGCGGCGCCGTGGCAGGAGCAGCTGACGCTGACCCGGCAGGGTGACAAATATGTGGTGAACAACCCGACCCCTTATTACGTGACGATCGTTGAGGCGAGTGCCAGCAAGGGCGGCAAAGGGGCGGCCGGCTTTGAACCGTTGATGGTGGCGCCGAAGGCCAGCGCCCCGCTGAACGTTTCCGCCGCGAGCCTCGGCAACGCACCGTCGCTGGCGTACATCAACGATTACGGCGGGCGGCCGCAGTTGAACTTCCGCTGCGCCGGCAGTGCCTGCCAGGTCGTGCCGGTCGCCAAATGACGAGCCGCGCGCAAGCAGGGAAGACCGAGTCATGAACACAGCGGAGTGAACGAATCATGCAACGAAAGATCCCCATGCTGTTGGGAAAGGCCTATGAACGTCATCAGCGACACACTATCGGCCTGACGGTGTTGGCCGCGCTGATGGTGCCGCTGACGGCGGGCACGATGCTGATGCTGATGCCGCCGGCCCGCGCGGTGGACAACTGGGACGTGGAGGGGGCGAACGGCACGCTCCACGTCTACGGCGCGTTAACGGAAAGCGCCTGCAGCCTGGAAATGACCACCGCCCGCCAGGAGGTATGGCTGGGCGAGACGGGAACGGCGCACTTCCAGCGCCCGGGCGATCGCGGCACGCCGGTCGCCTTCGAGCTGACGCTGAAAGACTGCCTGCGGGCGCCGGCGAGCAACCGCGACGCCTGGACCGGTGTGCTGGCCTGGAGCGGCAGCCAGCCTGCGGTGTCCGTGGCGTTTGCCGCGCCGACGGATGACGACGCGCCGGGGTTGGTCAGGGTTGCCGGCGTCACCGGGTTGGGGTTGCAGCTGGCGGATGCCAGCGGCCTGCCTGTGCGCCTCGGCGCGCGTAACAAACCGGTATTGCTGACGCCGGGACAAAACACCCTGACGTATACGGTGACGCCGGTGCGCACCCCGGCGACGCTGAGCGCCGGCGCTTACCGTGCGGCGATCGATTTCCGGCTTTACTACGACTAATACGCCGCTTGCGCCCGGTCGGCGCAAGCACAACCAAAGGGAGTGGCGTCATGCGCGCGACAGAGACGAACCGGCGCCGGAGCGCGCTGTTGGGGGCTGGCATGGTCATGGCGGCCGGCATAATGGCGCAGTCGGCGACTGCGGCGGAAAACATGCGCTTTCACGGCACGCTGGTGGCCGAGCCGTGCGTCATTCAGCCAGGGGATGAGTACATTCCGCTGGATTTCGGCACCATCGTCGACAAATACCTGTATCTGAACACCCGCTCCCACAGTCAAACCTTCGCATTGCACCTGACCGAGTGCGATCTCAGCCTGGGCAATACGGTGGCTATCACGTTTACCGGCACCGAAAACGCCAAACTGCCCGGCCTGTTGGCATTGGATGCCGGCAGCCTGGCGTCGGGGATCGGCATCGGGCTGGAAGACAGCAGCGGCAAGGCGCTGCCGCTCAATCGCGCCAGCGATAAATTCCGCCTGAGTGCCGGCAACACCACGCTTACGCTGCAGGCCTATGTGCAAGGGGAACCGGAGGCTATCCAGACGAAGTCCATCGGCCGCGGCACCTTCAGCGCGGTGGCCACTTTTACGTTGGAATACGAATAAGCGTCTACAAGGACAAGAAACGCAATGATGAGAAAGCACGTCAATCACGCCCTGCGCATGGGGCTGCTGTGCCTGTTGGCGTTGAGCGCCGCCGCTTGCCAAAGCCAAAAGTCGGGCAAGCCCGCCGTGAACACTAAAAATCAGGTTGTGCAACCTCCGTCAGAAGAGGCTTTGCGCAAGCAGCGTGAGGCCGAACAGCTGCAGCAGTGCCAGCAGCAACTGGGCGCATTGCGTGCGATCGACGAGAAACAGTATCAGCGCTATCAGCAGGCCTTCGACAGCCTTATGAGCGGCGCCTCGCAGTACGCCAGCCTGCGCGCCAGGGTAAACGGTGACACGCAGGAGACGGTGGATGCGCTGTATCGCTACAAGGTCAACTATCTGTGCGCCGGGGTGAATCAGGCGGTGTTGACCGGCTTGGCGGATCGTGGGGAGCAGATTAAATGAGGCTGCGCCTGCTGGGCTGCGTCGCTCTGCTGTTCTCCGGCGTCGCGCTGGCGGACGACGGCGTGCCGGCGCTGCTGCAGTTTGCCGAGCAGTATCAACGGCAAAACATCGTGCCGACGAACGAAAAAGCGGCGCCAGTCGAACGCGAGTCGGGGCAAAAAAAGCGTGAACCCGCGAAGCGCCCGTCGGACAACAATAAGCCAGCCTCACCGGCCAAAGCTTTTACGCTGACCCAGGAATTATTGGCGCGTGACCAACAGCTGGCGCGCCAGCGAATGGAACTGACGATGTTGCGCCAGGAACTCGCCGCGTTGCGGGCGGAGAAAGCGACGCCATCCGTCGCGACGTTGCCCGATTCGTCAACGCTGCAAAAGTGGATCGCCGGGTTGGGCACCGCCTGGCGCGGCTCGCCCGACGCGCAGCGCGCCGAGGCGTTGCTGCGTCAGGCGACGCAGGAAACCGCCCAAAGCAGAGCGATGGCGGCGCAGGCCGAACGGCGCGTCACCGAACTTGAGTCTGCCGCGCAGGCATCGGCACAGACGCTTGCACAACGCCAACGCGAGCACCAGGAGGCGTTGCACGCTCTGCGCGCCGCGTTGGAAGAAAGCGAGCAGAAGCGGGCCGGTGAGCAGAAGGCGACTCAGCAGGCGCGCGAAGACCTGCTGGCGTTGCGTAAGCGGCTGCAATGGGAGATGACGCCGGAGCAGTTGAAGGATGATCGCAAGCGTCTGTCCTATGCGGCGGGCAGTGCGCTGGGGAGGGACATTCAGGGGGTAGTGGCGGAGCGTCAAAGTTGGGGCGTGCCGGTGGATCGCGACAGCCTGTTGGCGGGCGTCATCGATAGCGTCTCTGGGCGTTTGCGGCTGCCGCCGGATGAACTGAATGCGCTGACGGCGCAAGCGGATGCCAACGCCGTGGCCGCGCGTGAGAAACGCGTTAATGAACAGCGGCGGCGTGATGAAGATTACCTGACGCAGTTCAGTCAACAAAAGGACGTAAAGCAATCGGCGATGGGCTTCTGGTATCGGGTTGATTACGCCGGGGATGGCGCGCTGGCGCCAACGACGGTGGTTGATGTGGTCGTGAAGGAGACGTTGACCGACGGCACGGTGATCCAGGATATGGAACTGAGCGGCAAGGTGCTGTCGCAACCGTTGTCCGAGTATCCGCCGCTGTTTCGGGAGGCGATAAGCCATCTGCACAACCACGGATCGCTGACGATGGTCGTGCCGCCAGCGCTGGCCTACGGCGAAACCGGCTATCCGCCGAAAGTGCCACCTAACGCCACCATGATTTATGAATTACGCATCGACAACAGTCAGGCGCCGGCAAAGGGCGCCCAGGCGGTTAAACGAGAAGCCGGAACGGCGGGGAGGCAGGGATGAACACGATGATAAAAATCGCGCTATTTGATGAAAACCGTTACTTCAGCGCCGGTTGGCAGGAGGCTCTGGCGCTGCATTTCAGCACTTATGGCAAGCGCACGCTGTTACTGGATGCGCAGCAGGTTCACGAAGCCGATCTGGTGTTCTGCTATTTTCCTCCCGGCGTGCAAAGCTGCTTTTGTCACTTCTTTGAGACGCAGACTGCGGGACGCAAAACGCTGTATTTCTCGTTGCGAATGCCGGAGGGGCGGCATAAACGCACCGTCGGAAACCGCTGCGCGCTGGAGGCCGGCGTCATCTACCACGATATGCCGTTGGTCTCGGCGCTGTATCAGGTGAGCGCCGAGCTGGAGCGGCGCAGCAAATGGCCGAACCGGCCGGGTTGTGGCAGGAACTGCATATGCCAGCACCGCGGCCTGACGCTGCGCGAGCAGGAGATCATGCGCTGTATGACGCGCGAGATGGGGGTGACGCAAATCGCCCGAATGCTGGACATCAGCGTGAAAACCGTCAGCAACCACAAGATGAGCGTGATGCGCAAAATGGGATTCCGGCGTAATGCCGAACTTTACGGTTGGCTGCGGCACAGCGCCCGTCCCGGCGCCGTCGGGGTTCGAGCCGGCATTCAGCCGGGCGGTGCGGCAGGGAAAGAGCGGCATTGAAACGGCACCGGCCAGATCGGAACGGCCGGCGCCTTTAGTGATTCGCCGTGGCGGTTAATTGCAGGCCACGACCTTGATCGCCAGCCCGCCCTGTGAGGTTTCGCGGTATTTGGCGTTCATGTCTTTGCCGGTTTCGTACATGGTTTCGATCACCTTATCCAGACAAACCCGCGGCTCGCTGGTGCGGCGCATCGCCATGCGCGCGGCATTGACTGCCTTGACGGCGGAAATGGCGTTGCGTTCGATGCAGGGCACCTGTACCTGGCCGGCGAGCGGATCGCAGGTCAGCCCCAAATGGTGCTCCATGGCGATCTCCGCCGCGATGCATACCTGCGCCGGGCTGCCGCCCAGCAGCTCGGTCAACCCGGCCGCCGCCATCGAACAGGCGACGCCCACTTCCCCTGACAGCCCACTTCGGCGCCGGAGATCGAGGCATTCATCTTGTACAGCGCACCAATCACGCCGGACGCCAGGAAGTAGCGGGTGTAGGAGTTGGCGTTCACCGGGCGGATGAACTTGTCGTAGTAGGCCAGCACCGCAGGGATGATGCCGCAGGCGCCGTTGGTCGGGGCGGTAACCACGCGGCCACCGGCGGCGTTTTCTTCGTTGACCGCCAGCGCGAACATGTTGATCCAATCGACCACGTTCATCGGGTCGATATTGTTCTTGTCTCCGGTCACCAGAATGCGGCGCAGCGCGGCGGCGCGGCGCGGCACTTTCATCGGGCCGGGCAGCAAGCCTTCGGTGTTGATGCCGCGTTCGATACCGGCGCTCATCACCTGCCAGACGTCGGCGAAGTGCGCGTCGATATCCGCTTTGCTGCGCAGCGCCAGTTCGTTCTGCATCACCAGGCCGGACAACGACAGCCCGGTCTCTTTGCAATGCTGCTGCAGATCGTGCGCCGATTTGAATGGGTAAGGCACCGGCGTTGCGCCCTCGGCGGACTGGCCGAAGTGCTCTTCGTCGACGATGAAACCGCCGCCGATCGAGTAATAGGTTTTGCTGTGCAGCAAGCGTTCATCGGCGAAGGCGCGGATGCGCATGCCGTTTTCGTGCAGCGGCAGGTTATCGCTGTGGAAATTCATGCCGCCGTGCAGCGGGAAATCCACCTCGTGATGGCCGTTGGCCAGCGGCAGGCGGCCGCGTTGTTCGACGTCGCGGATAAAGCCCGGAATGCTGTCGATGTCCACGTCGTGCGGCAGGTTGCCGGCCAGGCCCATGATAATGGCGATATCGGTGTGGTGGCCTTTACCGGTCAACGACAGCGAACCGTACACGTCGACCACCACGCGGGTGGTGTCCTGCAGCTGCTGGTGGGCGATCAGATCGTCGACGAACTGTTTGCCGGCTTTCATCGGGCCAACGGTGTGGGAGCTGGATGGGCCGATGCCAATTTTGAAAATATCGAAAACGCTGACCATGGTCTCGCCTCCTTCTTCAGGTTTCAGGCGGTGAATACGGGAAATGGGGGAGTGCGGGAGGGCCGGCGCGCAGCGGCGCCGGCCGGACGTGATTAGCCGAGCAGGCTGAACACGATAGCAGAGATGGCGATCAGACCCATCACAACCACAAACACGTTGCTGATGTGGCCGCTGTACTTGCGCATGGCAGGCACTTTACGGATGGCGTACATCGGCATCAGGAACAGCAGCATGGCGATGATTGGGCCACCCAGGGTTTCGATCATGCCCAGGATGCTCGGGTTCAGGGTGGCGACGATCCAGGTGGTCACCAGCATGAAGATAGCGGTCATGCGGTTCAGCTTGGCGGTGCTGACGGTTTTGCCGCGGCTCTTCATCGACTTGGCGACCAGGCCGTTGAAGCCTTCACGGGCGCCCAGGTAGTGGCCCAGGAACGATTTGGTGATGGCGACGAAGGCGATAACCGGCGCGATGTACTCGATCATCGGGTTGTTAAAGTGGTTAGCCAGGTAAGACAGAATCGAGATATTCTGCGCCTTGGCTTCCGCCAGGTTTTCCGGCGTCAGGCTCAGCACGCAGCTGAACACGAAGAACATCACGGTCAGCACCATCATGATGTGTGCGTAAGCCAGAATGCGGGAGCATTTCTTCTCGGCGTCTGCGCCGTACTCTTCGCGTTTGGCGACGGCGAAGGCGGAGATGATCGGCGAGTGGTTGAAGGAGAACACCATCACCGGGATCGCCAGCCACAGGGTCATGATCAGGCCGTGACCCATGCCGGTACCGCTGCCGGACAGCGACACGTTTTCGAAGATGGCGCCGGTCCAGTTAGGGATCAGATACACCGCCAGCAGCATCAGCACCGCCACAAACGGGAACACCAGGATGCTCATGGTTTTCACGATGGCCTGCTCACCGAAGCGCACGATGGTCATCAGGCCGACGATCAGGATCAGCGACAGGATGGCGCGCGGCGGCGACGTCATGCCCAACTGGTGGGTGATGAAGCTGTCGACGGTGTTGGTGATCGCCACGCTGTAAACCAACAGAATCGGGTAGATGGCGAAGAAGTACAGCAGGGTAATCAGCTTACCGGCGGTGATGCCGAAGTGCTCTTCTACCACGGCGGTGATGTCTTCACCGGGATTTTTGCCGGACAGAACGAAACGGCACAGGCCGCGGTGGGCAAAGAAGGTCATCGGGAAAGCGATGATGGCCATGATGATCAAAGGAATCAAACCGCCGATGCCGGCGTTGATGGGCAAGAACAGGACGCCTGCGCCGATGGCGGTGCCGTACAGGCCCAACATCCACATGGTATCCGTTTTACGCCAGGTACTGCTGGAGCCCGAAGCCGCAGAGGCAATTGTGCCGGTCTGTGTAGTGTCCATAAATATCTCCGAAGTGAACACGAATTTAAAATTAAAAGGCAAAACTTAAGGTTAAACCGTCAAACGTCCTATTCAGGCAACGCTTGCGGTAAGAATCAGGTGTTGCTTGCGGGGATGTTTTGGCGTCCCCCTGGTTGTTTATTGCGTTCATTACCAAGGCACAGCGCCGGGTAATTCACTAAAGACTTTTCACCGTCGCGGGCGATAAAAGTCGTTACCGCTGCCGACAGGTCTTTGCCTGTCGATTTTTGTTGGCGGCAAGATAACGATTTACAGTAGAAACAACCGTGATCCTGCTCTCAAATGCGCAATATGTGCAGTTATCAGCTTTTTTATCGATTTTTCGCGCATTTGTTGCACATTTGTGTAAGATTTTGTGCTAAGAACGCTCTCATGAAAGTTTCTGTGATTATGCGGCTTGTACAATAATTAGCCGGATAAAGCGCTGTGCTCAGCAGCAAGCCGAGCAATATATTTTATGCGTGGTTTTGGATCTAGCGA
This sequence comes from Serratia nematodiphila DZ0503SBS1, assembly GCF_000738675.1. Taxonomy (NCBI): domain Bacteria; kingdom Pseudomonadati; phylum Pseudomonadota; class Gammaproteobacteria; order Enterobacterales; family Yersiniaceae; genus Serratia; species Serratia nematodiphila. The sequence continues at coordinate 4,380,390 of NZ_JPUX01000001.1, read as the reverse complement.
AAAACCCGGATTAAGCAGTTTTAGTGATGTAGATCACATTATGTTTTTAAGGTAAATAACGTTTATCTTTTTGTTTTTATTTTGTTTTTCTTGAAAAGCACCGCTAGTAACGAAGGGAAATTACTTACGTGGTTAGCGGATAAAAATGCGTAACCATTCATCATATAAATAACAGATACCTAACAGGTATTGGCGAGATTTGCTGCAATCGCGTAAACCGCCGTTTATTTAAACTTCCTGGCCTTTGGCTCGATTTATCATATAAAAGCCATAAATAGCCGTTAATTCACCCAACCGACCGCGTGGTTAGCCTGCGAAAAAATAATCACGCGGGTGAGCTGTTGCATTTTATTAACCTGATGTTGCGTGCGGATAAGCGAAAAACGCGAATTGATTGCGCATTATTTGTTCATTTTTCGGCGGGGAAAGAGGGATATCGAAGCGGCGCGCCGCCGGTTTCGACGGCGCTGAAGGCGGATTAATAGCGGGTAGCGATGGCGTTATCGTTGAAGAACGCCATGAAGTCGGCGTCCGGCTGGCGATCGGTGATCACCCGATCGAACTGCGTCAGCGGGCCGATGCAGGCCGGCTTGGTTTTGCCGAACTTGCTGTGATCTGCCACCAGGATCTTTTGCTGCGCCATCGCCATGGCGCGATGCTTCATCTCCAGCTCGTCGAAGTTGAAGCAGGTGGCGCCGTGCTGCAGGCTGAGGCCGGCGGCGGAGATAAAGGCGATGTTCGGGCAGATGTGATCGAGCTCGTTGCGGCCGCCGACGCTGGAAAAGATGTAGTTGTTCGGCTTGAACTCGCCGCCGCACAGCACCACCTTGCAGTTCGGTTTGTCCTGCAGCGCCAGGAAGGTGTTCAGCGAATGACACACGGCGGTGAAAGCCAACTCGTCGGCGATGGCGTCGATGATCGCCGGCGTGGTGGTGCCGCAGTCGAAAAACACCGTGTCGTTTTCATTGATCAGCGGCGCCGCCAGCAGGCCGATGCGCCGTTTCTCCGTTACCTGTTTGGCTTTTTGATCGGAAACGAAGTAGTTGGTCACGCCGTTGCTGCGCGGATCGGTCACCACGTAGCCGCCGAGCAACACCACGGCCGCCGGTTCGGCGCTCAGATCGCGGCGAATGGTCATCTCCGAGACCCCCAGCAGCACGGCGGCTTCTTTCAGGTGGATCTTGTCAGCGCGTTTTAACGCCTGAACTAGCCGGTTGATACGTTCTTCGCGCCGCGTTTCCATAGATCCGTCTTCCCACAGGTAGTAGAGATAAAAGGCGAGCCGGCATTTCCGGCGCTAAACAGAACGATGCGGGGCAATATCGGGCCGCATCAACCGCCCGTATTGTCCCGCATCGGAGTGTATTGGCTATGCCCCTCAGGGCATGCCGACGATCAGTAGCTGCCCGCTGCCGCCTGAGCGCCGGAGACGATGGCGACGCCGGAGCTGGTGCCGATACGCGTGGCGCCGGCGTTGATCATCTTCTCGGCGGTGGCGCGATCGCGCACGGCGCCGGAAGCTTTCACGCCCATTTCGCTGCCCACGGTCTCGCGCATCAGTTTGACGTGCTCTTCCCGAGCGCCGCCGGTGCTGAAGCCGGTGGAGGTTTTCACGAAGGCGACATCGAGTTCGCGACACATTTCACAAACCTGGACGATCTGCGCATCGCTGAGCAGGCAGGTTTCCAATATTACCTTCAACGGGATCGCCGCGCAAACCTCGCGCACGGCGGCGATGTCGGCTTTCACTTCGTCCAGCAGGCCGCTCTTCAGCCAGCCGACGTTGATCACCATGTCGATCTCTTGCGCGCCGGCGGCGATCGCCGCTTTGGCTTCAAAGGCTTTGGCGACGGTCAGGCCGGCGCCCAGCGGGAAACCGATCACCGAGCAGACTTTCACCGTGCTTTCCTGCAGCAGCTGGGCCGCCAGCGGCACGTAGCCGGAGTTGACGCATACCGCATAGAAGTTGTGCTGCTGCGCTTCTTCGCACAGTTTGGCGATCTGCATTTCGGTGGCGTCCATGGCCAGCAGGGTGTGGTCAACATAGCTGGCGTAATCGATGTTTTCGGTGGTCATCGCGGTTCCTTAGTGAAGTTGAGAAAAGAGCATGGATAGATAATGTGAAAATAATAACATTGCAATGTCGATAAACCTAGCGGGATTTGAAAAATGTCGACGAGATCATAGTTACTTCACTGTTATATGTATAACTTAGAGGAGGGTTGTTTGTTATTTAAATAACATTTTCAGTGGCCGCTCGCGGCCTGCGCGGGCGAAACGTCGAGGGAAAAAAGATGAAGATCAACATCGACCTGGCTCCTGAAGCTTTCGGGACGTATCGGCAGGAACTGTTCCGCAACGCGGATTTCGCGGTGAGCGCGCATCGCTGCGCAGAACGCGGGCCGATGCTGACGCTGGCGAACTGCCGTGGCGCGCTGACGGTTTTGCCGTATCAGGGCCTCGCGATCTGGGACGCCGAGTTTGACGGACATTCGCTGAAATCGGGCCGCCGCAGCGTGCGGGGCGCCGGAAGAAAGCGCGCTGACGACGCCGCGTTCTGTCCCGCCTGGCCGAGTCACGACGGCGCGCCGCTCCAGATGCAACGCGTGTGGCTGCAGCTGGCGGGCGATGAGCTGACGTTGCACGGTGAAGGCGAGCGGTTGGGCGGGCGTTGGCGCATCGGCCCGGCGCTGCGTCTGGCGGCCCAGAGCGCGCAGTTCGCCATAGAGATGAAGGTTACCAACCTGGCCGATCGGCCGCAGCCGCTGCGCTATGTGTGCCGCCTCAACTACGATTGCATTCCCGACGCGGTGTTCCGCCAGAACCTGCCGACGCCGGCGCTGTTGGGAGAGATGCTCGGGCAGGAACTGCTGTGCTCCGACGATCTGACGCGCTACGTGGATCAGGCCGAGTTCTTTATGCTGGCGCCGCAAGGCCGCCGCTATGTGACGCGTTTTGCCACCGGGCAATTCAACTATGGCCTGCGGCGCATCGCTGTCCAGGGCAACAGGCGGCTGCTTGCTTTTATCCAGCCGGCAAACTGTCGGCCGAACGCACCGGAAGGGGAGGCGGGAGTGATGCTGGGAGCGGGAAAAACGCGGGCATTTTGCGTGACCACCGGCGTGGTGTGAAAGCAGGGGCGGTAACGCCCCTGTCATGTTATGCGGTTATTCTTTTACCCAGCCGCGGCGAATGGCAAAGGCAAACAGAAAGCGATACAGGCGCGACAGCCTGTCGGCGAGGACATCGCCGAACAGATTCCATACCAGCTGAGCGAACAGGCAGCCGACCAGGCCGAGCAGGAAACCGCCGACCATATCCAACGGCCAGTGCACGCCGAGGTAAACGCGTGACCAGGCGATGCCGACGGCGACAATCATCAGCAGCGCGCCGGACCAGACCCGGTGCCAGAACAGGAACGCCAGCGCAAAGGTAAAGATGGCGGTGCCGTGATCGCTGGGGAACGAACTGTCCGGCACGTGCGCCAGGAAGGTATAACCCACGCCGGCGACGAACGGGCGCTCATGCGGCAGCAGCGCGCCGATAGCGGAGGCGGCAAGCATGGCGAACAGCAGCGCGATCGTGGTTTTCGCCACCACTTCGCGCTGCGAAACCAGCTGGCTGCGCGGCCCCCACAGCCACAGGCCGACGATCAGCAGCGGCACGATAATGATAAGATCGCGCGCCAGAAAGATGGCGAAATCGATCATCCATTCGGGAGATGCCGGGGTCGCATTGATCCAGGCGAAAAGAACATGGTTTAACTGCTCCATAACCGTTACCTCATCTTGCGGCGCCAATAGCCGCTAACTATCCAATAAATTGCCAACTGGCTTAACCAAACCCACCAACCTGCCCACAGGTTATGGGTAAGAAAATGTGCGCCGCGCATGATCTGACCAAAGCCCATCAACATGCCGAGCGCAATACCGCCACACCAGCAGCACCAGGCCAGGCGCGGGCGCTGCGGATAAAACAGGAAAAACAACGCCATGACCGCGAAACCGCTCGAGGCGTGCCCGCCGGGGAAACAGCGACCGGGGCCCGGCAGCGCCGGTACCGCGCCGAACAACGGGAAGGACATCGCCTTGCCGCCGTACTCGATCAGATCCCACGGACAGGAGTGCGCGCTGGTGGCCTTGAGAATGCCCACCACCAGCGGGCCGATGCCGAGAAGCAGCATGCTGACAATCAGGCGCGCGCTGCGGCGATAGATGCCCCAAAACAGCGTAAGCACCGCTCCCACGATCACTATCTGCTTCAACAGACGGTGATTGATCAGATCCAGCCAGTAATTGTTTTGCCACGGGAAATGCCCGCTGGCGGCATCGTACCAATAGTTGCTGATCGCCCAGTCCAGCTGTTCGTTGCGGGAGAGCCACAGGAACACCAAACCGCTGATCAGCAGGCCAAAAACTTGCCAACGGTAAAAGGATGTCGGCAGGGAGTAAAGGGCGGTTGTCTTAATTTGCTGTGCCGTTGAGGATTGATTTAATGACGATTCTGGATTCACGCGCAGGCTCGGTGACAGTATTGAATAGCGCCACTGTAATAATTCTGTCTTAAGAAAACCTTAGTCCGCCGGCAAGAAAACCCTATCTGATACACCCGGTTGTGCGCAGGTCATCACTTGTTTATCTCGTCTTAATCGGCGGTTTTTTCTGGTGTATTGCTCCGGTTAACGGGGAATACCAGTCGATTGTCACTATTTATAACCTATTGTAAAGAAGATTAAACCTGTGGCGAGCTTGGCGGTAGTGTATTAGTTTATAGGCGGATTATTTGACAAAAAGTGTAGGGATAAAACATGAACAAGGCATCCGTTGTATTTTCCGGCCTGCTGATGGCCGTTTCCGCCAGCGCCATGGCGGCCACCTCTGGCGACGATGCGGATATCAGCAAACAGCCGCTGGAAAAGGTCGCGCCTTATCCGAAAGCCGAGAAGGGCATGAACCGCCAGGTGATCTACCTGCCGAAGCAAGAGCACGAAGAGAACTATAAGGTAGAGCTGCTGATCGGCAAGACGCTGGAAGTGGACTGCAACCGCCATATGATTGGCGGCACGCTGGAGACCAAAACCCTGTCCGGCTGGGGCTACGACTACCTGGTGCTGGAGAAGCTGTCCGAGCCGGCCTCGACCATGATGGCCTGCCCGGATAACACCAAGAGCAAGCAATTCATCGCCGCCAACCTGGGCGACGCCGCGATGCAGCGTTACAACAGCCGCCTGCCGATCGTGGTGTATGCGCCGAAAGACGCGGAAGTGAAATACCGCATCTGGAAAGCCGAAGACACCGTAAGCCAGGCTGAATCAAAGTAATCCGCGATTAGCGCTGTGAATACATGATCTTGTACAAAACCGTTTGAAGAGCATTTTGCGATGATATGCGGCTCTGCAGGCGGTTTTTTATTTTCAGGCAGGAAAGCCGGGCGCTTAGCCAAATTTTTTCAACCGACAGAGGGAAAATGGAAATTGACTCAAGCTAACAAGGTTAACATCCTTGGTTTAAGGGCATTTTTTTAATTCTCACTCGTAATATCCTCATTTTTATCTCCCTTCATCTTTGATTATATTATTGTGAATTGCAATTATTTCGGCAATAACAAACCGTGTTGGTTACATAAATAAAAATATTCTTATTAATCATTTTATTGTTGTTTTATTGATTTTATTTAATGGCGAAGGAATGGAAATTAATTACTGTGCTGCTAGATTCATCAATGTAATTAGCTCCACGGCAATTACATTGTTCGCTAATTAATATCTAAAAAAACTTACGAGGATATTCCAATGGCTGATTGTAAATGCAATGAACAAGATCCGCACGGTCAAAATGAACATGTTGCTGATTTTACTGCGGTTGGATTTTCGCAAAAAACACCGGCGCCGGTACCTGTAGACCTTAAGCAGCAGGGCGTGTTGGCGCTTAAACTTTCGGTTTGCGTTGGGGCCAGTTATAACCCTGCAAACAACCAAATTTGTTTTACCATTCCTATCTACGGTGACTTTTGCGTTTCTTCGCCGATTCCAATTCCCATTGGTGGGCAGCTTAAAGTGTGCGCAGAGACCTGTGGTTCCTTTATTCCTACGGGATTGAAGGCCACTATTTATCTGAACGGTTCCGTTCTGTTCTCTGTCGTTCTTTTTGGCGCTTGCTAATGTAAAAAGAAAAGCAAGGCACCGTAGGTGTCTTGCTTTTTTTGATATTAAGATATTGATAAGGCCGTTGTTGAGTTCAGCCCCACTTGCTAATTAATACAGTTACTCCGCTCTCATTCCTTCTGAAATCAAACCTTGGGAAATCATTGTCTGATAGCCGACCGCCCGACACTAAACGTTAAGAGAAACGATGTTTCAGGAAGGAGCGGACGCGGCGCTGTACGCCGTCAGTTGAGGTGTTGCTGCCATCTGATGGTGGTCCCGTGGGCGGTGGAGTGCAGGCAACAAAAAACCCGATAATCTTGAACCTAAAAGGCGGGATTATCGGGCTCCACAAAATGGGGACATCAAAGAAAAGCAGTGGCACTAATTCAGACTGCGGCCCCCAACGAAAGTTCTGGCCGGCGACAAAAAAATCAAAATATTTTTATCGCCGATCCATCTCTCCCGCTAATCGATCAGCCGAGTATGCCCGGCCATAGCACTACGATGAGCGAACCCGCCAGCGTTAACAGCACGTTAGCGATGGCGTAGGTACCGGCGTAGCCCAACGCCGGGATGTTGCTGCGCGCGGTATCGCTGATGATCTCCATCGCCGGCGCGCAGGTGCGGGCGCCCATGATGGCGCCGAACAGCAGGGCGCGGTTCATGCGCAGCACGTAGGCGCCGAACAGGAAGCAGATAATCACCGGCACCAGGCTGACGATCAGCCCGGCGATCAGCATCTGGCCGCCGACCGCGCCCAGGCTGTGGCCGATGCCGGCGCCGGCGCTCAGGCCCACGCCCGCCATAAACACCATCAGACCGAACTCTTTCACCATGTTCAGCGCGCCCTGCGGAATGTAGCCGAAGGTCGGGTGGTTGGCGCGCAGGAAGCCGAGCATGATGCCGGACATCAGCAGGCCGGCGGCGTTGCCGATGCCGAACGAGAAGTTGCTGAACTGAATGGTGATCTGGCCGATCAGCAGGCCGATGATGAAGAAGGCGCAGAACGCCAGCAGATCGGTCACCTGGCTGTGAATCGAGATAAAGCCAATCTTCTCCGCCACGCTCTTCACCCGGCGCGCGTCGCCGCTCACCTGCAGCACGTCGCCTTTGTTGAGCACGATGCTGTCGTCGATCGGCATTTCGATCTGGCTGCGGATCACGCGGTTGAGGAAGCAGCCGTGGTCGGTCAGCTTCAGCTGGCTCAGGCGTTTGTTCACCGCGTTGCTGTTCTTCACTACGATCTCTTCGGTCACGATGCGCATGTCGAGCAGATCGCGGTCGAACACTTCCTTACCGTTGCGGAAGCTCGGATCCAGCCGCGCGTGGGCGTCCGGATAACCGACCAGCGAGATCTCGTCGCCCACCTGCAGTACCGCGTCACCGTCCGGGTTGGCCAGAATGCCGTTGCGGCGGATGCGTTCGATGTAGCAGCCGGTCTGGCGGTAGATGCCCAGCTCGCGCAGGTTCTTGCCGTCGGCCCAGGCCACCAGCTCGGGGCCGACGCGGTAGGCGCGGATCACCGGCAGGTAGACCTTGCGCTGGCTGTCGGTGTCCAGGCCGCGTTCGCGAGCGATTTGCTGGGCGGAGGTGGACAGATCCTGGTGCTGCAGTTTTGGCAGGTAGCGCGCGCCGAAAATCAGGCTGACCAGACCGATCAGGTAGGTAAGGGCATAGCCAAGGCTCAGATGATCCTGCGCCGCCAGCAGCGCCGGGCCGTTGACGATGGTGTTGCGCAGCGTATCGCCGGCCCCCACCAGCACCGGCGTGGAGGTCATCGAGCCGGCCAGCATGCCGGCGGTCAGGCCGATGTCCCAGTGGAACAGCTTGCCGAGGCCGATGGCGATCACCATCGCCGAACCGACCATCACCAGCGCCAGCATCAGGTAATTTTTGCCGTCGCGGAAGAAAATCGAGAAAAAGTTAGGCCCGGCTTCCACGCCGACGCAGAAAATAAACAGCATGAAGCCGAGATTCAGCGCCTCGGTGTTAATGGCGAAGTGTTGCTGGCCGAGCAGCAGAGAAACCACTAAAACGCCAATGGAATTACCGAGTTGGACGGAGCCCAGACGGAGTTTACCGAGGCACAGCCCCAGTGCGAGTACCACGAACAGTAACAGAATGTAGTTACCGTTTAACAAACTAGCGACGTTTATGTTCACGGAGGATAACTTATTGTTTACCAGTAAGTGCTTGATATAGATAACTATAAGAGATAAATTCAGCCTTAAAACGACATCATAAATCACCACCAGCGTAAGGCGAAGCGAACCATCGTTCGGCGGCGTTCATTCTAGACGCTATGACCGATGACAGCCAGCACAGAAAGCTGATTTCCTGCGCCGCCGTGCGCATTTAACTCTCTTTTGACCAAGGAAAAAATTCGGTTCAGCGTTACCGCACGGGTGACCGGGCCGATTTCTATTGATGCGGTAATTGGGCGGGGGAGAATTCGCATGACGAGTTATAGATATTGGCTGGGCATTCTCAGCTGTTTTCTGTTGTTCAGCCTGGTGTTTCTCGGCCAGCAAACCGGCCTGTTCGGCAGCACGGATCATGAGCACCACGGTGAAACCGGCCTGCTGCTGTTTGTGATCCCCGGCGCGATCGCCAGCTATCTGTCGAGCCGCAAGCGGCTGCTTTGCCCGTTGCTTGGCGCGCTGTATGCATTGCCGCTGTGCCTGCTGATCCGCCACTTCTGGCTGACGCCGTCCTCGTCGTTTTGGCAGGAACTGGCTTACGCCACCAGCGCGGTGTTCTGGTGCGTGTTCGGCGCGATGCTGATGCTGTTCGCCCTCGGTTTGTTGCACACGCTCCAGCAGTTGCACCGGCGGCAGCGGCAATAAAAAAAGGCGCATTAAGCGCCTTTTTGCCGTTCAAAAACTTACTGGAACAGGTTCAGGTGTTCTTTAGCGTAAGCTTCGAAATCGGTGCAGCCACCGATGTGCTTCTCATCCAGGAAGATCTGCGGCACGGTTTCAACCGGTTTGCCGACGGTTTTTTCCAGATCGGCCTTGGTGATGCCTTCCGCGTGGATGTCAACGTAACGGAAGTTGAAATCGTCGCGTTCTTCAGTCAGTTTTTCCGCCAGTTCTTTAGCGCGGACACAATAAGGACAGCCAGGACGCCCGAAGATTACTGCAAACATGCAACGCTCCTTAATTGGATTTTCGATAAATTATTCGCGATTGCAACGACATCCCGTCACCGAAAAAGTCATTACCTGCGTCAGATGGCGCCTACTATGCCCGTTGAGGCGGTGAAAAAAAAGCAGGAATTACCTGTTAATCTGATTCATGTAACCAATTAGTCTGCCGGGGCTGTCACCGTCGGCGGGAATTCACTACACTGGGGGCAGACCTTCTGGAGAGGAAAAATATGCGTTCATTCGGTGACTTACCGCGCCCGGTGCTGGTGTTGGAAGGGCTGGGCATCGTGATGCTGGTGCTGGCCTACCTCAGCATTCACGGCCACCTGCAACTGCCGGGTTGGCTGGCGTCGCAGCAGGCGGCGGTCGGCATGATTTTCCTCGGCGTGGCGCTGATGGTGCCGGCGGCGGCGTTTCTGGTATGGCGCGTGGTGCAGGGCTTCGGGCCGCTGATGCGCGGCGGCTTGCCGCCGGAAAACGATCGCCGCAAACCGCAAGATGCAGACGCATCGAAAGATAATCAGGATCGCGATCCGCGCGCCTGAGCGCCGCGGCCGCTAACTCGCCTGCCGGGCAGGCGTTGGCTTTTGGGGTGACGAGTGAAAATTGCCATTCTTTCTCGCGACGGATCGCTCTATTCATGTAAGCGGCTGCGTGAAGCGGCGGAAGATCGCGGGCACAGTATCGATATCATCGATCCGCTCTCCTGCTATATGAACATCAATCCGGCGGCGCCGACCATTCACTATCGCGGTCGTCAGTTGGAACGTTACGATGCGGTGATCCCGCGCATCGGTTCTGCCATCACCTTTTACGGCACGGCGGTGCTGCGCCAGTTCGAGTTGCTCGGCAGCTACCCGCTAAACGAGTCCGTGGCCATTACCCGCGCCCGCGACAAGCTGCGTTCGCTGCAGCTGCTGGCGCGGCAGGGCATCGATCTGCCGATCACCGGTTTTGCCCATTCGCCGGACGACACCGGCGATCTGATCGAGCTGGTCGGCGGCGCGCCGCTGGTGGTCAAACTGGTGGAAGGCACGCAGGGCATCGGCGTGGTGCTGGCGGAAACCCGTCAGGCGGCGGAAAGCGTGATCGACGCCTTTCGCGGCCTGAATGCCCACATCCTCGTGCAGGAGTACGTGCGCGAGGCGCAGGGGTGCGACGTGCGCTGTCTGGTGGTGGGTGGCCGGGTGGTGGCCGCCATCGAACGGCAGGCGAAGCCCGGCGAGTTTCGCTCCAACCTGCACCGCGGCGGCACCGCCCGCAAGGTGACCATCACCGCCAGGGAGCGGGCGATCGCGGTGAAAGCGGCGAACACGCTGGGGCTGGACGTCGCCGGGGTGGATATCCTGCGCGCCCAACGCGGCCCGCTGGTGATGGAGGTCAACGCGTCGCCGGGGCTGGAAGGGGTGGAAACCACCACCGGGCTGGACATCGCCGGCATGATGATCGAATACATCGAGCAGCGCGGCCGGCCGGGCTTCCGCCTGAAATCCGGCGGTTGACGGGGCGGGCGGTGCGCTTTTCCCGCCGTGCAATATCTGAATTAGTGAATTAAGCCGCATTGATCGTAGCGTATCGGGTGAATATTCCGTAAGCTATGCGCCTTTTCGCGTATTGAATATTGTGAGGCTGGTTATTATGGATTCACTCATTGTCCCCGATTTGGCGCTGTTGCGGCGCTGGCTGGATCAGTCGGGCATTTCTTTCTTTGAGTGCGATTCCTGCCAGGCGCTGCACCTGCCGCACATGCAGAACTTCGACGGCGTGTTCGACGCCAAGATAGATCTGGTGGACAACGTCATTCTGTTCTCCGCGTTGGCCGAGGTGAAGCCGACCGCGCTGATCCCGCTGGTGGCGGACCTGAGCCAGATCAACGCCAGCTCGCTGACCATCAAGGCGTTTGTCGACATTCAGGACGACAACCTGCCGAAGCTGATCGTCTGCCAGTCGCTGAGCGTGGCGGTCGGCATCACCTACGAGCAGTTCACCCACTTCATGCAGCAGGGCGAAGAGCAGGTCTCGATGGTGATCCTCGAGGCGCGGGCGAACGATCTGCTGTTTATGGGGGACGAAGAAGAGATCCCCGCTGGCGCCGTGCGTCAGCCGATGCTGCACTGACCCTCGCCATACCTTAAGCATGCCGTCGCTCCGGCGGCATGCTGCCGTGACTCCCCTCCGCAATAAAATATTCTGCACTTTGGCCTTTGCCGCCCGATCTTTCTCGCCTTTTGTGCCGTTAATGGCGTATCACATAGAGAAAACTGCATAAAAAATCGATAAAAGGCGTTTTTTACCCTGGGGGCTGGCGGGTTGCGATGGCAGCGGCTATGCTGCTGATTCTGCAAAGGGCTTGCGATTTCCCTTGTGACCACGCGAGCAGGGCAGTGAAAAAGGCGCATGCAATCATATGCATAGCCATTCAATTCGCGGTTGCAACGATTGCGCTCAATCAGGAAAGGTTTTGTATCGCTGCAGATACAAGTTCAATTCTATGATTCACCCTGTTTTGGAGGAAGTTACGGATGGTCACCCAACGTAAAAAGTGGTTATCGGGTGTGGTTGCCGGCCTGTTGATGGCCGCGTCCGTCAATGCGTCAGCCGAAGAGAAAACGCTGCACGTGTATAACTGGTCCGATTATATCGCGCCGGACACTTTGGCTAATTTCCAGAAAGAAACCGGCATCAAAGTAGTGTACGACGTCTTCGACTCCAACGAAGTGTTGGAAGGCAAACTGATGGCGGGCAGCACCGGTTATGATCTGGTGGTTCCTTCATCCAACTTCCTCGAACGCCAGTCGCAGGCCGGCATCTTCGAACCGCTCGACAAGAGCAAAATGCCCAACTACAAGAATCTCGATCCCGAGATGCTGAAGCTGGTTGCACACAACGATAAAGACAACAAATACGGCATCCCATACCTGATGGTGACCACCGGCATCGGCTATAACGTCGACAAGGTGAAGGCGGCATTGGGCAAAGACGCGCCTGTCGACAGTTGGGATCTGATCCTCAAGCCGGAAAACCTCGAGAAGCTGAAAAGCTGCGGCGTCTCCTTCCTCGATGCGCCGAGCGAGGTTTACGCCACCGTGCTGCACTACCTGGGCAAGGATCCCAACAGCACCAATGCGGCGGACTACACCGGCGCGGCCAACGATCTGCTGCTGAAACTGCGGCCGAACATTCGTTACTTCCACTCTTCTCAGTACATCAACGACCTGGCTAACGGTGATATCTGCGTGGCGATCGGCTGGTCCGGCGACGTGATGCAGGCGGCCAACCGCGCCAAAGAGGCGAAGAACGGCGTGAACGTAGCCTACGCGATCCCGAAAGAGGGAGCGCTGACCTACTTTGACATGTTCGCCATGCCGGCGGACGCCAAGAACAAAGACGCCGCGTACCAGTTCCTGAACTTCCTGATGAAACCTGACGTGATGGCGGGCATCAGCAACTATGTCTATTACGCCAATGCGGTGAAAGACTCCACGCCGCTGGTGAACGCCGAAGTGCGCGAGAACCCGAACGTCTATCCGCCGGCCGATCTGCGCGCCAAGCTGTTCACGCTCAACGTGCAGTCGCCGAAGCTGGACCGTGTCATTACCCGCGCATGGACTAAAGTTAAAAGCGGGAAGTGATGATGGGGGGGATCCCCCCATCGTCGGTAAACCGGCAGGCGGGCGCTCCCCGCCTGCATTGCCGTTTTGGGCCACGGCGCTCGCCGTGGTTTTGTGCCGCTTTACGCCGGAGAGCACCCCGATTGAACGACGCCATCCCTCGTCCTCAAGCCAAGTCGCAGAAGGTCTTCACCCCTCTGCTGGAAATCCGTAACCTCACCAAAACCTTCGACGGGCAGAATGCGGTCGAAGACGTCAGCCTCACCATCTACAAGGGCGAGATCTTTGCGCTGCTTGGCCCGTCCGGCTGCGGCAAGTCCACCTTGCTGCGCATGCTGGCCGGCTTTGAACAGCCGACGGAAGGGCAGATCGTGCTCGACGGGCAGGATATGTCGCATGTGCCGCCGTACCAGCGGCCGATCAACATGATGTTTCAGTCGTACGCGCTGTTCCCGCACATGACCGTGGAGCAAAACATCGCGTTCGGCCTGAAGCAGGACAAAATGCCGCGGGCGGAGATCGCCGAACGGGTGGCGGAAATGCTGGCGCTGGTGCACATGCAGGAGTACGCCAAACGCAAACCGCACCAGCTTTCCGGCGGCCAGCGGCAGCGGGTGGCATTGGCACGCAGCCTGGCCAAGCGGCCGAAGTTGCTGCTGCTGGATGAACCGATGGGCGCGCTGGACAAGAAGCTGCGCGATCGCATGCAGCTGGAAGTGACCGACATTCTCGAGCGCGTCGGCGTGACCTGCGTGATGGTGACGCACGATCAGGAGGAGGCGATGACCATGGCGGGGCGTATCGCCATCATGAACCGCGGCAAGTTCGTGCAGATCGGCGAGCCGGAAGAGATCTACGAGCATCCGAACAGCCGCTTCAGCGCCGAGTTTATCGGTTCGGTCAACGTCTTCGACTGCGTGCTGCAAGAGCGCCACGACGATGCGCTGATCCTGCAAAGCCCGGGGTTGCGCCATGCGATCAAAGTGGATCCGGACGCCTCGGTGGTGGACGGCGTGCCGATCCAGGTCGCGCTGCGGCCGGAAAAGATCCTGCTGTGCGAACAAGTGCCGGAAGACGGCTGCAACTTTGCGGTGGGGGAAGTGGCGCACATTTCCTACCTGGGCGATCTGTCTATCTACCACGTGAAGCTGCACAGCGGGCAGATTATCAGCGCCCAGCTGCAAAACGGCCATCGTTTCCGCAAGGGGATGCCCACCTGGGGCGATGAAGTGCGTCTGTGCTGGGAAACCGACAGCTGTGTCGTGTTGACGGTGTAGTGGCGCTGGTGAGGAGTAACCCGTATGACCCTGCTTTCTGAACGCACGCCGGAACCGCCGGCCAAAACGCCCGCCACCCTCAAGGCCCTGTTCCACCGCCTGCTGATGGCTCACGGCCGCAAGCTGGTGATCGCATTGCCGTATTTATGGCTGACGCTGCTGTTTATGCTGCCGTTCCTGATCGTGTTCAAGATCAGCCTGGCGGAGCTGGCGTTGGCGGTGCCGCCCTACACCGAGCTGATGAGCTGGGTGGACGGCAAGCTGAACATTGCGCTCAACTTCGCCAACTATCTGCAGCTGACCGACGATCCGTTGTATATCGATGCCTACCTGCAGTCGCTGCGCGTGGCGGCGGTTTCGACGCTGTGTTGCCTGATCATCGGCTATCCGTTGGCTTGGGCGGTGGCGCACAGCAAGGCGTCGACCCGCAACATTCTGCTGTTGCTGGTGATCCTGCCTTCCTGGACTTCGTTCCTGATCCGCGTCTACGCCTGGATGGGGATCCTGAAAAACAACGGCACGCTGAATAACTTTCTGATGTGGCTAGGGGTGATCGATCAACCTCTGGTGATCCTGCACACCAACCTGGCGGTGTATATCGGCATCGTTTATTCCTATCTGCCGTTTATGGTGCTGCCGATTTACACGGCGCTGATCCGGCTGGATTACTCGCTGGTGGAGGCGTCGCTGGATCTGGGCGCCCGGCCGCTGAAAACCTTCTTCAGCGTGATCGTGCCGCTGACGCGCGGCGGCATCATCGCCGGTTCGATGCTGGTGTTCATTCCGGCAGTGGGGGAGTTCGTGATCCCGGAACTGCTCGGCGGGCCGGACAGCATCATGATCGGCCGCGTGCTATGGCAGGAGTTCTTCAATAACCGCGACTGGCCGGTGGCCTCGGCGGTCGCCACCATCATGCTGCTGTTGCTGATCGTGCCAATTTTGTGGTTCCACAAACACCAGAACAAGGAAATAGGGGGGCAGGAATGAACAACTTGCCGGTAGTGCGTTCACCGTGGCGCATCGCCATCCTGACTGTCGGCTTTACCTTCCTGTATGCGCCGATGCTGATGCTGGTGATCTACTCCTTCAACAGCTCCAAGCTGGTGACGGTGTGGGCCGGCTGGTCCACGCGCTGGTATAGCGAACTGTTCCACGATTCGGCGATGATCAGCGCGGTGGGGCTCAGCCTGACCATCGCCGCCGCCTCCGCCACCGCCGCGGTGGTACTGGGGGCCATCGCCGCCGTGGTGATGGTGCGATTCGGCCGCTTTCGCGGTTCGACCGGCTTCGCGTTTATGCTGACCGCGCCGCTGGTGATGCCGGACGTGATCACCGGCCTGTCGCTGCTGCTGCTGTTCGTGGCGATGGGGCATGCCTTCGGCTGGCCGTCGGAACGTGGCATGTTCACTATCTGGCTGGCGCATGTCACCTTCTGTACCGCTTATGTGGCGGTGGTCATCAGTTCGCGTCTGCGCGAGGTGGATCGCTCGATTGAAGAGGCGGCAATGGATCTGGGGGCGCCGCCGCTGAAGGTGTTCTTCGTCATCACCTTGCCGATGATTGCGCCGGCGTTGATCTCCGGCTGGATGCTGGCGTTCACCCTGTCGCTGGATGACCTGGTGATCGCCAGCTTCGTCTCCGGCCCGGGCGCCACCACGCTGCCGATGCTGGTGTTCTCCAGCGTGCGCATGGGGGTGAACCCGGAAATTAACGCGTTGGCCAGCCTGATCCTGCTGGTGGTGGGCATCCTCGGCCTGATCGCCTGGTGGTTTATGGCGCGCTCGGAAAAACAACGATCGCGTGAATTGCAGCGGGCGGCCCGTAGCTGAATCGTAACAAACCTGCTATTTTTGCAATCAATAAGTATTGCAACTAACTACCTGACTTTACATGTGCCACCTGTATAGGTGGCGCGTCGTAGCGGAACACGGATATGTCAGACATGCTGAAAAGCGGGCAGGGAATGGGATCGACTTCGGATGCGCCGGTGCCGGTGATGGTGGCGGGCACCGCCATGGTGGCGATCAAGTGTATCAGCGTGGTGCTGCTGCTGGGTGAGCTGGGCGTCGACGGCGCGCAGGAGTTCGTCAACACCAGCGCGCAGGCGTGGGATTCCACCTTTATCTTTCTGGCCGGCCTGATGCTGCTGTGCCTGCAAATCAGCTGCGGCTTTGCGGTGATGCGCGGCCGCAATTGGGGGCGCTGGGGCTATGTGGCCTGCCAGTGCATCGTGGTGCTTTACCTGCTGTTGGCCACCATCGGCAGCGTCTTCCCAGAGGTGTTCACCGTGGAGGGGGAAACCAGCGGCCAAATCTTGCACGTTCTGATCCTGCAAAAGATCCCCGACGTGGTGATCCTGGCGTTGCTGTTCGTTCCTGCCGCCAGCCGCCGCTTCTTCACCGCGCAAGTGAGATTTTAGGCGCGCGGAGTGGTAAACTCTGCACCCTTAATTCGTCATCCTGAACTTCACGGTAATCTTCATGCATTGCGCTTTGTATACGGCGGGCACCTGCCGTTCCTGTCAGTGGCTGGAAAAGCCCTATCCGCAGCAACTGGCCGACAAACAGCATCACCTGCAATCGCTGCTGGCCGGGCGCGACGTCGCGCAGTGGCTGCAGCCGGTGGCGGGGGAACTGAGCGCATTTCGCAATAAAGCCAAGATGGTGGTCAGCGGCAGCGTGGAGCGACCGCTGCTCGGCATGCTGCACCGCGACGGCACGCCGGTCGATCTGAGCGACTGCCCGCTGTACCCCGCCGGTTTTGCGCCGATGTTTGCGGTGCTGAAAAGCTTTATCGCCCGCGCCGGCCTGACGCCGTATAACGTAGTGCGCAAGCGCGGCGAGCTGAAATACCTGCTGCTGACCGAAAGCACGCTCGACGGCGGCGTGATGCTGCGTTTCGTGCTGCGCTCGGAAACCAAACTGGCGCAGCTGCGCGCCGCGCTGCCGTGGCTGCAGCAGCAGCTGCCGCAGCTCAGGGTGATCTCCGCCAATATTCAACCGGTGCATATGGCGATCATGGAAGGGGAGCGCGAGATCGCGCTGACCGAACAGCAGGCGCTGGAGGAACAGTTCAATCAGGTGCCGCTGTTCATCCGCCCGCAAAGCTTCTTTCAGACCAACCCGCAGGTGGCCGCCGATCTGTATGCCACCGCCCGCGACTGGGTGCGCGCGCTGGGTATCGACAGCATGTGGGATCTGTTCTGCGGCGTCGGCGGTTTCGGCCTGCACTGCGCGCAGCCGCAGACGCGGTTGACCGGCATCGAAATCAGCGCGGAGGCGATCGCCTGCGCGCGCCAGTCGGCGCAGCGGTTAGGGTTGTTGCAGGTAGATTTTCAGGCGCTCGATTCCACCCGCTTCGCCACCGCCGAAGGCCTGGTGCCGCAGCTGGTGCTGGTCAATCCGCCGCGGCGCGGCATCGGCCAGGCGCTGTGCGACTATTTGAGCCGGATGGCGCCGGACTATATTCTGTATTCGAGCTGCAACGCCGAGAGCATGGCGAAAGATATCGAGATGTTGCCGGGGTATCGCATCGAACGGGTGCAGCTGTTCGACATGTTCCCGCATACCTCGCACTACGAAGTGCTGACGCTGCTGGTGCGGCGTTAAAGGCGCTTTTTGGCAGCCGTGTAAGCCGCTGAACGTTCGCGTTTGCCCACAGACAGGACCAGAACCACGATCTCCGTTTCCATGACGCGATATACCAAACGAAAGCCTGAGGCTCTGAGTTTGATTTTGTAGCAATCAGGCAAACCGGCGAGTTTGTTGGCGGGGACGTGGGGATTAACCAGCACCGATGCCAGCTTTTTTTTGAACTGTTCCCGGATCACCGGGGACAGTTTTTTAAATTCCTTCAGCGCATGTTCTTCGAATTCAAGCTTATAAGTCATCCAAATTGACCTTAATGCGTTTGCCGTTCATCCGTGAACGAACGATTTCAGCGAGTTCGATATCTTCCAGGTACTCCGCGATCGCCTCCCAGGTTTCCGGAGAGACGTAATATCCCGAAATCTTACCGTTGGTCAGGACGGCGACCGGTTGCCCTTGTGCCTCTTTAAGGGCGGCGTTGGGCGATTTCTTAAAATCGCTGATGCTGACTGCCGAGTCGGCAAGAATGGGTTGAACCGTCATGATGTTATCCTTGATGCTAAATTCAGTATCAAATTTAGCACTAACCGGATGGGGTGGCAATTAGATGGAGCCGCCGAAGGAGGGCGACTCCACACGCGGACTTACTGCGGGAACCACTTGTCGTTGATGGCCTTGTAGGTGCCGTCGGCCTTGATGGCGTCCAGCGCGGCGTTCAGCTTGGCCAGCAGCGCCTGGTTGTCGGGGCGCACCGCGATGCCGAGGCCGGTGCCGAAGTATTGCGCATCGGTGATGTGCTCGCCAACCGGTGCCAGCTGCGGGTTGGTTTTCAGCCATTCGTTCACCACGGCGGTGTCGCCGAACACGCCGTCGATACGGCCGTTTTTCAGCTCCAGAATGGCGTTCTGGTAGCTGTCGTAAGAAACGGTGTTAATCTCCGGGTGCTTGTCCTGCATGTATTTCTGGTGGGTGGTGCCGTTTTCCATGCCGAGCTTTTTGCCTTTCAGATCCGCCAGCGAGTTGAACTTGCCTTTTTGCGCGATCACGATCGCCGAGTTGGCGTAGTAAGGCTGGGTGAAAGCGACCTGTTTGCTGCGCTCCGGCGTGATATCCATGCCGGAAATCACCGCATCGTATTTCTTGAATTTCAGCGCGGCGATCAGGCTGTCGAACGCCTGGTTGGTGAAGGTGCACTGCGCCTGCATCTGCTTGCACAGCGCGTTGGCCAGATCGATATCGAAGCCGACGATCTGGTTGTTGGCGTCGAGCGATTCGAACGGTGGGTAGGTGGCGGAGGCGGCGAAGCGGATGGTATCGGCCGCGGTGGCGTTAAAGGTCATCCCGGCCAACATCGTCGCGGCAAGCAGCAGTTTTTTCATGCGTAGAGCTCCTGTCTGGATCCTGAAAGTGATTATTCGCTATCGTTTGTTTTTACTGGTAATCGCCAGAGGTTTTTGCGCGAATGCCTGTTGTTAACCCTGCCATTGAGTGAATTAAAATGCAATATAAATGATTAAGTATTGCCTTGAGGGGTAAAAAAAGCCCCGCACAATGGCGGGGCTCATGGGGGCGGCGGCCTCAGTTGCGGCGTTCAAACGCCAGCGCGCGGCGCTCCACCAGACGCATCAGCAGCGTCAGCAGGCCGTTGACGCACAGGTACACCAGGCCGGCGGCGCCGAACACCATCACGTCGTAGGTGCGGCCGTACATCAGCTGGCTGTAGCCCATCACTTCCATCAGCGTGATGGTATAGGCCAGCGAGGTGCTTTTGAACACCAGCACCACTTCGTTGGAGTAAGACGACAGCGCGCGCTTGAAGGCGAACGGCAGCAGAATGCGCAGCGTCTGCCGGCGCGACATGCCAAGCGCTTCGCACGATTGCCACTGCCCGGCGGGAATGGCGCGCACCGCGCCGTAGAACAACTGCGTGGTGTAGGCCGCGCTGTTCAGCGCCAGCGCTATCATCGCACACAGCCAGGGCTGCGACAGCAGGTTCCACAGCCAAGGGTAGTCGCGGATCGCCGGGAACTGGCCGGGGCCGTAGTAGATCAGGAAGATCTGCACCAGCAGCGGCGTGCCGGTGAACAGCGTCACATAAACCTTGACCAACGGCGTCAGGATCGGCGTTTTCAACGTCAGGATCACCGTCAGCAGCAGCGACAGCACCAGCGCGACGATCAGCGCGGCGACGGTCAGCGTCAGGCTGGTGTGCAACCCTTTGAGGATCTCCGGCAAATATTCAATCATCAGGCCGGCCCCCGCTCAAAGCGCGTGGCGCGCAGCTCAATGCGTTTGATGACGTATTGGCTGAACAGCGTCACCAGCAGGTAGATGGCCGCGGCGATCACATACCAGGTAAAAGGCTCCTGGGTGCGGGTGGCGATGCTCTTGGTTTGCAGCATCAGATCGTTCACGCTGATCAGCGACACCAGCGCGGTGTCTTTCAACAGCACCAGCCACTGATTGCCGAGGCCGGGCAGGGCGTGGCGCCACATCTGCGGCATGATCAGGCGAAAGAAGATCGCCGCCTTACTCAGTCCAAGCGCTTGACCGGATTCCCACTGCCCCTGCGGCACCGCTTTGAGCGCGCCGCGCAGCGTCTGCGAGGCGTAGGCGGAATAGAGCAGGGCCAGAGCGATCACCCCGCACAGGAACGGGCTGACTTCGAAATTGTCGATCGCCAACTGAATCGGCAGCTGGAACAGACCGAGGTTGAGGGTAAAGCCGTCGGAGAGCATCAGCAGCAGCTGCGACGAGCCGAAATAGATAAACAGCACCACCAGGATTTCCGGCAGGCCGCGCAACACGGTCACCCAGGCGGTGCCGAGCCAGCTGACCGCTTTCCAGCGGGACGATTCCCATACGGCGAACAGCATCGCCAGAATCAGCCCGAGGATCAGGGCGCAAACGGCAAGGCCGACGGTCATGCCGGCGGCGCTTGCTAAAGGTTGTAATTCATTCATTTGGGCGTATTACTGCTGGAACCATTTTTTGTAGATGGTTTCATAGGTCCCATCCTGCTTGATCTTGTCCAGAGCGGCGTTGAACTTGCCCTGCAGATCGGTGTTCTTCTGGCGCACCGCGATGCCAAGGCCGGTACCGAAGTAGTCTTTGTCGGTCACTTTGGCGCCCACTGCCGCCAGCGCGTCATTCTGCTTCAGCCACTCGTTGACCACCGCGGTATCGCCGAACACCGCATCAACGCGGCCGTTCTTCAGATCCAAAATGGCGTTCTGGTAGCTGTCGTAAGGCACGGTGGTGATTTCCGGGTGCTTGTCGGTCAGGTATTTCTGGTGGGTGGTGCCGTTTTGCACGCCGACTTTCTTGCCTTTCAGCGCCGCCACGTCGGCGATTTTGCCTTTCTGCGCGATGAACAGCGCCGAGTTATCGTAGTAAGGCTTGGTGAACAGCACCTGCTTCTCACGCTCCGGCGTAATGTCCATACCCGCCATCACCGCATCGAAACGCTTGAACTTCAGGCTCGGGATCAGGCTGTCGAACGCCTGGTTGGTGAAGGTACATTCGGCCTGCATTTCTTTGCACAGCGCGTTGGCCAGATCGACATCAAAACCCTGAATCTTGTTGCCGGCGTCAATAAATTCAAACGGAGGATAGGAGGCTTCGGTAGCGAAACGGATGGTTTCGGCTGCGGAGGCGGAAACGCTGATGCCGGCCAGAACGGCGGCGATTATTAGTTTTTTCATCGCAAACTCCCCAAATTACAGCAAGTTAATTGTTAGTGTGATAAGTAGTTGGCAAACTCGGTGGTCCGCGGCTGCGTGAAGTGGCTGCTGTCGCCTTGCTCCACTACGTGGCCGTTTTCCATGTACACCACGCGGCTGGCGGTTTTGCGCGCCACTTCCACTTCGTGGGTGACGATCACCTGCGTGATGCCGGTGCCGGCCAGTTCGCGAATGATGCTGACGATCTGGGCGGTGATTTCCGGATCCAGCGCTGCGGTCGGTTCATCGAACAGCAACACCTGCGGCTCCATCATCAGGGCGCGGGCGATCGCCACGCGCTGCTGCTGGCCACCGGAAAGGTGCAGCGGGAAGCGATCGGCGAAGTCGGTCAGGCGCAGACGCTTGAGCAGCTTGTCGGCGCGCTCCATCGCCTGAGCCTTGGTCAGACCCAGCACGCGGCAAGGTGCCTCGATCAGGTTCTGAACCACGGTGAGGTGAGGCCACAGGTTGTATTGCTGGAACACCATGCCGACATTTTGCCGCAGTTCGCGAATGGCTTTCTCGCCCGGCGCTTGCCTGAAGTCGAATTGGTTGCCGGCGATCTGCAGTTGGCCCGAACGCGGCATTTCCAGCAGGTTCAGCACCCGCAGCAATGAACTTTTCCCGGCGCCGCTTGGGCCAAGCAGCACCAGGGTTTCCCCGGCTGGACATTCCAGCGTGATGTCAAACAGCGCCTGGTGAGCGCCGTAATAGCAATTGATACCGTTAAGTTGAATACTCATGCGCCAGAATTGAATAGACATTGATGCCGCAAATGTTAACTTCCGCAGAATACTTATGCAATCTTTGTGCGTTAAAATTTATGAGTGTGCGGCGGGACAGTAAAAGATTAGCACAAGATACCGCGACTCAAGCCGAGGGAGGGGATTTGTGGCGCAGGCTGTGAGATCGGTAGCGAAATTTTTTCTATTGGACGAAATTCGAGCGGTAGACGGGCGGCGGGATGACCGACGCGGCCAGCCCGCGTCGGCCGGGGGAAGCGGGTTACTGGTTTTCCAGCACCTGGCGTACGCTGCCGTTGGTGGCGTGCGCTGGAACATTCAGGTAGCGAATATCATCAACCACCCAGCAGGTGCCTTCGCGCACCATCAGCACTTCGTCCTGCCAGTTCACGGTGCTGTTGGCGTCTTTCTGGTAGCTCAGGTCAACACGCAGCGGGATGTTCTTCGCATCGGTGTTGGGAATGGTCGAGGCGCTGGCGACGGATGCGCTGCTTGGCCCCTGCGCATTGCCGGAGAACAGATCGCCGGTAATCTGATGCTTGCCCGGGTTTTGAGCAGTGCTGACCAGATCCTGATACAGCACTTTGCTCAGATAAGGCTGCAGCTGCGCCAGGCGGTTGCTGTCCGGCAGGCCGGCGCCCTGCTGGATGCGCAGGTCATAGAACTTTTGCGCGACCGTATCCGGGCCGCCTTCCACACAGCTGCCGCTGCGGGTGCCGATATCCTTGTATGCCGGTTCCACCGTGGTACAGGCACTCAGCAACAGCGCTAAGGGTAAAACAGCCGCAATCGTTTTTGTTTTCATCTTATTACCTTATGTGAAAGTCTCTACCATGAAGACCGATAGCTTACAGTATAAATGCGTTTTTTGGCCTTGCATTCGTACTGCGTGCCATTGATTAAGCGAACATAATGTCAATCTTCTGGTCATAGATACGTTGAATTAATCAAACAAGGAGTTCTGATGCAGCTTTCAACTACCCCGACCCTGGAAGGGTTTACCATCACCGAATACTGCGGCGTCGTCACCGGCGAAGCGATTCTCGGCGCCAACATTTTTCGTGATTTCTTCGCTGGCGTGCGCGATATCGTCGGCGGCCGTTCGGGCGCTTACGAGAAAGAGCTGCGCAAGGCGCGCCTGATCGCGTTCGAAGAACTGGAAGATCAGGCGAAAGAGCTGGGCGCCAACGCGGTGGTCGGCATTGATATCGATTATGAAACCGTTGGCAAAGACGGCAGCATGCTGATGGTAACCGTCAGCGGCACCGCGGTGAAAGTCAGCCGCTAATCCCATGCCTTAACGCCCTGGCTCACGCCGGGGCGTTTTTACTTTGTCGGCGGGTGGCTTCCGTGGCGACTATTGCTTAACGTTAACGTTAGATCAAATCACCAAACCACAGGGAGGATAAGTGAAAATTTGGCCAGGGATCATCGCCGCCGCGCTGTTGGCTGGGTGCCAAAATCCGCAGCAGGACACGCTCGTCGATCGCGGCGCTTACCAGCTCGAGACGCTGCATCAGGCGCAGGGCGCCGATCGGCGCATTCGCTTTCTGGTGATGCACTACACGGCGGAAGATTTCCATTCATCGCTGAAAACGCTGACCGATGAACACGTCAGCGCGCACTATCTGTTGCCGGCGCATCCGCAGCGTGAACACGGCAAACCGACGGTGTACCGGCTGGTGCCGGAAGCGATGCGCGCCTGGCATGCCGGCGCCAGCGTCTGGCGCGGCCGCAGCAACCTCAACGACACCTCGATCGGCATCGAAATCGTCAACAAGGGGTTCACCCGCAGCATGCTGTTCACCCACTGGCAGCCCTACACGGCGGAGCAGATCGCCGTGCTGATCCCGCTGAGCCGCGACATCATCCAACGCTATGGCATCCAGCCGCAGGACGTGGTGGGGCACAGCGACATCGCGCCGCAGCGCAAACAGGATCCCGGCCCGCTGTTCCCCTGGCGGCAACTGGCGCAGGCCGGCATCGGCGCCTGGCCGGACGAGGCAGACGTGCAGCGACTGCTGGCGGGGCGCGACAGACAGGCGCCGGTGCCGCTGGCGCCGCTGCTCGAAAAGCTGGCGCGTTATGGCTACGCGGTTGATTCGTCATGGGATGCGCGGCAGCAGCGCAATGTGCTGGCGGCGTTTCAGATGCATTTCCGGCCCGACGATGTTCGCGGTGAGCCGGATGCAGAGAGTGAGGCGATTATCGATGCGCTGCTGGTGAAGTACGGCGCGTGGCGTTGATTACAGGCCGTGCAGTTTGCCGTGATCTTTCAGCCAGCGGGCGGTGCGCGCGATGCCTTCTTCCAGCGAGACGATCGGCTGATAGCCCAGCTCTTGCTGCGCGCGGGTGGTATCGAGCGTGAGGTCGAAGTTGAGTTTGGCGACGCCGTAGTGGGTCAGCACCGGCTCCTTTTCGCTTTTGCTGCCCAGGCGCTCCATGCCGCGCGCCATCATGTCGAGCATCGGGTAGGGGACGGAGCGGATGCGGCACTTCATGCCCAGATCGTCGATCAGCTGCTGCACCACGGTGCGCAGCGGGCGCGGCTGCTGGTTGGTGATGTTGTAGGCGCGGCCGGACGGCGTGTCTTCTTTTAGCGTCGCCAGCCACATGGCGTGCACCGCATTCTCCAGGTAAGTCATGTCCACCATCGCCGCGCCGCCGCGCGGCAGCAGCAGGTTGCCGTAGCGTTTGATCATCTGCAGCAGCCGCGGCAGCATCACCTTGTCGTGCGGCCCGAACAATCCCTGCGGGCGCAGAATGGTGAAATGGGTCTGCGGATTGGACAGCGCCAACTGCTGGATCACCTGCTCGCCGGCGGCCTTGCTGCGCGCGAACTCATTGGCGTAGCGCTGCGGACGGAAGTCTTCGGTTACGTTGCGGTGATGGTGGTAATCGAAATAGATCGCCGGGGAAGAGATGTGAATGAACTGCGCCACGCCATAGGCCGCCGCCCATTCACCAAGGCGGCGAGTGGCGCGCACGTTGGCCAGCTCGAAGGCTTCTTCGGTGCCCCAGGGCGAGGTAAAGCTGGAGCAGTGCCACAGCACGTCGACATCCGCCAGCATCGCCTTGGCCTGCGAAGAGATCAGATTGGTGAGATCGGCATGAATGAACTCCGCGCCCATTTTTTCCAGCAGGCCGCCCATCGCCTGGTTGCGGCCGGTGGCGCGCACTTTGATGCCCTGACGGCGCAGATATTCAACGGCGTTACGGCCTAACCCACTGGTGGCACCGGTGACCAATACCTTCATAACGGACTCTATTCTCACCCAAAATCGGAATACCGGCGGGCGCTTGCGGCGCTCCCAGCAAATAAGATGCCATTCTTCCGTGATTTCGTGCGCTATGCAATCGGAAAGCCCCGAAGCACAGCGGCAAACTGTGCGGTTGATCGACAAATGAGCGCCGTTCAGCGCTGTTGGCGGTCCAGGTTCTCGGCAAGCTCGGCGATGCGCTTCGCCATGCCGCGAAAAATAAACAGATGCGCGGGCATCATGGCGAACCAATACAGCAGCCCGCTGAAGCCGGCCGGGTGCCACCAGGCGCGCACGTCCAGCGTGCGGCGATCGCCGCGATCGGTGATGGTGAAGCTCAGCCGCCCCAGGCCGGGCGCCTTCATGCCGAACAGCAGCGCCAGCTGCCGCAGCGGCTTCAGGGTAATCACTTTCCAGCCGTCGATCTCGTCACCCAGTGCCAGGGCCGCGCGCGCCGGGCGGCCATAGACCACGCCGTTGCCGATCATGTCGTCCATGCGGGCGCGGATCCGCCACAGGATATTGGCGTAGAAATAGCCTTCTTCGCCTCCCAACTGCTGCACCGTTTGCCACAGGGCCTGGCTGGAGGCGGCGGTGTCCAGCGCGCAACCGGCCTGTTTGGGGTAGTAGCCGTAGCCAGGGCGCCAGCGAGCCCGCGCCGCCGGATCGTAGCCCCAGTCGGCGGAGTCGACCACTTCCAGTTCGCGCTGCAGCGTGGCGGTGACCGCCTGATCAAAAGTGTGCAGACGCTGCGGGATCAAGGCTTGCAGCGGCCGGCCGTCGGCGGGCAGATCGTGCTTCAACCCCTGGATCAACGCGCGGGCGATCGGCGTCGGCACCGAGGTGATCAGGCTGATGAACCACACCGAAATCAGCCGCGTCGGCAAGGGGATCGGGATCAGCCAGCGTCGTTTGCCGCTGATGGCGATAAAGCGTTGGAACATGTCCTGATAGCTGAGGTATTCCGGCCCGGCGACATCGAAGATGCGGTGTTCCTGCGCCGGATGCGCCAGCAGATCGGCCAGATAAACCAGCAGGTTCTCCAGCGCCACCGGCGACGATTTCGAACGCACCCAGCGCGGCGGTGTCAGCACCGGCAGGTTATAGACCATGTCGCGCATCACTTCGAACGCCGCCGAGCCGGGGCCAACGATGATGCCGGCGCGCAGCTCGGTGACCGGTACGCCGCTTTGGCGCAGGATCTCGCCGGTCAGGCGGCGGGCCACCAGGTGCGGCGAACTGTCGTCGTTCGGCTGCAGCGCGCCAAGGAAGATCACCTGCCTGACGCCGGCATTGCGCAGCGCGTCGCGCAGATTTTCCGCCGCCTGGCGCTCCTTTTCGATAAAGTCGTCGCCGTCGCCCATCGCGTGCACCAGATAGTACAGCGTATCGATTTCCCACAGCGCCGCGCTCAGGGTGTCCGGGCGGTACAGATCGACATACAGGCAGTTGACCTGCGGCCAGTTCTGCTCCTGCAGCCACTCGATGCGCCGCGCGGCGGCGGTAATCTGGTGCCCCTGTTCGATCAGGTGCGGGATCAGGTTCTGGCCTATATAGCCGCTGGCTCCAAGAACCAGTACGCGTTGGGGTATCATCGGGCCGCCTTGTGCGGTGAAAGAGTCGCAGAACGACAGGATGCCAAATTCAGGGTTTAAATGCACTTTTTGTATGGGTATAAGCCGGTTGCATCCGCCGCGGCGCAGGTTCACACTACGCGCCCCTTATCGAACGAAGACCGGATGTCATGAAGCTCAATGTGATTTGTTACGCCCTGCTGGGCCTGGCGCTGATCGCCAGTTTGTTCTCGCCGCATCCGGTGTGGATGGGGTTGCTGCTGGCGAACCTGCTGACGTTTCTGATCTACGGCGGCGATAAGCTGGCGGCGCGCAAAGGGTGGCGACGGGTGCCGGAGACGACGCTGTTGCTGTTCGGCGCGCTGGGCGGGTGGTTGGGTGCATTGCTGGCGCAGCAGCTGTTTCGCCACAAAACCCAGAAACAGCCGTTTAAAACCTGGTTCATCCTCAGCGTCGCGCTCAACCTGGCGGCGGTGCTGGGGCTGTGGTACTGGGTTTACGGCCGCTGGATTTTCTGATTGCGGGGCGCGGCCTGCGCCCCAAGCGATCAGGCGTGCTGCTGAAGAAACTCCCGCCACAGTTCGACCACCCGCTGCAGATCCTGACGGCTGACGTCGAGGTGGGTCAGAATGCGCGTCAGCGGGCCACTGCTGATCAGCACGCCGCGTTCGCGCATCCACGGACCGAATTTGGCCGCCAGCGCCGGCGGTTGGCGCAGGTACAGCACGTTGGTCTGCGCGCCGGGAGCGGCGATCTCCACGCCGATCTGCCGCAGCTGTTGCTCCAGCCAGGCCGCGTTGTCATGGTCTTCGCGCAGCCGCGCAACGTTATGCTCCAGCGCGTAGAGACCGGCCGCCGCCAGGATGCCGGCCTGACGCAGCCCGCCGCCGGTCATCTTACGCCAGCGCAGCGCACGCTGAATGAAGGCCTCGCTGCCGCACAGCAGCGATCCGACCGGCGCGCCCAACCCTTTCGACAGGCAAATGGTGAAGGTGTCGCAGTATTGCACGATCTCTTTCAGCGGCAGGTTCAGCGCCACGGCGGCGTTGAAGATGCGCGCGCCGTCGATATGCAGCGCCAGCTGCCGCTCGCGGGTAAACTGCCACGCCTGCTGCAGGTAGGCCTGCGGCAAGACTCTGCCGCTGATGGTGTTTTCCAGGCTCAGCAGCCGGGTGCGGGCGAAGTGGATGTCGTCGGGTTTGATGGCGGCGGCGAGCTTGTCCAGCGGCAACGTGCCGTCGGCGTCGGCCTCGATCGGCTGCGGCTGAATGCTGCCCAGCACCGCTGCGCCGCCGGCTTCGTATTTGTAGTTGTGCGCCTGCTGGCCGACCAGGTATTCATCGCCGCGCTGGCAGTGGCTCAGCAGCGCCACCAGGTTGGCCTGGGTGCCGCTGGGCAGAAACAATGCCGCTTCTTTGCCTGACAGGCGCACCGCCTCGGCCTCCAGCGCGTTGACCGTCGGGTCATCGCCGTAGACGTCGTCGCCGACCTCTGCCTGAGCCATCGCCTGGCGCATGGCGGCGCTGGGGCGGGTAACGGTGTCGCTGCGTAGATCGATAAGCATAGGGTTCCTGGAATGTAAGGGAGAGGAAAAGGGTACATGGCATCATATACCCTTTATTTTATCGGGGCAGCTTGCTTAGCGCAGCCAGTTGGTTTTCGCCAGTTCAACCACTTCGTCGCCGCGGCCGTTGATGATGGCGCGCAGCATGTACAGGCTGAAGCCTTTCGCCTGTTCGAACTTGATCTGCGGCGGCATCGCCAGCTCTTGCTTGGCGGTGACCACGTCCAGCAGCGCCGGGCCGGGATGCGCCAACATCTCCTGCAGCGCGCCGTCCAGATCGGAGGCTTTTTCCACGCGGATGCCCTTGATGCCGGCGGCGTTGGCGATCGCCGCGAAGTCCGGATTATGCAGGTCGGTGCCGTCGGTCAGGTAGCCGCCGGCCTTCATCTCCATCGCCACGAACCCCAGCACGCTGTTGTTGAACACCACGATTTTCACCGGCAGCTTGAGCTGCGCCAGCGACAGGAAATCGCCCATCAGCATGGTGAAGCCGCCGTCGCCGCACATGGCGATCACCTGTTTATCCGGCGCGGTGGCCTGAGCGCCGATCGCCTGCGGCATGGCGTTGGCCATCGAACCGTGGTTGAACGAACCGAGCAGGCGGCGCTTGCCGTTCATTTTCACGTAGCGGGCGGCCCACACCGTCGGCGTGCCGACGTCGCAGGTGAAGATGGCGTCGTCGCTGGCGTACTGGCTGAGCTGCTGCGCCAGATACTGCGGGTGGATCGGTTGGTCGTCGTTGGCGGTCGCCAGCCCGTCGAGATCCTTGCGCGCGTTGCGGTAATGCTCCAGCGCCTTGTCGAGGAACGCCCGGTCGCGCTTCGGCTCCAGCTGCGGCAGCAGGGCGGTGAGGGTGGTGTGGATATCGCCCACCAGCGCCATGTTGACCGGGCAGTGCGCGCCGATGCTGCCGGGGTTGATGTCGATCTGAATGATGTTGGCGTTGGTGGGGTAGAACGCGCGATAGGGGAACTGGGTGCCGAGCAGCACCAGCGTGTCGGCGTTCATCATCGCGTGATAACCGGAGGAGAAACCGATCAGCCCGGTCATGCCGACGCTGTACGGGTTATCCCATTCGATATGTTCTTTGCCGCGTAGCGCGTGGACCACCGGCGCCTGCAGCAGTTCGGCCAGCTTGACCACTTCATCGTGCGCGCCGGCGCAGCCGCTGCCGCACATCAGGGTGATGTTCTTCGCTTTGTTCAGCGTTTCCGCCAGCTTGTTCAGCTCGCTCATCGGCGGCTGCACCAGCGGCAGCGCCGGGGTATGCCAGGTCAGGGGCGCGTCTTCCGGCGCCATGCGCAGCGCCACGTCGCCCGGCAAGACGACCACCGAGACGCCGCGATTGAGGATCGCCTTGCGCATGGCGATCTCCAGCACGCGCGGCAGCTGTTCCGGGTTGGAAACCAGCTCGCAATAGTGGCTGCATTCGCGGAACAGCTCCTGCGGATGGGTTTCCTGGAAGTAGCCGCTGCCGATTTCGCTGGAAGGGATGTGTGCGGCGATCGCCAGCACCGGCACATGGTTGCGGTGGCAGTCGAACAGGCCGTTGATCAGGTGCAGGTTGCCGGGGCCGCAGGAACCGGCGCACACCGCCAACTGGCCGGTAAGCTGAGCTTCGGCGCCGGCGGCGAAGGCGGCCACCTCTTCATGGCGGGTGCCCAGCCATTCGATGGTGCCCATGCGGTGCAGGCTGTCGCTAAGGCCGTTGAGCGAATCGCCGGTCACGCCCCAAATGCGTTTTACGCCGGCTTGATCCAGCGTTTTGGCGATCAGTGTGGCTACGGTTTGCTTCATGGTTCCCCCAAACAAGGTTTGAAAAACGATGTGGACTCGATCCGGTGAGTGGCAGCAGAACAACTGCAAGCATAGCTTACCGGCTGTGGACGAGATGCGGTCAGGAAGGGTAAAGAGCGTAGGACGGGGAAAAGTGTAACCGGGCTGGCCGCGGGGAGCTTGCCGATAAATGCCCCATCGCGGCGATGGGGCTATAGGGGATCACGCCAGCGTGACGTCGCCCTGCAGCTGGCAACTGCAGGCGAGCACGTAGCCTTGCGCTATCTCTTCCTCGCTCAGCGTCATGGTGCTGGTGGTGGTGTAGTCGCCCTCGAGGATGCGAGTTTTGCACGAGCCGCACACCCCGGCGCGGCAGGCGGCGTTGACCGGCAGGGCGTGGGCCTCCATCGCCGCCAGCAGCGTGCTGCCAACCGGTACGCGGAATTCGCGCAGCGGGCGCGCGGCGCGCAGCGTCAGCCCTTCGGTGGCGTCGGCCTGCGCCGTCGGCGTGTGGAACTGCTCTTTATGGAAACGCTCGGCCGGCACGCCGAGCCGGCGGCACAGCTGCTCCACCTGATCCATGTAGGGCGCAGGGCCGCAGGTCATCACCGTGCGTTCGGCGATATCCGGCGCCGCCTGCCGCAGCGTCTGTTCATCGATGCGGCCGCTGAGGTAGCCGGGCTGCAGATCCTGCTCGGCCATCAGCGTCAGGCGCAGCTGCGGATGGGCGGCGCACAGCGCGCGCCATTGATCGGCGAAGATCGTGTCGGCGGGGGTGCGCACGTTAACGATCGCGACGATATCGCAGGCCGGACGGTTGGCGGTCAGCCAGCGGCACATCGAGACGATCGGCGTCACGCCGCAGCCGGCGGCCAGCATCAGATAACGATCGGCCGGGTGGCGCTCGCAGCTGAATTCGCCCTGCGCGTCGGACAGCCACAGCGTGTTGCCGGGCTTGACCTCTTGCGTCAGCCAACGCGATCCCACGCCGTCCGGCAGGCAGCGCACGCTGATGCTGAGAAAGCGGCTCTGGCCGGGCGAGGAGGAGAGCGTATAGGCGCGCAGCGTCTCCTCGCTGTTGCGGATGCTGACCAGCGCAAACTGGCCGGCCTGGTAAGGATAAAAAACGTCGCAGATCAGGTTCAGCGTCCAGACGTCGGCGGTTTCACGCTGGATGGAATGCACCTGCATGCGATTCGGGCAAAGCGGAGTGGGTTGAGTCATCGGGGCACCTCAAAAAGCAAAGGGGCCGGCGCAGGCGGCCCCATAACGTAACGGCATCAGGCGAGCAGCGCGGTGATATCCTGCTCGACGGTAGTGATCGGGCGCAGGCCGAATTTCTCGTTGAGGATCGCCATCAGGTTGTCGGTCAGGAAGCCCGGCGCGGTCGGGCCGGTGACGATGTTTTTCACCCCCAGCGACAGCAGCGTCAGCAGAATGACGATCGCCTTCTGTTCAAACCACGACAGCACCAGACTGAGCGGCAGCTCGTTGACGCTGCAGCCGAGCGTGTCCGCCAGCTTGACCGCCAGCATGATGGCGGAGTAGGCGTCGTTGCACTGGCCGACGTCCAGCAGGCGCGGCAACCCCTCCAGCGTGCCGAAGTCCAGCTTGTTGAAACGGTACTTGCCGCAGGCCAGCGTCATGATCAGGCAGTCATGCGGCACGCTGCGGGCGAAGTCGGTGAAGTAGCTGCGCTCGTCGCGGCTGCCATCGCAGCCGCCGACCAGGAAGACGTGGCGCAGTTTTTTCTGCGATACCAGGTCGATGACCGTGTCGGCGGCGTTCAGCAACGTCTGGCGGCCGAAGCCGACGGTGATCAGGTGTTCGATCTCGGTGTAAGGGAAGCCGTTCATGCCCTGTGCCTGGCGGATCACGGCGCCGAAGTCGTCGCCTTCCAGATGGTTGACGCCCGGCCAGCCGACGATGCTGCGGGTCCAGATACGATCGCCGTAGTTGCCGACGTTAGGATCGATGATGCAGTTGGAGGTCATCACGATCGGGCCGGGGAATTTGGCGAATTCCGTCTGCTGGTTTTGCCAGCCGCTGCCGTAGTTGCCCACCAGGTGCTTGAATTTTTTCAGTTCCGGATAGCCGTGCGCCGGCAGCATTTCACCGTGGGTGTAAACGTTGACGTTTTGCCCTTCGGTTTGCTCGAGCAGCATGCGCAGATCTTTGAGATCGTGGCCGGAAATCAGAATGGCTTTCCCGGCCACCGGGCGCACGTTGACCGCGCTGGGCTGCGGATCGCCGTAGGCCTGGGTTTCGCCGCGATCGAGGATCGCCATCACGTTGAAGTTCATCTTGCCGATGCCCATGGCGTTGTTCAGCAGGGTGTCGACGTCGCGCGGCCGGGTGCCGAGCCAGGCCATAAAGGCGTGGTAGTCGGCATAGAGTTGCTCGTCGAACTGGCCGAGCACGTGCGCGTGTTCCATATAGGCCGCCGCGCCTTTCAGGCCATACAGGCACAGCAGGCGCAAACCGTGTACGTCGTCGCCGACCTCGGCCTTGTCGCTGTTGAGGGCAAACTGCGCCGCCTGTTGCAGCAGCGCAGGCATAGCGTCACCGGCCAGCTGCAGGGCCGCCATCGGGTGATCGACGCGCACGCCGGCATCCAGCAACCGGCAACGGGCGGCCAGCGAGTCGCGCAGCAGCAGAGTTTCCCGCGCGTAGCCGATGATGCGCTGGGAATCGAAGTTGACGTTGGTCAGGGTGGAGAAGAAGGCGCGCGGGGCGAAGCTGTCGATCTCGTGGTCGACGATGCCCAGCGAACGCGCCTGCAGCGCCCAGGCGGAGAGGCCCTGCAGCGCCGCCACCAGCAGATCCTGCAGGTCGGAGGTTTCCGCCGTTTTGCCGCACATGCCCTGAGAATACGCGCAGCCGTTGCCTGCCGGGGTACGGATGGTTTGTTCACATTGCACACAGAACATAGTCGCTTCCTTTTATTTTAAAGTTGCATTTGTAATGCTTGTTTAAAAGCATAGATCGGCGATCGGGGTTGCAAAAGGCTTTTGTGCGACTACTGCGGGCAAGTTTGATTTAGCGCAATTTTGCGGTGCGGATGGGAATTATTACGCTTTGGGGGCCAGGCGGCCCCCAGGGGGAAAGGATCAGGAGAACAGGGCGATCAGCACCGGCGCCAGCAGGCTCAGCAGGAAGCCGTGCACGATGGCGGGCGGCACCATGTCCAGCCCGCCGCTGCGCTGCAGCACCGGCAGGGTGAAGTCCATCGAGGTGGCGCCGCACAGGCCGAGGGCGGTGGAGCGGCTGCGGCGCACCAGCGTCGGGATCAGCATGATCGCCACCAGCTCGCGTGCCAGATCGTTGAAGAACGCGGCGCTGCCCATCACCGGGCCGTAGGCGTCGGTGATCAGAATGCCGGACAGCGAGTACCAGCCGAAGCCGGAGGCCATCGCCAGCCCGGCCTTGACCGGCAACCCCAGCAGCTGAGCCGCCAGCGCGCCGCCGGCCAGCGACGCGACGGTCACCACCAATGCCACCAGCGTGCCGCGGCGGTTGAGCACGATCTGGCGCAGCGTCATGCCGCTGTTGCGCAGCTGAATGCCGACCAGCAACAGCAGGAAGATCAGCGCATATTCGCTGCCTTTATGGGCGAACTGCAGCCATTGCCACTGCGTCAGGCCGAGCAGGAAGCCGCCGAGCACCACGCCGCACAGCTTGAGCGACTCCAGCGCCATGTGCACGCGCGAAGGCAGCTTTTCCTGTTTATGGCTGCTGCGCCACGGCATGCGCCGCTCCAGCAGCGCCAGCAACAGCAGGTTGGCGCAGAGAATGCAGAAGAAGAACACCGCGCTGTACTGGAAGATCAGCACCAGGTTGCTGCTGAGATCTTCCATGAATGCCAGGCTGATACCCATGAAAAACAGGATCACGTACACCATCCAGCTGAGCAGCCGGTTGATCAGCACCAGCAGCGGGCGATGGCGTAAGGGAATGAGGTAACCGACAATCAGCGGTAACAGAATAATCAACAGTCCTGAGTACATGGTGCAGCTTGTGTCCTTGAGTTTTGAAGCGCGCCGAACGCCGACGAGGAGCACACGCTAACCAAAAGCCCGGCCGGAGTAAAGCGGCAGATTTGACGTTGGCCGCTTGACCTGCAAGGGGTTTTTTGACCATGCTCTGTGAAGGTCACCTCATTGAAGAGGCGACGGCGCGCACGGGAGGCGGCGGATGTTCTTGGAGCGTATCGAAATTGTAGGTTTTCGCGGCATTAACCGGCTGTCGCTGATGCTGGACGACAACACGCTGTTGCTCGGCGAAAATGCCTGGGGTAAATCCAGCCTGCTGGATGCGCTGACGCTGCTGCTGGCGCCGGAGCAGAAACTGTATCGGTTTGAAGCGCACGACTTCCATTTCCCTCCCGGTGAGGAGGCGGCCAAAGAGCGCCACCTGCAGGTGGTGTTCACCTTCTGCGAAAAAGACATCGGCCATGCGCACCTGCCGCGCTATCGCCACCTGACGCCGCTGTGGGTCAAGGGCGAAGATGGCCTGAGCCGCATTCATTTCCGCTGCGAGGGCGAGCTGGCCGACGACGGCACGGTGTGCACCTGGCGCGGTTTTCTCGACGCTGACGGCAACGCCTTTCAACTGCACCATATCGAACAGCTGGCCCACGCCATTATCCGCATCCATCCGGTATTGCGCCTGCGCGACGCGCGCTTTATTCGCCGCCTGCGCCCCAGCAGCCTCGGCGATGAACGCAAACCCGATACCCAGGCGCTGGCGCAGCAGTTGGATCAGCTGACGCGCGAGCTGGTGCGCAATCCGCAGAAGTTGACCAACGGTGAGCTGCGTCAGGGGCTGGCGGCGATGCAGCAGCTGCTGGAGCACTATTTCGCCGAGCAGAGTTCACAGGTGACGCGGCCGCGCCGCCGCGGCGGTGAACCGGAGCAGGACGCCTGGCGCGCGCTGGACGGCATCAACCGCATGGTGGCCGAGCCGAACAGCCGCAGCATGCGCCTGATCCTGCTGGGCATGTTTTCCACCCTGCTGCAGGCCAAGGGCGACGTCAAGCTGGATCCCCATGCCCGGCCGCTGCTGCTGGTGGAGGACCCGGAAACTCGCCTGCATCCGATCATGCTGTCGGTGGCCTGGGGGCTGCTCAATCAGCTGCCGCTGCAGCGCATCACCACCACCAACTCCAGCGAACTGGTGTCGCTGGTGCCGGTGGAGCACGTCTGCCGGCTGGTGCGCGAGTCGGGGCGGGTTGCGACCTACCGTCTCGGGCCGCGCGGGCTGAGCGCCGAAGACGGGCGGCGCATCGCGTTTCACATCCGTTTCAATCGGCCGTCGTCGCTGTTCGCCCGCTGCTGGCTGCTGGTGGAAGGCGAGACCGAAGTGTGGCTGCTGAACGAGCTGGCGCGCCAGTGCGGCTACCATTTCGAGGCGGAAGGGGTGAGGGTCATCGAATTCGCCCAGTGCGGCCTGAAGCCGCTGCTGCGCTTCGCCCGCCGTATGGGTATCGAGTGGCATGCGTTGGTGGACGGCGACGAGGCGGGCAAAAAGTACGCCAATACCGTGCGCAGCCTGCTGGACAATCATGAAGACAACGAACGCGATCGGCTGACCGCGCTGCCGGCGCCGGACATGGAGCACTTCATGTTCCGTGAAGGGTTCGGCCCGGTTTATCACCGAATGGCGTCGGTGCCGCTCAACGCGCAGATGCCGGTGCGCAAGGTGATCCTGAAAGCGGTTCACCACTCGTCGAAGCCGGATCTGGCGATTGAGGTCGCGATGCAGGCCGGCGAATGGGGCACGGACTCGGTGCCGCCGCTGCTGAAGAAAATGTTCTCACGGGTAATCTGGCTGGCGCGCGGCCGGGCGGACTGACGGCCCGCCGGGCGTTATCGGGCGCAGAAATGCGCCACCAATCCCTGTTCCAGTTCGTCCAGCAACTGATAGCGGCGGCGATACTCGGCGCGCTTCTTGCTGGCAATCTCTTCGATCGGCTTGCGGGCGATGCGCTCGGGCAGCAGGAAATAGCCGCTGTCGAGCGGTTTGGCGCCCATCGACAGCCAGAACTGATCGTAATCGGCGTGCAGTTGGTCCTTCTTCTTACTCTGGTAACGCCAGTTTTGATAGATATGGGTGGCATTGCCGACGGCTACGATCCGGCGGATGCCGAGATGCCGAGCCAGCGTGCAAACGCCTTCCAGCACCAGTCGTTTAGGGAACAGACCGTGACACTCCTTGGTGGTGTGCTGGATCTCGGCGTGCGGCACCTCATGGTTCGCGCCCTGCAGGCCGCCGATGAACAGCGTCGGCTGCTGCTGATAATGCATCAGCGCAAAGGTGATTTCCGCCAGCATCACGCCGTTGGCGTTGCGCAGCAGCAACGTGGCTTCCCCTTCCTTATTCAGTTTGTCGATCGCCGCCAGTTCCAGCGAGATCGGCGCTTCGTTTTTGCCCATCGCGCGGGCCAGCACGAAAGGCTGTGGGCCGAGGTGGCCGAGACGCATCTTCAGCGGCATGCGCTGCACGATGAGATCGTAATGATCGCGCAGGGCGAACAAGCATTCGATCTTGCTCATGTTGGCCGCCAGGTAGGGGCGATGCAGCTTGCACGGCAGGTTCGGCTGCGCGTTCAGGATCTCTTCCAGCAGCGGGTTGCTGGCCAGGGTACTGAGCAGGCCGCTGGTGGTGCGCCAGTTGAGCAGCGAACGGCCGAGAAACTTCAGGCGAAACGAGGTTTTTTTCCAGGCGTTGCTTGGCGCCTTTTCGCCATTGATCAGCGCCGTCATCAGTTGCCAGCCGTTAAGCGGCCGGGGGGAGGCGAGTGGGTAGCTGAGCTGTGACATGATGAAATCCTTGGCTGTGTTGAATGGCGGTATTTCATCAAGGTTTCACTAAACGGGAGTTCAATGCTGAACTGTAACCAGGCGTGTCTCCACATTGTGTTGAGCTAAGGTTTAGTTATTCCCTACGTTGCATGCTAATTTAGCTCCGCCGCCGCAATGGGCGGTGGATATTCACAAGCACAGGCAGGTCCATTTTGACAGGGTTTAAAGGACATAAACGCCGCTGGATACTCGTTCTGGCGGTGATTGCGGCGATTGCTGCGGCGGCCGTTTGGCACTTTCGCCATCCGGCGCCAACCGATTTCAAAACGGTGAAGGTCACCCAGCGCGATCTGCAGCAGAACGTGTTGGCGACCGGCCAGCTGGACGCGGTGCGCAAGGTTGACGTCGGCGCGCAGGTCAGCGGACAGTTGGAAAAACTGTATGTCGAGATCGGCGACAAGGTGAAAAAAGGCCAGTTGCTGGGGGTTATCGATCCGCAACAGGCGCAGAACAGCATCCGCGAAGGCGAGGCGACGCTGCGCGAACTGCATGCGCAGCTGCTGCAGGCGCAGGCGGAACAGCAACTGGCGGCGGTCACGCTGCAGCGCAACCAGGCGCTGGCCAGGCTGCAGGCGGTGTCGCGTCAGGATCTGGATCAGGCGGCGACGCAGCTGGCGGTGAAGAAGGCGCAGGTGGGCACCATCAATGCGCAGATCGCGCGGAATCAGGCCAGCCTGGACACCGCCAAGATCAACCTGGCCTACACCCGCATCGAAGCGCCGATGGATGGCGACGTGGTGCAGATCACCACGCTGCAGGGCCAGACGGTGATCGCGGCGCAGCAGGCGCCGAACATTCTGACGCTGGCGGATCTCGGCACCATGCTGGTGAAGGCGCAGGTCTCGGAGGCCGACGTCATTAACCTCAAGCCGGGTCAGAAGGCCTGGTTCACGGTGCTGGGCGATCCGACCCGGCGCTTCGACGGCGTGCTGAAAGACATCCAGCCGACGCCGGAAAAGGTCAATAACGCCATCTTCTATTACGCGCGTTTCGAAGTGCCCAACCCGGAAAGGTTGCTGCGCTTGCAAATGACGGCGCAGGTGCACATTCAGCTGGCCGGCGTTCAGCAGGCGCTGGTGATCCCGCTGGCGGCGCTGGGCGATCAGATCGCCGACAACCGCTACCATGTCTCGGTGTTGAAACAGGGCAAGGAAGAGAAGCGCGAGGTGGCCATCGGCCTGCGCAACAATATCGACGTGCAGATCCTCCGCGGGCTTGAGGCGGGCGATGAGGTGATCGTCAGCCGCGGCGGCGTGGAGGCCGGCTGATGGCGGCGCTGTTGCAGCTGAGCGGCATTCGCCGCAGCTACCGTTCCGGCGAGCAGACGGTCGAGGTGCTGAAGGGGATCAGCCTGAGCATCGACGCCGGTGAAATGGTGGCGATCATGGGGGCCTCCGGCTCCGGCAAATCGACGCTGATGAACATTCTCGGCTGTCTGGACAAGCCGAGCGCCGGCGTGTATCGGGTGGCCGGGCAAGATGTGGCGACGCTGAGCGACGATGCGCTGGCGCAGCTGCGGCGTGAGCATTTCGGCTTTATCTTTCAACGCTACCATCTGCTGCCGCACCTGAGCGCGGCGCACAACGTCGAGGTGCCGGCGGTGTACGCCGGGCTGGGCAAAGCGGCGCGGCGCGAACGGGCGGAGGCGCTGTTGCGGCGGTTGGGGCTGGGGGAGCGCGTCAACTATCGGCCGAGCCAGCTTTCCGGCGGCCAGCAGCAGCGCGTCAGTATCGCCCGCGCGTTGATGAACGGCGGGCAGGTGATCCTGGCGGATGAGCCGACCGGCGCGCTGGACAGCCACTCCGGCGAAGAGGTGATGGCGATCCTTAAACAGTTGTGCGCCCAGGGGCACACGGTGATCCTGGTGACTCACGATCCGGCGGTGGCGCGTCAGGCTGAACGGATCATCGAGATCCGCGACGGCGAGATTATCGCCGACTCGCGGCCGGCACCGCAGGAGAATGCGCAGGCTAAGCCGCTGGCGCTGGCCGCCGCGGCGCCTTCCTGGCGGCAGATGGGCGGCCGTTTCCGCGAGGCGCTGATCATGGCCTGGCGCGCGATGGCGGCCAACAAGATGCGCACCGCGCTGACCATGCTCGGCATCATTATCGGCATCGCCTCGGTGGTGTCGATCCTGGTGATCGGCGACGCCGCCAAGCAGATGGTGCTGGCGGACATCAAATCCATCGGCACCAATACTGTCGATATCTATCCCGGCAAGGATTTCGGCGATGACGATCCGACCTACCGGCAATCGTTGAAATACGGCGATCTCGATGCGCTGCGCGAACAGCCTTACATCAGTGCGCTGTCGCCGAGCATCAGCAGCAGCATGCGGCTGCGCCTGGGCAACGTTGATGCGGCGGCCAACGTCAACGGCGTCAGCGAGCAGTTCTTCCGCGTGTACGGCATGAGCTTTACCCAGGGCGTCGGCATCGATCCGATGCAGGTGCAGTCGCAGGCGCAAACGGTGGTGATTGACGCCAATACCCAACGGCGGCTGTTCCCGCACCAGAAGAACGTGGTGGGGGAAGTGATCCTGGTGGGCAACATGCCGGCGACGGTGGTCGGCGTGGCCAAGGAGAAGCAGTCGATGTTCGGCAGCAGCAAGACGCTGAACGTGTGGGTGCCGTACAGCACCATGGCCAACCGGCTGATGGGCAACAGCTATTTCGATTCGATCACCGTGCGCATCCGCGACGGTTACGACAGCAAGGAAGCGGAGCAGCAACTGTCGCGCCTGTTGACGCTGCGCCACGGCAAGAAGGACTTTTTCACCTATAACATGGACAGTCTGGTGCAAACCGCGGAGAAAACCACCCGCACGCTGCAGCTGTTCCTGACGCTGGTGGCGGTGATTTCGCTGGTGGTCGGCGGCATCGGCGTGATGAACATCATGCTGGTGTCGGTGACCGAGCGCACGCGCGAGATCGGCATCCGCATGGCGGTGGGCGCCCGTTCCGGCGACGTGTTGCAGCAGTTCTTGATCGAGGCGGTGTTGGTCTGCCTGGTGGGGGGGGCGCTGGGGATTACGCTGTCGTTCGCCATCGGCCTGGCGGTGCAGTTGGTATTGCCGGGCTGGCAGATCAGCTTCCCGCCGGCGGCGTTGCTGAGCGCGTTCCTCTGTTCCACCGGTATCGGCGTGGTGTTTGGCTATCTGCCGGCGCGCAATGCCGCGCGGCTGAATCCGATCGATGCGCTGGCGCGCGAGTAAGTAAAAGGCATAAAAAATGCCAGTCACACGGCGGCTGGCATTTTTATCGCAGTCAGGGTCAATGCAGCGCGACGCTGCTGGAGGCGTTCAGGACAGCGCCTCGCTTTCCACCGGCACAATCAGACTGGCATGGTTCCCTTTTGGCCCTTGATGCACGTCGAAGCTGACCTGCTGGCCTGCCTTCAACGTTCTGTAACCATCCATCTTGATGGTGGAATAATGCGCGAAAATATCTTCGCCACCGCCGGCTGGGCAGATGAAGCCAAAGCCTTTGGCGTTGTTAAACCATTTAACAGTACCCGTCTCCATGCTTTTACATCCCTCGCAACGCTATTTTAAGTGAGATGAATAACTGAATTCGCACCCGCCGTGGGCGGGTAGCAGGGTGGACAAGGGGTGGTTAAAAGACCACCAGCCACGAATTTACACTCTAGAGCAAATGATCGGGGCGTCAAGGGATCGGCTTTTGTCGGCGGGGAGCAGTTCACCAAAGTTTGAAGCAGGTAACGCTATTGCCACGATTCAGTCACAATTGGCCCGTTTTTTTGCGCACGTTACAGTGCGGCGGGACGATGGCGAAGATGATAAAATAGTAACTATCCCCACTTTGAATAACCGAAACCTGTCCCCATATCAGAGGGCAGAGCAGAGAAGATGAGCAGCGATGGGCAATAACAACGACTGGCTAAACTTTGAACACTTGGCCGAAGAAAAACAAATCGATGCGGTAAAACCGCCGTCTATGTATAAAGTTATACTTAACAACGACGATTACACACCGATGGAATTTGTGATTGACGTTCTGCAAAAGTTCTTTTCTTATGATATTGAACGCGCAACGCAACTGATGCTCACGGTCCACTATCAAGGCAAGGCGATCTGTGGTGTTTTCACCGCCGAGGTGGCGGAAACCAAAGTCGTCCATGTGAACCGGTACGCAAGGGAGAACGAGCATCCGTTGCTTTGTACGCTGGAAAAAGCCTGAATAAGGCAATCTATTGGGGAGGTGCTTATGCTCAATCAAGAACTGGAACTCAGTCTCAACATGGCTTTCGCCAGGGCGCGTGAGCACAGACACGAGTTTATGACCGTGGAGCACCTGTTGCTGGCGTTGCTGAGCAACCCTGCCGCGCGAGAAGCGCTCGAGGCATGTACGGTGGATCTGGCCGCGTTGCGCCAGGAGCTGGAAGCCTTCATCGAACAAACCACACCGACGCTGCCCGCCGGCGAAGAAGAGCGCGACACTCAGCCGACGCTCAGCTTCCAGCGCGTGCTGCAGCGCGCGGTCTTCCATGTGCAATCTTCCGGCCGCAGCGAAGTGTCCGGCGCCAACGTGTTGGTGGCCATCTTCAGCGAGCAGGAGTCACAGGCGGCCTATCTGCTGCGCAAGCACGACGTCAGCCGTCTCGACGTGGTGAACTTCATTTCACATGGCACGCGTAAAGACGAGCCGGGCCAAGCGCCGAATGCGGAAAACCCGGTGAACGAAGAGCAGTCCGGAGGGGAAGACCGTATGGAAAACTTCACCACCAACCTCAATCAGTTGGCCCGTGTGGGCGGCATCGATCCGTTGATCGGCCGCGATCGTGAGCTGGAGCGCGCGATTCAGGTGCTGTGCCGCCGTCGTAAAAACAACCCGCTGCTGGTCGGCGAATCCGGCGTGGGCAAGACCGCTATTGCCGAAGGCCTGGCCTGGCGCATCGTGCAGGGCGATGTGCCGGAAGTGATGGCGGACTGCACGCTGTATTCGCTGGATATCGGTTCACTGCTGGCCGGCACCAAATACCGCGGCGACTTCGAGAAGCGCTTCAAGGCGCTGCTTAAGCAGCTGGAACAGGATCAGAACAGCATCCTGTTCATCGATGAAATTCACACCATCATCGGCGCCGGTGCGGCTTCCGGTGGGCAAGTGGATGCCGCCAACCTGATCAAACCGCTGCTGTCGAGCGGCAAGATCCGGGTGATCGGCTCGACCACCTACCAGGAGTTCAGCAACATCTTCGAAAAGGATCGCGCTTTGGCGCGCCGCTTCCAGAAGATCGATATCACCGAACCGACGGCGGAAGAGACCGTTCAGATCATCAACGGCCTGAAGGCCAAGTATGAAGCGCACCACGACGTGCGTTATACCGCCAAAGCGATCCGCGCCGCGGTGGAGCTGTCGGTGAAATACATCAACGATCGTCATCTGCCGGACAAGGCGATCGACGTGATCGACGAGGCGGGCGCCCGCAGCCGGTTGATGCCGGCCAGCAAGCGCAAGAAAACCGTCAACGTGGCCGATATCGAATCCGTGGTGGCGCGCATTGCGCGCATCCCGGAGAAAACCGTGTCGGCCAGCGATCGCGACGTGCTGAGAAATCTGGGCGATCGCTTGAAGATGCTGGTATTCGGCCAGGATCAGGCGATCGAGGCGCTGACCGAAGCGATCAAGATGAGCCGCGCCGGTCTGGGCCACGAGCGCAAGCCGGTCGGTTCCTTCCTGTTCGCCGGGCCGACCGGGGTCGGCAAAACCGAGGTCACCGTACAGTTGGCCAAGGCGATGGATATCGAGCTGCTGCGTTTCGACATGTCCGAGTACATGGAGCGGCATACCGTCAGCCGCCTGATCGGCGCGCCTCCGGGCTACGTCGGTTACGATCAGGGCGGGCTGCTGACCGATGCGGTGATCAAGCATCCGCATGCGGTGGTGCTGCTCGATGAGATCGAGAAAGCGCATCCGGACGTGTTCAACCTGCTGCTGCAGGTGATGGACAACGGCACGCTGACCGATAACAACGGCCGCAAGGCGGATTTCCGCAATGTGATCCTGGTGATGACCACCAACGCCGGGGTGCGGGAAACCGAACGCAAGTCGATCGGTCTGGTGCAGCAGGACAACAGCACCGACGCGATGGAAGAGATCAAGAAGGTGTTTACGCCGGAGTTCCGCAACCGTCTGGACAACATCATCTGGTTCAACCATCTGTCTACCGAGGTGATCCAGCAGGTGGTCGACAAGTTTATCGTCGAACTGCAGGCGCAGCTGGATGCGAAGGGCGTCTCGCTGGAAGTGAGCGACGAAGCGCGCGATTGGCTGTCGGTGAAGGGTTACGACCGTGCGATGGGCGCTCGTCCGATGGCGCGCGTCATGCAGGAGAACCTGAAGAAACCGCTGGCCAACGAGTTGCTGTTCGGCTCGCTGGTGGACGGCGGTTCCGTGAAGGTCGAGCTGGACAAGGACAAGAAACAGCTGACCTACCACTTCCTCAGCGCCGCCAAGCGCAAAGCGGACGAGGGCGCGGTGCACTAAGGCCGCCTTCAGGCAAAGAAAAAGCGATGCTTCGGCATCGCTTTTTTTATGGGTGAGATTCACCGTATAACAGAAACGAGTGAGCCCTCTCAGTTTACCTGCGCACCTGCAACCCGTTGTGTAACGTCGCTGCGGGGGTAAACGGAAAGGGCTCCCGAGGGATTACATCCTCGATGCCGCCAGCGTGTGGCGCGCGGTGAGCCGATTAACGGCTACGGAAGACAATGCGGCCTTTGCTCAGGTCGTACGGGGTCAGCTCTACAGTGACTTTGTCGCCCGTCAGGATGCGGATATAGTTTTTACGCATTTTACCGGAGATGTGTGCGGTTACCACGTGCCCGTTTTCCAATTCAACGCGGAACATGGTGTTCGGCAGCGTATCAAGAACGGTGCCCTGCATTTCAATATTGTCTTCTTTGGCCATCGAATCCTCTAGGTCTAACTACCTTAGTTTTTAACCGGCAAGATAATGCCGAAAAACCCCCATTATGTAAAGATGTGTCGGTGAACATAGCACCGTTTCCACCAATTAGTTTGCTGGGCAGGGCGGTTCAACCGGCTGTGGGGATATGACTTGCGGCGCCCAGCACGCCGGTGCCAAAGGCCGCCGTTGAAGG
The DNA here is from genome assembly GCF_000738675.1 of Serratia nematodiphila DZ0503SBS1. Lineage (NCBI taxonomy): Bacteria > Pseudomonadati > Pseudomonadota > Gammaproteobacteria > Enterobacterales > Yersiniaceae > Serratia > Serratia nematodiphila. The sequence continues at coordinate 4,335,997 of NZ_JPUX01000001.1, read as the reverse complement.
GTGCTGAGCTGCTGCAAAAATTGACGGCGCGGAATTTCACGCGCGCCAAGGCGGGCAGTGTGAGCGTTCAGCACCTGGCAGTCAATCAATTCCCCGCCATAAGCGGCAAAATGGCGGCAAAAGGCCATCAATGCGCATTTTGAGGCGTTGGTGACGCGGCTGAACATCGATTCGCCGCAGAACAACGCGCCTTGCGCTACGCCGTACATGCCGCCGACCAGTTGATCATCCTGCCATACCTCCACCGAGTGCGCGTAGCCGAGGCGATGAAGATGTTGATAGGCGCGCTGTACCTCCGGGCCGATCCAGGTGCCTTCATCCGGCCGGTGGGCGCAGGCGGCGATCACTGAGGCGAAGTCGTGATTAAGCGTGATGCGAAACGGATCGTGGCGCAGAAAGCGTTTCAGGCTGCGGTTGAGATGAAACTCGGCCGGGAACAGCACCGCACGCGGATCGGGTGACCACCACAGAATCGCTTCCCCCGGCGAGTACCAGGGGAAGATGCCGCGCTCGTAGGCTGCCAGCAGCCGCGGCGCCGTCAGGTCGCCGCCGATCGCCAGCAGGCCGTTGGGATCGCGCAGGGCGCCCTCAGGCGAGGGAAACGCCAGCGACTGAGGGGAAAGCTTAACGATGCGCATACAGGGTTTCTGCGTCCTCTACGGGCCGATTACGGCGCCAGGTTGCTGATACGGTTGCGAAAGCGGGCATAGCGGCCCTGCTGGCGCATTAGGGTGGCGTGATCGCCCTGTTCGACAATTTGGCCGTCATCCATTACGCAAATGCGATCGAGATGCTCCAGGCCGTACAGGCGGTGCGTCACCAGGATCAGCGTCTTGCCCTGACAATGCCGGCGCAGCAGCGCCAGGATCTGCTGCTCGGTCTCGGCGTCCAGCCCTTCGGTCGGTTCGTCAAGCAACAGCAGCGGGGCAGGGTGCAGCAGCGCGCGGGCGATGCCCAGCCGGCGCTGTTCGCCGCCGGACAGCTGCCGGCCGCCTTCCCCCAGCCAGGCGTTCAGCCCGCCGTCGCTGTCCAGCAATTTGCCGAGCCCCACCTGCTGCAACACCTCGCTCAGGCGAGCGTCGCCGGCATCCGGTGCGGCCAGCCGCAGGTTTTCCCGCAGCGTATCGCTGAAGATATGCACTCGCTGGCTGACGACCGTGGTCATTCGACGCAGCGTGGTTTCATCATAATCTTCCAGCGGTTCGCCGTTGAGCAGAATTTTTCCGCCGTCGGTGCGCCAGGCGCGGGTCAGCAGCTGCAGCAGGGTGGACTTGCCGCAGCCGGTGCGGCCGAGCAAGGCGATGTGTTCGCCGGCCGCGACCTCGAGCGTGACGTCGCGCAGTACCGGCTGCGGCTGATCGGGGTAGGTGAAACTCAACTGCCGCAGGCTAAGCTGAGCCCGGTCGGCGGCGGCCGGACCGGTGGCAGGGAAGGAGACTTCCGGCTGGCGATCGATGATCTGTTTGACCCGCGTGGCGGAGGCGATCACCTGGCCGAGGTGCTGGAAGGCGCCGGCCACCGGCATCAGCGCTTCGAACGACGCCAGCGCGGCGAAGACAAACAGCGCGATCAGCGCGCCGGGTTGGGTATCGCCGCCGATGCCGGCGGCGGTCAGCCACAGCAGCAGCGTCACCGTCAGCCCGCTGGCGAGGATCATCAGCGCCTGCGCCTTGCCGCTCAGCGAGGCTTGCTGCCACTGGCGGCGTTGCCACAGCTGTTCGGTGGCGTTCAGCGTCTGGCGGAAGTCGTTGACGGCGCCGAACACCACCAGCTCCGCCTGCCCCTGCAGCCAGGCGGTCAGGTCGGTGCGGTATTGGCCGCGCAGGGCGGTGAGTTGCCCGCCGATCGGTTTGCCGGCGCGATAGAACACCGGCGGCACCAGCAGCAACAGCAGCAACAGTATGCCGCCCAGCGTCAGGGCGAGCGCAGGATCCAGCCAGCTCAGGCCGTAGGTGACCACCAGGATCACCACCGCCGCGCTGATCAGCGGCGAGATCACCCGCAGATAAAGGTGATCCAGCGTGTCCACGTCCGCCACCAGGCGATTGAGCAGGTCGGCCTGGCGGAAACGGGCGATGCCGCCCGGCGTCAGCGGCAGGATCTTGCTGAAGGTGAACACCCGCAGGTGCGACAGCACGCGGAAGGTGGCGTCGTGGCTGACCACGCGCTCGGCGTAGCGCCCGGCGGTGCGGAAGATCGCCGCGCCGCGCACGCCGGCGGCCGGCAACATATAGTTGAAGGTCAGCAGGCCCGCCAATCCGGCCAGCGAAGAGGCGGCCAGGAACCAGCCGGAGAGCGCCAGCAGGCCGATGCTGGCCAGCAGGGTGACGATCGCCAAAAGGATGCCCAGGCTAATCAGCAGGCTATGGCGGCGATACAACGCCAAAAACGGCAGCAAAACGCGCATGATTAAAGCTCCCCGCGACGGTGGGCGATCAGAGTGGCGAACAGGCCCGGCTGGGCGCTGAGGGTGGCATAATCGCCCTGTTGCACGATGCGCCCGTTATCCATCACCCAAATCTGATCGTAGTCTTCGGTATCTTCCAACTGGTGCGTCACCAGCAGGGTGGTTTGCTGATGTGAAGCGGCATTCAACGCCTGCATCACCCGTTGTTCGCTATGGGCATCGAGGCTGGCGGCCGGTTCATCCAGCAGCAGCAAGCGGCGCGGGCCGATCAGCGCCCGGGCGACCGCCACGCGCTGCGCCTGGCCGACCGACAGGCGGGCGGCGTTGTCGCCCACTTCGGTGTCGAGCCCCTGCGGCAGATACGGTAACAGTTCGCTGACGTAGGCGAGCTCCACTGCCTGCTGCAGCTGCGCTTCGTCGGCCTGCGGGCAGCCCAGCAGAATATTGGCGCGCAAGGTTTGCGCCGGCAGGTGCGGGTTTTGCCCTACCCAGCTCAACTGTTGCCTCCAGTTTTCTGCGGACAGTTCACGCAGCTCGACGCCGTTGACGGTCAACGACCCACGGTAGGGCAGAAAGCCGAGCAGCAGATTGAGCAGCGAACTTTTGCCGGCGCCGCTCAGCCCGACCAGCGCCACGCGCTGTTGCGGTTGCAGGGTGAAACTCAGCGGCCCGGCCAGCAGCACGCCGTTCGGCGACAGGATTTCCAACGCGTTCGCCTGCAGCGTCAGCGGTTGATCGGCGGGCAGCTGCCGCGTGCCGTTGCCCATCTGCTCGCCTTCGGCGCTGAGGAAGGTTTCCAGCGCTTCCGCCGCGCCGACCGCCTGCGCCTTGGCATGGTAGAAGGTGCCGAGATCGCGCAGCGGTTGGAAGAACTCCGGCGCCAGAATCAGCACCAGAAAACCGGAAAACAGCGTTACGCCGAGGCCGTAGCTGCCGAAATTGAGTTCGCCGAGGTAGGAAAAACCGAAGTACACCGCCACCACGGCGATGGAAATCGAGGCGAAGAACTCCAGCACGCCGGAAGAGAGGAAGGCCATGCGCAGCACTTCCATGGTGCGGCTGCGGAAGTCTTCGGAGGATTTGGCGATCTGCGCGGTTTCGGCCTGCGCGCGGTCAAACAGCCGCAGAGTGTCCAGGCCGCGCAGGCGGTCGAGGAAGTTGCCGCTCAATCGCGCCAGTGCGACGAAGTTGCGGCGGTTGGCGTCGGCGGCCCCCATACCGACCAGCGCCATGAACAGCGGGATCAGCGGCGCGGTCGCCAACAGAATCAAACCGGCGGCCCAATTGATCGGGAAAACGGCGATCAGGATCAGCAGCGGGATGAAGACCGCCAGATACATCTGCGGCAGATAGTGCGAGTAATAGTCCTGCATATCCTCGATCTGCTCGACGATGATGCTGGCCCAACTGCCCGCCGGTTTGCCCTGGATCCAGGCCGGGCCGAGCTGCTGCAGCTTATCCAGCACCTGCTGGCGCATGCGCTGACGGATCACCTGGCCACACTGGAAACCGACCCGCTCCCGCAGCCAGCTCAACAGCGCCCGCAATGCGAACGCGGCGGCCAGCCAGATAAACGAAGGGAGCAGCTGTTCGCGTGGGGTATGTTCGATGATCAGGGCGTGCAGCAGGCTGGCCAGCAGCCACGCCTGCGCCACGATCAGCAGGCCGCTGAACAGCCCCAACAGCATGGAAAGGCGCAGCCAACGCTGCGCCAACGAACTCTGGGTTTTAAGCCAACGGGTTAACTGTTGCTGTCTGGTTTTTTTCATCAGATATGCGTCTGCGTCGCCGGTGCCCGTTTGTTACAGGCTGGGTTAACGTACTGTTAAATAATAGTGTTTGGCGCAATCGGCGACAAACAAGCGAGGTCCCATGTTACCTCGTCACCCGGCAGACTGAAAATAATAAAGCGGCCAAATGTGGCTATAACAGACGCGTTACCGACTATTTGACTTCCTCACTCGCGGCCTCGGCCTCCAGAGCGGCGCGCACCGACGCTCGCTCCGCGATCCGCGCCACATAATGCTGGAGCGGCGGCCACTCGCTCAGCGAAATCTCGAAGCGCGCCATCCAGCGCAACACGGTAAACAGATAAACGTCAGCGACGCTAAAATGTGCTCCCAACAGATAGGTTTGTTGTGCCAAAACTTGCGCGAGATAACCCAATCGCCGCCTCAACTTGTCGCGCAGCAACGCCTTGGCGCCGTCGGGCAGGGCGTCATTGAATAAAGGGGCGGCGCCGGCATGGATCTCGCTGGTGATGAAATTAAGCCATTCCTGCAGCCGTACCCGCTCAAAGGCCGTCGGTGGCGGCGCCAGCTGGCTTTCTGGGCGCAGGTCGGCGAGGTATTGAACGATGGCGGGGCCTTCGGTGATCACGTTGCCGTCGTCCAGCAGTAGGGCGGCGACGTAACCTTTGGGGTTGATGCAATAGAAATCCTCACCGTCGGCGCAGCGCTTGCTGCGATTGTTCACCCTGATCAGGGTGAAGGGGAGCGCTAATTCGCGCAGGACGATATGTGGGGCAAGCGAGCAGGCATCGGGAGCAAAATACAGCTTCATGCTATTTCCTTGTGGGTCAATGAGAACGCTTGCCACAGCATGCCGACGCGGGCACCGGCGGGAAAATGGAAATTTCAGAAAGCCGCTATTAGCTCAGCGACTGGCCAGAGCTTGCTCCTGTTCTCGCAGGTAACTCAGCAGGGTTTGGACGGGGGGCTGGGCCGCCGCATCGGATGAGCACGCGAGGCCGAAACGGCGATAAATCGGCGCAACGAGCGGCAGAGCGCAAACCCCGAGCGCGTCGGGCGGGATCACGGACGCGGGCATCAGCGCAACGCCCGTGCCCTCCCTGACCAGCGTCAACGCCGTTTGCCAATCGCTGACGGTGGCACGGATATCGGCCAGCGCCAAACCTGACTGCTGCGCCAATCGTTGCGCATTCACATCACACCCGCCGGTCGCCAGGATAAAAGGCAGCCGGAACAGGGCATCCAGCGCCACCGGCCGCCGCGCTCGCGCCAGCGAGTGCGCGCTGGGTACGACCGCCAGCCAGGCATCCTCTCCCAAAGGGAAGCACAGCCGCTCCGGCGCCGGATTGAGCACCACGCCGATGTCTGCCGTTGCCGATGTTAACCAGCTCTCCACTTCGTGGTCGGTGCCCTCGAGCGTAATCAACTCAATGTTGGGGTACAGACGGCGAAATTTGCGCAGCAGCGGCGGCAACAGCTTGCTGAATGCCGACGGGAAACTGGCCAGGCGTATTTTGCCCGCGTGCGCGTTGCCGGCTTGTTGCGCGCACTGCTGAATGGCTCGCAGTGCTTCCAACATCCTGCGGGCATGGGCGACGATCTGTAGGCCGCTTTGGGTCAAGACGACATTGTGCGGTTGGCGAACCAAAAGCCGGGTGCTCAGCATTGTCTCCAGTTGAGCGATGGCCTGGCTGGCGGCAGACTGCGTCATACCGCAGAGCGCGGCAGCCTGAGTGATGGTGCCGCTGTCGGCGACGGCAACCAGCAGGCGCCAGTGAAGAAGATTATGCATCGGCGTGCATCCTCTTGAGGAGCGAAGACAAAAAAAGCGGCCCGAGAGCCGCTTTTTGCTGATGACGAGAAAGTCTTAGCAGACTTCTGCGCCGGCGATGCCGTCCAGGTAACGTTCTGCGTCCAGCGCCGCCATACAGCCGGTGCCGGCGGAAGTGATCGCCTGGCGGTAGACGTGATCCATCACGTCGCCTGCGGCGAAGACGCCGGGGATAGTGGTTTGGGTCGCATTGCCGTGAATGCCGGACTGTACCTTGATGTAGCCGTTTTCCAGCTCCAGCTGGCCGCCGAAGATGCCGGTGTTCGGGCTGTGGCCGATAGCGATGAACACGCCGGCCAGTTCCAGTTCACGGGTTTCGTTTTCCGCTTTGGTGCTGCGGATGCGCACGCCGGTCACGCCCATTTCATCGCCCAGCACTTCGTCCAGCGTATGGTCGGTGTGCAGCACGATGTTGCCGCTTTTCACTTTTTCCATCAGCCGGTCGATCAGGATCTTCTCCGAGCGGAAGCTGTCGCGACGGTGGATCAGGTGAACTTCGGCGGCGATGTTGGACAGGTACAGCGCTTCTTCAACGGCGGTGTTGCCGCCGCCGACCACCGCGACTTTCTGGTTGCGGTAGAAGAAACCGTCGCAGGTCGCGCAGGCGGAAACGCCTTTGCCCTTGAAGGCGTCTTCGGAAGGCAGGCCAAGGTAGCGGGCGGAGGCGCCGGTCGCGATGATCAGCGCGTCGCAGCTGTATTCGCCGCTGTCGCCGAACAGGCGGAACGGACGCTGCTGCAGATCGACGCTGTTGATATGATCGAAGACGATTTCAGTCTGGAACTTCTCCGCGTGCTCGCGCATGCGCTCCATCAGCGCCGGGCCGGTCAGGTCTTCGGCGTCGCCCGGCCAGTTTTCCACTTCGGTGGTGGTGGTCAGCTGGCCGCCTTGCTCCAGACCGGTGATCAGCACCGGATTCAGGTTGGCTCGCGCCGCGTAGACGGCGGCGGTGTAACCGGCCGGGCCGGAGCCCAGAATCAGTAATTTGCTATGTTTAGCCGTGCCCATGAATAACCTCTTTATTCCACAATGGCGGATAATGAAGCCGATTGTAGGGAAAATGGCGCAGTAAAAAAAGCGCCGGGCGACGTTGTTAACGATTTGTATGATAGTTGTCGCCTATTAATGCACCCGCTGTCGGCAAATCGTACGCCGAACGCAGAAATTTACCTTATCAAAGCCGCATTCAGTCGCCGAATCGCCAACCGCGCAAAAACGGCGCATTCTGCGGCTTCAGCCGCTCCCCGCCGGGGTTTATCTGCCAGCGATTCATAACCAAAAATGGGATGCAGACTTTTCGTGACGGTACGTTGTTCTGATTTTGCTTCTTTTACTTTGACAATCCGCTGCGCATTTGCGAAAACATCATAGGAAGAAGAAATTATCCCCGTAACACTAGCAAATCGTACGTATTTGCGCCGCGAGGCGGCAATGCGCGATGGGTGTGCGGAGCAGAGCGCGCAAGCGTTTGCTGATTTTTTCTCGACCTAAACGTCGTTACCTGCATCGCGCGGGGTTGGACAGACAGGCTGCGCGGCGTGGAATGATGGTAGTGAAGAAGCATATGACAGGCATCGGGTCTTCGCTTGGAACGAACCCTTACACATTGACGTTGGCTAGGGTGTGGCAAGTGCACGGAAGAAAATAAGAGAGACAATAATAATGGCAGACAACAAGAAACGCCCGGGTAAAGATCTTGACCGTATCGACCGCAACATCCTGAATGAGCTGCAGAAGGATGGGCGTATTTCGAACGTCGAGCTTTCGAAGCGCGTGGGGTTATCCCCGACACCATGTTTGGAACGCGTGCGCCGTCTCGAGCGCCAGGGTTTCATTCATGGCTATACCGCATTGCTTAACCCGCATTATCTGGATGCGTCCCTGCTGGTTTTCGTGGAGATCACGCTGAACCGCGGCGCGCCGGATGTGTTTGAGCAATTCAACTCGGCAGTGCAGAAGCTTGAAGAGATTCAGGAGTGTCATCTGGTTTCCGGCGATTTCGACTACCTGTTGAAAACCCGCGTACCGGACATGTCGGCTTACCGCAAATTGCTGGGCGAAACCTTGCTGCGTTTGCCGGGGGTTAACGACACCCGTACCTACGTAGTGATGGAAGAAGTGAAACAGAGTAACCGTCTGGTTATCAAAACACGGTAAGGTGCAGGTGCAAAACCTGATTAAATTGGTTACACTCCTGTTTATTCATACAGTTTCGGCGCCGGGGCAGTTTCTCGGCGCTGTTGCTATGTCAGCTAACAGGAACCTGGAGAGCCTTTCTTGAGCCAGGAATATACAGAAGATAAAGAAGTTACCCTGAAAAGACTCAGCAGTGGCCGGCGTTTGCTGGAAGCTGTGCTTATCGTGGTAGCGATTTTTGCCGTTTACCTCATGGCTGCGTTGGTCAGTTTCAATCCGTCTGACCCAAGCTGGTCGCAGACCGCGTGGCATGAGCCGATTCACAATCTGGGCGGCGGTGTCGGGGCCTGGTTGGCCGATACGCTGTTCTTCACCTTCGGGGTGCTCGCCTACGCGATACCGCCGATCATGCTGGTCCTGTGCTGGGCGGCTTATCGCCAACGCAGCAACAGAGACTACATCGACTATTTCGCGCTTTCCCTGCGCCTGATCGGCACCCTGGCGTTAGTGCTCACCTCCTGCGGGCTGGCGGCGCTGAACGTCGACGATCTCTATTACTTCGCTTCCGGCGGCGTGATCGGCAGCCTGCTGAGCAACGCCATGTTGCCGTGGTTCAACGGCATCGGCGCTACGCTGGCGCTGCTGTGCGTATGGGCGGCGGGGTTGACGCTGTTTACCGGCTGGTCTTGGCTGGTGATCGCCGAGAAGATCGGCGGGGCGGTGCTGGGCGTCGCGACGGTGATGACCAATCGCTCACGTCGCGAAGAGCGCTATTTTGAGGATGACGAGCGTTACGTCGACGACGAGCCTGAGCAGGCAGAGAAGGGTGCCGCCGCAGCGGTTGCCGCGACCGCCGCCGGAGCCGCGGCCGCCGATGACGACGTGCTGTTCTCCGCGCCTTCGGTCACCGAAAGCGCCAAAGCGGCGGCAGAAGACGCCGCCGATCCGTTGCTCAGCGGCCTGCGCGCCGACGATGGCGAGCTTGAAGCAGAAGCCGCATCCATCGCGCCGGTGGCTTCGCCTGCACCGGCGGTGAAGGCTGAGATCCACGAGCCCGTTGCAGCGCCGATCGCCACACAGGCGCCGTCGGTAACGGTGGCGCCGGCCGCGCCGACCTCGGTCAATCAGCACCCGGTGAGCGCCCCGGCGCAAGACGCTACGCCGCCGCTGTATTCCTTCGAGATCCCGGAAGAAACGCCTGCGCCTAAGGCGACGCGTCCTGTCGATCCTTATCAGGATGACGATGAGCCGCGCCTCGGCAACTGGCAAGAGCCGGCCGCACCGCAGCCGCCGGCGCGTTCTCCCTTTGATTTTACCGCCGCACAGCGTGACAGCGTCGACATCGGCAGTTCGAGCGGTTTCAGCGCCACCGGCGCCAAACCGCAGCCGGATACGGCGGCAGCCGCTGCTGCTGCAGGTGCCGCGGCGGCGACCTTTATGCCGGCCTTTACGGCGACCAGCGACGGCAATCCGCAGGTTAAGCAGGGCATCGGCCCTGAACTGCCGCGGCCGAATCCGGTGCGCATCCCGACCCGTCGCGAACTGGCTTCCTACGGCATCAAGCTGCCTTCGCAGCGTGCGGCCGAACAGGAGCAGCGCCAGACAGAGGTAGAGCCTCAGCAGCCGGCGGCGGTGAACCCGCAGGAAGAAGAGGCGCTACAGGAAGCCGCGCTGCGTCAGGCGTTTGCCGAGCAGCAAAGCCAGCGCTATGGCGAAAGCTACGCGTCTGAGCAACAAGATGACGAGAGCGCATTGCAGGAAGCCGAGCTGAGCAAGGCGTTTGCCGAGCAGCAGCACCAACGCTACGGCGAAGGCTATCAACAGGACGACGAAGAGGCGCAGCAAGAGGCCGCGCTGCGCCAGGCGTTTGCCGAGCAGCAGCAGGCGCGCTACGGCCAGCAAGCATCTGCTCCGCAGGTGCCGGCCGCCAGCCCGATCGATACCCGCAATGCTTTCAGCTTCTCGCCGATGGCGGATCTGGTGGACGATGGCCCGAGCGAGCCGATGTTCACGCTGTCCCCGCAGCTTGAAGAGCGCATTGAACAGCAAAGCGAGCAAGAGGACGATGTGCCATTCGGTCAGTTTGAGCCTGTGGCACCTGCGGCTCAACCTCAGCAATCGCATCAGCCGCCTCAACAATACCAACAGCCGCAGCAACAGCAGCATCAACAGCCGTCGCAGCAGCAATATCAGCAGCCGCAGCAACAGCAGTATCAACAGCCGTCGCAGCAGCAATATCAGCAGCCGCAGCAACCGGCGCAGCAGCAGCCTCAGCAAGCTCAGGCAGAGCAACATCCTGCGATGGACAGCCTGATTCACCCGTTCCTGATGCGCAACGATCAGCCGCTGCAGAAGCCGACCACGCCGCTGCCGACGCTGGATCTGTTGACCGAAGCGCCGAAAGAGGTGGAGCCGGTCGATTCCTTCGCGCTGGAACAGAAGGCGCGCCTGGTGGAGGCCAGCCTGGCCGATTACCGCGTGAAAGCCGACGTGGTGGACATCCTGCCGGGGCCGGTCATCACCCGCTTCGAGCTGGATCTGGCGCCGGGCGTTAAAGCGGCGCGCATTTCCAACCTGTCGCGCGATCTGGCGCGCTCGCTGTCGACTTCGGCGGTGCGCGTGGTGGAAGTGATCCCCGGCAAGCCTTATGTCGGTCTGGAGCTGCCGAACGCCAAACGGCAAACGGTGTATCTGCGTGAAGTGCTGGATTGCCCGGCTTTCCGTGACAATCCGTCGCCGCTGTCCATCGTATTGGGTAAAGACATCTCCGGCGAACCGGTCGTGGCCGATCTGGGCAAAATGCCGCACTTGCTGGTCGCCGGTACCACTGGTTCCGGTAAGTCGGTCGGGGTCAACGCCATGATCCTGAGCATCTTGTATAAGGCCACGCCGAAAGAAGTGCGCTTTATCATGATCGACCCGAAAATGCTGGAACTGTCGGTTTACGAAGGCATTCCACACCTGTTGACCGACGTGGTCACCGACATGAAAGACGCCGCCAACGCGCTGCGCTGGTGCGTGGGTGAAATGGAACGCCGCTACAAGCTGATGTCTGCCCTGGGCGTGCGTAACCTGGCTGGCTACAACGAGCGCGTCGATCAGGCCGAAGCGATGGGGCGTCCGATCCCGGATCCATTCTGGAAGCCGACCGACAGCATGGACATCACGCCGCCGGTGCTGGAGAAAGAGCCGTACATCGTGGTGATGGTCGACGAATTCGCCGATCTGATCATGACGGTGGGCAAGAAGGTCGAAGAGTTGATCGCTCGCCTGGCGCAGAAAGCGCGTGCGGCGGGTATCCACCTGGTGCTGGCGACCCAGCGTCCGTCGGTGGATGTGATCACGGGTCTTATCAAGGCCAACATCCCGACGCGTATCGCCTTTACCGTGTCGAGCAAGATCGACTCTCGCACCATCCTCGATCAGGGGGGCGCCGAGTCCTTGCTGGGCATGGGGGACATGCTTTATCTGGCGCCGAACTCCTCAATCCCGGTGCGCGTACATGGCGCATTCGTGCGCGATCAGGAAGTGCATGCGGTGGTCAAGGATTGGAAAGCGCGCGAGCGGCCCCAATATAAAGAGGGCATTCTCAGCGGCGGTGAAGACGGCGAGGGCGGTGCCGGCGGCGGCATGGACGGTGACGAAGAGCTGGATCCGCTGTTTGACCAGGCGGTGGATTTCGTGGTGGATAAACGCCGCGCCTCCATCTCCGGCGTACAGCGCCAGTTCCGTATCGGCTACAACCGCGCGGCGCGCATCATCGAACAGATGGAGGCGCAGGGTATCGTCAGTGAGCAGGGGCATAACGGCAACCGCGAGGTGCTGGCGCCGCCGCGGCACGATTGATGGTCGTTTAGCCATTGCAATTCAATAAGAAAGGGCCGCTTAAGCGGCCCTTGTGCAAAGAAGCGTAAACCCGTTTCTTCTCGGAACATTGGCCTACCGGCCGATCGCCGGCTTCAGGTAAAGTAACGGGAGTAAAGGGTTGATTGACCCGCACGGCGTCGCCCTGCGGTTAACGCATTTCATAAGGTATCTGGAATAATGAAAAAACTGTTAGTTGCCTGCTGTCTGCTCTCGGGATTCGCTTCTACCTCCGTGCTGGCCGATGCCGCACAGGATCTGCAAAGTCGCCTGGCGAAGGTGAACAGTTTCCACGCCAGCTTCTCGCAAACCGTGACCAGCGCCGAAGGTGCCGCGGTGCAACAGGGTGAAGGCGAGCTGTGGGTGAAGCGGCCGAACCTGTTCAACTGGCACATGACCTCACCCGATGAGAGCGTGCTGGTCTCCGATGGCCAAACCCTGTGGTTTTACAACCCGTTCGTCGAGCAGGTGACGGCGACCTGGTTGAAGAACGCCACCGGCAATACGCCGTTTATGCTGATCACCCGCAATAATGCCAGCGACTGGAAACAGTACAACGTGAAGCAAAAGGGCGATGATTTCGAATTAACGCCAAAATCCGCCAGCGGCAACCTGAAGCAATTCGCCATCAGCGTGACCAACAGCGGCACCATTCGCAGCTTCGCCGCGGTGGAGCAGGATGGCCAGCGTAGTGCTTATACGCTGAAAAGCCAGCAGAACGTTGCCGCCGATCCGGCCAAATTCAAATTTACCCCGCCGAAGGGGGTGACGCTGGACGACCAGCGCCAGTGAGGTGCAAGTGAGTAATAATCTGTCGCTCGATTTTTCCCAGAACGAGTTCCAGCCGTTGGCCGCGCGCATGCGGCCGACCACGCTGGCGCAGTATATCGGCCAGCAACACCTGCTGGCCGCCGGCAAGCCGCTGCCGCGCGCCATTGAGGCCGGGCAACTGCACTCGATGATTTTATGGGGGCCGCCGGGCACCGGGAAGACGACGTTGGCAGAGCTGATCGGCCGTTATGGCCAGGCGGATGTCGAACGGATCTCCGCCGTGACCTCCGGCATCAAGGAGATCCGCGAGGCGATCGAACGGGCGCGGCAAAACCGCGACGCCGGCCGCCGCACCATCCTGTTCGTCGACGAAGTGCACCGCTTCAACAAAAGTCAGCAGGACGCTTTCCTGCCGCATATCGAAGACGGCACCATCACCTTTATCGGCGCCACCACCGAAAACCCGTCGTTCGAACTGAACTCGGCGCTGCTGTCCCGCGCCCGCGTGTATCTGCTTAAGGCGCTGACCGCCGAAGATATCGGCCAGGTGCTGGATCAGGCGATGAGCGACAAGGCGCGCGGCTTTGGCGATCAGAACGTCGAGCTGCCGGCGGAAACGCGCCGCCTGCTGTCGGAGTTGGTGGGCGGCGATGCGCGCCGGGCGTTGAACAGCCTGGAAATGATGGCGGACATGGCGGAGATCGACGCCAAAGGCGTGCGGGTGCTGACGCCGCAGCTGCTGAAAGAGGTGTCGGGCGAGCGCAGCGCGCGCTTCGACAACAAGGGCGACCGTTATTACGACCTGATTTCCGCGCTGCATAAATCGGTGCGCGGTTCGGCGCCGGACGCCGCGCTGTATTGGTATGCGCGCATCATTACCGCCGGCGGCGATCCGCTCTATGTGGCGCGCCGTCTGTTGGCGATCGCCTCTGAAGACGTGGGCAACGCCGATCCGCGCGGCATGCAGGTGGCGATCGCCGCCTGGGATTGCTTCACCCGCGTGGGGCCGGCGGAGGGCGAGCGCGCCATCGCGCAGGCGATTGTTTACCTGGCCTGCGCGCCGAAGAGCAACGCGGTTTACACCGCGTTCAAGGCCGCCATGCGTGACGCCAAAGAGCAGGCCGATTATGACGTGCCGGAGCATTTGCGCAACGCGCCGACCAAGCTGATGAAGGAAATGGGGCTGGGGGCGGAGTACCGTTACGCCCACGACGAACCCAACGCCTACGCCGCCGGTGAGAACTACTTCCCGCCCGAAATGGCCCATACGCGCTACTACCAACCGACCTCGCGCGGGCTGGAAGGGAAAATCGGCGAAAAGTTGGCATGGCTGGCTGAGCAGGATCAAAATAGCCCGACAAAACGCTACCGCTAGCGTGGCCGTTGCGGTAAGGTTAGCGGGTATCACTCTTCTTTTATGCGGCTATAAATCAGCCGCATAGAACAACAACACTTCTTTCAATAACAACAAGCACAGGATTAGCATGCTCGATCCCAATCTGCTGCGTAATGAGCTAGACGCAGTCGCCGTCAAACTGGCTCGCCGAGGCTTTAAACTCGATCTGGATCTGCTGCGTTCGCAGGAAGAACGCCGCAAAGTTCTGCAGGTAGAAACTGAAACGCTGCAAGCGGAACGCAACTCCCGATCGAAATCCATCGGCGCGGCCAAAGCGCGTGGGGAAGACATCGAGCCGCTGCGTCGCGAAGTGAACGAGCTGGGTGACAAGCTGGATGCCGCCAAGGCGGCGCTGGATGCGCTGCAGAGCGAGATCCGCGATTACGCTCTGACGCTGCCTAACCTGCCGGACGACGCGGTGCCGGATGGTAAAGACGACAGCGAAAACCTGGAAGTCACCCGCTGGGGCGAACCGCGCCAGTACGACTTCGCGGTGCGCGATCATGTCGATCTGGGCGAAATGGCCGGCGGGCTGGATTTTGCCGCCGCGGTTAAGCTGACCGGTTCACGCTTCGTGGTGATGAAAGGGCAAATCGCCCGCATGCACCGCGCGCTGTCCCAGTTCATGCTGGATCTGCACACCGAGCAGCATGGCTATCTGGAGGCCTACGTGCCTTATCTGGTCAACCACGCCACGCTGTATGGCACCGGCCAACTGCCGAAGTTCGGCGAAGATCTGTTCCATACCCGCCCGCTGGAAGAAGAAGCCGACAGCAGCAACTACGCGTTGATCCCAACGGCGGAAGTGCCGCTGACCAACCTGGTGCGCGACGAGATCGTGGAAGAGGAATCTCTGCCGCTGAAGATGACCGCACACACGCCATGCTTCCGTGCGGAAGCCGGTTCTTACGGCCGCGACACCCGTGGTTTGATCCGCATGCACCAGTTCGACAAGGTTGAAATGGTGCAGATCGTCCGTCCGGAAGATTCGATGGATGCCCTGGAAGAGCTGACCGGCCACGCGGAAAAAGTGCTGCAGCTGCTGAACCTGCCTTACCGCAAGGTGCTGCTGTGCACCGGCGACATGGGCTTTGGCGCCTGCAAGACTTACGATCTGGAAGTGTGGCTGCCGGCGCAGAACACCTACCGCGAGATCTCGTCCTGCTCCAACATGTGGGACTTCCAGGCGCGCCGCATGCAGGCTCGCTGCCGCAGCAAGGCCGACAAGAAACCGCGTCTGGTCCATACGCTGAACGGCTCCGGCCTGGCGGTTGGCCGTACCTTGGTGGCGGTGCTGGAGAACTACCAGCAGGCCGACGGCCGTATTCAGGTGCCTGAAGTGCTGCGCCCTTATATGGGTGGCCTGGAATATATCGGCTGAACAGCCAATCACTAGAAAAAAGCGCCTGCGGGCGCTTTTTTTATGTCGAGAATTCAGCCTTTCGCCAGCGTATAAGCCTGTTTAATGTAGTCGGCCAGATGCTTGCTTTTAACCTCGTCGGGCGAGTGAAGCTTGATGTGCCGCCGATACTGGCCGCTGCCCTCGAGCTGGTGATAACGATCTTCCAGTCGGTGCCCTTGGCCGAATTCCACCGTGACGTGATTGCGGTAGGCGAAAACGCCGCAGAAAAATTGAGTATGCGAGAACATGATGCCGCCGTATTTGACCGATTCGGTGACGCCGCTGCCGCTCGCCGCGGCGACCCGGCGCACCTGTTGTACGATCTCCAGCAGCTCGCCGTGCGTGCTGCCGATGTCCGCCAGCAAGGTCTCGACCGCCGCATTATTTGCCTGACTCATCTTGCTTCTCCGTCGTCAAATCCGCTCTGCGCTGAGCATAACGCTTTTTCGGTCGTTTGGGCGGAAACAAATCGTGCGCTGGAATGATAAGAGGCGATTGACTTTTTTATCGCCAGTGGCATGATGCGCGCACTCTCATTGCGCGTTCGGTCACAATTTCACTATGTCCGCTTACTCCCGCCCAGTGCTCCTGTTGCTCTGCGGCCTGTTGTTGCTCACGGTATCCATTGCCGTTTTGAATACGTTAGTGCCTCTTTGGTTAACCCATGCTCAGCTGTCGACCTGGCAAGTGGGAATGGTCAGCTCCTCTTATTTCAGCGGCAACCTGTTGGGCACGTTGGTGGCGGGCAAACTGATCCAGCGCGTCGGCTTCACCCGCAGCTACCATCTCTCCTGTTTGTTGTTCGCCGCCGCGACCGCCGGCATGGTGCTGTCGATCGATTTCTGGAGCTGGCTGGGCTGGCGCTTCTTCGCCGGCGTCGGTTGCGCCTGGATCTGGGTGATTGTGGAAAGCGCGCTGCTGCGCAGCGGTAATCTCAGCAACCGCGGCCAACTGCTGGCGGCCTATATGATTGTCTATTACCTCGGTACGGTGACCGGCCAGTTACTGTTGAGCATGACCTCGACCGAATTGCTGCACGTGGTGCCGTGGGTGACCGCCATCGTAATCAGCGCCATGCTGCCGATGCTGTTCGCGCGGGTCAACCGCCATGAAGACGAGCCGCAGCAGGCGGCGGTGTGGACAATGTTGAGGCGCCGCAGCGCGCGCCTCGGCATCAACGGCTGCATCATCTCCGGCATCGTGCTCGGTTCGCTGTACGGCCTGATGCCGCTGTACCTCTCTCATCAAGGCATGAGCGACGCCAACGTCGGCTACTGGATGGCGCTGCTGGTCAGCTCCGGCATCGTCGGCCAATGGCCGGTTGGTCGCCTGGCCGATCGTTACGGGCGTCTGCTGGTGCTGCGCATTCAGGTGTTCGTAGTGATCCTCGCCAGCGTGGCGATGCTCGGCAACTACGCCATGGCGCCTTCGCTGTTCATCCTCGGTTGCGCCGGCTTTACCCTGTACCCGGTGGCGATGTCCTGGGCCTGCGAGAAGGCGCTGCCGCACGAGCTGGTGGCGATGAACCAGGCGCTGCTGATGAGTTACACCATAGGCAGCCTGCTGGGCCCGTCGATGACGGCGCTGCTGATGCAAAACTACTCCGATCGCGTGCTGTTCGTGATGATCGCCGCCGTGGCGCTGGTTTACCTGCTGATGCTGCTGAAGAAGCAGAAGCCGGATCACCATCACACGCCGTTCGCCGCCGCCTGAGCATAAAAAAACCGGCTATGAGCCGGTTTTTCTTTGGCGCTGCGCCAATCAGTAAATGACTTTGTGGCCGTAGCTTTCCAGGATGCCTTTGACGCGATCCATGGTCTCGGCCTTCGGCGGATGTACGCCGTCCAGCTTGTACTCTTCCCCCATCGCCACCCATTTGTGTTTGCCCAGCTCGTGGTAGGGCAGCAGCTCGATTTTCTCGATGTTGGTCATGTCTTTGGTGAACTCGCCCAACAGATGTGCCGACTTATCGTCGTCTGACCAACCCGGCACCACCACGTAGCGGATCCAGGTGCGCTGGTTGCGTTTCGCCAGGTAGCGGGCGAATTCCAGCGTGCGGTGGTTGGAGACGCCGACCAGATTCTGATGGATCTCATCGTTCATCTGTTTCAGGTCCAGCATCACCAGATCGGTGGTGTCCAGCAGCTCGTCGATCACCGGATCGTAGCGGCGCACGAAGCCGTTGGTATCCAGGCAGGTATTGATGCCTTCGGCATGGCAGGCGCGGAACCAGTCGCGCACGAATTCAGCCTGCAGGATCGCTTCGCCGCCGGATGCGGTCACGCCGCCGCCAGAGGCATTCATGAAGTGGCGGTAGGCCACCGCGTCTTTCATCAGCTCTTCGACGGTCACTTCTTTGCCGCCGTGGGTATCCCAGGTGTCGCGGTTATGGCAATAGAGGCAGCGCATCAGGCAGCCCTGGAAGAAGACGATAAAGCGGATCCCTGGCCCGTCGACGGTGCCGCAGGATTCGAAGGAGTGGATGCGACCAGTTACTGACATTGCGGGTTTTTCTCCAATATTGACTGTCAAACGCAGTCTAAAAATAGGCGCGTGGCCGCCGGCCAGGTATCTGCGATGCAGTGGCGGGGTGAGCCCGCCACCGGGGGTAATGATGCCTGTCGGCCGGTCAGTTGCCGGATAACTGTTTTGCCGGCTATCCATTCAGTATAGATGTCCGGCAAAACAGACTCGTACAGAGTCAGGGGAGAGCGGTGGGAGAAAAGGGCCGGCAGAACCGGCCCTGACGTTGCTACCGGGCGGTTTCCCGCCCGGCTGGCGCATTACATCGTTTGAGTGAAGGTACGAGTAATGACGTCCTGCTGTTGCTCTTTGGTCAGCGAGTTGAAGCGCACGGCGTAACCGGAGACGCGGATGGTCAGCTGAGGGTATTTCTCAGGGTTTTCCATCGCGTCCAGCAGCATTTCGCGGTTCATTACGTTGACGTTCAGGTGCTGGCCGCCTTCGATGGAGGCTTCATGGTGGAAGTAGCCATCCATCAGGCCCGCCAGGTTGGCTTTACGCACGTCGTCGTCTTTACCCAGCGCGTTAGGCACGATGGAGAAGGTGTAGGAGATCCCGTCTTTCGCGTAGGCAAACGGCAGTTTGGCTACCGAGGTCAGGGAGGCTACTGCGCCTTTCTGGTCGCGGCCGTGCATCGGGTTGGCGCCTGGGCCGAACGGTGCGCCGGCGCGGCGGCCATCCGGGGTGTTACCGGTTTTCTTACCGTACACCACGTTGGAGGTGATGGTCAGTACGGACTGGGTCGGTACCGCGTTGCGGTAGGTGCGCAGTTTCTGAATTTTCTTCATGAAACGTTCCACCAGGTCGCAGGCGATGTCATCGACGCGGGCGTCGTTGTTACCGAACTGCGGATACTCGCCTTCCACTTTGAAGTCGATAGCCAGGCCGTCTTCGTCGCGAATGGTGGTGACTTTCGCGTACTTGATGGCGGACAGGGAGTCGGCCGCCACGGACAGACCGGCGATGCCGCAAGCCATGGTGCGATAAACGTCACGGTCATGCAGCGCCATCAGCGCAGCTTCGTAGCTGTACTTGTCGTGCATGTAGTGAATGATGTTCAGCGCGGTCACGTACTGCTTGGCCAGCCAATCCATAAAGTGGTCCATGCGCGCCATGACTTTGTCATAGTCCAGCACTTCGTCCATCATCGGCGCTTCTTTCGGGCCGACCTGCAGTTTCAGTTTTTCGTCAACGCCGCCGTTGATGGCGTACAGCATGGTTTTCGCCAGGTTGGCGCGGGCGCCGAAGAACTGCATTTGTTTGCCGACGATCATCGGGCTGACGCAGCAAGCGATGGCATAGTCATCGTTGTTGAAGTCAGGGCGCATCAGGTCGTCGTTTTCGTACTGTACGGAAGAGGTGTCGATGGACACTTTCGCCGCGAATTTCTTGAAGTTCAGCGGCAGCTTCTCAGACCACAGGATGGTCATGTTCGGTTCCGGAGACGGCCCCATGGTGTACAGGGTATTCAGGAAGCGGAAGCTGTTTTTGGTGACCAGGGTACGGCCGTCGACGCCCATACCGGCCAGGGACTCAGTCGCCCAGATTGGGTCGCCGGAGAACAGCTCATCGTACTCAGGGGTACGCAGGAAGCGCACCATACGCAGTTTCATCACCAGGTGGTCGATCAGCTCCTGCGCTTGTTCTTCGGTCAGTTTGCCCGCCTTGATGTCGCGCTCGATGAACACGTCGAGGAAGGTGGACACGCGGCCGAAGGACATGGCGGCGCCGTTCTGGGATTTCACCGCGGCCAGGTAGCCGAAGTAGGTCCACTGCACCGCTTCTTGCGCGCTGGTGGCTGGGCCGGAGATGTCGTAACCGTATTTGGCGGCCATCTCTTTGATCTGAGCCAGAGCGCGATGCTGTTCAGCGATCTCTTCGCGCAGCTGGATGGTCATTTCCAGGTCTTCGCCGTTTTCCAGTTTTTCCTGCAGCGATTTGAACTGGTTCAGCTTGTCGGCCATCAGGAAGTCGATACCGTACAGCGCCACGCGGCGGTAGTCGCCGATGATGCGGCCGCGGCCGTAGGCGTCCGGCAGACCGGTCAGCACGCCGGATTTACGGCAGTTCAGGATGTCTTTGGTGTAAACGTCGAATACGCCCTGGTTGTGGGTTTTGCGGTATTCGGTGAACACTTTTTTCAGCTGCGGATCCAGTTCGCGGCCGTACACTTTGCACGAACCTTCGACCATTTTGATGCCGCCGAACGGGATCAGCGCGCGTTTCAGAGGGGCGTCGGTCTGCAGACCCACGATGGTTTCCAGCTCTTTGGCGATGTAACCCGCGTCGTGAGAAACGATGGTTGAAGCAACGTTGGTGTCGAAATCAACCGGCGCATGAGTGCGGTTTTCCAGTTTGATCCCTTCCATAACCTTGTCCCACAAGGTGGTGGTGGCTTGAGTAGCGCCAGCCAGGAAGGATTCGTCACCCTCATAAGGCGTGTAGTTTTTCTGGATGAAGTCACGAACGTTGACTTCATTCTGCCAGTCACCCTTGCTGAAACCTTCCCAAGCGTTGGCTAATTTCTCGTTAAGTTCGGTCATTGTACACCTACCTTTGATTGTGGATTTCTAACTCTGCGCGCGGTTACTCACAGCTTAGTGCTGCTCGCGGCCCCCGCGCAGATAAATTACCCAGTAAGTCAACCCAACCAGCAGACCACCGCCGATGATGTTACCGAGGGTGACCGGAATCAGGTTGTCGATGATGAAGTTGCTTACTGTCAGATGAGCGAATTGCTCAGGTACCGCCCCTACGGCTTGCCAGAATTCCGGCGTGGCGAAGTGTTTGACCACGATGCCCATAGGGATCATAAACATGTTGGCGATGCTGTGCTCGAAACCGCTGGCGACAAACATCCCGACCGGCAGCACCATGGCGAGCATCTTGTCGGTCAGGGTGCGGCCGGAGTAGCTCATCCAGACCGCCAGGCAGACCATCAGGTTGGCCAGAATGCCGAGGCACACGGCTTCGATGAAGGTGTGATGCAGCTTGTGGTCTGCGGTTTGCAGGACATTCAGGCCCCACTGGCCGTTGGCGACCATATACTCGCCGGAGAACCAGATCAGCGCCACGAAGAACAGCGCGCCGACCAGGTTGCCGAGATAAACGTTCAGCCAGTTGGCGCCCAGCTGGCCCCAGCTGATGCGGCCGCTGGCCTTGGCGATGACGATAAGCACGGTAGAGGTGAACAGGTCGGCGCCCGACACCACCACCAGCATTAACCCGAGAGAGAAGCAGATGCCGCCGACCAGTTTCGCCAGCCCGAAAGGCACGCCGGCGGTGCCGGTGGTCGCCGTGATGTAGAAGACGAATGCGATGGAAATGAAGACACCGGCGGTGATCGCCAAATAAAACGTTTTCAGCGGATGTTTGGTGGCTTTATACACGCCGGCATCTTCAGCGATTTTCGCCGTTGCCGCAGGTAAAATCAGATCGAAGGGGCTGTCAGTTTTCAAACTAACTCTCGCTCTTAAGGGTTAAAACAACGCAATGAGATACTAGCAAAGCAGTATAGGGGAAAATTTGATTTGGATCATAAGGCGGGGAAGTAGAGCGGTGAAATGACGTGTTTTTTGTGTGGTTTTTATGGTTAATTTATTGATTTTTAATAAAAAACAATTTTTTAATGTTTGCAAATTTTTTTGAATCCACCGAGTGGTCG
The DNA here is from genome assembly GCF_000738675.1 of Serratia nematodiphila DZ0503SBS1. Classification (NCBI taxonomy): domain Bacteria; kingdom Pseudomonadati; phylum Pseudomonadota; class Gammaproteobacteria; order Enterobacterales; family Yersiniaceae; genus Serratia; species Serratia nematodiphila. The sequence goes on along the minus strand of NZ_JPUX01000001.1, from coordinate 4,314,252 downwards.
GCGTGGAGTAAAGTTAAATTTTTAGGCGTTTTGTCGCCGCGCGGCGCTGAAAGTTTAATTATCGGTTAATTATTATTTCACCGTCCGGCAACAATTGACGGTTTATTTATTTTTATGGTCGTTTAACCACCTATTTCCCGGCGAAAAAATAAAACCGAATGCGTTGAAATAAACCGCAAAATTGAAAACGCCGCAACGGAGTGCGGCGTTTGGCAACAGGGGTACTCCCAAAGTGGCAGTATCCCCTGATGATGCTTAGGCCTTGGCCCAGTGGCGGCGTTTGGCCGCCTGCAGCTTCTCGTAAGCCGCCAGCAGCGCCTGATGGGCCGGCAGCGCCTTCAGATCGGCATCGACGGCGAACAGCCCGTTGAAGCGCTCTTCACCGCTGATGGCGGCGGAGGCGGCGTCGACCGCTTCCTGGCCGTACATCTTCACGAACGCGGTATAGTACTGCGCCGCTTCGCGTTCAGGCTCCTGCGCCAGCAGCAGCAGCGTTTGCAGGCAGCGGTAGTAGTTGCTGCGCGCCGGGCTCAGCACCGAGGCGTTGAAGTCCTGCGTCCATTCGGTCCAGATCAGCGCCTGATCCAGATCGCCGCCCGCCAGCGCCAGCATCGACTTCAGCTCGCCCACGCGCAGGGTATACCAGGCGTTGTCTTTGCCGCTGGCAATGCCAAGCAGTTCGCGTACGCGGGTGAAATCGTCCAGCCCTTCGTCGTCCAACTGCTCGATCAGCGCCAGGTATTCTTCCGGCTCCCACTCGCTGCCCGGCAGCGCCAGCAGTGTATCGCGCAGGTGCGCCCCCATGCTGTTGTTAGCCAGCAGCAGGTCTTCCGCCGGGTAGATATCGGACATGCCCGGCACGATGATGCGGCAAGCGTAGACGCCCAGGTGCTCGTAGTCGGCGATGTACACTTCCGCGTCTTCCTTGTCGAAGATGCTCATCAGGGTGGCGAACTCTTCCTGCGTGCTGCCGCTGAAGTTCCAGTCAACGAACGGATAGTCCGCGTCCTGCTTGAACAGATCCCAGGAGATCAGGCCGCTGGAGTCGATGAAGTGCGTTTCCAGGTTGGTGTGTTCCGCCACTTCTTCGTCATCGAAGGTCGGCGCGGTGAACACGTCGAGATCTTTCAGGCTGCGGCCCTGCAGCAGTTCGGTTACCGTGCGCTCCAGCGCCACGCCGAAGTCCGGGTGCGCGCCGAATGAAGCGAAGCAGGTGCCGTTGGTCGGGTTGAACAGCACCACGCAGATCACCGGGTAGTTGCCGCCCAGCGAGGCGTCATAGGAGAGGATCGGGAAACCTTCCTCTTCCAACTTGGCGATGGCTTCCACCACGCCCGGATAGCGGTTCAGCACCTCGTCCGGGATCGCCGGCAGGCTGATGGATTCGGCGATGATGCGGTTTTTCACATAACGCTCGAACACTTCCGACAGGCCCTGCACGCGCGCTTCGTTGGCGGTGTTGCCGGCGGACATGCCGTTGGAAACATACAGGTTGCCGATGATATTCATCGGGATGTACACGGTTTGCTGGTCGGACTGACGGGTAAACGGCAGTGCACACACGCCGCGATCGGCGTTGCCGGACTGCAGATCGACCAGATCGCTGGCGCTCAGCTCTTGCTGCGGATCGTAGAAGGCGTGCAGACGTTCGTCGAGGATGCCGGCCGGCAGCGCGTCGTCTTCAGGGATCGGGAACCATTTCTCATTCGGATAGTGCACGAAGTCGCCTTCGGCGATCTGCTTGCCCAGATAGAAATCGGCGAAGAAGTAGTTGGTGGACAGGCGCTCGAAATATTCACCCAGCGCGGAGGCCAGCGCGGCTTTTTTGCTGGCGCCTTTGCCGTTGGTGAAGCACAGCGGGCAATCGCGATCGCGGATGTGCACCGACCACACGTGCGGCACCGGGTTCAGCCAGGAGGCTTCTTCGATGTTGAAACCGAGATCGCTCAGTTTCTGCTGGAAACGGGAGATGGAGTCTTCCAGGGCGGCGTCTTTACCGGGGATAAAAGTTTGCGTCATTGTCTTCACTTTTTGCGCGTACTAAAAACGCGCAATGATACGGGGTTTTACGCTGGAGCTCCACGTATTCCTAAAGCGGTGGCAAAGTCACAGTTTTTTTAAGGATAAAGACCATAATTCAGCAAGTTATCTGTCACGGAGAAATCTAATGAAATCAGTGAAACTCAGCGCGTTAACCCTCTTGTTGACCGGCGTCAGCGCCTCGGCGCTGGCGCTGCCCAACATCACCCTGCTGGCGACCGGCGGCACTATCGCCGGCGGCGGCGATTCGGCGACGAAATCCAACTATACCGCGGGCAAGCTTGGCGTCGAGGCGTTGGTCGATGCGGTGCCGGCGCTGAAGGATATCGCCAACGTGCAGGGGGAGCAGGTGGTGAACATCGGCTCGCAGGACATGAACGATCAGGTCTGGCTGACGCTGGCGAAGAAAATTGACGCCGACTGCGGCAAAACCGACGGCTTCGTCATCACTCACGGCACCGATACGCTGGAAGAGACGGCCTATTTCCTTGATTTGACGGTGAAATGCGACAAGCCGGTGGTGTTGGTGGGGGCGATGCGGCCGGCGACGGCGATGAGCGCCGACGGTCCGTTCAACCTGTATAACGCGGTGGTGACGGCGGCGGATCCGCAATCGGCCAACCGCGGGGTGCTGGTGGCGATGAACGACACCGTGCTGGACGCGCGTGACGTCACCAAGACTAATACCACCGCCGTGCAGACCTTCCAGTCGCCAAACTACGGCCCGCTGGGGTATATCCACAACGGCAAGATCGATTACCAGCGCTCGCCGCAGCGTAAGCATACCCGGGAGACGCCGTTCGACGTCAGCAAGCTGAACGAGCTGCCGAAGGTCGGCATCGTCTACAACTACGCCAACGCCTCCGATGCGCCGGCCAAGGCGCTGATCGCCGAAGGCTATCAGGGCATCGTCAGCGCCGGGGTCGGCAACGGCAACCTGTATAAAACCGTGTTCGACACCCTGGCGACGGCGGCGCACAACGGCGTGGCGGTGGTGCGTTCTTCGCGCGTGCCGACCGGCGCCACCACCGAGGATGCGGAAGTGGACGACGCCAAGTACGGCTTCGTGGCCGCCGGCACGCTGAATCCGCAAAAGGCGCGCATTCTGCTGCAGCTGGCGCTGACGCAAACCAAAGACGCGAAGCAGATCCAGCAGATGTTTAATCAGTACTGATCGTTTCCTCTCCTGCGGGGGCCATCCGGGCTCCCGCAGCCATCTTGGCTGAATACAGCATAAAACACCGCGTTAACCCGCTGAATTTCCCCATGTCACAGGGTTTTATCGTCCAAACAATCGCGACGGCCGCAGAGCCTGTCATCACCCGGCACGGCCGTTTGCCGCCGACGGGCGAATAAGCGTTGCAGCCATGGGGCGTGAGTGATAAAACCGATAGGTTGGTTAACGCGAGCGTTAACTTCGGGTGTCTTTTCGACAGGTCGCTTTTCTGCGGCGAACAGTGAATGTGGTGAGGGGAAATGACTCAGGTTTATAATTTTAGCTCTGGCCCGGCGATGCTGCCGGTGGAAGTGTTGCGTCGTGCGGAACAGGAACTGTGCAACTGGCACGGCCTGGGAACGTCTGTGATGGAGATCAGTCACCGCAGCAAAGAATTCATCGCCGTTGCCGAGCAGGCGGAACAGGATCTGCGCGATCTGCTGAAAGTCCCCTCCAACTATAAAGTGCTGTTTTGCCACGGCGGCGCCCGCGCGCAGTTCGCAGCGCTGCCGCTGAACCTGCTGGGCGACAAGGCCACCGCCGACTATATCGACGGCGGCTATTGGGCGCACAGCGCCATCAAGGAAGCGGAAAAGTATTGCGCCCCGAACGTCATCGACGTGAAAACCCGCATCGACGGCCTGAGCGGCATCAAGCCGATGAAAGAGTGGCAGCTCAGCGCCGACGCGGCTTATGTGCACTATTGCCCGAATGAGACCATCGACGGCGTGGCCATCGATGAAACGCCGGACTTCGGCGACAAAGTGGTGATCGGCGATTACTCCTCGACCATCCTGTCCCGCCCGCTCGACGTCAGCCGCTTCGGCGTGATTTACGCCGGCGCGCAGAAAAATATCGGCCCGGCCGGTCTGACGCTGGTGATCGTGCGTGACGATCTGTTGGGCAAGGCGCGTAAAGAAGTGCCGTCGATCCTCGATTACACCGTGTTGGCCGAGAACGATTCGATGTTCAATACCCCGCCGACCTTCGCCTGGTACCTGTCCGGGCTGGTGTTCAAATGGCTGAAAGAGCAGGGCGGCCTGGTGGAGATGCAAAAACGCAATCAGGCTAAGGCCGAGCTGCTGTACGCGACCATCGATAAATCCGACTTCTACCGCAGCCAGGTTGCCATCGCCAACCGTTCCTGGATGAACGTGCCGTTCCAGCTGGCCGATGCGGCGCTGGACAAGGTGTTCCTCAGCGAAGCCGAGGCTATCGGCCTGCAGGCGCTGAAAGGCCACCGGGTAGTTGGCGGCATGCGCGCTTCTATTTACAATGCCATGCCGCTGGCCGGCGTCCAGGCGCTGACCGACTTCATGGCCGACTTCGAACGTCGTCACGGTTGATTCCGGCAGCCCGCCAGGCGCGGGCGGCCTCAGGCTGTTGTCCTTTTGCATTAAAGCGGCTCCGGCATTATTCCGGAGCCGTTTCGTTTATCAGAATTGGAGAGTTTTGTTCACATGGTGGATTCCCTGACGTTACAACCGGTCGCCCTGGTCAATGGCACCGTCAACTTACCCGGCTCGAAGAGCGTTTCTAACCGCGCTCTGCTGCTGGCGGCGCTGGCGGAGGGAACGACCCGGCTGACCAACCTGCTGGACAGCGACGACGTGCGTCATATGCTGAATGCGCTGCAGGCGTTGGGTGTGAACTACCGGCTTTCCGCCGACCGCACCGTGTGTGAAGTGACCGGCGTGGCCGGGCCGTTGGTGGCCAACCAACCGCTGGAACTGTTCCTCGGCAATGCCGGCACCGCGATGCGCCCACTGGCGGCGGCGCTGTGCCTAGGTGAAGGCGACGTGGTGCTGACCGGGGAACCCCGCATGAAAGAACGCCCGATCGGCCATCTGGTGGACGCGTTGCGCCAGGGCGGGGCGCAGATTGATTACCTCGAACAGACCGATTACCCGCCGATTCGCCTGCGCGGCGGTTTCCTGGGCGGCGACGTCACCGTTGACGGCAGCGTCTCCAGCCAGTTCCTGACCGCGTTGCTGATGACCGCGCCCCTGGCGCCGCAGGATACGCAGATCCACATCAAGGGCGAGCTGGTTTCCAAGCCGTACATCGACATTACGCTGCATCTGATGCGCACCTTCGGCGTATCGGTGAGCCATGACAACTACCGGGTATTCCATATCCAGGGGCGCCAGACGTATATCGCGCCGGGCGATTACCTGGTTGAGGGCGACGCTTCTTCCGCCTCTTACTTCCTGGCGGCGGCGGCGATCAAGGGCGGCACCGTGCGCGTGACCGGCATCGGCCGCAAAAGCGTGCAGGGCGACACCAAGTTTGCCGACGTGCTGGAGAAAATGGGCGCGCGCATCACCTGGGGCGACGATTTCATCGAGTGCAGCCGCGGTGAACTGCGCGGCATCGACATGGACATGAACCACATTCCCGACGCGGCGATGACCATCGCCACCGCAGCGCTGTTCGCCGAGGGGCCGACCACCATCCGCAATATCTACAACTGGCGGGTGAAGGAGACCGACCGTCTGGCGGCGATGGCCACCGAGCTGCGTAAAGTGGGGGCGGAAGTGGACGAAGGCGAAGACTACATTCACGTCGTGCCGCCGGCCAAACTGCAGTTCGCCGAGATCGGCACCTACAATGATCACCGCATGGCAATGTGCTTCTCGCTGGTGGCGCTGTCGGATACGCCGGTCACCATTCTCGATCCGAAATGCACCGCGAAGACCTTCCCGGATTATTTCGAACAGCTGGCGCGCATCAGCCAGCTGGCGTAACCCGTCAAATCGTTTATTTTAAGGCCCCTTTGCGGGCCTTTATCGTTTTTAACCTTTGGCGACCGGCGTTTCTTCTATACTTTTTCGCGGTTGTGCGCTTATTTTCAACAACCGGATAGTTCCAGGGTAACAGATCGCCGTAGGGCAGCGTATAATACGCCACCGTATTTGCCCCTGATTGGGCAGGTGACAGAGCTCACGGGCTTCGAGTCGAAGCACGCCGTGCCTCTGTGAGGTTTTCTACCTGAAGGAGAGAGAAATGACGGCTACAGCCCCGGTGATAACCGTTGATGGACCAAGTGGCGCGGGCAAAGGCACGCTGTGTAAAGCGTTGGCCGAGTCCCTTGGTTGGCGTTTGCTGGACTCCGGCGCGATCTATCGCGTGCTGGCGCTGGCGGCGTTGCATCATCAGGTGGATATCACTTCTGAGGAAGCGCTGGTTCCGCTGGCCGCACATCTCGATGTTCGCTTCGTTGCCCAGGACGGCAAGCTGCAGGTGATTTTGGAAGGTGAGGACGTCAGTAATGAGATCCGCACCGAAACCGTCGGCAACACCGCGTCGCAAGCTGCGGCGTTTCCGCGCGTGCGCGAGGCGTTGCTGCGCCGCCAGCGCGCATTCCGCGAGGCGCCCGGCCTGATTGCCGATGGCCGCGACATGGGCACGGTGGTGTTCCCTGACGCGCCGGTCAAGATTTTCCTCGACGCCAGCTCGGAGGAGCGCGCGCACCGCCGCATGCTGCAGTTGCAGGAGAAAGGCTTTAATGTTAACTTTGAACGTCTTTTAGCCGAGATAAAGGAACGGGACGACCGTGACCGTAATCGGCCTATCGCGCCTCTGGTGCCCGCTTCTGACGCCCTCGTGCTGGATTCTACCAGCATGTCGATCGAAGAAGTGATCCGGCAGGCGTTGACGTATGCACAGAAAGTGTTGGCGTTGCCGCAGCAATAAGCGCGGCGGCGCTATTGGCTTTTTGTCATATTTGTCATAGCGGTATCGCAATATATCGGGTAAAATTTTACCCCTGTAACCTTAAACCCTGTCGGCATGGAGCCAATGGCGGGGTATGTGAAACAACCCCATTCGGCGGGACGCTAAATGGACGTTAAACTAAAGAACCCTGAAGATTAACAACATGACTGAATCTTTCGCTCAACTCTTTGAAGAATCCTTAAAAGAAATCGAAACCCGCCCGGGTTCCATCGTTCGTGGCGTCGTTGTTGCTATCGACAAAGATATCGTACTGGTTGACGCCGGTCTGAAATCTGAGTCTGCCATCCCGGCTGAGCAATTCAAAAACGCCCAGGGCGAGCTGGAAATCCAGGTTGGTGACGAAGTTGACGTTGCTCTGGATGCTGTTGAAGACGGCTTCGGTGAAACCCTGCTGTCCCGTGAGAAAGCTAAGCGTCACGAAGCTTGGATCACGCTGGAAAAAGCCTACGAAGAAGCTGAGACTGTAACCGGTGTTATCAACGGCAAAGTGAAGGGTGGCTTCACCGTCGAGCTGAACGGCATCCGCGCGTTCCTGCCAGGTTCCCTGGTTGACGTGCGTCCGGTACGTGACACTCTGCACCTGGAAGGCAAAGAGCTTGAGTTCAAAGTCATCAAGCTGGATCAGAAGCGCAACAACGTTGTCGTTTCTCGCCGTGCGGTTATCGAATCCGAGAACAGCGCTGAGCGCGATCAACTGCTGGAAAACCTGCAGGAAGGCATGGAAGTTAAAGGTATCGTTAAGAACCTCACTGACTACGGTGCATTCGTTGATCTGGGCGGCGTAGACGGCCTGCTGCACATCACTGACATGGCTTGGAAACGCGTTAAGCACCCAAGCGAAATCGTCAATGTTGGCGATGAAATCACTGTTAAAGTGCTGAAGTTCGACCGCGAGCGTACTCGTGTATCCCTGGGCCTGAAACAGCTGGGCGAAGATCCATGGGTTGCTATCGCGAAACGTTACCCAGAAGGTACCAAGCTGACTGGCCGTGTAACCAACCTGACTGATTACGGCTGCTTCGTAGAAATCGAAGAAGGCGTTGAAGGTCTGGTACACGTTTCTGAAATGGATTGGACCAACAAAAACATCCATCCGTCCAAAGTTGTTAACGTGGGCGACGTAGTGGAAGTGATGGTTCTGGACATCGATGAAGAACGTCGTCGTATCTCCCTGGGCCTGAAGCAGTGCAAATCCAACCCATGGCAGCAGTTCGCAGAAACCCACAACAAGGGCGACCGCGTTGAAGGTAAAATCAAGTCTATCACTGACTTCGGTATCTTCATCGGCCTGGACGGCGGCATCGACGGCCTGGTTCACCTGTCTGACATCTCCTGGAACGTTGCAGGCGAAGAAGCAGTACGTGAATACAAGAAAGGCGACGAAATCGCTGCGGTTGTTCTGCAAGTTGACGCAGAGCGCGAGCGTATCTCCCTGGGCGTGAAGCAACTGGCTGAAGACCCGTTCAATAACTACCTGTCTATGAACAAGAAAGGTGCTATTGTTACTGGTAAAGTCACTGCAGTTGACGCCAAAGGTGCTACAGTTGAATTGGCAGGCGGCGTAGAAGGTTACCTGCGTGCATCTGAAGCCTCTCGCGACCGCATTGAAGATGCAACTCTGGTTCTGAACGTAGGTGACGAAGTTGAAGCTAAATTCACCGGCGTTGACCGTAAGAACCGCGTTGTAAGCCTGTCCGTGCGTGCTAAGGACGAAGCTGACGAGAAAGACGCCATCGCAACTGTTAACAACAAACAGGAAGAAGGCAACTTCTCTAACGCAATGGCTGAAGCTTTCAAAGCGGCTAAAGGCGAGTAATGACGGGGGGCGGTCGCTGACCGCCCCGATACGGTAGTTTAGCTGCAAAGCTTGGAGGTACTATGACCAAGTCTGAACTTATTGAAAGACTTGCTGGCCAGCAATCTCATATTCCGGCGAAGGCCGTTGAGGATGCAGTGAAAGAGATGCTTGAGCACATGGCCGCTACGCTGGCCGAGGGCGAACGCATTGAGATCCGCGGATTCGGCAGTTTTTCTCTTCACTACCGTGCCCCGCGTGTAGGCCGCAACCCGAAAACCGGTGACAAAGTCGAGCTGGACGGCAAATACGTTCCTCACTTCAAACCAGGCAAAGAGTTGCGTGACCGCGCCAATATCTATGGCTAGTCGCTGACTGATCATAGCGTTGTTGCTTGAAAAGAATATAAAACGGTGCCTGTAAGGCGCCGTTTTTTTCGCCTGCGATTCTCCGCGATATGCTCGCGAGTTGCGTACTACGCCGCATTTACGATGTGGCTCCTGCATAGATCTCTCTTATCCTGCCATGTTAACCGCATCTTCGTTAAAGCCCGCTGGCGGTGACATGTCGCCTGAATGATCCTGCTTGCTTGCCGTGATGCGCTTTTGCTCATGGCGGAGCCGATGGGAGAAGAGCGATCAAAATTTCGCTTGATCTGGCGATATTCGCCGTTATCTGCGGCATCCTGCCGCTGTTGGTGTTACCGCAGTTGCCTGAGCAATGGCAGCTGTGGCCGCTCGTGCTTGTTGTCTGTTTACTGCTGCGCACGCGCAGGCCATTCTGCCGCTATTTGGCCTGCCTGGGATTGGGATTCATATGGGCGGTTTTCAACGCCGGCAGCCTGATCGGGCAAATGGATCGCTTAACTCGCATGCCGGACGTGACGGCGGTGGTGCAGGTGAGCAGCGTCGCGCTGGAGCCCGCCGCCAGTAAACAGACGCTGATGCGTATCGAGCGGGTCGACGGTCATTGGTTGGCGCCTGCGCTGGCGTTTACCACGACGTGGGCTCCCGAACAGCAGCGGCTATGCGCCGGGCAGCGTTGGCAATTGAAACTGCGCCTGCGGCCGGTACATGGCAAGCTCAATGAAGGCGGATTTGACAGCCAACGTTGGGCGATCGCCCAGCGCCAGCCGTTGACGGGGCGGGTCAGGCAGGCTCGTTTGCTGGATGGCGATTGCGGGCTGCGCCAGCGCATCATCAGCCATGCGGAAACCAACATCGGTGAATTGCGTTACAAGGCGGTATTGCTGGCGCTGGCGTTTGGGGAACGAACCGCGCTGGAGCAGGCTTTGCGCACGCTGATGCTGAAGACCGGCATCGCTCACCTGATGGCCATTTCAGGGTTGCATGTGGCGATGGTCGCCATTTTGTTCTGGGCCGCGTTGCGCGCGCTGCAGTTTTTTTTGCCCGCCCATTTGATTGGCTATCGCTTTCCATTGGTCGCAGGCTGGGTGGCGACGCTGATCTATGTTTGGTTGGTGGGCGCCCAGCCGCCGGCGGTGCGTACCGCGTTGGCGATGACGCTGTGGATGCTGCTGCGCTTGCGCGGCGTTCATTGTTCTTCCTGGCAAGTGTGGTTGTGGTGTATCGGGCTGATTTTGCTGTGCGATCCGTTGGCGGTTTTGTCAGACAGTTTCTGGCTGTCGGTGCTGGCGGTGGGGTGTTTGATTTTTTGGTTTGAATGGGCGCCGCTCGGTGAGCGATTCCGGTCTGCCTGGTATTGGGCGCCGGTGCGCTGGCTGCATATTCAGCTGGGCATGACGTTGTTGCTGGTGCCGATGCAGGTCGCGCTGTTTTTAGGTCTGACGCTGACCTCGCTGCCCGCCAATCTTTGGGCGGTGCCCATCGTCTCATTGGTGACGGTGCCGTTGATTTTGCTGGCGGTGATCGGCGGCGTCCTCCCCTCGCTAAGTTACGGGCTTTGGTGGTTGGCAGATTTCACGTTGAGCGGGGTGTTTGTGCCGCTGCATTACCTGCAACGCGGTTGGGTGGATTTGGGGGCCGCCTCGCTGCTGGCCAGCATAGCGGGATGGCTTATCGTTATCTGCTGGCGCTTTCATTGGTGGTGGCGCTATGCGCCGGGGCTGGCGGCGGTGGCGATATGCTGCGTGTTGTGGCGTGGCAAAGCGCCGGACTATCGCTGGCGCGTCGATATGCTTGATGTCGGGCACGGGTTGGCGGTGGTTATCGAGCAAAACGGCAAGGGGATACTGTACGATACCGGCGATCGTTGGCCCGCGGGCAGCGCCGCCGAACGGCATATCTTACCGATGTTGAACTGGCGGAATATTGAACTGGAGCAGATCATTATCAGCCATATTCACCTCGATCATATCGGCGGGCTGCCGGTGATGCGGCGGGCATTTCCTCAGGCGACGGTGCGCAGCCCGATACGCGGGGAAGGACACTTGCCCTGCGTCGCCGGTGAGCGTTGGCGCTGGCAATCGCTGCAATTCGAGGTGCTGTGGCCACCGAAAACGCGCAAAAGGCCGGTCAATGACGACTCCTGCGTGATCCGCATCGACGATGGGCAATTCAGTTTGCTGCTCACCGGCGATGCGGAAAAGAAGGCGGAGGCGCAGCTGTTACGGTTGCGGCGCGATCGCTTGGCGGCTACGGTGTTGCAGGTGGGGCATCACGGCAGCAAGACGTCCTCGACGCCGCCGTTTCTGCGCGCGGTCAATCCCGAAGCGGCGCTGGCGTCCGCATCGCGTTACAACAAATGGCGATTGCCGGCGCGGAAAGTGGTCGCCAGATACCGGGCAAATGGCATCCAATGGCGCGATACGACGCGCTCCGGTCAGTTATCGGTACTTTTTTTCGACAACGATTGGCAAATTAAAGGCTTTCGCGAACAATTAATGCCCCGTTGGTACCATCAGCGGTTTGGCGTAGAGGGTGATAATGAGTAAAATAGGCCGCTATTTCTTCCGATGCTGGTATTTGCATGATGAATGATAAAGATCTCTCGACCTGGCAGACGTTCCGTCGACTCTGGCCGATGATCACTCCTTTTAAGACCGGGCTGATTGTGGCCGCCATTGCGTTGATTATGAACGCAGCGGGGGACACGCTGATGCTGTCTCTGCTTAAACCGCTATTGGACGATGGGTTTGGAAAAACCGACAGCAGCGTGCTGGTATGGATGCCGTTGGCGGTGATTGCGCTGATGTTGATGCGCGGCGTGACCAGTTTTGTTTCAAGCTACTGCATTTCCTGGGTTTCCGGCATGGTGGTGATGCAAATGCGCCGCCGCCTGTTTGGCCACATGATGAGAATGCCGGTGGCCTTCTTCGATCAGCAGTCCACCGGGACTTTGCTGTCGCGCATTACCTATGATTCCGAGCAGGTAGCTTCCTCCTCTTCCAGCGCGCTGGTGACCGTGGTGCGTGAAGGAGCCTCGATCATTGGCCTGTTCATCATGATGTTCTACTACAGCTGGCAGCTGTCGGTGATCCTGATCGTGCTGGCACCGATCGTCTCCATCGCCATTCGCCTGGTGTCCAAGCGTTTTCGCAACATCAGCAAGAACATGCAGAACACCATGGGGCAGGTAACCACCAGCGCCGAGCAGATGCTGAAAGGCCATAAAGAAGTGCTGATCTTCGGCGGCCAGCAGGTGGAAACCGAGCGCTTTAACTCGGTGAGCAACCGCATGCGCCAACAGGGCATGAAACTGGTCTCCGCGTCTTCCATTTCCGATCCGATCATTCAGCTGATCGCTTCGCTGGCCCTGGCGTTCGTGCTGTTTGCCGCCAGCTTCCCAAGCGTGATGGAAACCCTGACCGCCGGCACCATTACCGTGGTGTTCTCGTCGATGATCGCGCTGATGCGTCCGCTGAAGTCGCTGACCAACGTCAATGCCCAGTTCCAGCGAGGGATGGCGGCCTGTCAGACGCTGTTCTCCATTTTGGATATGGAACAGGAAAAAGACACCGGCACCCGCGAAGTGAAGCGTGCGAAAGGCGATATCGAATTCCGCAACGTCACCTTCTACTACCCGGCCAAAGAAACGCCGGCGCTGCGTGATATCAACCTGAAAATCGCCGAAGGCAAGACCGTCGCGTTGGTGGGCCGTTCCGGTTCGGGTAAATCCACCATCGCCAACCTGCTGACGCGCTTCTACGATATTCAGGAAGGCGAAATCCTGATGGATGGCCACGATCTGCGTGAATATACCCTGGCCTCGCTGCGCAATCAGGTGGCCCTGGTTTCGCAAAACGTGCACCTGTTCAACGACACCATCGCCAACAACATCGCCTATGCGCGTGAGAGCGAATACAGCCGCGAGCAGATTGAGAAAGCGGCGGAAATGGCGTACGCGATGGACTTCATCAACAAGATGGAAAACGGTCTGGATACGGTGATCGGTGAAAACGGCGTGATGCTGTCCGGCGGCCAACGTCAGCGCATTGCCATCGCGCGTGCTTTGCTGCGCGATTGCCCGATCCTGATCCTGGATGAGGCGACGTCTGCGCTGGATACCGAATCCGAGCGTGCCATTCAGGCCGCGCTGGACGAGTTGCAGAAAGACCGCACTTCACTGGTGATCGCGCACCGTCTGTCGACCATTGAGAAGGCGGACGAGATCCTGGTGGTGGAGGACGGCCGCATCGTCGAACGCGGTGAACACGCCGAGTTGCTTGAGCGGCAGGGCGCCTATGCGCAGCTGCACCGCATGCAGTTTGGTCAATAATGATTGAGCGCATCTGGTCCGGCGGTTCGTTGCTTTATCTGGTGCTATTGCCGCTCTCGTGGCTCTATGGCTTGTTCAGTTGGCTGATCCGTCTCAGTTACCGCTGCGGCCTGCGTAAAAGTTGGCGTTCGCCGGTGCCGGTAGTGGTGGTGGGTAACCTCACCGCCGGCGGCAACGGCAAAACGCCGATGGTGATTTGGCTGGTGGAACACCTGCAACAACGGGGCTATCGCGTTGGCGTGGTGTCACGCGGTTACGGCGGCAAGTCGGCGGTTTATCCGCTGGTGCTCGGTCAGAATACGTCGACCCGCGAGGCGGGCGATGAGCCGGTGCTGATTTATCAACGTACCGGTGCGCCTGTGGCGATCGCACCCAAGCGAGCCGAGGCGGTGCAGGCCCTGCTGCAACAACAGCCGCTGGATGTGATCATCACCGACGACGGCTTGCAGCACTACGCTTTACAGCGTGACTTCGAGCTGGTGGTCATCGACGGTGTGCGTCGTTTCGGTAACGGCTGGTGGTTGCCGGCCGGGCCGATGCGCGAGCGCGCTGCGCGGCTTGGCAGCGTCGATGCGCGCGTCGCCAATGGCGGCGTGGCGCAGGCCGGGGAAATTGCCATGCGCCTGCAGGCGCGTGATGCGGTGAACCTGCTGAGCGGTGAACGTCGCCCGGCGGCCGAGCTGCCGCGCGTGGTGGCGATGGCGGGTATCGGCCATCCGCCGCGTTTCTTCGCGACGTTGGAAAAGTTGAACGTCGAAGTCGTGCAGGAAGTGGCGTTTGCCGATCATCAGGAATATCAGCAGGAACAGCTGGCGGCGTTGGTTAATGCAGATCAAACGCTGTTGATGACGGAGAAGGACGCGGTGAAGTGTCGCGCCTTTGCCCAGCCCAATTGGTGGTATCTACCGGTTGATGCGGTGCTACCGTCCGCTCAGGCTGAGCAACTGCTGCAGGATATCGAGTCCCTGCTGACTAAGTAATCTCAGGATGCCAGCGTGGCAAGCCCCAGGGCTTGCGCGCAGGCTTCCAGCGAACGCTGCTGGGTTTGCTGATATAGCGCCAGCTCGTCGATCACCTCACTGCCCAACGCTTGTTCAAACGCTGCCCGGCTGGAAGCGGCATTGTACTGCGCGTGGCGGCTGTCACCCAGATTTGACTGGAAAATCCCCGCTGCGCTGACCGGCAGAAAATCTTCATACACCAGAGGCTGGAAGCGAACGTGTTCTTTCTCGATCAGTTGTTCCAGGGTGCTGTGCTTGTCCAGCGACTCTTTGGCCGCCAGGCCGCATTCGGTCGGGAAATAGCGGAACCAGGCCAGCTGTTGCTCACGCAGCGTGGCGTAATCATCCGGAAACGCCCGGAAGTTTTCCTCCAGCAGTTGATAGTAGCGCTCGGCATTCTTCTCGCTCGGCGGCGCCTGTAACGCATCGTTGGTCGCCTGCAGCAAACGGTCGTAAAGTTCGCGTCCTTTAGGCGTTAGCGCCACGCCGCGTTGTTCGATCTCGCCGAAGCGCGCGGTATGGTGACCGGCGATGGCGTGGCCGTCGTGCTCAACGAAATCGACGCTTTCTTCCAACGCTTTGAAGCTGGTTTGGCGCAGCAGGATCGCGCGGCGGCGGCGCGGCGGGCCCTCGATGACCGCTTTGGGCGTAATACCGCGGCCGGGCATCGCTTGCTGAACGCGATCGATATCCAGCGTACGTGGTGTCAGATGGTTGATATGCGGCCCTTTAAACGCCACCACGTCGGCGATCAGGCGATGCTGATCGTGCAGCTGCCGGTATTCTTCGGCGCTGACCGTCGCCTGGTTATGCCAGCGGAAAGTTTCCAGCGCTTGTTCGACAAATTCTTGCGCCTGCACTTCATTCAGCCCGCCTTGCGCTTCCTGCAGCGCCATCAGCTCCAGCGCGCGATCGGTAAAGATACGGCGGCGCGCCAGCAAGCGCTCGGCCAGCGCACGCAGCGCGGGATCTTCTATCAGTTCCAGGCGCAGCAGGGAGGTGAACACGCGGAAAGGACTGATCTGCAGCGCGTCTTCGTGTATGGCGCGAAAAGCGGTGGAGTGCACCGGAACGCCCGCCACCGACAGGTCATAGTAACCGACCGGCGCCATGCCCATCACCCGGAACAGGCGGCGCAGGGTGGCGAGTTCGTCCGCCGTGCCGACCCGGATCGCGCCGTGGCGCTCCATGGCCAGGCGTTCGATCTCGCCGGTGATTTGCAGTTGATGAGCCAGTGCGGCATCTTCGCGTAGAACCTGCCGGTTGGTTTCCGCCACCAGCTCCAGCAGATCGCCGTACAGCGGTACCTCTTTTTGATACATGTCCGACATCGCGTGAGAGAATCTGGCGCGGATTTCATTAGGTGAAACGAACTGCTGGGCGGTCATGCGCATAGCTCCTTGATTCAGCATAATCTGAAAAATCGTGTTTTTAGCGGCAAAAGTGCTGGTGAAAAAGCCGTCTGCCTTGTTTTCCCCTCAAGTTTAGCCATCTGATTTGGGATTTGTTATAGCGGCGTCAAGCATATTAGAGTTTTATGCGTTAGCTCTCATTTGCAGCGCTCAGACGGGAAAATGATGCCCCGGTGAGGAGAGGAACGCGCTGGAGCGGCTGCGGTGAGCGTTAAATTAAGTCATGTATATTCATGGGGATAAAAATAAATTCGGCGCAATGATGAATTTATTGCAATAAACCTCTTGTGCATTCACCATTTTTATGAGTAAATGCAAGTCGGCCTGTAATCCAGACCTATTTATGTTCGAGTTTAGAGTTAAGCAGTTCCTCCAAAAACGTTATCATCCGATTCCGCTTCAAAGACGAACCTTCTAAGTACCTCCCATAAGTAATGTTTCTGAAATGGCCGCAATTGCCTCTTATGGCAGGTTTTGTAAATATATTTAAAGGTAAAAGTAATGTCTAAGAAGACGGGTCAAGTTAAGTGGTTCAACGAAAGCAAAGGTTTTGGTTTCATTGAGCAGCACGACGGCGGCAAAGATGTATTCGTACACTTCTCCGCAATCATGACCGACGGTTTCAAGACCCTGGCTGAAGGCCAGCGCGTTGAGTACACCATCCAGGACAGCCCGCGCGGGCCGGCTGCCGCCAACGTAGTTGCTCTGTAAGAAGACAGGGAACGCGTATAAAGAGATCTTAATACAACCATGGTGACGCTTCAGCGCTGAGTCATGCGGAAGATATTAAGTTCAACAAGCCCGCCTTAGTGCGGGTTTTTTATTTTTTTGCTCACGAGAGGTTTGTTACGAAAAACTTTAGGATGGGCTGGTAGCGTCCAGACAATATAAAAAATGACGTTGTCAAGGATGCTCAAGTAAAAGGATATAAGTTATGTTTAAAAATACTGTGTTAAAAATGGGTCGTGTGAAATGGTTTAATCAGGCCGAAGGCTATGGTTTTATTTCACCGGTAGATGGCAGCGACGAAATCTATGTCAACCGCAACGCTATCGCCAACACCAAAAATAAGTCGTTGAACGAAGGTCAGAACGTTGAGTTCTCGATCTATCGCAGCTCGCATGGGCTGTCCGCGGCAGACGTTATCGCGTTCTGATCGCATCCTCCTTCCTCGCCAGTGCCGGTGTCGCCACCCGCAAGCACTGGCGAAGATAAATCCCGCGATATCCACTATTATCAGGCCATTGCCTACTCGCCACGGATATCAGGATGACCACCCCGACCATTTCCCTTACCGCCGCTCGCGCGCTGCACCTTGCCGCCCAGGGGCTGCTTTCTCCGCTTAAACGCCAGGCTCGGCCCGATGATGTCGTGAGCGCGATCCAGCGCATGGGGCTGTTACAAATCGATACCATTAGCGTCGTCGCCCGCAGCCCGTATCTGGTGCTGTTCAGCCGTTTGGGGGCCTATCAGCCGGAGTGGCTGGAGCAGGCGCTCGCCGGCCGCAAGTTGTTCGAGTATTGGGCGCACGAGGCCTGTTTCCTGCCGATCGAAGATTTTGGTCTGCTGCGGCATCGCATGCTGGCGCCGCATGATATGGGCTGGAAATACTCCGCCGACTGGGTGCAGCAGCACCAGGCGGCGATGGACAACCTGCTGCGGCACATCGAACAACAGGGGCCGGTGCGTTCCGCCGATTTCAGCGCCGAGAAGAAAGGCAACAGCGGGTGGTGGGACTGGAAACCGGAGAAACGGCACCTGGAGATCCTGTTTACCGCCGGCAAGCTGATGGTGGCCGAGCGTCGCAACTTCCACCGGGTTTACGATCTGACCGAAAGGCTGCTGCCGGCCTGGGACGATGCGCGTCATGCGCTGCCTGCGGAGCGGGCGCGCCGGCAGATGTTGCATCGCACCTGCCGCTATCTGGGCATTTTCCGCGCCGAGTGGTTGGCGGATTATTATCGGCTGAAACGCGTGGCGCCAAAAGCCTTGCTGGCAGAGCTGCAGGCGCAGGGGGAAATTTCGCCGGTGCAGGTAGAGGGGCTGGAAGGGCAGTTCTATGTGCATGAATCACTGGCGGAACTGCTGCCGCTGGCGGAGCAGGGCAAACTGAAATCGACGGTCACCAGCCTGCTGTCGCCTTTTGATCCGGTGGTGTGGGATCGCCGCCGGGCGCTCGAACTGTTCAACTTTGACTATCGGCTGGAGTGTTACACGCCGAAAGAAAAACGTCGCTATGGTTACTTCACGTTGCCGGTGCTGCATCGGGGCGAGCTGGTGGGGCGGATTGACGCCAAGGCGCACCGTCGCCAGGGCATCTTCGAGATCATCAGTTTCCATACGGAGCCGCAGGTGCGCTTCGGCAAACAGCGAACGCAGGATATCCGGCAGGCCATCGCGCGCACGGCCAAATGGCACGGTGCGCAACGCGTCGCGCTGGGCGACATTCCGGCCGCGTTGGCCGCGGAATGGGGTGCCGGCTGGGAAGTGGGATAACGAGCGACGCCGTCGGTGGGGTAAAACGAAGTGAAGCGTCGCTCGTTACAAAGGGGCTCAGTGGCTGAAGTTAGCGAACAGAGCGATGATTTTATGCAGACGTTTGATCATGTATCACGGCTTTATTTTGTGATTTGTGTCACAAAATTCTACGCCGGGATGCGCCGCAGTTCAAGCTGTCGTGCCGACGCAGTGAGGAAATATCGGCGGCTTGGCGCCGCCGATGATTAACCTGAGGCCGGGCGTTATGCTATCCTCACTGCCTTTCCCAGATGACCTATCCCCTAGCGGAGGATGCATGGACCACCGTTTACTCGAAATCGTTGCCTGCCCGGTATGCAACGGCAAACTCTATTTCAATAAAGAAAACCAGGAACTGGTGTGCAAAGCGGACGGGTTGGCTTACCCGCTGCGTGACGGCATTCCGGTGCTGTTGGAAAATGAAGCGCGTGCGCTGTCGCTGGATGAGAAGCACGCATGAGTTTTATCGCTATTATTCCCGCCCGCTACGCCTCAACCCGTTTGCCGGGCAAACCGCTGGCCGATATTCACGGCAAGCCGATGGTGGTGCATGTGATGGAGCGCGCCCGTGAGTCCGGCGCCAGCCGCGTCATCGTGGCGACCGATCATCCTGAAGTCGCCAAAGCGGTGGAAGCCGCCGGCGGCGAAGTGTGCATGACCAGCCCGGATCACCATTCCGGCACCGAGCGTTTGGCGGAAGTGATCGCGCACTACGGCTTTGCCGACGACCAGATCATCGTTAACGTGCAGGGCGATGAGCCGCTGATCCCACCCGTTATCGTGCGGCAGGTGGCGGAAAACCTGGCGGGCAGCCAGGCCGGCATGGCGACGTTGGCGGTGCCGATCGAGAGCGCCGAAGAGGCTTTCAACCCCAACGCGGTGAAGGTGGTGATGGACGCGCAGGGCTACGCGCTCTATTTCTCACGCGCCACCATTCCGTGGGATCGCGAGCGTTTCGCCGCGTCGAAAGAGAGCATCGGCGACAGCCTGCTGCGTCATATCGGCATCTACGCATACCGCGCGGGCTTCGTGCGCCGCTACGTCAGCTGGGCGCCGAGCCAACTGGAGCAGATCGAGCTGTTGGAACAGCTGCGCGTGCTGTGGTACGGTGAAAAGATCCACGTGGCGGTCGCGAAAGCGATCCCGAGCGTGGGGGTCGATACGCCGGAAGACCTCCAGCGCGTGCGCGACAGCATTCAACCCTGAGCCTGATTTCGTCGGCGCGCCGCGCAACGCGCCGATGATGCAATACCCCCATTATTGATCCCCGTTTTGTTGATCTGCGTTGAAGAATTTTTCCGCTCGCCGTTCGATGATGTTACGCATCTCCCCAAATTAGCCTGAGGTGAATGCCTTATGGAGCAGTTACGCGCCGAACTGAGCATTGTGCTGGGTGAGTCCATCAGCCGGCTGGAGCGGGTGAGCGAACAGCCTTATGCGCATATGTATTCGCTGTACGATCGGCAGGGCAACGCGATCCCGCTGATGGCGAAAAGCTTTATCTGTCGGGGCATCGCCCAGCAGGAGGCGTACAAGCTGTCGATGCTGGCGCGCGACGGGGATATTCGCCTGCCTACGGTGTATGGCGTGGTGTGTACCCTCCAGGCGCCGTATACGGAAATCCTGCTGATCGAGCGCCTGCGCGGCGTGTCGGCTGAGGCGCCGACGCGCTCGCCGGATCGCTGGAATATGCTGATGGAGCAGATCGTTGACGGGATATTGGCCTGGCACCGCATCGACAGCCACGGCAGTGTCGGCAGTGTTGACAGCACGCAGGAGAATGATTGGTTCTGCTGGTATCAACAGCGGGTCGAAGTGCTGTGGGCGACGGTGGTCAATCTCACCACCCCGCAGTTGACCATGGCGGATCGGCGTTTGCTGTACCGCACGCGCGAAGCGCTGACCCATTTCTTCGTCGGCTTCGATGATCCCTGTGTTCTGGTGCACGGTAACTTATCGCTGCGCAACATGCTGAAAGATCCCAAAAGCGATCAACTGCTGGCGATGCTCAATCCCGGCGTAGTGCTGTGGGCGCCGCGCGAATACGATCTTTTCCGCCTCTGCGAGGCGGGCATGCCCAGCCAGCTGCTGTTCAGCTATCTGCAGCGGGCGCCGGTCGCCGACGCTTTCCTGGCGCGGCGCTGGTTATATGTGGTGTGGGAAGCGGTAGGGCGTTTGATCCATACCGGCAAGCTGGAGCGGCGGCCGTTCGACTATGCATCGCAACAGCTGCTGCCCTGGCTGGCCGGTTGAACGAGCTTTACTCTGCGCCGGCGCTATCTGCGCCCTTCAGCCATTGCCACAGACTACCCAGCGTTTCATACCAGGCGCGCTCGGTATGGCCGAGGAACATTGACGACGGTGTGGCGCGATCCCAGATATTCAGCGGCGAGTCGATCGCCAACTGGTTGGCCGGCGCCGGGATCGGGTGCAGCCCCTTAGCCTTGAAGAAACGCATGGCGCGCGGCAGATGGTTGGCGGAGGTCACCAGAATGAACGGTTGCTCGCCGACCAATTTGGCGACCTGAGCGGCCTCTTGCTCGGTATCGCGCGGTTCCCCCAAGATCACCATATCACTGCGCGGCACGCCCAGGCTTTCGGCCACCAGCGCCGCAGTGGCGGCGTTGCTTTGCATGGGGCCGGCGGACGCGCCGGTGAACACCATCCTGGCGCCGGGATGTGCAAGGTAGAGCCGCACGCCTTCCGTCACGCGCGGCAAACTGTTGCCGAGCAGGTTTGAACTGGGCGCCCAATCGGGATTGTAGGTATAACCCCCGCCCAACACGACGATGTAGCTGACCGGATCGTTACCGCGATAAGTCTGGTATTCGGCTTCGATCGGCCGCAGCAGTCGGTCGGCCACCGGTTGCAGGCTGAAAAGCAGTAAAAACAACCAGCTCAGCGTGAAAATCGTCTTACCGCTTTTTTGCCAGCGGGTGAACCACAGCAGCAGCAGCGCCAGCCCCATCAGCAGCATCAACAGCGGCAGTGGCATCAGCAGGGCGCCAAAGAACTTTTTCAGGTTGAACAGCATCGAAAATCAGATCCTTTTGGGTGAAAAAGCGGCATCCAGGTATAAACAGGCCGCAAGAAGATACATTCTAAGTCAGTCTGTGCCAAAATAGCAGGTTTGAATGGGCGTGCGCTTTGCCGCCGACAAGAATGAGATCAGCGGAGCCGTTGTCCATGCAGGATCGCAATTTTGACGATATTGCTGAAAAATTTGCGCGTAATATTTACGGCACCACGAAAGGAAAAATCCGCCAGGCGGTGGTTTGGCAGGATCTGACCGGGCTGCTGGCGCAGTTGCCGCAGCGGCCGCTGCGCATTCTCGACGCCGGGGGCGGTGAAGGCCATATGGCCTGCCAACTGGCAGAATTAGGACATCAGGTGTTGTTGTGCGATCTTTCTGGTGAGATGATCCAGCGCGCCGCGCTGCTGGCGGAGCAGAAAGGTGTGAGCCAGAACATGCAATTCGTACAAAGTTCTGCGCAGGATATCGCTCAACATTTGGAACAGCCGGTTGATCTGATATTGTTTCATGCAGTGCTTGAATGGATCGCCGAGCCCGAAGCGGCGCTGCAGGCGTTGTATGACTGCCTGACGCCGGGCGGCGCGCTGTCGCTGATGTTCTTCAACGCCAACGGCCTCTTGATGCGCAACGTGGTGTTGGGTAATTTCCAACTGGTGGATCCCGAGGTCAGACGGCGCCGCAAGCGTTCGCTGTTGCCGCAATATCCGCACGATCCGCTATTGGTCTACGGTTGGTTGGAACAACTGGGCATGCGCATCGGCGGCAAAACCGGCGTGCGGGTGTTCCACGACTATCTGCAGAGCAGACAGCTGCAAACACAAAAATTTGAAGAGTTACTGGCGCTTGAACAGCACTATTGCCGGCAGGAGCCGTACGTGAGTTTGGGGCGCTATATTCACGTCATGGCGCATAAACCAAACCTGAAGGACGAACTATGAGTGAATTTTCCCAGACAGTACCCGAACTGGTCGCCTGGGCACGGAAAAATGATTTCTCTATTTCGCTCCCTACGGAGCGTCTCGCATTTCTGCTCGCCATTGCTACCCTGAACGGCGAACGGCTGGACGGCGAGATGAGCGAAGGTGAGCTGGTTGATGCATTTCGCCATGTCAGCAAGGGTTTTGAACAGACGCATGAAACGGTGGCGATGCGTGCCAACAATGCGATTAACGACATGGTGCGCCAGCGCCTGTTGAACCGTTTTACCAGCGAGCTGGCGGACGGCAACGCGATTTACCGCCTGACGCCGCTGGGTATCGGCATTACCGATTACTATATTCGCCAACGCGAATTCTCCACGCTGCGTTTGTCGATGCAGCTGTCTATCGTGGCGCAGGAACTCAAACGCGCCGCCGATGCCGCCGACGAGGGCGGCGACGATTTCCATTGGCACCGCAACGTGTTCGCGCCGTTGAAATATTCGGTGGCGGAAATCTTCGACAGCATCGACATGACCCAACGCGTGATGGATGAGCAGCAGCAGAGCGTGAAGAACGACATCGCGGCGCTGCTGAGCAAAGATTGGCGGGCGGCGATCTCCAGCTGCGAGATGCTGCTGTCGGAAACCTCGGGCACCCTGCGCGAGCTGCAGGATACGCTGGATGCGGCGGGCGATAAGCTGCAGGCCAACCTGCTGCGCATCCAGGACGCAACCCTCGGCAACGTGGAGCTGGGTTTCGTCGATAAGCTGGTGTTCGATCTGCAAAGCAAGCTGGATCGCATTATCAGCTGGGGGCAGCAGGCGATCGATCTGTGGATCGGCTACGATCGCCACGTGCATAAATTTATCCGTACCGCTATCGATATGGACAAAAACCGCGTGTTCGCCCAGCGCCTGCGCCAGTCGGTGCAAACCTACTTCGACCACCCATGGGCGCTGACCCATGCCAATGCCGATCGTCTGCTGGACATGCGCGACGAAGAACTGGCGCTGCGCAGCGATGAAGTGACCGGGGAACTGCCGCCGGATCTGGAGTTTGAAGAGTTCAGCGAGATTCGCGAACAGCTGGCGGCGATGATCGAAGAGGCGCTGAAGGTGTACCAGGAACAGCAGATGCCGCTCAACCTTGCGGCGGTGATGCGCGATTATCTGGCGCAATATCCGCGTGCGCGTCATTTCGACGTGGCACGTTTAGTGGTCGACCAGGCAGTGCGCCTCGGTGTGGCTGAAGCAGATTTCTCAGGGTTGCCGGCGGAATGGCAGGCAATCAATGATTACGGAGCCAAGGTCCAGGCCCATGTCATCGACAAATATTGAACAAGTAATGCCAGTCAAGCTGGCCAAGGCGCTGTCCAACTCGCTGTTTCCGGCATTGGATAGCCAACTGCGCGCGGGTCGTCACATCGGTATCGATGAGCTGGACAACCACGCCTTTTTAATGGATTTCCAGGATGAGCTGGAAGAATTTTACAACCGTTACAGCGTCGAGCTGATTCGGGCGCCGGAAGGTTTCTTCTATTTGCGCCCGCGCTCCACCACGCTGATCCCGCGTTCGGTGCTGTCCGAGCTGGATATGATGGTGGGTAAGATCTTGTGCTACCTGTATCTCAGCCCCGAGCGCCTGGCGCACGAGGGCATTTTCAGCCATCAGGAGCTGTACGACGAGCTGCTGAGCCTGGCCGATGAGAACAAGCTGCTGAAGTTCGTCAACCAGCGTTCTACCGGTTCGGATCTCGATCGGCAGAAGCTGCACGAAAAGGTGCGCACCTCGCTGAACCGTCTGCGCCGCCTCGGCATGGTCTATTTCATGGGCAATGACAGCAGCAAGTTCCGCATTACCGAGGCGGTGTTCCGCTTCGGCGCCGACGTGCGCAGCGGCGACGATCCGCGTGAAGCGCAGCTGCGCATGATTCGCGACGGCGAGGCGATGCCGGTTGAAACCAGCCTGTCGCTGAACGATGAGAATGACGCTGAGGATCAGCAGGTTGATAACGCTCCTGACGGTGCAGAGGATGAACAGGAATGATTGAACGCGGTAAATTTCGCTCGTTGACGCTGGTTAACTGGAACGGCTTCTTCGCCCGCACCTTTGATCTGGATGAGCTGGTGACCACGCTGTCCGGCGGTAACGGGGCGGGGAAATCCACCACCATGGCGGCCTTCGTCACCGCACTGATCCCCGACCTGACGCTGCTGCACTTCCGTAACACCACCGAAGCGGGCGCCACCAGCGGCTCGCGCGACAAAGGCCTGCACGGCAAGCTGCGCGCCGGCGTGTGTTACTCCACCCTTGACGTCGTCAATTCACGCCACCAGCGCGTGGTGGTTGGCGTGCGTCTGCAGCAGGTGGCGGGGCGCGACCGCAAGGTCGATATCAAACCGTTCACCATTCAGGGGCTGCCGACCGCGGTACAGCCTACTGAATTGCTGACCCAGACCGTGGGTGAGCGCCAGGCGCGCGTGCTGTCGCTGCAAGAGTTGAAAGAGCGCGTGGAAGAGATGGAGGGCGTGCAGTTCAAGCAGTTCAACTCCATCACCGATTACCACTCGCTGATGTTCGATCTGGGCGTGATCCCGAAACGCCTGCGTTCGTCCGCCGATCGCAGCAAGTTCTACCGTCTGATTGAGGCGTCGCTGTACGGCGGCATCTCCAGCGCCATCACCCGCTCGCTGCGCGATTACCTGCTGCCGGAGAACAGCGGCGTACGCAAGGCGTTCCAGGACATGGAAGCGGCGCTGCGCGAGAACCGCATGACGCTGGAAGCGATCCGCGTCACCCAGTCAGATCGCGACCTGTTCAAGCATCTGATCTCCGAGGCCACCTCCTATGTGGCGGCGGACTATATGCGTCATGCCAATGAACGCCGAATCCATCTGGACGGTGCGCTGGCGCTGCGCAGCGATCTGTTGGGCAGCCGCAAGCAGCTGGCCGCCGAACAGTATCGCCATGTGGAAATGGCGCGCGAGCTGAGCGAACAGAGCGGCGCCGAATCCGATCTGGAAACCGATTACCAGGCCGCCAGCGACCACCTGAATCTGGTGCAGACGGCCATGCGTCAGCAGGAGAAGATCGAACGCTATGAAGCCGATCTGGAAGAGCTGACTTACCGTCTGGAAGAGCAGAACGAAGTGGTGGCCGAGGCGAGCGAGCAACAGGCCGAAAACGAAGCGCGCGCCGAAGCGGCCGAGCTGGAAGTGGATGAGCTGAAGAGCCAGCTGGCCGACTACCAGCAGGCGCTCGATGTGCAACAGACCCGCGCCATTCAGTACCAGCAGGCGCTGCAGGCGTTGGAGCGCGCACGCGCGCTGTGCCAACTGCCGGACCTGACCGCCGATAATGCCGAACAGTGGCTGGATACCTTCCAGGCCCGCGAGCAGGAAGCGACCGAAGCGCTGCTGATGCTGGAACAGAAGCTGAGCGTGGCCGACGCCGCGCACGGCCAGTTCGAGCAGGCCTATCAGCTGGTGGGTAAAATCGCCGGCCAGGTCAGCCGCAGCGAAGCCTGGCAGTGCGCGCGCGAATTGCTGCGCGACTGGCCTTCGCAGCAACACCTCGCCGAGCGCGTTCAGCCGCTGCGTCTGCGCCTGAGCGAACTGGAACAGCGCCTGCGCTCGCAGCAGGACGCCGAGCGCCTGCTGCAAGAATTTTGCAAACGCCATGGTCAGGAGTACCAGCCGGACGATCTCGACATGCTGCAGCAGGAGCTGGAAGAGCGCCTGGAAGCGCTGTCGCAGAACGTCAGCGAAGCCGGCGAACGCCGCATGGAGATGCGCCAGGAGCTGGAGCAGATCCAGCAGCGCATCCGTGAGCTGACGGCGCGCGCCCCGGTGTGGCTGGCAGCGCAGGACGCCCTGAGCCAGCTCAGCGATCAGAGCGGAGAGCCGCTGGAAAACAGCCAGCAGGTGACCGAATACATGCAGCAGCTGCTGGAGCGCGAGCGTGAAACCACCGTCGAGCGCGACGAAGTGGCGGCCCGCAAGCGCGAAGTGGAAGCGCAGATCGAACGTCTCAGCCAGCCGGGCGGCGCGGAAGATCAACGCCTGGTCACTTTGGCCGAACGTTTCGGCGGCGTGCTGCTGTCGGAAATTTACGATGACGTCACCATCGACGACGCACCTTACTTCTCGGCGCTGTACGGCCCTTCGCGCCACGCCATCGTGGTGCCGGATCTGTCGCTGGTGCGCGAGATGCTGGAAGGGCTGGAAGATTGCCCGGAAGACCTTTACCTGATCGAAGGGGATCCGCAGTCGTTTGATGACAGCGTGTTCGCCGTCGAAGAACAGGACAAAGCGGTGGTGGTGAAAATCGCCGATCGCCAGTGGCGTTATTCCCGCTACCCGGAAGTGCCGTTGTTCGGCCGCGCGGCGCGCGAAAACCGCCTGGAAGTGCTGCATGCCGAGCGTGAAACGCTGGCGGAGCGCTATGCCACGCTGTCGTTCGACGTGCAGAAAACTCAGCGCTCGCACCAGGCTTTCAGCCGCTTTATCGGCACCCATCTGGCGGTGGCGTTCGACGCCGATCCGGAAGCGGAGATCCGCGGCCTGAACGCCCGTCGTGGCGAGATCGAGCGTGCGCTGAACAATCACGAAGCGCAGAATCAGCAGCAGCGCCAGCAGTACGATCAGGCCAAAGAGGGCATTTCCGCGCTCAACCGCCTGATGCCGCTGGTGTCGTTGCTGAACGATGAAACGTTGCAGGATCGCGTCGACGAGATCCGCGAAGAGCTGGAAGAAGCGCAGGACGCCGCGCGCCACATTCAACAGCACGGGGTGTCACTGACCAAACTGGAGCCGCTGCTGTCGGTGCTGCAGAGCGATCCGCAGCAGCATGAACAGCTGCAGCAGGACTACGCGCAGGCGCAAAGCGTGCAGCGTCAGGCCAAACAGCAGGCGTTCGCGTTGACAGAAGTGGTGCAGCGTCGCGCACACTTCAGCTATACCGACTCCGCCGGCATGCAGAATGCCAACAACGATCTCAACGACAAGCTGCGCCAGCGTCTGGAACAGGCGGAAGCCGAACGCGCCCGCGCCCGTGAGCAGCTGCGTCAATATCAAACCCAGTTCACCCAATACAGCCAGGTGCTGGCCTCGCTGAAAAGCTCGTATGACGCCAAGCGCGACATGCTGAAAGAGTTGAGCCAGGAGCTGGTGGATATCGGCGTGCAGGCCGACGCCAACGCCGAAGCGCGCGCGCGTCAGCGCCGCGACGAGCTGCATGCGGCGCTGAGCAACAACCGCGCTCGCCGCAATCAGCTGGAGAAACAGCTGACCTTCTGCGAAGCCGAAATGGATGGCCTGCAGAAGAAACTGCGCAAGCTGGAACGCGACTACCATCAGCTGCGCGAGCAGGTGGTGACCGCCAAGGCGGGCTGGTGCGCGGTGATGCGTCTGGTGAAAGACAACGGCGTGGAACGCCGTCTGCATCGCCGCGAGCTGGCGTATATGGATGGGGACGAGCTGCGCTCGATGTCGGATAAGGCGCTCGGCGCGCTGCGTCTGGCGGTGGCGGACAACGAACACCTGCGCGACGTGCTGCGTCTGTCGGAAGATCCGAAGCGGCCGGAGCGTAAGATTCAGTTCTATATCGCGGTGTACCAACACCTGCGCGAGCGTATCCGCCAGGACATCATCCGTACCGACGATCCGGTCGAGGCCATCGAGCAGATGGAGATTGAGCTGGGCCGTCTGACCGAAGAACTGACCGCGCGCGAGCAGAAGCTGGCGATCAGTTCGAAAAGCGTGGCCAACATCATTCGAAAAACCATTCAGCGTGAGCAGAACCGCATTCGCATGCTGAACCAGGGGTTGCAGGCCGTGGCTTTCGGCCAGGTGAAGAGCGTCCGTCTGAACGTCAACGTGCGCGAAGCGCATGCCACTCTGCTGGACGTGCTCTCCGAGCAGCAGGAACAGCATCAGGATCTGTTCAACAGCAACCGCCTGACCTTCTCCGAAGCGCTGGCCAAGCTGTATCAGCGCCTGAATCCGCAGATCGACATGGGGCAGCGCACGCCGCAGACCATTGGCGAGGAGTTGCTGGACTACCGCAACTACCTGGAAATGGAAGTTGAGGTGTACCGTGGTTCCGACGGCTGGCTGCGTGCGGAAAGCGGCGCGTTGTCTACCGGTGAAGCCATCGGTACCGGGATGTCAATCCTGGTGATGGTGGTGCAGAGCTGGGAAGAAGAGTCCCGCCGCCTGCGCGGTAAAGATATCTCGCCGTGTCGCCTGCTGTTCCTCGATGAAGCGGCGCGTCTGGATGCCAAGTCGATCGCCACGCTGTTCGAACTGTGCGATCGTCTGGAGATGCAGCTGATCATCGCGGCGCCGGAAAACATCAGTCCGGAGAAGGGCACCACCTATAAACTGGTGCGTAAGGTGTTCCAGAACCACGAGCATGTGCACGTGGTGGGGCTGCGCGGTTTCGCTGGCGAGCCGCCGGCGCTGGGCACTGCGCCGGTTGAGACGCCGTAACGCAGAAAAACGCCCTAAAAATCCGAAAATAGCCGCCGCAGGGTGGCTATTTTTTTGTGCGCGTGGATGATAGTCCTGCTTTTTTATCCGTTGAAAAGCGGTTAGTTTAATCACATAAACAGTAATTCGACGTCCTCAGGGCGAAACGGCCTTTCTGTTTGTATACTGAAACTATATGCAATTTTTGACGTTTTTTTTTGTGAGCATACAGGGGGCAAGGGATGTTGCTTAAAAAGGGAAACTCTCTACGACGTTTGGCGCTGAGTGGCGCTATCGCCTGTAGTCTTGTGTCGTCGTTTTCCGCCTTGGCCACCGTAACGGCGTTACCGGTGGCATCAGCAGGCATGTCCGTTGCGCAGAGTCGTTCTGAACTGCTGGCCGCGTTGCCGCGCGGTATGGATCTGCACTACCTTTCCACGCTGGCGCCGCTGTATGCGGCGAATCATATGCAGCCGATGTGGCAGGATCGCGAGGCCGTTCAGCAATTTCAACAGCAGCTGGCCGAACTGGCGATGTCCGGCGTACAGCCGCAGTTCATCCAGTGGGTGAAGATGTTGACCGATCCGGCGCTCAGTGAAGCGGGCCGCGATGCGGTGTTGTCCGATGCGATGCTGGGCTATTTGCAGTTTGTATCCGCCATCGGCGCCAACGGCAACAACTGGCTGTACAGCAATATTCCTTACAAGCTTGGTTTGCCACCCACGGCGGTGATCAATCAATGGCAGCTGGCGGTGCGCCAGGCGCGAACCCTGAGCTACGTGAATTCGCTTGCGCCGCAGCATCCGCAATACGCCAAGATGCATCAGGCGCTGCGTGACATGCTGGCGGACAACCGCCCCTGGCCGCAGGTGGGCAGTGGCCCGAGCCTGCGCCCAGGCCAAATGAGCAACGATATCCCGGCGCTGCGTGAGATCCTGACGCGCACCGGCATGCTGGCCGCCTCGGCGCCGGAAGCGGAGCCGGAACCGGCGGTGGTTTCGGCGAAGAGCAATGAACCCGACGACGGCGGGCTGACGGTAGACGAAGAGAAAAGCCGCGTGACGGTCAGCCCATCGGCGGCGCCGGTGACGGAGTTGACCGCGGAACAGACGCCGCCGCAGATCGGCAGCGTGGTGAGCGACAACCTCTATACCAACGAGCTGGTGGAGGGCGTCAAGCGTTTCCAGAAATGGCAGGGGTTGACGGCGGACGGCGTGATCGGCGTGCGCACCCGCGAGTGGCTCAACGTGTCACCGAAAACCCGCGCCGCGCTGTTGGCGCTGAATATCCAGCGCTTGCGCATCTTGCCGGGGCATGTCGGCACCGGCATTATGGTAAACATTCCCAACTACTCGCTGACCTACTATCAGAACGGCAACGAAGTGTTGTCCTCCCGCGTTATCGTCGGGCGGCCGAGCCGCAAGACGCCGTTGATGAGCAGCGCGTTAAACAACGTGGTGGTCAACCCGCCTTGGAACGTGCCGACTACGCTGGTGCGTGAGGATATCGTGCCGAAGGCGATGCGCGACGGTAACTATTTCCAGAAACACGGCTATACCGTGCTGTCAGGCTGGAGCAACGATGCGGAAGTGATCAACCCGGCGATGATCGACTGGAGCATGGTTTCTGCGCGCAACTTCCCGTATCGCGTCCGTCAGGCGCCGGGGGCCACCAACTCGCTGGGGCGTTTCAAGTTCAATATGCCGAGCTCGGATGCCATCTACCTGCACGATACCCCGAACCACAGCCTGTTCCAGAAAGACATCCGCGCGCTCAGCTCCGGCTGCGTGCGGGTGAACAAGGCTTCCGATTTGGCGAATATGCTGCTGCAGGATGCCGGCTGGAACAATAGCCGCGTTTCCTCCACGCTGAAAGAAGGCAATACCACTTATGTGAATATTCGCCAGCGTATTCCCGTAAAACTGTATTATCTAACCGCCTGGGTTTCGGATGATGGCCAACCGCAATTCCGTACAGATATTTACAATTATGATAATACGGTGAGATCGGGCGCACAAATTTTGGCTCAGGCCAAAAAATTAATGCAGTAAATGCAGTAATTATAAATAAATAACGGTCAGAATGTTTGGCTATACCGCAGGCCCTCGTAGGCGGGGGCCTGTAAACCTAGGCGTATCGCGGGTTGACTCAGCATACGCAGGCGGTTATGGTTCGGACAGTGCGCTGCTTTGTGCATTTATTTTGACATTCTTGCCGGGTTTAACAGAGTCATGGACAAAATTGATCATCATCGCCGTAAATGGCTGGCGCTAGGTGGCGCCGCTATGGGCATAGCGCTGCTTCCAGGGCAGGCATTTGCCAGTCTTTCCACCGCTCGACCGCGTATTTTAGTGCTGAATAACCTGAATACCGGTGAATCTATTAAAGCCGAGTTCTTTGACGGCAAAGGCTACAATAAAGAAGAGTTGGTTCGGCTAAATCATCTGTTCCGCGATTATCGCGCCAACAAGGTTAAATCGATCGATCCCAGCTTGTTTGATCACCTCTATCGCCTGCAGGGGCTGCTGGGTACCAGCAAGCCGGTGCAGCTGATCTCCGGTTACCGTTCCGTAGATACCAATAACGAATTGCGCGCGCACAGCCGTGGTGTGGCCAAGCACAGCTACCATACCAAGGGCCAGGCGATGGATTTCCATATTGAAGGTATCCAATTGAGTAATATCCGTAAAGCGGCGTTAAAAATGCGCGCTGGTGGTGTAGGATATTACCCACGTAGCAACTTCGTGCACATCGATACCGGCCCGGTTCGGAGCTGGTAATCGCGGTGCCCTCAGTGAATAACGCCGCTCCTTGCGGAGGCGGTGTTATTGTCGTTGGAGCCTTATGAAATACCATCTTATTCCCGTTACCGCCTTTAGCCAGAATTGCAGCCTGATCTGGTGTGAAAACACGCAGCAGGCGGCGTTGGTCGATCCCGGCGGCGAAGCGGAAAAAATCAAAGCGGAAGTGGCGAAACAGGGTGTGACAATCACGCAGATTTTGCTGACGCACGGCCATTTGGATCACGTCGGTGCGGCGGCGGAGCTGGCGGAACATTATCAGGTGCCGATTTACGGCCCGGATAAAGAGGACGCTTTTTGGCTGGATGGTTTGCCGGCGCAGAGCCGGATGTTCGGGCTGGAAGAGTGTGCGCCGCTGACCCCGACCCGTTGGTTGTCGGAAGGCGATGAGATGCAGGTGGGCGAGATGACGCTCAAGGTGTTGCATTGCCCTGGGCACACACCGGGCCACATCGTCTTTATCAATGAGCAGGCGCGTTTGGCGCTGGTGGGTGACGTGCTGTTTAACGGCGGCGTGGGACGCAGCGACTTCCCGCGCGGTGATCATCAGGCGCTGATCGCCTCTATTCGCACCAAGCTGCTGCCATTGGGCGACGATATGCGCTTTATTCCCGGCCACGGCCCGATGTCGACCTTTGGCCACGAGCGCCAGACCAATCCGTTCCTGCGCGAAGAGCCGGCGGTGTGGTAACGATTATTTCCCGGCCGAAATAATCAAGGGCGCATAGAGCGCCCTTTTTTTATGATTTATGACCTGCGTCGATGCTTTTAGAGCACGGCGACGATGGCTTCACACAGCGGTGCCATGTTGTCCGGCGTCATGCCGGCCACGTTCACCCGGCCCGAGTTTACGGCGTATACGCCGAACTCTTCACGCAGACGCAGCACCTGTTCTTTGGTCAGGCCGCTGAATGAGAACATGCCGTTCTGCTGGATGATAAAGCTGAAGTCCTGTTGTGCGCCTTTCTCCTGCAGGGTGTTCACGAACAGCTGACGCATGCGGTGAATGCGCTGGCGCATGTCGGTCAGCTCCTGCTCCCACATCGCGCGCAGGGCGTCGTTGCCCAGAATGGTGGCGACAACGGCCGCGCCGTGCGACGGCGGGTTAGAGTAGTTGGCACGAATGGCCGCCTTCACCTGGCTGAAGGCGCGATCGGCGGTTTCGGCATCGGCAGCTACAATGGTGCAAGCGCCGACGCGCTCATTGTACAGGCCGAAGTTTTTCGAGTAGGAGCTGGCGACGATCAGCTCTTGATGTTTGGCGGCGAAAATACGCAGACCCTGCGCATCCTCTTCCAGACCGTTGGCGAAGCCCTGGTAGGCGAAGTCGAACAGCGGCAACCAGCCATTGGCGGCGGAAAGCTCAGCCAGCTGTGCCCACTGTTCCGCCGTTGGATCGATACCGGTCGGGTTATGGCAGCAGCCGTGGAACAGCACGACATCACCGGCCTGAGCCTGTTTCAGGCTGTTCAGCAGGCCGTCAAAATCCAGCGCGTGGTTGGCAGCGTCGTAGTAGGCGTACTCCAGCACTTCCAGACCAACGGCGCTAAAGACGTTCTTGTGGTTCGGCCAGCTTGGGTTGCTGATCCAGATGCGCTTGGCGCTGGTCTGGTTGGCGATAAAGTCTGCCGCCACGCGCAGGCCGCCGGTGCCGCCTGGCGTCTGTGCGGTGCGCGCGCGACGATCGGTGACGATCGGGCTCTCTTTACCGAACAGCAGCTCTTGCGTGCAGCTGGCAAACGCCGGGATGCCTTCAATGCCGAGATAGTTTTTGGTGGTCTCGTTTTCCAGCAGATACTGTTCAGCTTTTTTTACGCTGGTCAGCACCGGGGTTTTGCCGGTTTCATCTTTATAAACGCCAATGCCTAAATTGATTTTATTCGGGCGGGCGTCGGCGCGGAAAATGTCGGTCAGGCCCAGGATCGGGTCGGCGGGTGCGGCGGTGATTTTTTCAAACATGTCAGGTGCTTCCAAATCTCGGAGTTAAGCAGACAGAAGCATCAGGGTAGCGCCAGTTATCGGCTTTGCCAACCGTTTGCGATAAAAACACCGCGATCTTGTGAACGGGAAGGATTCGACAGAAAAAATGAGGGATAAGGGGAAATCTGCAGGATAAAACGTTACCGGCAGACACAAATAAAAACAGGGCCGAAGCCCTGTTTTTTTAACTTAGCCGACGGTGAACCGCCGTTAAGCGAGACAACTTAGAACTGGTATACCAGACCAACAGCTACGATATCGTCGGTAGCGGTGCCGGTTGCTTTGGTGAACTCGTTGTCATCCAGCAGGTTGATTTTGTAATCAACGTAGGTGGACATGTTCTTGTTGAAGTAATAGGTGGTACCAACAGAAACATATTTAACCAGATCCTGGTCAGAACCCACGCCTGGGACGTTCAGGTTTTTACCTTTAGATTGCAGGTAAGACACTTCTGGACGCAGACCGAAGTCGAACTGGTACTGAGCAGTCACTTCGAAGTTCTGAGTTTTGCTCGCGAAGCCGCCGCACTTGTCATCGGTAGCTGCACAGCCTGCACCGAAGTTACCGCCGCCGAACGGAGTCATGTTACGGGTTTCTGCGTACATCGCCGCCAGGTAAACGTTGTTGGCGTCGTATTTCGCACCCACGGTCCATGCGTCAGCCTTGTCGCCACGCTCGTTGGAACGCAGTTTTTGGTCGTCGGTACGGTTAGAGGATGCGTATGCAGCGCCGAAGCTTACGCCTTCGCCGATGTCATAAGTAGAGGAGATGCCCCAGCCGTCGCCGTTTTGTTTCTTGACGTTACGGCCGTCGTTCTGGTTTTTGCCCTGGTACTGAACGGCGAAGTTCAGACCGTCAACCAGACCGAAGAAGTTGTTGTTACGATAGGTCGCAACGCCGTTGGTACGGCCGGTCATGAAGTTGTCGGTGTAGGTGTAAGTATCGCCACCGAACTCTGGCAGCATATCGGTCCAGCCTTCCACGTCGTACAGTACGCCGTAGTTACGGCCGTAGTCGAAGGAGCCGTAGTCAGCGAATTTCAGACCCGCGAAGCCCAGACGGGTTTTGGTGCCTTCGGTGCCCTGAGATTCGGAGTGGTTAGCCTGGACGTTGTATTCCCACTGGCCGTAACCGGTCAGTTGGTCAGTAATCTGAGTTTCACCTTTGAAGCCGAAACGAACATAGGTCTGATCGCCGTCATTACCTTTGTCGTCGGAGAAGTAGTGCAGACCGTCAACTTTGCCGTACAGATCCAGCTTGTTGCCGTCTTTGTTGTAGATTTCAGCTGCGTTTGCTGCACCAGCAGCCAACAGAGCCGGGATAACCACTGCAAGAATGTTGCGCTTCATCATTATTACCCTCATTGGTGTTATTCGGACACCTTTGCCACTGCCGCCAATAATTCCTTGGGAACTATTGTTGATAGATTGGTGTCGTCCTGTGTCTGAACGCAGTGTTCCATTCACAGGCGGGTTAATCTAGGACGAAAATGATACCAATGTCGCAATGAGGTTGCAAAAGGAAAGTATGTGTAACCAAATGTAATTTTTCGGGAACTTTGTGACGTGCGTCAATATTAAAAAATGCGAAAGGCCAGCGAGGCTGGCCTTTGTTTTGTAACGAAATCGTTTAAAAAACGTGTGATCGTATAAATTAGAAGCTTGCGTTACGTGGGGTGCGTGGGAACGGGATCACATCGCGCACGTTTTGCACGCCGGTGACATAGGCGATTAAACGTTCAAAGCCCAGGCCGAAACCGGAGTGCGGCACGGTGCCGTAACGACGCAGATCGCGATACCACCAGTAGTCTTCCTTATTCAGGCCCATCTCTTCCAGACGCTGATCGAGCACGTCGAGACGTTCTTCACGCTGAGAGCCCCCGATGATTTCACCGATGCCCGGCGCCAGCACGTCCATGGCCGCGACGGTTTTGCCGTCTTCGTTCATGCGCATATAGAACGCTTTGATGTCTTTCGGGTAGTTTTTCACCACTACCGGCGCCTGGAAGTGTTTCTCCGCCAGATAACGCTCATGTTCGGAAGAGAGATCGATACCCCAAGAGACCGGGTTTTCGAAGGTTTGGCCAGAGGCCAGCAGGATCTCAATGGCGTCGGTGTAGTCTACCTGGGCGAAATCGGAAGAGACGAAGCGCTCCAGACGCGCGATAGCGTCTTTATCCACGCGCTCGGCGAAGAATTTCAGATCGTCTGCACGTTCATCCAGCACCGCCTGGAACACATACTTCAGCATGCTTTCGGCCAGGCCGGCGACATCGTCCAGCGTCGCGAAGGCCACTTCCGGCTCGATCATCCAGAATTCAGCCAGATGGCGGCTGGTGTTGGAGTTTTCAGCGCGGAAAGTTGGGCCGAAGGTGTATACCTTGGACAGCGCACAGGCGTAGGTTTCGCCGTTCAGCTGGCCGGAAACGGTGAGGAAGGCTTCCTTACCGAAGAAGTCCTGGCTGAAATCGACGACGCCCTTGTCGGTGCGCGGCAGGTTTTCCAGATCCAGCGTGGACACGCGGAACATCTCGCCGGCGCCTTCGGTGTCGGAGGCGGTGATCAGCGGGGTAGATACCCAGAAATAGCCATTTTCATGGAAGAAGCGGTGGATCGCCTGCGCCAGGGTATGACGCACGCGCGCCACGGCGCCGATCAGGTTGGTGCGCGGGCGCAGGTGGGCCACTTCGCGCAGGTATTCGATACTGTGACGTTTGGCCGCCATCGGGTAAGTATCCGGATCGTCGACCCAGCCGACCACTTTGATCGCGGTGGCCTGCAGCTCGAAGCTCTGGCCTTCGCCCGGTGAGGCGACGACCTTGCCGGTAACTTCAACCGAACAGCCGGTGGTCAGGTGCAGCACTTCATCTTGATAATTCGGCAGAGAATTATTAACGACGGCCTGTAACGGATCAAAGCAGGAACCGTCATAGACGGCCAGGAAGGAGATACCAGCTTTTGAATCTCTCCGGGTACGTACCCAGCCGCGTACGGTGACTTCACTGTCAACCGCAGCACGACCTTGCAGTACGTCGACTACAGGCACTACGCTCATAGATTTCTCTCTTTAATAATTTGGTTTAGAAATAGCTTACAACCCAAGAATATGGGGGTAATGGCTATGTTACTTGCCGCGTTGCAGAGCACAAGCAGAAATCATCGGATTGGCGCAACATTTATCGCGGCTGACTGAAAAGAGGGCGTTCGGGATAAAAACAAAAAAGCCGGCGCGTGAACCGGGCCGGCTTTCTCTCTTTATATAAAGAAGGCTCAGCTGGCTTTTTTCACCAGCGGCAGATCGAAGGCCTTGCGCAGGGCCCTGACGAACGCCTGGTCCTGGCAGATGGTCTTGCCGGGGCTGTCGGAGAGTTTGGCCACCGGCTTGCCTTTGCACTCGACCAGCTTGATCACGATATTTAACGGCTTAACGCCGGGAATATCGCAGGTCAGGCGCGTGCCGATGCCGAAGCCGAGATTAATGCGCTGATAGAAATGGCGATAGAGCGCCAGCGCTTTTTCCAGATCCAGGTTGTCCGAGAACACCAGCGTTTTGCTCAGTGGGTCGATGCCCAGTTTCTGATAGTGGGCAATGGCCTTTTCACCCCACTCGACGGGATCGCCCGAATCGTGGCGAAGCCCCTGATAACGCTCGGCGAACTGCGGGCCGAAGTCGCGCAGGAAGGCATCCATGGTGATGCAGTCGGTGAGCGCGATGCCAAGCTGGTCCGGATATTCATCCAGCCAGGCCTGCAATGCGGCGCGCTGGCTGTTGGCCAGCACCGGGCTTATCTGCTGATGCGCCTGGAACCACTCATGCGCCTGCGTGCCGACCGGCGCCAGACCCAGCTGGTGCGCCAGATCGTAATTGCTGGTGCCCGACAGGTACGGGAATTCGGCCTGCAAGGTGCTGACGATGGCCTGTTGCACACCCTGAGAGAAACGGCGGCGGGTGCCGAAGTCCATCAACTTGAAGCGCGAAAGATCCAGATCGCCCGCCAGCGTCTTGAACTGCGCCAGCTTGGTTTGCAGATGCGCCACCGCCTGTTCCGGCGTCGCCAGCGGCGAGCGCCGGCGGTGCACCACTTCGCTGATCACCGCCAGCAATGGGACTTCCCACATGATCACTTCACGCCAGGGGCCGGCGATGCGGATTTGCAGCTTGCCGTCGCGGTTGTCGATGGTGACCTGCTGCGGATCGTAGCGGAACGTTCGCAGCCAGTTCAGGTAATCTTGACGGAAGAAGGGCAGGCCCGAAAGATAAGCGAATTCGGCGTCGGTTAGCGCCAGCCGGCTCATCAGCGCCACCTGCGCGCGGATTTCGTCGGCATATTCGCCCAGCAGTTCGTCGCCGCGGCAGCGGAATTCCGCCGCCACGCTGATCGCGGGATAGCGATGGAACACTGCTTGCTGCATATGAAGCTTATAAGCATCGGTATCAAGCAGTGATGTCAAAATCGGGGAAGCGTATTGAGTCATAGCGCGTTACAGCATCCTCGTCAGGCGCGTGTCCAAATCCGGATAATCATAAAAGTGGGGGTGGAGTATACCCGGATTATCCTGTTATTGAAGCTGCATCACACCATAAATCACCGAAGCGGGTCGAGGATTAAACGTGCCTTTATGGCAGCCGGATAGCGGCGGGGAGGAAAAAAAGCCAGATATGCCTGTAAGGTGAATGACTTAGCCTAATTAGTCATAAAAATTATAATGTTAATTATTTTAAACAGCGAATCAGATAAAGCCGGCCTGGGTATGCACGCTGACCCGATCCTTGCCGTTCTTTTTGCAAAAGTAGAGCGCTTCGTCCGCCTGTTTGATCGCCGCCTGCAGCGCGGTGAACGCGCTGACTGGCGCAATGCCGCAGCTGGTGGTGAAACGCACTTGCCGTCCGTTGGCCAGATTTAGCGTCAGGCGATGAGTACGGGCGCGCAATTGCTCCATGATGTCCCGCGCGTTGTCCAACGAACAGTTGCCCAGCAGCACCGCGAACTCTTCGCCGCCATAGCGGCAGAAGATGTCGCTGGCGCGGAACGCGCGTTGCAGCAGGTGGCCGAAGGCCACCAGCGCCCGGTCACCCACGTCGTGGCCGTAGCTGTCGTTGAGTTGTTTGAAATTATCGATGTCGATCAGGCAAAAGGCCTGTGGGTAGCTGGCGTTGCCCAGCAGTTGACATTCAAGGAAGAATTTACGGCGGTTGTAGATATTGGTGAGCGGATCGAGGAAGGAAGAGGCCTCGAGCTCTTTAATCAGCAGTTGTTTCTCGCTCTCCAGCGAGACCTTGTCCAGCTGGTATTGCCTGAGCTGCTGAATGGCGTCGCTGATGGCGATCAATTCCTGGCTGTAGAAGGCGTCGTTGCGATCGATATTCATCTCACCGCGCGACAGCCGCACGATATTGTTGTGGGTCTTGGTCAGCCAGCGGTTGATGCTGGTGCAGAACACCAACGCCGGCAAAATGAACAGCAAAACCACCAGGCCGGCGAGTGCGATCATGCCGTAAATGGTCGTCTGGCTGTCGTAAATCTTGTGGCGCGAGGCGAGGGTTTCCAATTCGAAACTGCGTTGATACAGCGCCTGCGAAAGCCCGCTCACATCGTCGACATAGCGCGAAATAAGCGCTGTGGGGTAGGGCTTATGGGTATCGATAGCGGTATACAGCCCATTGGTAATCTGCTGGAGGCGTTCAGCGGACACCTGGGCGAGCAACGCATTGACGATGTTGGTGATTTGTCCATCGTCGTAGTTGATCTTCATGAAGATCAATCGGGTGCTCAGCGCGTTCAGCACGCCGGTTAGCTGAATGGACTTCAGATAGGCGTCTTTGCGAACGAGCTGGCTGACGTTGACGTCGATAATCTGATCGCTCAATTCCGTCAATGACATATTTAGCCGGTTATTGAGACGGATGGCCTCGAGAAACATAAAGGAGTCGGTATCCACCATCCGGGTATCGTAGGTGTAACGGTAATAACTCTTGCTGGTTTGCGAGATGTAATAGGCGCTGTTGATGTTGAACAGATTGGCGTTGGTGTTATTGACCTGCGAAAGCTGCAGGTTGTCATTATCCAGCAGCTGTTCCATCAAAGCGATCATCGACAGCGCGGCGATTTTTTGCCGCACCCCGAGCTGTTTGGCGACCTCATCGTCCAGATGTTCGCGGATCCGGGTGATTCTCTCACGCGCCACCCGATCGGCGGCCAAACATTGCGCACGGGTGATTTGCGGATCGATCAGGCTCAATCGTTTGAGGCGATGAGCCAGCAACGCAGCCTGAAAAGCTTCGGAAATTTCTTTGGCGCGATCAATTTTGTACAGGTTTAGCTGGTTGTCGCGGTAGTCGGTATGGGCTTCGAGCAGCTCATCGACGATGAACAGAGAGAAGGAAGTCATCAGGCACAGGGTGAAAAAATAGATTGCGTATTTAATCTTCATAATGCGAGCCATCCCTGAACCTGATTCGGCAATTATACCACCATGCCGCTGGTGTCGCCTCAACTATGCCGGCGCGCCGCGATGGCGGTTTTTTAGCATTAAATGCTGATTTTTATTTGGCCATTGGTCACCCGCACTGCCGCCTGCCGGGCGATTTATGATTTGCCTCTGATTTCTCTCTCCTGGTCGCCCTGTGGCTCTGGGCTTTTCGGCCAGCTGTGATACAGTTTATTCACAATTCAGGCTCACCGCGCGCCGCAGGGGAACATACCGGCTGCGGTACGAAGGAGAAGAGCGGCCTGGCACCTATAACTCACTGAGACGTTTAAGGGTTTTTATGACACAACAGCCACAGGCAAAATACCGCCACGATTATCGCGCGCCCGATTACACCACGACCGATATCGATTTGGACTTCAGTCTGGACGCGGAAACCACGCGCGTGACCGCCGTCAGCAAAATCAAACGTCAGGGGGCGGCCGGCGCACCGCTGGTGCTGGATGGCGAAGATTTGACGCTGGTGAGCATTCAGGTGGACGGCCAACCGTGGAGCGCCTACCGTCAGCAGGATAACCAGCTGATCATCGAAGAGTTGCCGGCACAATTCACTCTTACCATTGTCAACGATATTCACCCGGCGAAGAACACCGCGCTGGAAGGGCTGTACCTGTCCGGCGATGCGCTGTGCACGCAATGCGAAGCCGAAGGCTTCCACCACATTACCTATTACCAGGATCGCCCGGACGTGCTGGCGCGCTTTACCACCCGCATCGTGGCCGACAAGACGCGCTATCCGTTCCTGCTGTCGAACGGCAACCGCATCGGCCAGGGCGAATTGGCCGATGGCCGCCACTGGGTGCAATGGCAGGATCCGTTCCCGAAACCTTGCTACCTGTTCGCGCTGGTGGCGGGGGATTTCGACGTGCTGCGCGACAGCTTCACCACCCGTTCCGGCCGTAAGGTCGCACTGGAGCTGTTCGTCGATCGCGGCAACCTGGATCGCGCCGATTGGGCAATGACTTCGTTGAAGAACTCGATGAAGTGGGACGAGACCCGCTTCGGCCTGGAATATGATCTCGACATTTATATGATTGTGGCGGTCGATTTCTTCAATATGGGCGCGATGGAGAACAAAGGGTTAAATATCTTTAACTCCAAATATGTGCTGGCGAAGGCGGAAACCGCGACCGACAAGGATTACCTGAACATCGAAGCGGTGATCGGCCACGAATACTTCCACAACTGGACCGGTAACCGCGTGACCTGCCGCGACTGGTTCCAGCTCAGTCTGAAAGAGGGGCTGACGGTGTTCCGCGATCAGGAATTCAGTTCCGACCTGGGATCGCGTTCGGTCAACCGCATCGACAATGTGCGCGTGATGCGCGGCGCGCAGTTTGCCGAAGACGCCAGCCCGATGGCGCACGCCATCCGCCCGGACAAAGTCATCGAGATGAACAACTTCTACACCCTCACGGTGTATGAAAAGGGTTCCGAGGTGATCCGCATGATGCATACCCTGTTGGGGGAGGAGAACTTCCAGAAAGGGATGCAGCTCTATTTCGAACGCCACGACGGCAGCGCCGCTACCTGCGACGATTTCGTTCAGGCGATGGAGGATGCGTCTAACGTCGATCTGTCGCGCTTCCGCCGTTGGTATAGCCAGTCCGGTACGCCGCTGTTGACGGTGCGCGACGAGTACGATGCGGAAACTCAGCAATATCGCCTGCATGTCAGCCAGAAAACCGCGCCGACCGCCGATCAGCCGGAGAAGTTGCCGCTGCATATTCCGCTGGATATCGAACTGTACGACAGCGAAGGCAATGTCATTCCATTGCAAAAAGGCGGCCTGCCGGTCAACAACGTGCTGAACGTCACCGAAGCGGAGCAGACCTTCGTGTTCGACGGCGTGGCGCACAAGCCGGTGCCGTCGCTGCTGCGCGAATTCTCCGCGCCGGTGAAACTGGACTATCCGTACAGCGATCAGCAACTGACC
Source organism: Serratia nematodiphila DZ0503SBS1 (assembly GCF_000738675.1). Taxonomy (NCBI): domain Bacteria; kingdom Pseudomonadati; phylum Pseudomonadota; class Gammaproteobacteria; order Enterobacterales; family Yersiniaceae; genus Serratia; species Serratia nematodiphila. Next base: position 4,272,206 of record NZ_JPUX01000001.1, on the reverse strand, counting down.
TTCCTGATGCAGCACGCGCGCAATGAGTTTGCGCGTTGGGATGCGGCACAGAGCCTGCTGGCGACCTATATCAAGCTGAACGTGGCGCGGCACCAGCAGAAGCAGCCGCTGTCGCTGCCGCTGCACGTGGCCGATGCGTTCCGTGCGGTGCTGCTGGACGAAAAACTGGATCCGGCGCTGGCGGCGCAGATCCTGACGCTGCCGTCGGAGAACGAAATCGCCGAGCTGTTCGCCACTATCGATCCGGAAGCGATCGCCGCGGTGCACGAAGCGATCGTACGCTGCCTGGCGCGGGAGTTGGCCGATGAGTGGCTGGCGGTGTATCACGCCAACAAGACCGACGGCTACCGCGTGGAGCATGCCGAGATCGCCAAGCGCGCCTTGCGCAATGTGTGCCTGGGCTATCTGGCGTTCGGCGAAGATGTGGCGCTGGCGGATCAGCTGGTGAGCGAACAGTATCGCCAGGCGGACAACATGACCGACTCGCTGGCGGCGCTGTCTGCTGCGGTCGCGGCCCAGCTGCCGTGCCGCGATGCGCTGCTGGCGGCGTTCGACGAACGCTGGCATCAGGATGGCCTGGTGATGGACAAATGGTTCGTGCTGCAGGGCAGCAGCCCGGCGGCAGACGTGTTGAGCAAGGTGCGTGCGCTGCTGCAACACCGCTCGTTCAGCCTGAGCAACCCGAACCGCACCCGCTCGCTGATCGGCGGCTTCGCTTCCGGCAACCCGGCGGCGTTCCATGCCGCGGACGGCAGCGGCTATCAGTTCCTGGCGGAGATCCTCAGCGATCTCAACCAGCGCAACCCGCAGATCGCCGCGCGCCTGATTGAACCGCTGATTCGCCTTAAGCGTTACGACGCGGGCCGTCAGGCGCTGATGCGCAAGGCGTTGGAACAGCTGAAAGGGTTGGAAAACCTGTCCGGCGATCTGTACGAGAAGATCAGCAAGGCGCTCGACGCCTGATCTTTTCGCGCTGAATAGATAAGGGGGACGGCCTGCGCCGTCCCCTTTTTCATCCGTTCAGTTCACCGCCCGGCGGGGACTGGCCGCTGCGGCCGGCGGCGATAACACCCGTTCCAGCACTTCGGCCTCCAGTTCCGCCAGCCTGGCCGAGCCTTTGCGGCGCGGCCGCGGCAGATCGATGCTCAGATCCAGCCCGATATGCCCCTCTTCGATCAGGATCACCCGATCCGCCAGCGCGATGGCTTCGCTGACGTCATGTGTGACCAGCAGTACGGTAAAACCGTGTTGTAGCCACAGCGTTTCTATCAGTCCTTGCATCTCGATGCGCGTCAGGGCATCCAGCGCTCCGAGCGGTTCGTCCAGCAGCAGCAGGCGGGGGCGGTGGATCAGCGCGCGCGCCAGGGCGACCCGCTGTTTTTGTCCGCCGGACAGCGCCGCCGGCCAATCGCGGGCGCGATCCGCCAAACCGACCGCTTCCAGCGCCTGCAGCGCCGCATCGCGCCACTGGCCGCGCAGCCCCAGACCCACGTTGTCGATCACCGTTTTCCACGGCAACAGGCGCGCATCCTGAAACATCAACCGGGTATCCTCTTTAGCGGCGGTAAGCGGCGCGTTGCCGCTGAGCAGCGCGCCGCTGCTGGCCTGTTCCAGGCCGGCCAGCAGGCGCAGCAGGGTGCTCTTGCCGCAGCCGCTGCGGCCGACCACCGCCACGAACTGCCCGGCGGAAATGCGCAGCTGAATATTGTCCAACACAGTGCGGTTGCCGTAACGTTTGCCGATAGACTCCAGCGTCACCGGCGTGCCTTGCGCAAGGCGAGCGGGAAGGGTCATAGCGCTTCTCCCTGTTTCAGTTGATAGGCCGGATGCCAGCGCAGCCAGACGCGCTCCAGCAGTTGCGCGCCCACGTCCGCCAGCTTGCCGAGCAGGGCGTACAGCACGATCGCCACCACCACCACGTCGGTTTGCAGAAATTCACGCGCGTTCATCGCCAGGTAGCCGATGCCCGAATTGGCCGAGATGGTTTCGGCGACGATCAGCGTCAGCCACATGAAGCCGAGAGCGAAACGCACGCCGACCATAATCGACGGCAGCGCGCCCGGCAGCACCACCTGCGTGAACAGGCGGAAACCGCTCAGGCCGTAGCTGCGCGCCATCTCCAGCAGGCCGCGATCGATGTTTTTGATGCCGTGATAGGTATTGAGATAAATCGGGAACAACGTGCCGAGCGCCACCAGAAAGATCTTGGCGGATTCATCGATGCCGAACCACAGGATCACCAACGGGATCAGCGCCAGGTGCGGCACGTTGCGGATCATTTGCACTGAACTGTCCAGCAGGCGTTCGCCCCAGCGTGACAGCCCGGTAATAAAGCCGAGAATCAGTCCGATGCTGCCACCGATGCCAAAGCCGATCAACGCGCGCTGGCTGCTGATGCTCAGGTGCTGCCACAGTTCGCCGCTTTGGCTCAGGCGCCAGAAGGCGGCCAGCACCGCACTCGGCGCCGGCAAAATGCGGTTGGACAGCCAGCCGGTTTCGACGGCGATTTGCCAGATGATCACCAGCGCCAACGGCAGCGCCCAGGGGGCCAGCCGATACAGGATGCGTTGCGCGTTCTTTGCCATCGGGGCGCTCCTCAGCTCTGCGACACTTTTTGCGGAACATAGATGTTGGCCACCACTTCGCCCTGCGGGCGCACCGGTTGAAGGCGCGCGGGCGTTTCCTCCTGCGCCAGATCGAGGTGCGGAAACAGCAGTTCGCCGACGCGGTAGGCCTCTTCCAGATGCGGATAGCCGGAGAGAATAAAGGTGTCGATGCCCAGATCGGCGTATTCCTGCATGCGCGCCGCGACCGTCGGGCCATCGCCCACCAGCGCGGTGCCGGCGCCGCCGCGCACCAGGCCGATGCCGGCCCACAGGTTCGGGCTGATCTCCAGATTATCCTTCTTGCCGCCGTGCAGCGCCGCCATGCGCCGTTGGCCGACGGAGTCGAAGCGGGCAAAGGCCTGCTGCGCGTTGGCGATGGTTTCCTCATCGAGGTGGGCGATCAGCCGATCGGCGGCGCGCCAGGCTTCTTCGGTGGTTTCCCGCACGATGACGTGCAGACGGATGCCGAAGCGTACCTGCCGGCCCTTCGCCGCCGCTTTGGCGCGCACCTCTTCGATCTTTTCTTTGACCTGTGCCGGCGGCTCTCCCCAGGTGAGGTACATTTCTACCTGCTCGGCGGCCAGATCCTGCGCGGCGGCGGAGGATCCGCCGAAATAGAGCGGCGGGCGCGGTTGCTGCACCGGCGGGAACAGCAGTTTGGCGCCTTTCACCTGAATATGCTTGCCGTGGAAATCGACGGTTTCACCTTCCAGCACCCGGCGCCAGATATGAGTGAACTCGGTCGAGGCTTCGTAACGCTCTTCATGACTGAGATGTAACCCCTCCGCCGCCAGCTCTTCCGGATCGCCGCCGGTGACCAGATTGAACAGGGCGCGCCCGTTGGACAGGCGATCCAGCGTCGCCGCCTGACGCGCCGCCAGCGTAGGGGAGATGATACCCGGCCGCAGCGCGACCAAAAATTTCAGCCGCTGGGTGACCGGGATCAGCGAGGCGGCCACCAGCCAGGAGTCTTCGCAAGAGCGACCGGTGGGGATCAGCACGCCGCCGAATCCCAGCCGGTCCGCCGCCTGGGCGATTTGTTGCAAGTAACCGTGATCGACGCTGCGAGCGCCCTGTGCGCTGCCAAGATAGTGGCCGTCGCCGTGGGTGGGTAAAAACCAGAAAACGTTCAGGCTCATCGTCAATGCTCTCCCGTATTTATTGCGCGCTTGGGCGCCAGATGCGTTGCGAGATGTCGACCTTTACCGGCACCAGCCGGTTGGCGTAAAACAGGTCGGCGGTTTGCTGCTGCGCGGCGATCGTATGCGCATCGAGCGGTGTGATGGCGGTCGGGGGACGGTGATCCAGATAGCTGGCGATCACCGGTTCCGGCAGCCCCATGGCGTTGGCCAGCAAGGTCACGCTTTGCGCCCGGTCGCTGCGGGTGAGCGCATCGGCCTGGGTCAGCACCGTCAGGACCTGGCGGATAAAGGCGCCATTGGCTTCGACATAAGGGCGCGCCGCCAGATAGAAGGAACCGGTCTGGTTCAGATCGGTGCCGTCGCCGAGCACCCGCACGCCGCCCTGCAGCAGCGCGGCGGAATAATAAGGATCCCAGATCGCCCAGGCATCGACGTTGCCCTGTTGGAATGCGGCGCGCGCATCGGCGGGCGTCAGATAGGCGGGCTGGATATCCGTAAATTTCAGTCCGGCTTTTTGCAGCGATCGCAGCAGCAGGTTATGTGAGCTGGATCCTTTCTGGAACGCGACCTTATGGCCTTTCAGATCGGCGACGGTTTTGATCGGGCTGTTTTCCGGCACCAGGATCACTTCCGCCTTCGGTTTGGGCGGCTCAACGCCGACATACAGCAGATCGGCCCCGGCGGCCTGCGCGAAGATCGGCGGAATATCGCCGGTGCTGCCCAGATCGATGCTGCCGACGTTCAGGGCCTCCAGCATTTGCGGGCCGGCGGGAAACTCGATCCAACTGATGCGGGTGGCGGGGAAACGTTCCTCCAGCAGCCGGTGGCTCTTCGCCAGCACCAGACTGACCGATCCTTTTTGGTAGCCGATGCGGAACTGCGCCGGATCCTGAGCGACGGCGGCGTTGGCCCAAACCAGCGACAGCAGGCCGGTGAAGGCGGCGGCGCTCAGCCAACGCCGCAAAGCGATGCGTTGTTTCATTCAGGCTCTCCTTTTCCAGGCGTTTCAGGCGGTTTGACGCGCCGCCAGTGGCGAGGCGACGCGCAGCGCCGGCGGTTTGCGGCGGCCAAGCGCCAGATAGAAACTGGCCAGTGCCTCTTCCAGCCGGGCGGCCACGGCGTCGGTGAGCGTGGCGCCTTCGTCGGTCAGCTGGATCTGGCTGTCGTCGGCGAACACGCCGTGCAGCACCTCTTGCGCTTTCAGCGCCGCCAGTACCGGTTTCAACGCATAGTCCACCGCCAGCATGTGGCCGATCGAACCACCGGTCGCCAGCGGCAACACCACCTTATGATCCAGAGCGCGTTCCGGCAGCAGATCCAGCAGGGTTTTCAGCGCGCCGGAGAACGACGCTTTATAAACCGGCGTGGAAATCAGCAGGCCGTCGGCCTGCGCCAGCTGCTCGGCAAACGCCTTGATCGCCGGACTGTTGAAGTTGGCGTACAGCAGATCTTCGGCGTCAAAGTCGTGCAGGGTATAGGCCGTCACTTCCACCCCTTGCTGCCGCAGCCAGTTCTGACTCAGCGAGAGCAGCGCGGCGGAACGTGATGGGATGCGTGGGCTACCGGCCAGTGATATAACGCGCATTGCCACTCCTTATAACTAAAAGTTAGGTTTAATTAGAAAATCAATAGGAAGTGTTTTAAACCTACCAGCAACCGGGCGCGTTTTTTAAATCTCATTTTTTGATTTGGATATGCGCAAAAGCGGATTAGCGCCGATTTGGCGGTGAAGAGGGAAAACGATTGCGTAAAAACGGCTTTTTTTGCCTTTAATCAATTCCAATTAGGCGGGGGATACCGGATAATACGCCCCCGGTTTGCAACCGGGAAATCAGGAGAGTCCATGTACTACCCCCTCATCAGGAAAGCGTTGTTCCAGCTCGATCCGGAGCGCGCGCACGAAGTGACCTTTCGTCAGCTCAGCCGTATTACCGGCACCCCATTAGCGTTTCTTGTCCGTCAGTCCGTGCCGACCAAACCGGTCAACTGCATGGGGCTGTCGTTTAAAAACCCGCTGGGATTGGCCGCCGGTCTGGATAAAAACGGCGAATGCATCGATGCGTTCGGCGCGATGGGCTTCGGCCATGTGGAGGTCGGCACCGTGACGCCGCGTCCGCAACCGGGCAACGACAAGCCGCGCTTGTTCCGCGTGGTTGAGGCGGAAGGCCTGATTAACCGCATGGGGTTCAATAACCATGGCGTGGACAATCTGGTTGAAAACGTTAAGAAATCCCATTTCGGCGGCATTCTTGGGATCAATATCGGCAAGAATAAAGACACGCCGGTCGAGCAGGGCAAAGACGATTATTTGATCTGCATGGATAAAGTTTATCCGTATGCCGGATATATCGCGATTAACATCTCTTCACCGAATACGCCGGGGTTACGATCCTTACAGTATGGCGAAGCGCTGGACGATCTTTTGGCTGCGATTAAAAATAAGCAGCAGGAATTACATGCGCGTCATCACAAATATGTGCCGGTGGCGGTAAAGATCGCGCCGGATCTTTCAGAAGAAGAATTGATCCAAATTGCCGATAGCCTGGTGCGACATAATATCGATGGCGTGATCGCCACCAATACCACGTTGGATCGAAAATTGATCCAGGGGCTGAATTACTGCGAACAAGCGGGCGGGTTAAGCGGGCGTCCGTTGCAATCACGCAGCACCGAAGTGATTCGTCGTCTCTCCACCGAACTGCAGGGGCGCCTGCCGATTATCGGCGTAGGCGGCATCGATTCGCTGACTGCGGCGCGCGAAAAAATGGAGGCCGGCGCGAGCCTGCTGCAAATTTATTCCGGATTTATCTATCACGGCCCGCGTTTGATTAAAGATATCGTTACCCATATCTAATATTTTTCCTCTCATTTTATTCCGGGGGTTTATTTCTGCCCCGGCTCGTCTATATTTTGTTCGTTAGCTTAAATATCGTTCGCGGAATTATCCGATGTTTAAGCGATTTCATCGGTGATAAAATCGCCTTTTAGGGTGAGTGCGGCGTTGGCATAGGCAGCGAGAAGGATACGAAATGAAGATAAAACCTGACGATAATTGGCGTTGGTATTTTGATGCCGAACACGATCGGCTAATGCTGGATTTAGCTAATGGTATGATCTTTCGTTCACGTTTCCCGGCCAAAATGTTAACGCCGGACGCCTTTGATGAATGTGCTTTTTGCGTGGATGACGCCGCCCTTTATTTCACCTATGAAGAACAGTGCAAGCAGGTCAAGCTTAGCCATGAACAGCGCGCCGAGCTGGTGCTGAATGCGCTGGTCGCCTATCGCTTCCTGAAACCGCTGATGCCGAAGAGCTGGCATTTCTCGCAGCAGCATTACCCGCTGCAGCCGAAAAACGGCGAGCTGGCGGCGGTGAAAGTGATGGAGAGCGGCGCGGAAGCGCGCTTGCTGGTGGTGGAGGCCGGGGATAACGCCAGCCTGTGCCTGCTGGCGCAAAATCAGCTGACGGTCGCTGGCCGTACCATGGTCTTGGGCGACGCCATCAAGGTGATGCACGATCGGCTGAAACCCTGCGCGCAGGATGAAAGCGCCGCCCCGGCTTACGACAGGGCGGTATAAGGCGGATTACGCCAGGGTCAAATCACTTTTCGGGATGCAGCTGCAGCACAGGATGGTGCCGTTGTCGCCCAGCGCGCTTTTCTTCAGGGGCGCGACCTCACCGCTCAGCAACGTAATGCGGCAACTGCCGCAAATCCCGGCGCGGCAGGAGTAAGGTACGCGGATGCCTTGCTGTTCCAACTGTTCGAGCAAGATCTGCTGGTTGTTGCCGGTAAACACCTTTCCTTCATATTCGATCGTGACGCTGTGCGCGCTGTCTTGCGGCGCCTGCACGCTCTCCACCACTTTGCCTGCGCCATAAGGGCGCGGCGGCTTGGTCGACAGCACTTCCACCGTATCGCCCACGCGGATGATGCCGCTGTTGCGGGCGATCATATTCTGGCCGAAATCGATATCGCCGTTGTCGGCGGAGCGGAATTTTTGCAGCGTGCTGAGCGGCTCGCCGCTCGGGTGCTTGCGGCCGCGCTCGGTGCTTACGGTGGTGAGCACGCAGCGGCTGCAGGGTTTCACCAGATCGAACATCACGTCGCCGACGCGGATCACCTGCCAGCCGTCCTCGGCCCAGGCGGTGGCGCCGCTCACCACCAGATTGGGGCGGAACTGCTCCAGCTTGATGCTGCCGGGGCAACGCTGCTGCAGATCGTTAAACGAAGCCTGGTTAATCAGCAGATAAGGATAGCCGTCGGCAAACGTCAGCGGGATTTCGGGGTGCTTCTTCACCCGGCGGGTCAGCTCCGGCCCCAGCCAGCGCAGCTGCACGTCGCGCTGGAAATAGCCGCTCAGCCAGCGGTTGATCTCATCCGGCGCGATCAGCGCGGTGAAATGGTTGCCCCACACCTCAGTCGGCTGCGGCGCGGCGGCGAAGTCGCTGAAGCGAATGGCGGCGCTTTCGCCGTCCGGCGCGGTCAGAAACAGCCCGTCCGGCAACAGCGCCGGCGTGAACAGCACCATCTGCGGATATTGGCGCGCGGTAATAAAGGTGCCGTCCGGTTCGGTGATCATAAAGTTGCGGTCGAAGGCCAGACCGCTGCTGCCGACCTGGGCGTAGGAAAGCTGCAGGCCGCGCAGTGATTTAACCGGATGGACGTAGAGTCTGGAAAGCGTGATCACCCTTATCTCCGTGCGATGATTAAATAGAAGGGAGCAACTTTATGACAAGCGGTGCGGATTAGCTATAATGCGCAACAATTTTCTTTTTGGTGATAAGTACGATATGAACTCTCTGTTTGCCAGCACGGCGCGTGGATTGGAAGAACTGTTAAAAAGCGAGCTGGAAACGCTTGGCGCTCACGACTGCAAAGTGGTGCAGGGCGGGGTACATTTTCAGGGTGACGATCGTGTTCTGTACCAAAGCCTGCTGTGGAGCCGCCTGGCTTCGCGCATTCTGTTGCCGCTGAACGAATTCCGCGTGCACAGCGATCTGGATCTGTACCTCGGGGTGCAGGCGATCGACTGGCCGAGCATTTTTGGCGTGGATAAAACCTTTGCCGTGCATTTCAGCGGTGTGAACGAAGAGATCCGCAACAGCCAATATGGCGCGCTGAAGGTGAAAGACGCCATCGTTGACAGCTTCACCCGTAAGCTCGACCAACGCCCGACGGTTGCCAAACAGCAGCCGGACATTCGCGTTAACGTCTTCCTGCAACGCGATATGGCCAGCGTGGCGCTCGATCTGAGCGGCGAAGGCCTGCACCAGCGCGGCTACCGCGATCTCACCGGCCAGGCGCCGCTGAAGGAAAACCTGGCGGCCGCCATCGTGTTGCGTTCCGGCTGGCAGCCGGGCACGCCGATGCTTGATCCGATGTGCGGCTCCGGCACGCTGTTGATCGAAGCGGCGATGATCGCCGCCGATCGCGCGCCGGGCCTGCACCGTCAACACTGGGGCTTCAGCGCCTGGAATGGCCACAACGCCGACCTGTGGCGTGAAGTCACCACCGAGGCGCAGGTGCGCGCGCGCCGCGGCCTGCAGGAAACCGCCTCTCGCTTCTTCGGCTCCGATATCGATCGCCGGGTGATTGAGATGGCGCGCGGCAACGCCCGCCGCGCCGGCGTCGCCGAGCTGATTACCTTCAACGTCGGCGACGTGGCGCGCTTGACCAACCCGCTGCCGGAAGGCCCGCACGGCACGGTGATCAGCAACCCGCCGTACGGCGAGCGTCTGGAAAGCGAACCGGCGCTGATCGCGCTGCACAACATGCTGGGCCGCGTGATGAAAAGCGCCTTCGGCGGCTGGCAGCTGTCGCTGTTCAGCGCCTCGCCGGAGCTGTTGAGCTGCCTGCAGCTGCGCGCCGAGCGCCAGTTCAAGGCGAAGAACGGCCCGCTGGAGTGCGTGCAGAAAAACTATCAGCTGGCGGCAAGCCCGGCCGGCACCGCTACCGGCGGCGTGCAGGTGGCGGAAGATTTCGCCAACCGTCTGCGCAAGAATTTGAAGAAGCTCGATAAGTGGGCGAAGCAGCAGGGCATTGAATGCTACCGCCTGTACGATGCCGATCTGCCAGAATATAACGTCGCGGTGGACCGTTACGGCAGCAAGGTGGTGGTGCAGGAGTATGCGCCGCCGAAAACCGTCGATGCGCAGAAGGCGCGTCAGCGCCTGTTCGATGTGATCAACGCGACGCTGGCGGTGCTGGAATTGCCGTCGAATCAGCTGATCCTGAAAACCCGCGAGCGGCAGAAGGGCAAAAACCAGTACGAGAAGCTGGCGCAGAAGGGCGAGTTCCTGCTGGTGGAAGAGTATAACGCCAAACTGTGGGTCAACCTGACCGACTATCTCGATACCGGCCTGTTCCTCGATCACCGCATCGCGCGCCGTATGCTGGGCGAGATGAGCGGCGGCAAGGACTTCCTCAACCTGTTCGCCTATACCGGCACCGCCAGCGTGCACGCCGGGCTGGGCGGCGCGCGCAGCACCACCACGGTGGACATGTCGCGCACCTACCTGGAATGGGCGGAGAAGAACCTGCGCGCCAACGGCCTGACCGGCCGTCAGCATCGGCTGATCCAGGCCGATTGCCTGTCTTGGCTGAGCAACGCCAATGAACAGTTCGACGTGATCTTCATCGATCCGCCGACGTTCTCCAACTCCAAGCGGATGGAGAACACCTTTGACGTGCAGCGCGATCATCTGGCGCTGATGAAAGATTTGAAACGGTTGCTGCGCCGCAACGGGACCATCATGTTCTCGAACAACAAGCGCGGTTTCCAAATGGATATGGCAGGGCTGAGCGCGTTGGGTCTGGAGGCGAAAGAGATCACCGCCAAGACGCTGTCGCAGGATTTTGCCCGTAACCGTCAGATCCACAACTGCTGGCTGGTGACTCACGCTGGCGAAGGAAAATAATTACTATGTCGTTAATCAGCATGTCCGGCGCCTGGCTCTCTTTCAGCGATGCGCCACTGTTAGACAACACCGAAATTCATATTGAAGACAACGAGCGCGTGTGTCTGGTCGGGCGCAACGGCGCCGGCAAATCCACGCTGCTGAAGATCCTCGGCAAAGAGATCCCGCTGGACGACGGCCGGGTGATCTACGAACAGGATCTGATCGTGGCGCGTCTGCAACAGGATCCGCCGCGCAATATCGGCGGCAGCGTGTTCGACTTCGTGGCGGAAGGCGTTGCGGAGCAGGCAGAACACCTGAAGGCCTATCACGCGATCTCCCACCTGGTGGAAAGCGATCCGAGCGAGAAAAACCTGGCGCGCATGGCGCAAATCATGGAGATCCTCGATCACCAGGGGCTGTGGCAGCTCGACAGCCGCATCAGCGAAGTGCTGCTGCAGCTGGGGCTGAACGGCGACGCCGAGCTTTCCTCACTGTCCGGCGGCTGGCTGCGAAAAGCGGCGCTGGGCCGCGCGCTGGTGAGCTCACCGCGCGTGTTGTTGCTCGACGAACCGACCAACCACCTGGATATCGAAACCATCGACTGGCTCGAAGGTTTCCTGAAAGAGTTCGACGGCAGCATCGTCTTCATCTCGCACGACCGTTCGTTTATCCGCAACATGGCGACGCGCATCGTCGATCTGGATCGCGGCAAGCTGGTTTCCTGGCCGGGCAACTACGATCTCTATCTGCAGAGCAAAGAAGAAGCGCTGCGGGTGGAAGAGCTGCAAAACGCCGAGTTCGACCGCAAGCTGGCGCAGGAAGAGGTCTGGATCCGGCAGGGCATCAAGGCGCGCCGCACCCGCAACGAGGGCCGCGTGCGCGCGCTGAAGGCGCTGCGCGTCGAGCGCTCGCAGCGCCGCGAAGTGATGGGTACCGCCAAGATGCAGGTGGAAGAGGCGACCCGCTCAGGCAAAATCGTGTTCGAGCTGGAAGACGTCAATTATCAGGTTGGCGAAAAAGTGCTGGTGCGCGGTTTCTCCGCCCAGGTGCAGCGCGGCGACAAGATTGCGCTGGTGGGGCCGAACGGCTGCGGTAAAACCACGCTGCTGAAACTGATGCTCGGTCAGCTGAAAGCCGACAGCGGCCGCGTGCACTGCGGCACCAAGCTGGAAGTGGCCTATTTCGACCAGCACCGCGCCGATCTCGATCCTGAGCGCACGGTGATGGACAACCTGGCGGAAGGCAAGCAGGAAGTGATGGTCAATGGCCGTCCTCGCCACGTATTGGGCTATCTGCAGGACTTCCTGTTCCACCCGAAACGCGCGATGACGCCGGTGAAGGCGCTGTCGGGCGGTGAGCGTAACCGCCTGCTGTTGGCTAAGCTGTTTCTGAAACCGAGCAATCTGCTGATCCTCGATGAACCAACCAACGATCTCGACGTCGAAACGCTGGAGCTGCTGGAAGAGCTGATCGACGGCTATCAGGGTACCGTGCTGCTGGTCAGCCACGATCGTCAGTTCGTTGACAACTCGGTGACCGAGTGCTGGATCTTCGAAGGCAACGGCGTGATCAATGCCTTCGTCGGCGGTTACTACGATGCGCATCATCAGCGCGCGACGGCGAAACCGATTCGTCAGGCGGCGCCGAGCGCGAGCAAACCGGCGGCGGAGAAAAAGGCCGAACAGCCGAAGAAAACGGCGGCCAAGCTGAGTTACAACCTGCTGCGTGAGCTGGAACAGTTGCCGCAGCGGCTCGAACAGCTGGAAGCGGAAATCGAAGCGCTGCAGGCGCAGATGAGCGACGCCGACTTCTTCACGCGGCCGCACAGCGAAACGCAAGAAGTGCTGACGGCGCTGGCTGATGCCGAGCAAGCGCTGGAACAGGCCTTCGCCCGTTGGGAAGAGCTGGAAGCGATGAAAAACGGCTGACCGTTGCGATGCCGCCCGCGCGCTGCTGCGGGCGGCATCGACGTGCCGGTGAGCGACGTTATTTAGGAGGAATATGGTGTGTTCCCACAACAATCATCAGCAGCATAGTCATTCCGCACCCTCGGCGGCGCAGCAGGATAACCTGATGCTGTGTCCGCAGTGCGACATGCTGGTGGCGCTGCCGCCGCTGGCCTATGGCAGCAAAGCGGTATGCCCGCGCTGCAAAACCACGCTCAGCGCCCGCTGGGACGAGCCGCGCAAGCGGCCGATCGGTTACGCGCTCAGCGCCTTGTTCATGCTGGTGCTGGCCAACATTTTCCCGTTTATCAACATGCGCGTCGCCGGCCTCGGCAACGAAATCCGGCTGATCCAAATCCCGGAAGTGATGGTGGCGGAAGACTACGCCAGCATGGCCACCTTGTTTATGGTGTTCGTGCAGCTGATCCCGGCGTTTTGCATGGTGGCGATTATCCTGCTGTGCGCCAGAGTGCGCTTGCCGCTGGGGCTCAAAAAGTGGATGGCTCGGGTGCTGTTCCAGTTCAAGACCTGGTGCATGGTGGAAATTTTCCTCGCCGGGGTGCTGGTCAGCTTCGTCAAGCTGATGGCCTACGGCGATATCGGCATCGGCAGTAGCTTCGTGCCTTACTGCCTGTTCTGCCTGCTGCAGGTGCGCGCCTTCCAGTGCGTGGATCGGCGCTGGTTGTGGCAGGATATCGAACCGGCGCCGCGACTGCATCGCCCGCTGACGGTGGGGCGCACCGGCATGCGCCAGGGCGTGCGATCTTGCGCGTGCTGCACGGCGATCCTGCCGGCCGACCAGGTGCGCTGTCCGCGCTGTCACACCAAGGGCTACGTGCGGCGTCGTCACAGCCTGCAGTGGACGCTGGCGCTGCTGGTGACCTCTGTCATGCTGTATATTCCGGCCAACCTGATGCCGATCATGGTGACCGAGGCGCTGGGCAACAAGATGAACTCCACCATCATGGCGGGGGTGATCCTGCTGTGGGGGGACGGCTCTTATCCGGTGGCGATGGTGATTTTCATCGCCAGTATCATGGTGCCGTCGCTGAAAATGTTGGCGATCGGCTGGCTGTGCTGGGATGCGAACGGCAGGAAGAAACCGCGCGCCGACAGCGAGCGTATGCATCTGATTTATGAAGTGGTCGAATTCGTTGGTCGTTGGTCAATGATCGACGTCTTTGTGATCGCCGTGCTGTCGGCGCTGGTGCGAATGGGGCAGTTGATGAGCATTTATCCCGCGACGGGCGCCGTGCTGTTCGCATTGGTGGTGATCCTCACCATGTTCGCCGCCATGACATTTGATCCCCGGCTGACCTGGGATCGCGCAAGTGAAACAATCAACAAGGAGCCGCAAGGTGACGGAAAATAATCATAGCGTCGCGGACGTCGAGAAGATCAAGCGCTGGTCGCCGGTGTGGATCATTCCCATCGTGACCGCGCTGATCGGCGCCTGGATCCTGTTTTACCACTTCAGCCATCAGGGGCCGGTGGTGACGCTGGTGACCACGACGGCGGAAGGGCTGGAAGCGGGTAAAACCAAAATCAAAAGCCGCAGCGTTGACGTCGGGGTGGTGGAAACCGTCACGCTGAGCGATGACCTGAGCAAGGTGATGGTACAGGCGCGTCTCAATTCCGGCATGGAGAAATTGCTGCGCCAGGATTCCGCATTCTGGGTGGTGAAGCCGCAGATCGGCCGTGAAGGCGTCTCCGGGCTGGGCACGCTGCTCTCCGGCGCCTATATCGAACTGCAGCCGGGCAACAAAGGCAAAGACGGCAAAGACAACTATCAGCTGCTCGATGCGCCGCCGCTGGCTTCCCCGGATGCCAAAGGGTTGCGCATCGTGCTGGACAGCGAGAAATCAGGCCAGCTCAACGCCGGCGATCCGGTGCTGTTCCGCGGTTATCGCGTCGGGTCGGTGGAAACCAGCTACTTCGATCCTAAAGAACGCGCCATGCGCTATCAGCTGTTCATCACCGCGCCTTACGATCAGTTGGTCACCACCAACGTGCGCTTCTGGAAAGACAGCGGCGTGGCGTTCGATATGTCGGCACAGGGCATGCGGGTGGAGATGGGCTCGTTGACCACGCTGTTCAGCGGCGGGGTCAGTTTTGACGTGCCGGACGGCTGGGATCGCGGCGATCAGGCGAAAGAGAAGGCGGAATATCAGCTGTTCGACAACCAGCGCAGCACGCAGGATTCACTGTATACCGTGCATAAGGATTACCTGCTGTTCTTCTCCGACTCGGTACGCGGCCTGCAGCCGGGCGCGCCGGTCGAGTTCCGCGGCATCCGTCTGGGTACGGTGGCGCAGGTGCCGTTCTATAAAGACGGCATGGCGCAGCGTCTGGATAACGATTACCGCATTCCGGTGCTGATCCGCATCGAGCCGGATCGCTTCCAGAAACAGCTGGGCGGCAACTTCGATATTGAAGGGCACCTGAAAGATGCGGAGTCTCGCGGCATGCGCGCCTCGATGAAGTCCGCCAACCTGCTGACCGGTTCGCTGTACATCGATCTCGACTTCTATCCGCAGGAAAAACCGTGGAAAGGGCCGCGCGAGCTGTTCGGTTATCCGCTGATGCCGACCACCAGCGGCGGTCTGGCGCAGATCCAGCAGAAACTGATGCAGACGTTGGATAAGATTAATTCGATGCCGATCAATCCGATGATCAACGAAGCGACTAAGACGCTGGCGGAAAGTCAGAAAACCATGAAGTCGACGCAGCAGACCATGAAGTCGCTGAACGACATCATCGCCAGCAAAGAGATGCAGGCGCTGCCGCAGGACATGCAGAAAACGCTGCTTGAGCTGAACCGCAGCATGAAAGGGTTCCAGCCTGGTTCACCGGCTTACAACAAGATGGTGGGCGACATGCAGCGCCTCGATCAGGTATTGCGTGAGCTGCAACCGGTGCTGCGCACCCTGAATGAGAAGAGCAACGCGCTGGTGTTTGAAGCCGCCGGCAGCACTGACCCTCAGCCGAAGAAGGCCACGAAATGATGAAATGGATCCCGGTAGCCCTGGCGCTGTTGCTCAGCGCCTGCAGCAGTTCACCACAGAAGACTTACTATCAGTTGCCGGCGCTGGGTGCGCCTGCTGCGGCCAGCAGCAGCGGCGCTTCCACGCGCCAGCTGTGGCTGGAACACGTGAGCGTGGCGGATTATCTGGCGCAGAGCGGCGTGGTGTATCAGACCAACGACGTACAGTATGTGATAGCCCAGAACAACCTGTGGGCCAGCCCGCTCGACCAGCAGCTGCAGCAAACGCTGGTCACCAACCTGAGCAGCGCGCTGCCGGGCTGGGTGGTCTCTTCACAGCCGATGAGCAGCGATCAGGATGTGCTGAACGTGACCATCAGCGGCTTCCACGGCCGTTTTGACGGCAAGGCGATCATTCGCGGCGAGTGGGTGCTGAACCGCCAGGGACATTTGATCAAAAGGCCTTTCAACCTGGAGCTGAAACAGGGTGAAGACGGCTATGATGCCCTGGTGCGCACTCTGGCGCAGGGATGGCAGCAGGAAGCTCAGGCTATCGCAGCACAGATGGACGGCATTTAGTCATAATTTGGTCTAAAATCGTCTAATCCCTGTCGGCGTGAAAATCCGTTTTTTCTCGCTGGCAGGGATTTATATTTCATTTCAAACAGTTAACCCCTTTTCCAGCAGATCAGCCACTTAGCACTTTCCTCGGGCGTAGCTCACAAATATGACATTGGCGTGAATTTTGCGCATTGATCTTCTCTTCTTTTAGCGCTATTGATTACTCGTGGCTGCGCAAAAAGCAGCCATTGTTTTCTTTCCACCAGACCAAAATGAGGGAAACGAGGCATGAAGAGACAGAAACGCGATCGTCTGGAAAGGGCGCATTCGAGAGGGTATCAGGCAGGTATTTTAGGGCGTTCCAGGGAACATTGTCCCTACCAATCATCGGTGGACGCCCGGTCTCAATGGCTGGGAGGTTGGCGAGAAGCCATGGAAGACAGGGCTGTGACCGCTTAAGCGGCTCCCTGTCAAATAAAAGGAATAACCTCCGCCCTTGGCGGAGGTTTTTGTTTGTGCCGTTTACTCGTCCTGCCAGCGTTTCAGTAGAATACTCGCATTCACGCCGCCAAAGCCGAAGCCGTTCGATAAGGCGTAGGTTATGCTCATCGGTTCAGCCCGTTTCGCGACCAGGTGTAAACCTGCCGCCGCCGGATCGGGATTGTCCAGATTCAGCGTCGCGGGGGCGATCTGATCGCGCAGCGCCAAGGCGGTAAAGATGGTTTCCAGCCCGCCGGCGGCGCCGAGCAGGTGCCCGGTGGCGGATTTTGTCGAGGTTACCGCGACGCTTCCTGTCGTGCCAAACAGGTGTTTGATGGCATTGATTTCGCCCAGATCGCCCACGGGCGTTGAGGTCGCGTGTGCGTTTAAATGCTGAACCTCTTCTGGGGCGACGTTCGCCTGCTTCAACGCGATTTTCATCGCCCGATAAGCACCGTTGCCGTCTTCGGCACCGGAGGTCATGTGGTAGGCGTCGGCGCTGGTGCCATAACCGACGATTTCCGCGAGCGGTGTGGCACCGCGCGCCCGCGCGTGTTCCAGCGTTTCAATCACCAGCATGCCGGCACCTTCCCCCATGACAAATCCGTCCCGCGCACTGTCGAAAGGCCGGGAAGCCTGCCTTGCCAACTCGGCCGGTACGGTGGACATAGCGCGCGCGGCGGCGAATCCGCCCAGGCTGACGGTGTCGATAGCGGCTTCGGTACCGCCGCACAGCGCGATATCGGCCTCATCATTGCGGATCAGACGCACAGCGTCGCCAATGGCTTGCACGCCGGCCGCACAGGCGGTGACCGGTGCGCCAATCGGGCCTTTGAAGTGATGCTTGATGGAAACATGGCCGGCCGCCAGATTGACCAGAAAAGAGGGGATGGTGAAGGGCGACAGGCGCTTGGCGCCGCGGTTGTCGGTGGTGCGTACCGCCTGGGCAATCGCCGGGAAGCCGCCAATGCCCGAGGCGATGACGGTGGCGGTGCGCTCTTGTTTTTCCTCCGTATCGGCTATCCAGCCGGCCTGACGAACGGCTTCATCCGCCGCCGCCATGGCAAACAGGATAAAGCGATCCATTTTCTTTTGGTCCTTGGGGGCGACGGAAGCGTCGGGGTTGAAGCCCGCTTCAGCATCCTGCGCCAGCGCCGGAACCTGACCTCCGACCTTGATCGGTAAATCTGCAACGATCTCGTCAGGCAAAGCCCGAATGCCGGACTCTCCTTTTAACAAACGTTGCCAGATGGTCTCCACGCCGCACCCTAACGGTGAAACGGCGCCCATGCCGGTAATAACGATACGACGATTGCTCATGACTACTCCTTGGTAAGTTCGGATAAATCGGCGAGGCGCCGTTGCCGCATCAGTGCGGCGCGTTGATGTATGCCTTCATTTGCCGCAGGCCCTGGTGCCAGCGTAATAAACTGCGGCGGCACCTGCTGTTGGGTATCGACATTGACCAATTGGACCTGGATCGGCCGATCGGTGCGGCCGTCGACTAACAAGGCGCTGATGTCACCGTCGATCAAATGGCGATTGCCCCATTCTGAGAGAGCTGCCAGCACGGGGAGAAAATCGTTGCCGCGTTCGGTGAGCAGATACTGATAGCGAACCGGCCGCGTTTGATAACGTTGCTTATGCAGAATGCCGTGGGCTACCAAATCCTTCAGTCGCCGAGCCAGGAGAGTCGGTGACATCCCCAGACTTTGTTGGAATTCGTCGAATTTGGATAACCCCTGAAAGGCATCACGCAGGATCAGGATGCTCCACCATTCTCCGACACGATCTAATGAACGTGCGACGGGGCAAGGTGCATCGCTAAAGCGGGTTTTTTGCATATCGGCCCTTGGTTGGTACATTTATTGTAGTTACATGGGTGGCTATACTAGGTGATTTTAAGGGGCAAGAAAATAACCGGATGCAAAAAACGCTATCGTGTCGATAGCTGGCTGTGGGGAGGGTGCGCTCAAACTGGCCTGTGGCTTTGACCGTTTCGGGTAGGAAAAGGGTAGAGACAGGAGGGATAAATCGGTTCGGTAGCGGGCGATTAAAGGAGGTGGGTAGTCTTTAAACGGTAAGAGAAAGAAATGCCATCACGCTGGGCGTGATGGCATGCGAAGAGCATTAGCAAAGAAGACGATGGCCGCCCTCTCGTCTGCGTGATTAGAACGCAGTGGTATCCTTGAACAGACCCACTTTCAGATCGGTGGCGGTATAGATCACTTCGCCGTCAACCAGTACTTCGCCATCGGCGACGCCCATGATCAGCTTACGGGTGATGACGCGTTTGAAGTTAATACGGTAGGTCACTTTTTTCGCGGTTGGCAGCACCTGGCCGGTAAACTTGACTTCACCAACGCCCAGCGCGCGGCCTTTGCCTTCGCCACCCAGCCAACCGAGGTAGAAACCGACCAACTGCCACATCGCATCCAGGCCCAGACAGCCTGGCATGACCGGATCGCCGATAAAGTGGCAACCGAAGAACCATAGGTCCGGATTAATATCCAGCTCCGCTTCCACATAACCTTTGTTGTGAGTCCCGCCGTCTTCGGTCATCTTGACCACGCGGTCCATCATCAACATGTTACCTGCCGGCAACGGTGGGCCACCGGCGCCGAACAGCTCGCCACGGCCGGATGCTTCGAGGTCTTCTTTCGTATAGGAATCGCGTTTATCTACCATGTTCTCAGTAAGCCTTATTTTAATGAAGGACGCAGGTTAGCTAACACGTGTACGCTGAACAAGTCCGATCAGCCGTGGTTGAACCAGTTGAGCCAGCGCAGCGGCCACGGACGACGGCGTTCCTGCAGGCTCACCTGCGCAATCCGTTCCTGAATGGCCGCCAACAAATTCGGCTGTTGTTCGTCAGAGTAGAGGCAACCTGTGAGCAAAGGCAAGGCTTCCGCCGCGCTCTCTACCGCCCACAGATGGAACTGCCCCTCTCGCACCGCATCGACGATATCCTGGCGCAGACACAGATGGCGCACGTTGGTCACGGGCAATACGACACCCTGTTTGCCGGTCAGGCCGCGTCGTACGCAAACCTCGAAGAAGCCTTCGATCTTTTCGTTAACGCCACCTATCGGTTGTACGTTGCCGAATTGGTCGACGGAGCCGGTGACGGCGATCTGCTGGGTGATAGGTTGCTGTGACAGGGCGCTGACCAATGCGCATAGCTCAGCCAGCGAGGCGCTGTCACCATCCACTTCACCATAAGATTGCTCAAAGACGATGGAAGCGGAGAAGGGCAGCTGCTGATCAAGATCCAGTTCGGCGATCAGAAACGCCTGCATGATCATCATGCCTTTAGCGTGCAGGTTGCCGCCCAGTTCGGCTTTGCGCTCGACGTCGGTGAACTCGCCGTCGCCGAGATGCACAACGCAACTAATGCGCGACGGTTCGCCAAAGCTGCGTGGATGACCGGGATAATCCAGGACTGACAGACCGTTGATCTGTCCGACCACTTCACCCTCGGTCTCAATCAGGATCTGACCCAACTCAATCTCATCCTGCATACGCTCGGCCAGATAGCTTTCGCGCCATTCTCGGGCATTTAACGCCGCCTCGAACGCTTTGGCCGTAATGCGATCTTCTTCGGCATACAGTGCGGCTTCGGATAGCTGCTGGCCAAGCCAAACCGGCGAGAGTGGCAGAATGCCCTGATCGCCACTGTAACGCACAGCCTGGACGATCAGCGGCGGCCAGGCGTCGTTCGCCAGCATCGGCAATTGCTGGTCGGCAATCACGCCGTTGACGTAACCGCACCACTGCGCCATATCATCAACTTCAGTCAGCTGCAGATCGTCTTCGAATTCACCGTAGATCGCTTGTTCACTCAGTTCCGGCTCGATATCGTGAAAATCGGCCAGGCCGTGACGGTCGCCGACTACAATCAGCCGCAGATCCAGTGGCATCGGTGGAATGGCTACCGGCAGCGGGCGGGTTTCGTCAGGCGAAACCCAGTGGAACTGGCGCTGGCCGATCATTTGCTTCAGCCGCAGCCATAGCAACGGCTGAGCAAGCAGCGCCCGCGCCGACAGAATCAGAATGCCGCCGTTGGCCTGGTGCACCAGACCCGGTTGCAGGGTAATGTCGCCATTGTGGATCCGTACGCAGCCAAACAGCTGTTCCGGCTCAATCCACTCCTGGAACAGACAAGCGCCGCCGGCGGCAAAAGGTTCATCGCCACGGCTGGCAGGCTCGACGCTGACCTTGCCATCCTGAATGACATAGTGGCTGCCGCGGCATGCCGTATTTTTCGGCAGCAGTGGTTTGACGGCGTGAGCGATCAGTTCCAGATACTCACGCGTTTCTTGCGCTTTCAACAGCATGAAACGCGGTGGCGATTGGGGGTGGCAAAATAGCGTCAGGGCATTTTCCAGCCGAGGCTGAATGGCGGAAAAGGGCACGGGTGCCAACTGAGCGGCGGTATCAAATATCGCCTGATAAGGCGTTACGTCCGGCAATAAAGATTGCCATTCAAGTCGGTTATTGGTCAAAGTGTTAGATGCAATCGTTAAAAAGGGAAAGGGCGATTATACAAGAATAACGGCGGCTTGATACATGCGGAGTGCCAGTTGGCATCAGGGAGTTTGACATCGCGCGGTGACTGTGCAAAAAACAGTCTAAAAGACGGTTTAATTGCCGGGGAAATTCGGCGCAAAGCTGTTATGCTTATTTGAAGTTACGCGGTCACTGAAGAGCTCAAGATGAAATATCAGCAACTGGAAAATCTGGAGAGCGGTTGGAAATGGAAGTACCTGGTGAAAAAGCATCGGGAAGGGGAACTCATTACCCGCTACATTGAAAACAGCGCTGCTCAGGAGGCGGTTAACGAGCTGCTGAAGCTGGAAAATGAGCCGGTAAAGGTACTTGCATGGATTGCCGCTCATATGAATCCGGAACTGGATAACCGGATGAAACAAACGATCCGCGCCCGCCGCAAACGTCATTTTAACGCAGAACATCAGCATACGCGTAAAAAATCTATCGATCTGGAGTTTTTGGTTTGGCAACGATTGGCTGCCCTGGCGCGCCGCCGTGGCGTTACGCTGTCGGAAACCGTCGTGCAGCTTATCGAAGACGCTGAACGCAAAGAAAAGTATGCGAACCAGATGTCGTCGTTGAAAGAAGACTTGAAGGCGATTCTTGGCAAAGATCCCAAGTAAGCGCGTGAGAACGCCCCTATGGCGCCAGGCATTGAATGTTCTGGCAACAAGAGGACGAAAAAAAACCCCGCATTGGCGGGGTTTTTTATTAGGCGAGTAAACTTAGCCCTGAGGCTGAGTTACAACGTCTTTGATACCTTTAACTTCGATCTCTACGCGACGATCTGGTGCCAGGCAAGCGATCTGAGCTTTGGTAGCGCGGCCAGATTTGTAGCCACAGGTGTTGCCTGTAACTGCATCTGCTTCACCCATACCACGTGCAGAGATTTTGTCTGACGGGATGCCTTTGGAGACCAGGTAGTCAACAACGCTCTGTGCGCGTTGTTCAGACAGTTTCTGGTTGTACTGGTCAGAACCAACTGCGTCGGTGTAACCCAGAACAACTACGGAGCCGTCTTTAGGATCCATGGAGCTCAGCTGGGTGTACAGCTGATCCAGAGCCTGCTGGCCTTCTGCTTTCAGAGTAGATTTGTTGAAGTTGAACAGCACGTCAGACTTCAGAGTGAAACGCTTGGTTTCAACAACTGGAGCTGGAGCCGGAGCTGGTGCTGGAGCAACTACGTCATCCTGGCCGAAGCGGTAAGAAACGCCCAGGCTCAGCATGGTGTTGTCTGGACGTGCGCCAACGGTACCTGCGTCACCGATGTTGCTTACGAACTGGTAATCCAGGCGAGTAGCCCAGTTTTTGGTCAGTGCGTATTCAACACCAACAGCAGCCAGCGGAGAAACGCCGGTGTCGTGGTCGCTCAGACGCTGACCAGTACGGCCGTAGTTAGCTTTGGAGTCTGCACGCCATACCATACCACCCAGACGAGTGTAGATGTCCAGATCGTCAGCAATTGGGTAGCTCAGTTTAGCGGCCAGTTGAACGCCCTGCGCTTTGAAAGCACCGTTGTTCACGCTGCCTTTGTAAGGCATGCGGCCGAGCCAGTCATAGCCCAGCTCGAAGCCCAGGTATTGGTTTGCCTGGTAGCCCAGGAACGCGCCGGCACCCAGCTGATCTTTATGGGTTGGGCCGTTGCCGATACCGTTCTGGTAACCGTTGCCGTAGAAACCAGTGTCATGGTACTGGGACCAGCCCAGTTTAGCACCGGTGTACCAGGTGTTATCTTTTGGAGCGGCTTGCGCTACGGTAGCGAAACCTGCCAGTGCCACTGCTAATGCGATAGCTGTCTTTTTCATTTTGCGCCTCGTTATCATCCAAATAGGCAATGAGCTTTAAAGCTGTTTAAGCCCTTGGTTAAATTCCTTCGCCAAGGTTTAAGCCCTCGTTTGTTACTCGCCAGTTTTTCTGACGTTATAGAGCAACCTTGGCGATGTAAAGTCTACAACGTGGCGCGAAAGTTACAAGTGTGATGTGATAAGGCTCTAAAAAAAAACGCGGAATCGTACATATTTGCTAACATTCTTAGCCTAAAAAAGCGGCGATCCATCGAGCGTTTTTGCCTGCCAAACCGCAGCCGGACTCGCTTTTTGCCTTCCCCCGCAAAGGTTCCGCTTAGGGGGTGCGAAAATGATGGGAAAAATCCTAAATTTACTTAATGATACAAAGAAGAGTGAATTTTTAGGGTGGAACAGTGTCCGGGAGTCGGGCTAATGTCACGTTGAGGGCGCATGATAAACCCATAGGCATTACCCAATTCTGCCGCACGTCTTAATTTTAGACGATCCTCCTCCGTTAGCTCGGGCAACCAGCCGAGAACTACGCTGTAATTTCCCGTTTGCAGCGCTTTTTCCATAGCCTCGACCGTATTCACCGGGCTGATCTGGCTCAATTGCACCATTTTATCTACAGGCAGGCCGGATTGCTGCAGCCATTGCTTGCTTAATTTTTGCTGCGGCGTCAGCCACAGAAGCCAGCGAGACTGCTTGCCCAATTGCAGCAGCAGGGGCAACAGTAATTGGGCCACTGCGGGCTGGCGCTCGTTGTAAACAAGTTCACTGATCAAGCCATTCTCTTTGCCGATATCCGTGTTCTTCGCAACATTGCGCGTTGTATAAGAGCCATGGCCGAAATGAGGTTGGTAGAGTGATTGAGTACGCATAAAGTTCCCGCCCGTCGTGTTACTGTATGTTTATACAGTATCTCTGATTTAGGATAAGATCAACCCAAATTTTCGTAGCGGCTCGCATAATTGCGATCATTTTTTGTACTGGCGGTTTTTGTGATTGGCAGGCGGGCGGATAGTGCGTATTTTTCTAATTAGTTGTTCACGTTACTTTTTTCATTGATGAGAGAAATAATACGGCCAGAACCTAAAAAGGAGGAACGCTATGAAAAGGATGTCGACGAGAAGGATCGCGCAGGCTAAAAATTGCTTTGCGGCGCTGGGCGCTATCACAACACGATCACAGTTTGGCGGCTATGGGCTGCTGGCTGAAGGGATAATGTTTGCGGTAGTAGCGGAAGGGGAATTGTACTTGCGGGCTACGGCGAGCATGGAACCGGCCTTTCGCGCCCGGGGCATGGTCAATATGGTCTATTCCAAGCGCGGTGTGCCCATCACCTTGCGCTATTACTGGGTTGACGAGTCGCTGTGGCGGGAACGCAACGAGCTGGTAGGGTTGGCCTGGCAGGCCATCAGGGAAGCGCGCCGAGAGCAGCGGCTCAAGGCCGGCGATCACGGCAGATTGAAGGCGTTGCCAAATATAGATGTCAACATGGAGCGCTTGCTATGGCGAGCGGGTATCCGCAATGCCTATGACCTGCGGCTGCATGGCGCCAAACGTAGCTATCTTCGCCTGCTGCAACAGCAGACCAATCTGGGGTTGCGCGTGCTGCTGTCGCTGGGCGGCGCGCTAGCCGGCTATCATCAGGCGGCATTGCCGACCGAATTGCGCAACGAACTGGTACGCTGGTTCGATCATACGATGGCTATGCGCCGCCATGGGCATGAGCCAGTAGTTCAGGGCCCATCGAGCGGGCCCTGAATAATTAGGTTGCCTTATTGATTTGGGTATGGAGTGCGGTGAGTTCCGGCAGCAGCTCGAGCATTAGCCCCACCTGCTGCAAAACCAACTGTTCTTTGCTTTCAGGTTCCGGAACGGCTGCGCGAATGCGCTCCGCCAGCTGTTCCAGCGCTTGCGCAATACGCTGGCTGTTCCGTTCTTCCTGATGCAAGGCGCCGTCCACGTAACACACGGCATCATTGAGCAGATCGAGTGTGGCAGGGGTATTCAACCGCTCGCGGTGCGCCCCCAACGCCGAGATATAACTCAGGAGAGTGTGGTTCAGGCAGAGCAGACGGAAGGCGGCTTCCTGCAACTCCTTGTCGGCCTTGGGATCGGCGGACATGTTGGAGATGACCGAAGCCAGTTCTGCATCGCTGTTGTGGGCATCTCGCCGCGCGATGCGGTAAGCGAGCCCGTTATCCTTACCCTGATGATATTGCACCAGAATGGCGTCCAGATAGCGACAGTTGGCATTCAGCGTTTTATCCACCACCGCCGGCAGCTGGCGGAATTTCCAGTCCGGCCAGATAAAGCTGACCGCCGCCCAGGCGATGGCGCAACCCAACAAGGTATCGTAAACGCGCGGGGCTGCTACTTCGAAACCTTCACCCAACAGGTTAAAGCACAGCAACACAAGCAGCGTGATGAACATCGTTGCATGGGCATACTGTACGGTGCGAAAAGCGAAGAACAGGACACCGGTGATGACGATCAACACCAGTTGTCCTTCTACGGAAGGCACGAAATAGAGGATTGGCAGGCCGATCAGGATACCGGCCAGAGTGCCGATGATGCGCAGCGCCAGGCGCCGGCGGGTCGCGTTGTAGTTCGGTTGGCAGACGAACAGGCTGGTCAACAGGATCCAGTAACCGTGTTGCATGCCGGTGAACTGGATGAAGGCGTAACCCACGCACAGCACTACCGACATGCGGATCGCATGGCGGAACAGGGCAGACTGCGGCGTCAAATGGCGGCTGATGCGCAGTCGGATGTCGCTCCAGCCGGTTAAGCGATCGTCGGCCAGGCTGTTCTCTTCCGCCTGCCCGCTGGCCAGCGTCTGCTCTGACTCGATATTGGCCAGCTGCGCATCGATCGCATGCAGGTTTTTCAGCAGGTGCGCCAGCGCTTTGGTTTGCTCTGAATTGCCCTGGGTTTCGGTTATGCGTGCCAAGGCCTCCTGAATGCGGCTGAAGGCTGGCTCAAAACGCGGGTTGTGCTGGTATTTTTGCCGCAGCAGGATCGATTGTGCCAGCTGGCGGCAGGCGCGCGCCTGCATGCTCAGCAAACGCTGGAAGCGGAATAAAATATCGCTGTGACGGAATTGCCGGCTGAGCGCGTGGTACTGAACATGGGAAGAGCTGGCGCGTTCGTGGATATCCTGCGCGACAAAATAGTAGTGCAAGGTGCGGCGGGTGCCGCGTTGGCCGCGATCGCCTTTCAGGCGCGTCAGCAGCGAGGCTTTGGTCTGGTTCAGCAACGCGACCAACGCGCTGTTGGCCATCGCGACATCCATCCATGGCAGGTCGGCGTCGCGTTCGGCGTCGGGATCGAACAGGTTGGCCTTGGCATCCAGATAGTTGGCCAGTTGCTCGTAGCAGCGCGCCAGGTTCTCTTGCAGCGGGCGGATAGGGAACAGCAGGTGGCCCGCCAGCGTCAGCAGGTTATACCACAGCGCGCCGATCACCAACAGCAGCGGTTGCTGATACCAGGCATCGTACATGGCGGTGCCGAGCATGGTGTAAACCGCGATCAGCAGCGCGCCGAAGGCGATGGTGGCGTAACGTTGCCCTAAGGCGCCCAGCAGGATAAAACCGCAGGTTGAGGTGGTTAAGCCAAGGGCGAACAACCAGGGATAGGGAAACAGCAGCTCGATTGAAGCGGAGGCGACAAAGAAGCACACCAACGTGATCAGCAGGTTGCGTAACCTGCCGGCCAGGCGGTCGTCCAAATCGGTCAGTGCCGCCGCCACCACGCCCAGCGTCAGCGGGATAGTCAGCTTGGGAATGCCCAGCCACCAGGGAACGGCGGTGGTGCCGATCAGCGCAATAAGAATGCGCAGGTGGTACAGCAGATTGCTGTTGTAGGTATAACGACGTACTGCGGGTGCAAAAGAGAGCACAAAAAACTCCTCAAACGGAGAAAAAATTAACGCTGATGATAGTGGCGGCGAGCATTCTCAATACGCGCTTGCTGAGCCATTTCTACCGAGACGACGCGGCGCCCCACCGGCCATAGCGCGATGGCGGCTATTTTGAAATTGGCGATACCGACCGGAATGCCGATGATTGAAACGCATTGCACGATACCGGCGGCGATGTGTGACAGGCACAGCCACCAGCCGAACAGCACCAGCCAGATAATGTTGAGCAGTGAGCCGCCGGCGGAGAGCAGCGCATTGCTTTTCTCCGGGTACAGTTCATCGACATGTATCGCCTCGTTGCCGAACGGCACCAGCGACAGCTTGGTGATTTCCCAGCAGGAGCGAGTGAGCGGCAGCGTGATGACCAGCAGCACGCTGAACACCGTAGCAATGAGCCAGCCTAGCGTGGTGAAGAAACCGCCCAACACAAAATTAAGAATATTCAGTACAGTACGCATAGACGTCATTCTGCTCTAATGATAGCCAAACCGCGATGCGGGCGTATTCACGATAAAAACGCAAAATCTATTCTACCCTTTTTTTAGCGCTAGAGTGCCACTGCTTATCGCAGGTAAACTGGCAGATATCCGTTATTTACTCTCAACATAGTCATGGCGCGACGATATGGAACTTAAAGCGACATCGCTGGGGAAACACCTGGCTCAGCACCCTTATAACCGCGTGCGGTTGCTGCACGCCGGCGTTGAGGTGAGCGGGGAAAAACATGAATACCTGATCCCCTTCAATCAACTGATTCAGGTCAGGTGCAAGCGCGGCATCGTCTGGGGCGAGCTGGAATTTGAATTGCCGGACGAAAAAGTGGTGCGGCTGCACGGCACTGAATGGCAGGAAACGCAGCGTTTTTATCACTATCTGCAGCAGGCGTGGCAGCACTGGAGCGCCGAAATGAGTGAGGTCAGCGCCGGCGTGCTGCAACAGCAGGTGGCGCAGATTCAGCGCATTGAGCAGCAAGATAAATGGTTCAAAAAGTCTGAGCTGGGCAAGCTGCAGCAGCAAATTCGTGAGGCTTTCTCCGCGCTGCCGATGCCGGTAGCGCGCCTGGATGAATTCGATAACTGCCGGGCCGATTACCATCTGTGTCTGCAATGGCTGCAGCAGGGGCAACGCAGCGTTGAACAACGCAACCGGCAGTGGACCGATCGCATGCTGGAGCAACATCACGACTTCTTCCAGACCGTCGAGAGCTCGCCGCTCAACGACGCCCAGAGCCGGGCGGTGGTCAATGGCGAGGATTCCGTGCTGGTGTTGGCCGGCGCCGGCAGCGGCAAAACGTCGGTGCTGGTGGCGCGCGCCGGCTGGCTGCTGCGCCGTCAGGAGGCGGAGCCGGGGCAAATCTTGCTGTTGGCGTTCGGCCGCCAGGCCGCCGGCGAGATGAACGACCGCATCAAAGAACGTTTGGGCGATGTCGGTATTCAGGCCAAGACCTTCCATGCCTTGGCGCTGCAAATCATTCAACAAGGCAGCCGCAAAGCGCCGGCCATCAGCCGGTTGGAAACCGATGCCAACGCGCGCAAAGCGCTGCTGATCACCCATTGGCGCCAACAGTGCTCGGAGAAGAAAGCCCAGGCCAAGGGGTGGCGTCAATGGTTGACCGAAGAGCTGGAATGGGAAGTGCCGGAAGGCGACTTCTGGCAGGATAAGCGCCTGGCGGATCGCATGGCAAGCCGGTTGGAACGCTGGTTGGGGCTGATGCGCATGCACGGCGGCAGCCAGGCGGAAATGATTGAGCAGGCGGATGAAGAAATCCGCGATCTGTTTTCAAAACGCATCCGGCTGATGGCGCCGCTGCTGAAAGCCTGGAAAAGCGCCTTGAAAGAGGAAGGGGCGGTAGACTTCTCCGGCCTGATCCATCAGGCAGTCAACATTCTCGACAAGGGGCGCTTCGTCAGCCCGTGGAAACATATTCTGGTCGACGAATTTCAGGATATCTCACCGCAGCGTGCGTTATTGCTGGCGGCATTGCGCCGACAGAACAAGCAGACCTGCCTGTTTGCGGTGGGGGATGACTGGCAGGCGATTTATCGCTTCAGTGGCGCAGAGTTGACGTTAACCACGGCTTTTGCCACCCACTTCGGCGAAGGGGCGCAGTGCGCGCTGGACACGACTTATCGCTTCAACGAACGTATCGGCGAGGTGGCCAACCGGTTCGTGCAGCAGAATCCGCACCAGCTGAAAAAACCGCTCAACAGCCTGAGCAAGGGCAATAAAAAGTCGGTGGTGATCCTGCCGCACGAGCAGTTGGAACCCTTACTGGACAAGCTGAGCGGCTACGCCAAGCCGGATGAACGCATTCTGGTGCTGGCGCGTTACCATCATCTGAAACCGGAAGCGTTGGCGAAAGCGGCCACCCGCTGGCCTAAACTGAATCTGGAGTTTATGACCATCCACGCCAGCAAGGGGCAACAGGCGGAATACGTCATCATTGCCGGTTTGCATGAGGGGCGTGACGGTTTCCCCGCCGTGGCGCGCGAGTCGGTGTTGGAAGAGGTGCTACTGCCGCGGCCGGAGGATTTCCCGGATGCCGAAGAACGCCGTCTGCTGTATGTCGCGTTAACTCGCGCTAAACATCAGGTATGGCTGTTGCAGGATCGTGAGCACCCTTCGGTATTCGTTGAACACCTGCAGGATCTTGGCGTACCGGTGCAGAAAAAACCGTGAGCTCGGGCCTGGCGGCTGGCGGCAGCCAGGCCGTGAGGACTACTGCAGGCGGTCTTGCAGGTAGCGCTGATAGTCGGGAATAGCGATCTCCACCTCGCTTTTGAACAGCGGAGAGTCGATCAGAAAGTCCGCGGTCGAGCGGTTGGTGGCCACCGGAATATTCCATACGGTCGCCAGCCGTAGCAGCGCCTTCACGTCCGGATCGTGCGGCACCGCGTTCAACGGATCCCAGAAGAAGATCAGCATGTCTATCTTGCCTTCCGCAATCAGTGCGCCAACCTGCTGATCGCCGCCCATCGGGCCACTCAGCATGCTGGTGACGGGAATGCCGCTGGCGCGCTGGATCAGGTTGCCGGTCGTACCGGTGGCGTAAAGCTGATGCTGCGTCAGAATAGCCTTGTGGCTTTCTACCCACTCCAACAGGGCCTGTTTGCGGTGATCGTGCGCCACCAGCGCAATGTGTTTGCGCGCGGCGATAGTGCGGGTAGTCAATTCCATCTCGGTGTCCTTCGCTAATCGGGGGGATGTGCGACAGATTACTGAAACTGTTTTTCACTGCCTAGCGTTTGCGCCTGAAAATGCGAAGAAAAGGCGCCTTTGCGGGGAAAGACGCCGGGAGGGATCAGCGAATCGGTTGTTTATTGGCCCAGCGCAGGAAGCGCTTCTGTGTTTCCTTGTCGGCCTGTTGGAACCAGTATTGCAACATCTGTTCCGACACGTTTTCACCTTTCAACGTCACCGTCGGGGCATTCAGCGGCGCGCCGGCCAACGCGGGGGTTGAGGGATTGCCTGCGTTCGCCTGCACAAAGGCCGGAACGGAGGCCGGGCGGTTCTGGCGGTTGTAATCGGTCATCACCTTTTCCAAATCGGTATTGAAGGTGACGCTGTCGGGATGCAGCGCATCATGCCGGAATGGCAAGGCGTTGCCGTCTTTATCGACCACCAGATAATTTAACGTTCTGTCAAAGCGTTGCGCATCACGATCGTTCTCGATGCGCGGCAGCTCGATCGCCACTTGGCTGATCTTTTGCGTATTGAAGCTGGCAACCAGCGGCAGGGAGGTATAGGCCTGTGTATGCTGGCCGGAACGTACGGTTTTGGTCACTTTAAACAGCAACTGGTGCTGCCCGCCATCCAGTTCAAGGCTGTCGGCACCTTTTAACAACGAACCTGTCATTTTCTTGCCGTCGACCACCAGCAGGTCGATGTCCGGGGAGAGTTTCAGGGTCGTAGCCGCGGCAGGCATACTGATGCTGAGCAACGCCGCAACCACCAGACCAAATTTCATCATTATCTCCTTATAAAGTGACGTAGCTCTAAGTGTTGAACACGGCATAGGTTGTGTCAAAATTTTTCAATCGGGTATTTTGTTTACATTTTTACATATTTTATCGCGATTAGACACGACCGTGCGCAGCTGAACCGCGACAGCCTCTGACCATAAGATTGCGGTGAAGTTTCCTTCGCATTAGCGTTTAACCGAGCGAATGCCGATCGGTTACACTCGAAATGGAAAGTGACGCAGTGATAAACGGGAGTTGAAGATGCAAGATCAAGAGATTGTTGAGCTGTTGCAGCAGGTGAAAACCATCGCGCTGGTCGGCGCCAGCGATAACCCGTCGCGGCCCAGCTATGGTGTGATGGCATATCTGTTGGCACAAGGGTATCAGGTGATCCCGGTCAGCCCAAAACTGGCGGGGCAGACGCTGCTGGGGCAGCAGGTTTACCCTACGCTGGCCGCTATCCCACAGCCGGTGGATATGGTTGATGTGTTTCGCAATTCGGAGGCGGCTTACGGCGTGGCGCAAGAGGCGATAGCGATCGGCGCCAGGGCGCTGTGGTTGCAGATAGGGGTGATCAACGATCAGGCGGCAGCGCTGGCGCAACAGGCTGGGCTGCGCGTAGTGATGGATCGCTGCCCAAAAATAGAAATCCCGCGTTTAGGGCTGGAGCGCTAAATAAAAAAAGGGCCTGGCGCGATGCCGGGCCCTCTCGGGGTTTCTCAGGTCTTGGCGCGGTCAATTGCGCAAACGTGGCGCCTGTAACTGGTGACGGATGGATTCCGCCAGTTCATCCAGCGATGGCTGCTCGGGATGTGCTTCCTGGGGCTCACCATCCAGCTGCGCTTCCGCCAGATAGGTGTGCACCGGTTGGCCTTCCTCGTCTTCCATCACCACGTGGTACCAAGGGGCGGAACGCAGTTCGTCGTTCGCCGCTATCTCGTCAGCTTTGGGTTGTTCTAAAGAGTATTCCGGGTCGATATCGATAACGACCCCCAAATACCCCAGCAGTTTATGCCTAACCTGTTGTCCGATACCGAATTTGCTGGCAATCATGATGACCTCCTGAGAAACAATGCCTTGCTCATATATGGGGGCAAGGCAGCGCATTTCAAGTTACATCACCCGACAAGCGAAGCCTTTCAGATACAGCCCCTCAGGATACGTGGCGATCACCGGGTGATCGGCAGCCTGGCGGAACTGCTCTATAAATTGTACATCACGTCCGGCATCTACAGCGGCATCGGCCAAAATTTTCTGGAATAGGTCGGTCGGCATCAGGCCGGAGCAGGAGAAGCTGAGCAGAATGCCGCCTGGATTCAGCAACTGCAGCGCCAGCATGTTGATGTCTTTGTAGCCGCGGCAGGCGCTGGCCAGCTGATTCTTGTTCTCGACGAACTTAGGCGGATCCATGATGATCAGATCGAATTTTTCGCCTTGAGCGCGGTAGTTGCGCAGCAGCTGGAACACGTCATCGCGAACGAACTCCGCCTTGTTCAGATCCAGCTTGTTGAGTTCGACGTTCTGTTTGGCGATGTCCAGCGCCGCCTGCGAGGTATCCACGCTGATCACCTGCGCGCAGCCGCCCATCAGAGCGGAAACGGCGAAGGCGCCGGTGTAGGAGAAGCAGTTCAGCACTCGGCGGCCGGCAGAGTAGTTCCGCGCCGCCAGGCGGCTGTCGCGTTGGTCGAGGTAGAAACCGGTCTTGTGCCCTTGCTGAATGTCCACCAGCAGCTTCATGCCGTGCTCGGTAATAGGCAGCAGTTCCGGCGGCAGATCGCCCAGCACCGGGCCCTGCGCCAGCGGCAGGCCTTCTTTTTTACGCACCGCAACGTCGGAGCGATCGTAAATCGAACATTCCGGGTAGCAATGCTGCAGGGCGGAAAGCAGGGCCGGGCGCTGGTATTCGGCACCGGCGGACAGCAGCTGCAGCACCAGGAAATTCTGGAAGCGATCGATAGTGATGCCCGGCAGGCCGTCGGACTCGCCGGCGATCAGGCGGTATCCGTCCAGACCGTCACGCTGCGCGACCCAGTCGCGCCAGCTTTGCGCTTGCTGCAGGCGGCGAATAAAGAAATCGATGTTAATCTCTTCATCCTGCTGGAAAGTCCAGACGCGTGCGCGGATCTGCGACTCGGGCGAATAGGCGCCGCGCGCCAGCCACTTGCCCTGGCTGTCGAGGATATCGATGGTTTCACCGGAGAGGGCTTTACCCTCAACACGTTGAACGGCGCCGGAGAACACCCAAGGGTGGCGACGGAGTAAGGACTTTTCACGTCCTTTGGCGAGAAACAGGCGTACGGTCATAATTAATAATGCTGCCAGCTAGGATAGAAAGAGTGACATGGCGGTGCAAAGGCACGGCAATGCCATAATGAAAACTGAATTAAGGGGGCGATTATGACACAAGTTTGCATTGCTGCGTATGTGTATGGCGTGGTGCAGGGGGTAGGGTTCCGCTATTCCACTCAGCGGCAGGCCGAGGCGTTGGGGGTGACCGGCTATGCGCGCAATCTCGATGACGGCAGCGTTCAGGTGGTGGCCTGCGGCACACAGGCGCAGGTGGATAAGCTGGTGGAGTGGTTGAAACAGGGCGGCCCGCGCAGCGCGCGCGTTGAACGCGTGCTGGTGGAGCCGCAGGGGGTGGCCGATTACGCCGGGTTTGGCATTCGCTATTGAATGCTCGCCTGCAGCGACGCTGCGGGCAGAACGGTCAGATGCATTTCACCGGTTTCGGCAAGCCGGCGATTTTGGTGGCTTGTTTGGCCGGCCCTTTCGGGAACAGGCGATACAGATAGCGGCTGTTGCCTTTTTCTTCGCCGTATTTCTGCGCCATGGCTTTGACCAGCATGCGAATAGCCGGCGACGTATTGAATTCCTGATAGAAGTCGCGCACGAAGCGCACCACTTCCCAGTGTGCTTCGGTGAGCACGATCTCTTCCTGCGCGGCCAGCAGCGGCGCCAGGCCCTCATGCCAGTCGGCGCTGTTTTTCAGATAGCCCTGCGCGTCAGTGTCGATAACCTGACCTTCAAACTCCAACATACTGCCTCGATAACGGATAATTCGGAACGGCCGCCAGTTTAGCAAATTTTTTCGGCCGCAAAAAACAAAGCCCCGCCGGAGCGGGGCTTGGAAGGCATGCGTAACGCGCGATCAGTTGCTGCGGGCGAAGCCCAGAATGCTCAACAGGCTGATGAACATGTTGTAGAGCGACACGTACAGGCTAACGGTGGCGCGAATGTAGTTGGTCTCGCCGCCGTGAATGATGTTGCTGGTTTCCCACAGGATCGCGCCGGCGGAGAACAGGATGAACAGCGCGCTGATAGCCAGGTGCAGAGCAGGGATCTGCAGGAACAGGTTGGCGATCACCGCCACCAGCAGCACCACAAAACCGGCCATCATCATGCCGGACAGGAACGACATGTCTTTACGGGTGGTCAGCACATACGCCGAGCAGCAGAAGAACACCGCAGCGGTGCCGCCCAGCGCCAGCATGATCAGATCGCCCGCGCCGGCGTTCAGGAACGAACTGAGGATCGGGCCGAGGGCGTATCCCATGAAACCGGTCAGCGCGAAAGCCGCCAGAATGCCCGCCGGGCTGTTGGCCAGTTTATGGGTCAGGAACATCAGGCCGTAGAAACCGACCAGCATCAGCAGCAAGCCTGGCGCAGGCAGACCCAACATTGTACTGGCGGTCGCGGTCAGGGCTGAGAAAGCCAGGGTCAGGGATAACAGGAAATAGGTGTTGCGCAGGACTTTATGCGTGCTGAGCAGCGAGTCGCGCGAAGAAGATGAGACGACAATGCGGTCCATAATGCTCTCTCTTATCAGGCCATCACAAAATAATCCCGATGATAGGCAGCGCAAGGGCTTGATTAAAGTTTGTTTACCAATCTTTACCCTTAGTTATCATTATGGCAACAGCGGGGCGGGTGTTCGTTTGATCGCCGCTTGCTTTGCCTGCGGCGATTTTTCGCGCGGTTGAACGCGTTCGGGCTTTACAAGCGAATAAGGTCTGTTTATAGTGCGCGTCGTTGCGGAGGGGTGGCCGAGTGGCTGAAGGCAACGGTCTTGAAAACCGTCGACGGGAAACCGTTCCAGAGTTCGAATCTCTGCTCCTCCGCCATACATTCTGACCCCGTGCTCTCTGAGCACGGGGTTTTTTGCTTTTGCGTGCGGATAAACCGGGGCGCTTCTGCAGGAAACGCGATCGGCTATTGATAAGGGCCATGCGTCGGTGAGATTATGCACCTATCAAGGCCGGCCGCTCGGATGCCTGCTGTTGCCAGGCGTTACCGCTGCGACAAGCAACGCCGCCTTATCAATTTTGCTTAATGCTCTTATGGAGACAGAGATGAACTGGTATCAAGTCGCCTTATGGACCATGATCTTTTTGAAGTCCGGCGCTTTCCTGGTGTTCGTATGGTGGTGGATGTTCAAACGCGCGACCAAACCTTATGTCCGCCCGCAAGACGTCGTGGTGGACGATACGCCGTACGATGAGAACCTCACCATGGAAGAGGTGATGAAAAACCATGGCATCGTCCGCACGGATATGTCGGTAAAATAGTCCTCCCGCCTCCCCAACCGCCATCTGGGGCGTGTTTGCCAAGAGCGCGCCCCCTTATGCTTCTTCGCTGTCTCTCTATAGCATTCTGCTATGGCATATCGTGATCGGGAAAAGCACGCCATGAACGATGTACGCATCCTGTCGCACTTTACGCATCGAAAAAACGCCATTCTTAATGAGGAGAGAGAGCATGGGGATTTCTTTGATCAGTTCATGCGGCGCGTTATCGTCGGGATCTTTGCTGATTTCTCGGTGGGTGGTCATGTAAAACCCGTGATCCAACCTCTTTATATCAAAGTTTATTTTTCTATCCAGTTTGTAGGTTTTTCCTTCCAAGGTAATGTCCCCACGTTGAGCGATCATGGCGTGATGTTCGTCATAGATGAATAAACTGCCCGTCATTTTTAGTTCCAGGTCATCGCCTGAAGCTAATCGTTTTTTTGCGATCGTTTCGGCTTGGCAATTGATATATACAGGTGCGGCGGGTGTTAAAACACGAAGCAGGATAATGAAGAGGATCACTGCCAAAAATCCGATAATCAGTATTTTTGGGTTGCGCAATGCGGCCATTTATTTTCCATTGAGAATTTTGTAGGTAACACAGTGGTTATATCGATCTTGCGAGCCGAGATAACACACACCGAGGAAGGTGTTAGAAGTCAACGTATATTTTTCGGAAGAAAAATAGATATCCACCTTACTGGCTAGACAATCCACACCGCTGCCTTCTAATGCCTGGTTGACCATGCGCTTTTCCAGTTCGTCATCAATATGTTTATCTGCATCCAGAGAATATAAGGTGCAATTGTCTTTTTTTCCTAACGCAACTAAATTTTCCCAAGGTTGATCAGCAGGTTCGATAGGATAAAGCGTCGCTACGATCAACAGAGGAATAAATACGCAGCAGACAGTGGCAACAGCGCTAACCTTTACCTTTTTCTGCGGCGGCACGTGGTGTGGTTCGGCAACAGGAGCCAGGGGCGAAAGCGGCTCTGAAGCATAAGAAGGCGGCGTTTCGCTGACGGTTACCTGCGGTGGCGGATAAATTTCAATCATAGCGGTGAAACAAAACCCGACTTTCGCCAGGGTCTTTATTGGGGAAGTTTCTCTACCCAGAAGTTTGAATGCTTTTCTTATTTCACTGACGGCCACATTTAGACTGATCGATGAGCCTGAAAAACCATACTCTTCCCATACCTTTTTTATCAACATCTCACGTTTCAATGGGATATTGGGATGAGTCAGCATTTCAATTAACAGGCGCGAAGCCGGGTTGGATATCCGTATTGATGACTCATCATTATCAATGAGTTGGAGACTACACGCGTTTGCGTCATAGATCACGCAGAGATCGATAATATATTTCATGTATTCAGGTTTTTATAATGATATAGGCCTGTAGTTCACTGCTAGTATTTATTGAAACTTCAGATAGGTCAAGATTCTGGGCGAAAAAATAAATAATCAAGGGCGTTTTTTATTCCTGGTTTAAAACCATGTCCTGTGGGCGTGGTTATCGGCTCGGTCTTGGCTCTGCCTGTAAAAATCTACTCATGCCAAAATCCCCATCCATTGTCCATATAAATTATAAGGAAATTAAACATGAGCAGGTTTCAAAGAGCCTCTCACGTACTGCGGCATCGTCAATATCATATAGTCTGGACGCCTAAGTGCCGTTCAGAATTTTCAAAGGCAATGTTGGGAAAGAAGTGTACCGACAGATATGGATACTCAGTGAGCAACTGAAGATCCAAATTATTGAATTAAATGTTCAGTTAGAGCATGTGCATCTTTTGGTGAAGATACCGCCGAAGTTGCCAGTATCAGAGGTGATGGGTTACTTGAAGGGTAGGACAGCAATAAGGCCCTTCAGCAAATTTCCCTATTTACGCAAGCATAGGCTATGAGGAAATACCTTATGGGCAAAGGGATACGGCGTAGACACCGTAGGTGTGAATACAAAAATGATCCGTAAATACGTCAAGTATCAAGAAAAGCATGAAGCGGATGATAAACAGTTATCGCTACATGAAGTGTGAAGAGAGGGCTCTATGAGTCCGAACTTAGAACGCTCCTCTGGGGCGTAGCCAAAGCCGCCTTCAATGAAGGCGGCTTTTTACTTTCTCGGCTAACTTAAAATGCATTCCATTGCCGTTTTTTATGTTATTTTTGGTGTTAAATTCTTAAAAAATTTGTTTTTTTAGATTATTATAATTATTAATTTGGTTAATAAAAACAATGTTTCTGTATTTTATGGTTTGATGCAGAATTATCTTCGTGTTTACGGCGCTTGTTTATGTGCCAATCGCTTATTGTTCGCTCACGAACGGTAATGTGAACTTTCCAAGAAAAGATAGGTATTAAGTGCAAAGTATCGACGTTGTCCTTGGCTATGGATGGAGTAAGTATGCTCAGTATCGGTATCGTATCTGAAAACATTTTTTTCAGAGAGGCGATAAAAAGAATAATATTGATGCCAAGTGTTTTTCATAAAGATCACGTTATTGCCTACTATGACGATCTGCCTTTGGCTATGGGGCGAAATTGCCACGATATTCTGATCGTCGATGATGCGGTAAAAAGCATGTCGCGCTTCAGTATGGCTGTGGCATTATTGTCGGCTATTCATGGCGTAAAGATTTTTTTGACGACGGAAGAGAAACGCCGTCTGTTATTTCGCTCTGTCTCGCATGATGTCGTCGTGCTCGATAAAAAAGGCAGTGTCCCCGGCATCAGTAAAGAGCTGTCTTTTCTGGTGGATAATATCTCGCAGCGCCCTGCAGTGAATGGAAGCGTTGAGAGAGGCGTGGGCCGCCATACGAAAAGTTGTGTGACGAAAAGTGAAGTGGAAACGCTCCTTTTGCTTTCCTTCGGCTATACGGTGACTCAGGTTTCCAGGATTCTTGATAAAAGCGTAAAAACGGTCAGTACGCAGAAATGCAGTGCATTACGCAAAATAGGATTGAAAAATCGGGTGCACAACTTACTGGAAATCTCATCCGGTTTCTCGGAGGTTCTCTAGAGATTCGTTATTTTCATCGTTTTTATTTTCGGGTGATTAATAACGCTATTGCTTGATTTTATAAAAACAGGAATGTGTTCATCCTTTTGCCTCTGTATTACGGGGAGGGATTATTTTATCCCGCCGGCAGCGGCTGATTTTTATTTGTTCTTTTAAACCAAACTGTTATGGAGTTTTATCTCATGATGAAGAAGATGTTTTCTGTTGCAATCATGGCGGCAGCGGTCGCTGCGCCTACGGCTTTTGCTGAAAACAATGCCGCCGGTGGCATCATTAACTTTACCGGTGCCATTACCGACACCACCTGTACGATTAACGGCGGAAAAAGCGCGGATTTCACCGTCGCGCTGAGCCCGATCTCGGTGACCGACGCGGGTAACGCCGTTGGGCCAATCACCAAGAACAAGAAGTCCTTCTCGCTGACCTTCTCCGGCTGTTCGCCGGCGGCCGGCACTGCAGGCACCCCGCTGAAAATCTACTTCTCCTCCGCGGATAACATCTCCACCGACGGCAAATATTTGCTGAACAACTCGGTCAACGAGAACGACGCTTCCGTTGCGAAGAACGTGGGCTTCTCTCTGGCTAAAACCGGTTCTTCCACCCCGATCCAGCTGAACGTGCCTTATGTCACCGACATCATGGGCGATAAAGCGGCACCGGATTCAGAAACCCTGACGCTGGACGCGTACTACTACAAAACCAACGCCGAAGCGGCAAAAGTGGGCGCTCTGAGCTCCAACGTGACTTACACCATTTCTTACCTGTAATCGCGCTGAAAGCCAGGCCCTTGATGGGCCTGGCTACCCGGGGGAACGATGAAAAAATATATGATGATAGCGGCGCTGTTGCTCGGTGCCGTTGGCGCGCAGGCCAATGTGGTGGTTAACGGTACGCGGGTGATCTACCCGGCAAACAACAAGGATGTGATTGTCCAACTGCTGAATAACGGTGCCGATCCCTCATTGGTTCAGGCCTGGATCGACGACGGCGACATCAATTCCACCCCGGAAACCGCCAACGTACCGTTTTTGCTGTCGCCACCGGTGGTGAAAGTGAACGGCAACAGCGGGCAGCAGCTGCGCATTCAGAAAGTCGGCGCCGCGTTGGCGGCGGATCGTGAATCGGTGTTCTATCTCAACGTGCTGGATATCCCGCCGACGCCGGAAAACCTGCAGGGTACCAATACGCTGCAACTGGCGATCAAATCGCGCATCAAGCTGTTCTACCGCCCGCAGGCTTTAATCCGCGGCGTAGAAAACGCATTGGAAAAACTGACGCTGCAAGCCAATGGCAAGGGGTTCAACGTCATCAACAACAGCCCGTATTTCATCACGGTAGCGAATATCGGCCAGGGTGAGGACAAGCATCTGCTGGTTGATTCGCTGATGGTTGCGCCGTTTTCCACCCAGTTTGCCGCCAGCAAACGATCGGTCAGTAAAAACGCGCGTTATGACCTGATGTATATCGACGATCTGGGGGCTTACAAGTCTAAAGCCATCACCGCACACTAACCTGAAAGAACAACAATGAAGCTGAATAAAAAAGTCCTCTCGCTGCTGACCGCCTCTTCATTCTTGTTGCCGGATGCGGCCTGGGCGGTGACGTTCGATACTTCGCTGTTGGCCGGCGAATCGCGCGATTCCGATCTTTCGCGTTTTTACCTCAACAATGACATGCCGGCCGGCCGGCAGGAGATCGATGTGTATGTCAATCATGACTGGAAAGGGCGCTACGCGCTGCTGTTTGGCACGGAACGCGACGATATTCAAATTGCCTACCAGGATGCGCAGCGGTTGGGCATCGATCTGAGTCAATTGCCGACACCTCAGGCGCCCCAGACGACGCTGTCGATCGCCGCGCTGGTACAGGGCGGGCGGTTCGATATGGACGTTGGCGCGCTGAGCCTGCGGTTGACGGTGCCGCAGGCGCGGGTCAACCGATCGGAAGCAGGGTACGTGGATCCGGCTTTCTGGAATCGTGGCATCTCCGCGTTGACGCTGGCCTACAACGCGACCTACTACCACGCCGAGGCGCGCGGCGAAGGCAATCGCAGCAACAATGACGATTTTTATACCGGGCTGGAGTCCGGGATCAATCTGGCCGGCTGGCAATTTCGCGACAGCAGCAGCTTTCGCCACGGCAGCGGGCGGGGGAGCCAGTGGCAGAACAACACGCGTTATCTGCAGCGCGGGTTCGCCGACATCAAATCCAACCTGACCGCCGGTGATTTTTATTCGCCGGGGGAGCTGTTTGACTCGGTACGCATTCGCGGGGTGGCGCTGGCGTCGGATATCAGCATGCGGCCCAACTCGCAGCAGGGTTTTTCACCGATTGTGCGTGGCGTGGCGCAATCCAACGCCCTGGTGAAAGTGGTGCAGAACGGCAACGTGATCTACCAGGAAAACGTGCCGCCGGGCGCCTTTACCCTCGACAGCATTCAGCCGACCGGTTCGGCGGGCGATCTGTGGGTGACGGTCAAAGAGGCTGACGGGCGCGAGCAGTCGTTCAGCGTGCCGTTTTCAGCCGTACCCAACATGTTGAAACAGGGTGTCAGCCAATACAGTGTACTGGCCGGCAAGGTAAACGAAAGCAATACCGATTATGAACCCGGCTTTGTACAGGGCACCCTGCAGTACGGTTTCAACAATCTGGTAACGGGGTATGCCGGCAGCATTTTGAGCGACGACTATCAGGCCTGGCTGCTCGGCAGCGGCTGGAACCTGCCGATAGGGGCGGTGTCCATTGATCTGACGCATGCCGATACTCGCCTGAAAAACCGCCGTGAAAGCGGGCAGAGCTTCCGTATCGCCTACAGTAAATTTCTCGATGTCACCGCGACCAACTTCACGCTGGCTGCCTATCGCTACTCCACCCGCGGTTACTACAGCTTTACCGACGCCATTTACTCCAATGACGGCTATCGCCAGCTGGAGCGTCAGTTTGATCGCTGGCGCGACGAGGAGGGCGTGTCCGAACTGGATATGAACACCTGGGATGCGCTGCGTTCGGCTCGGCCGAAAAATACCTTTACGCTCAACCTGAACCAGCGTCTTAACGAAGGGTGGGGCACGCTGTTCTTCTCCGGCTCCCAGCGTGATTACTGGACGGCCAATGCGAAAAGCCACGAATACCAGCTGGGGTACTCCAACAATCTGGGGCGCGTCAGCTACTCCGTTTCAGCCAGCCGGGTGCGCAACAGCCAGCATGAGGAAGAGACGCGCTATTACCTGTCGTTCAGCCTGCCGCTGTCGGTGTTCGATAACAACGCCTACCTCAGCACCGGCCTGTCTGCGACAGACTCCCACTATCAGCAAAGCACGGTCAGCCTGAGCGGCAATGCGCTGGAGTCCAACCGCCTGAGCTACTCGCTGAGCGGCAGCAATCGCAGCGGCGGTGACAATATGGCCAGCGTCAATGCGGCCTATCGCGCTCGCGCCTCGACGCTGGGCGTCTCCTACAGCGAAGGCAACGATTATCGTCAGAGCGGCCTCAGCGCGCGCGGCAGCCTGGTGGCGATCCCCTGGCATCTGCTGGCGTCGAACGAGATCGGCAACACCATGACGGTGGTCGAGGC
The DNA here is from genome assembly GCF_000738675.1 of Serratia nematodiphila DZ0503SBS1. NCBI lineage: Bacteria > Pseudomonadati > Pseudomonadota > Gammaproteobacteria > Enterobacterales > Yersiniaceae > Serratia > Serratia nematodiphila. Next base: position 4,230,196 of record NZ_JPUX01000001.1, on the reverse strand, counting down.
GCCGCAGGCCGAAGGGCTGATGGTCAACGGCGACGAAAGCATCGTGACCAATGCGCAGGGTTTGGCGCTGGTGCCTTATGCCACGCCGTACCGGCAAAACTCGGTCACGCTATCGGATACCGGCCACAGCAGCGGGGCGGAAATCAGCGGCAACGTCGCCAACCATGTGCCTTACTACGGCGCGGTCAGCTACCTGAAATTCGAGACCGATCAACGTCGGCCATTCCAGCTGCGGGCGCAGCGCGCCGATGGTGCGCCGCTGCCGTTCGGCGCCGAAGTGATGGATGAAAACGATCGGTCGGTAGGTTTTGTCGGCCAGGCCAGCGTGTTGTACCTGCGCGCCGAACAGCCGCCAACGGCGTTGACGGTGCAATTGCGCGACGGCAGTTGCCACATCGCTAAACCAACTCTGGCGCTGGATGCGTCGCCCGGCGTTTGCCGCTAATACAGGATAACCGAACCTATGATCAGGCTGATTTTTTTGCTGCTGCTGTCCGGGCTGTTCAGCGGCTATAGCTATGCCACCTGTTTTGGCAAAGGGATCTCATTTGCACCGGCTTTGAATGTCGATCTCTCCGATAAGCTGAATGCCAACACCCCGGTGTGGGAGGAGCAATACAGCACCCAATATGTCGGCACTTTCGACTGCGGTTCTTCAACGAGCCAATTTACCTATACGCTCAAGCTGTCGCCCGATAATAAGAATGCGGCTATTTTTGGTTTTAACAACGGCACGCAGTGGATACGCGCGCAAATCGTCAATAAGATTGGCGATCGTGAACTGTCAAAGCGCGGCGAACATTCCGCCGCCGAGTTAAATACGCCGATGACCGTGCGCTACTCGTTAGAATCGAAGCCCAAAAATGGTCGTGTGGTGCCGGGGGATACGCTGATGCTGGATGACGCGCTGATGGTCTCGGACATTACCGGCATAAAGATATGGGAATTGCCGATTTGGCTGTTGCAGCAAGTCGGGAAAATACTCAGTTGGCTCCTGACCGGCAACTGGCCTTATGACGAACGCGATATGTACGGCCAGCCGATGAACATCAAATACGCGCCCAAAACCACCACCTGTCGTTTCGACAATGCCGGCCTGACGGTCAGGTTGCCCAAAATGGGCGTGGCGCAGGTGCTGAATAACAATCAACCCGGCTACACGCCGTTCTCGCTGAACATCAGCTGCCAGAACATGCAGCAGGAAGGCATCGCCGATCGCGCCGTTGAGATGTTCCTGTCCAGCAATAACCTGCTGGCCTCCGACGCCAGCGTGTTGACCAATGCCAATGCGGGTGGTGCGCAAGGGGTGGGGCTGCGCCTGGTCAAGCGCGACATGCCGAGCTCGCCGGTGGTATTGTCGCCTTCCAACGTCGATCGCGGCAGCGCCACCTCGCTGTTTCATGTCGCCGCCGGCGGCAGCCTGAACAGTCATTTCATCATCGGCATGGGCGCTTATTATTACCCTTATCAGCGCGATGGCGTCACGCAGGGGGAACTCAACAACTCGGCCACGTTGAACATTATTTATCCCTGATGAATGGGGAGGCAAAAAAACCGGCAGCTGCCGCTGCCGGAGAGGGTTATTGATAAGTCATTGCGTTGGCGTGCAGCTTGTTATTGCCTACGATCGCGATGATTTTGTAGTAACGGGCACCGGTCTTGTCGGTTTTGTCTGCCAACATCTTTTCCGCATCGCTCAGATTCGCGGCACCGCTAACGGTAATCACTTGGCGCGGCGTCAGGGCGTCCGCCTGTTGACTATTGATTTGCGTTGCCGCGATTGTTGCGCCTGAAAAGACAAAAGCGCCCAGCAGCATCGTTTTAAACATGACGTTCTTCATGATGTTCTCCTCAATCGCAATATGCTTGTTCTTTGCTATGGTTGAATCTTTTTGTTTCGTTATGCTAAAGGATAAGCAGCGGGGTGCCGGCGCGGTAGTGCCTGAAAGCGTAATGCATCGTTTCCAAACTGGAAACGATAAGGAGGGGGCATGCAGGATTTGAACGATCTTCAACTGTTTGCTTTGGTGGTGAGACATGGCGGTTTCGCCGCCGCGGAGCGGGCGAGCGGCGAGGCCAAATCCAAACTCAGCAAACGCGTGGCTCGTCTGGAGGCGAGTTACGGTGCGCGGTTAATCGAGCGTTCGACGCGCAGTTTCCGCGTCACGGATATTGGCCGCGATGTGTATCGGCAGTGTGAGGCGATTATCGAGCGATTGGAGGCGGCCGATGCCATTGTCGCCCGTGCGCGTGCCGAAGTGAGCGGCTGCCTGCGCATCAGTTCACCGCCCGGTTTGATGCAGTATTATAATTCCCATCTGCTGTTGGATTTTATGGCGCGTTATCCGGACGTGCGCGTGCAACTGTTGATCCATGAGCGCCATGTGGATCTGATCAATGAAAAGATCGATGTGGCGTTTCGCATTACGAGCCATTTCGACCAGGATCAATCATTGATTAAACGCGATCTTGGCGTGCGGCAACGCATTTTGGTCGCCGGCGCGCAGCTGGTGGAGAAAGCCGGCGGCTTGCCGCAGTCGTTCGAACAGCTGGCCAGTTTGCCGACGTTGTCGATGGGAGAATGGCTGGATCGCGATCGCTGGGAATTCGAGGACAATGCAGGCAATCAACGTACGTTCGTACATGTACCCCGGATGTGTTGCGGGGATTACAGTACGTTGCATAGTGCGGCGATTGCCGGGATCGGCGTAGCGTTTTTGCCGATCCATTTGTGTGCCAACGAATTGCGGACGGGTCAACTGCTGCGCCTGCTGCCGCAGTGGCGTGCGCCGAACAGCATTGTTCACCTGGTGTTCACCAGCGGCAAAGGCCTGTTGCCGCCGGTGCGGGCATTTATCGATCACAGCGTCGCGGTATTCGCCGAAGCCAATCGCCGCCTTTCCATGATGCCGGTTGCCTAGCCGCTTATCATTGCCCATCCGGGTGTTCGAAAATATGCGCGCCGGCCCCTTGCCGGCCCAATATATCGTTCGGGTTGCGCAGCGGGCAGTCGGTGAGCGACAGGCAGCCGCAGCCGATGCAGCTGTCGAGATGGTCGCGCAGCACCGTTAGCCGTTGAATACGCTCATCCAGCGTTTTGCGCCAGGCGGAGGACAGCACTCCCCATTGTTCTGAGGTCAGCTTGCTGCCGATGGGGAAGCGGCTTAGTGCGGCGCGGATTTCTTCCAGCGGAAGGCCCGCGCGCTGCGCGATCTTGATCACCGCGATATAGCGTAATACCACAGACGGATAACGCCGCTGATTGCCGGCGTTGCGCGTCGCCTGAATCAACCCTTTACTCTCGTAGAAGTGCAGTGCGGATACCGCCACGCCGCTGCGTTTCACCACTTCCCCGACGGTCAATAGCCGATTGGCGTCAATCGGTTCATTTCTTGCCATTTTATCTTTCCTCAACTTGACCTCAAGTTAACCTGAGGTTTTATAGTTCAGCCTGCCGGGCTTGGCAACCGGCATCTCTCAAGACCTGCCCCCGTCTTATCGGGGAGAAGGATGGCTCGGCTGTAAAATCAGGAAGAAACCGTTATGCAACGCTTTATCAACACCGCTCTGGACAGTTATTGGCTTTGGCTGCTCGCACGTCTGTGCTTGATGGTGATTTTCATCTCGTCGGGGCTCGCCAAGCTGTTCGACATCGAAGGGAGCCTGGCGGAGATGCGCGCCGCCGGTTTGCATCCGGCCTGGCTGTTCAACCTGGCGTCGGCGTCGGTGCTGCTGACAGGTTCGGTATTGATCTTGCTGAACCGCTGGGTGTGGCTGGGCGCCGGTATGCTGTCGGCGTTCCTGATCCTGACTATCGCGATCGTACACACCTTCTGGAATATGTCCGCTCCCAACATGCAGATCTCCCTCTACTTCGCGCTGGAACACATCACGGTGATCGGCGGGCTGTGGGTGACGGCCATCGCCAGCCGTTTGCGTCAACGGCTGGCCAACACGCGTGAGGCTGCATGATGAAACGATATCTCATTATTGCCGCGCTGCTGGCGGCGCTCGCCGTCGCTGCGGTAGCGATGCGATCCACCGCACGGCAAAGCGAAGGCGCGCCGGCCTATCCGCCGGTGAAAGTGGCGCTGGCGCCTGCCCTGCGTGAACAGGCGGCGCGCAGTTACGCCGGCGTAGGCGAGCTGGAGGCGGCCAGTCAGGTGGAAGTGGCGGCAGAGACCAGCGGCCGCATTACGCGCATCCTGTTCGAATCCGGCCAAACGGTACGGCAGGGGCAACTGCTGGTGCAGCTCAACGATGCGGTCGAGCAGGCTGAGCTGGTGCGCCTGCAGGCGCAACTGCGCAATGCCGATCTGCTGCTGGCGCGCATGCGCAAGCTGATGAACCTCAACGCCACCGCGCGGCAGCAGTTGGACGATGCGCTGGCCGAACGGGATATGGCGTTCGGGGCGGTGCAGGAAACGCAGGCCAAAATCGCGCAAAAGGCGATCCGCGCGCCGTTCTCCGGCGTCATCGGCATTCGTCGCGTGCATGAAGGGCAATACCTCAACGCCGCCGAGGCGGTGGCCAATCTGGTGGACGCCGATACGCTGCGCGTCAACTTCTCGCTGGACGAACAAAGCAGCGCCGGACTGGCGTTGGGGCAGGCGGTGTCGGTGCAGGTCGGCGCCTATCCCGAGCGCGCTTTCCCCGCCGCCATTACCGCTATCGATCCGATGATCGGCAAATCTCGCACCGTGCAGGTGCAGGCGACGTTGGCCAACCGTCAAGGATTGCTGAAAGCCGGCATGTACGCGGGCATTCGCGTCACGCAGCAGCAGCGCGTGGCGGTGCTGACGGTGCCGGAAACGGCGCTGACCTATACGGCGTACGGCGATACCGTGTTTCTGGCCCAGCAGGGTGAAAAGGGCATGACGGTCAAGCGCGTCTCAGTCACCGTAGGTGAGCGCAACGACGGGCGTGTCGAGATCGTCAACGGCCTGCAGGAAGGCGACCGGGTGGTGACTTCGGGCCAGCTCAAGCTGAGCGACGGCATGGCGGCCGAGCCGGTAGCGCAGGATGCTCTGAACGCCGCCCAGGCCGGTTCCTGAGGAGAGACCGATGACATTTACCGATCTGTTCGTGCGCCGGCCGGTGCTGGCGCTGGTGGTCAGCACCTTGATTCTGCTGTTCGGCGCGCTGGCGCTCAGCAAACTGCCGATCCGCCAATACCCGCTGCTGGAAAACTCTACCATCACCATCAGCACCGACTATCCCGGCGCGTCGTCCGAGCTGATGCAGGGCTTTGTTACGCAGCCGATCGCCCAGGCGGTGTCGTCCGTCGAGGGCGTTGACTACCTTTCTTCCTCCTCGGTGCAGGGGCGCAGCGTGGTGACGGTGCGCATGGCGCTGAACCGCGACTCCACCCAGGCGCTGACCGAAGTGATGGCCAAGGTCAACCAGGTGCGCTATAAGCTGCCGGAGCAGGCTTACGATCCGGTGATTGAGCGCTCAGCCGGTGAAGCCACCGCCGTGGCCTATGTCGGTTTTTCCAGTAAGACGCTGTCCACGCCGGCGCTGAGCGAATACCTGACGCGGGTGGTGGAACCGATGTTCACCACCATCGACGGCGTCGCCAAGGTTGAAGTGTTCGGCGGGCAAAAAATGGCGATGCGCCTGTGGCTGGACAGCGATCGGCTGGCCGGCCGCGGTCTGACCGCTGCCGACGTGGCCGATGCGGTGCGGCGCAACAACTACCAGGCGGCGCCGGGCAAGGTGAAAGGGCAGTATGTGGTTGCCAACGTGCGGGTGAATACCGATCTCACCAGCGTAGAGGAGTTTCGCAATCTGGTGGTGCGCAACGACGGCAACGGTCTGGTGCGCTTGAAAGACGTCGGCACCGTGGAGCTGGGCGCCGCTGCCACGGAAACCAGCGCCTTGATGGATGGCGAACCGGCGGTGTTCCTCGGCGTCTTCCCCACGCCGACCGGCAATCCGCTGGTGATCGTCGACGGCATCCGCCACCTGATGCCGGCGATCGACAAGATGCAGCCGCCGGGCGTGAAGATGGCGCTGGCGTTCGAGACCGCGCGCTTTATTCAGGCCTCGATCGATGAAGTGGTGCATACCCTGCTCGAAGCGCTGGCGATCGTTGTGGCGGTGATCTACCTGTGTCTGGGGTCGCTGCGCACCGTGTTGATCCCGGTGGTGACCATTCCGCTGTCGATACTTGGCGCTGCCGGGCTGATGCTGGCCTTTGGCTTCAGCGTCAATTTGCTGACGCTGCTGGCGATGGTTCTGGCGATCGGTTTGGTGGTGGACGACGCCATCGTGGTGGTGGAAAACGTGCATCGCCATATCGAAGAGGGGAAAACGCCGCTGGCGGCGGCGATGATCGGCGCACGCGAGGTGGCCGGGCCGGTGATCGCCATGACCCTGACGCTGGCCGCGGTCTATGCGCCGATCGGCCTGATGGGCGGGCTGACCGGCGCGCTGTTTCGCGAATTCGCGCTGACGCTGGCCGGGGCGGTGGTGGTGTCCGGCGTGGTGGCGCTGACGCTGTCGCCGGTGATGAGCTCGCTCCTGCTGCCGGCCAAACAGAGCGAAGGGCGCGTGGCGCACGCCGCCGAATGGTTCTTCGGCGGCCTGACGCGGCGCTATGCGCGCGCGCTGGATTTCTCGCTGCACCACCGTTGGCTGACCGGCACGCTAGCGCTGCTGGTGATGATCAGCCTGCCGCTATTGTACCTGATGCCGCAGCGCGAGCTGGCGCCGACCGAGGATCAGGCTATCGTACTGACCGCCATCAAGGCGCCGCAGCAGGCCAACCTGAACTATGTCGAACGCTTTGCCTACAAGCTGGACGAGGTTTACAACCGCATGCCGGAAACCGAAAGCCGCTGGATCATCAACGGCAGCGACGGCACGGCGTCCGGCATCGGCGGCATCAACTTGACGCTGTGGCAGGCGCGCCAGCGCTCGGCGTCGGCGGTGCAGGCCGATCTGCAACGGGCGGTGAACGATGTTGAAGGCACCAGCATTTTCGCCTTCCAGCTGCCCGCCTTGCCAGGCTCCACCGGAGGGCTGCCGGTGCAGATGGTGCTGCGTACGCCGCAGGACTACCCGCAGCTGTACCGCACCCTGGAGGAGGTGAAGCAGAACGCCAGAAACAGCGGCCTGTTTATGGTGGTGGACAGCGATTTGGACTACAACAACCCGCTGGCGGAGGTGCACATCGATCGCGCCAAGGCCAACAGTCTGGGGATACGCATGAGCGACATCGGCGAATCGTTGGCTGTGCTGGTGGGAGAGAACTACCTCAACCGCTTCGGGATGGACGGGCGCGCTTATGACGTTATCCCGCAGAGCCTGCGCGAACAACGGCTGACGCCGCAGGCGCTGGCGCGGCAATATGTTCGCGCCCAGGACAATACGCTGGTGCCGCTCTCCACCGTGGTATCGGTGGCCGTTAAGGTCGAACCGAACAAGCTGACCCAGTTCAACCAGCAGAACGCCGCCACCCTGCAGGCTATTCCCGCGCCCGGCGTTTCGATGGGCGAAGCGGTTGCTTTCCTCGAACGGCAGGCCAATGCGCTGCCGGCCGAATTTAGCCACGACTGGCAGGGGGATTCGCGCCAATACACCCAGGAGGGCAGCGCGCTGGCGTTCGCGTTCCTGGCGGCGCTGGTGATCATTTACCTGGTGCTGGCGGCGCAGTACGAGAGCCTGAAAGATCCGCTGATTATCCTCATCACCGTGCCGCTGTCGATCTGCGGCGCCTTGCTGCCGCTGGCGCTGGGCTACGCCACGATGAATATCTATACCCAGGTCGGTCTGGTGACCCTGATCGGGCTCATCAGCAAGCACGGCATTCTGATGGTGGAGTTCGCCAACGAGCTGCAGATGCATCAGGGGCTGACGCGGCGCGCCGCGATTTTGCAGGCGGCGCAAATTCGTCTGCGGCCGGTGCTGATGACCACCGGGGCGATGGTGTTCGGTTTGATCCCGCTGCTGTTCGCCAGCGGCGCCGGGGCTGCCAGTCGCTTCGGCCTGGGGCTGGTGATCGTCTCCGGCATGCTGGTGGGCACGCTGTTTACCCTGTTTGTGTTGCCGACGGTGTATACGCTGTTGGCGCGCGATCACGCGGTAGCCTCACCCCGTCAGCGTGAGTTGGCCGCCGCGCAAAAGGCGCTGACGGAATAATCCGCCGGCGCCCGCGTGAAGAATAAACCCGCTTCGGCGGGTTTTTCCGTCAGTTTTTGCAGCCCATCAACTCCGGCAGAACGCCGGGTTTGCTCTTCAGCGAAGCCTGCACGTCGTCCGGCAGACCGGCCCAGATGATCAGGCCGGTGCGTTTCTCGATCTCGTCCACCGTCACGCGGAATTGGCAGAAATCGGCGCCCTTCGGCGTGTTCTGATCGAACAGGAAAGCGGCATAGTGGTTCACTGCCGGGCTGTTGTTGATGAAAATCACCTTCCAGTAGGCGCTGGGGATGGTGTGCGCTTTCTGGGTGCCCGGCAGTTTGCCCATATCGCGCTCATACAGCGGCCCGGTTACGGTATAGACCGAGGAGATATCGGCGCGATCGATCAGCTTGCGTTCCTGATCTTCCAGCCGCGCCCAGGCGCCCTGGTTCAGATCGGACTTTTGCGGCGTGATGTTGGACAGGTAGTTCAACGATTCCCAGTCGGAAACGCCCGCCAGCGAGGCCAGCGGCGCCTGATGACCGCGATCGACCTTCAGCGCGGCGTTGGCGCCGGTGTAATCGGCGGGCGCCAGGGTGTCCGCCGGGTTGAGCGCCGGATCGGTTTTCCAGTTGCGCGTCTTGCCGCTGGCCGGCGTGTCTTTGGTGATGTGATAGGCCACCCAGTTGGCGAACTTGGTGGTGCTGTTGTTGTTCAACGTATAAGCATGACGCACGATAGACACGTTGCTGCTGCCGCCGGTCGGGCAGCCGACCGCGCAGTTGTCGATGGATTCGAGCGTGTCGGCCGACGCCTGCGCGGCGAACAGCAGGGCGGCCAAGGCCAACATCTTGTTGTTAAAGCGCATATTCATATCCTCAATAAGTTAAAAAATACTGTATATATTTACAGTAAAATAAACTTATCGCAGTGAAACGAATACAACAATGCAACATATTCATGTTGTGAATGTGTCAGTCATGGCAAAACGAAACGGCATCCTGCGCATTGTTAGGCGGATCAAAAACGCCAAAATGCGCGTGAACAAAGGATCAACATCGGGTAGATCTCGAGGCGCCCGAGCAGCATGGCGGCGCACATCAGCCATTTTGCCGCATCATTTAGCGTGCCGAAACCCGCGGCGGTTTCCCCGTATCCCAGCCCCATATTATTGATGCAGGCGGCGACGGTGGCGAAGGCGGTGACCAGATCATAGCCCATTAGATTCAGCAGCCAGATAAACAGGCAGGTGAACAGCACGTAGAGAAAGAAAAAGCTCCAAACGGAGCGCAGCACCCGATCCTGGATCGGCGCATTACCGACCTTGATGGTATATATGGCGTTGGGATGCACCAGTTGATTGATCTCAAGCCGGCTTTGCTTGTACATGATCAGAAAACGCAGCGCTTTAATGCCGCCGCAGGTAGAGCCGACGCAGCCGCCGAAGAAACTCGCCGCCAGCAGCAGCATGATGGTATGGGACGGGATCTTGATGTAATCGGCGATCGCCAGGCCGTTGTCGGTCATCATAGAACTGGTGAGGAAAAAGCCATGTACGAAGGCGTCTTTGACGCTGTACATGCCCGAACGGTAAAGCTCGATACACACGATCGCGACGACGATGGACAGAATCAACAGGAAAAAGCGCAGCTCTGGGTTACGGTACAGCGGTTTCACGCTGCGGCGGCCGATGGCGACGAAATAGAGCGTGAAGTTCACCGCCGCCAGAATAGAGAAAATGCCGCCGACCATTTCCACCGCTGAGCTGTCGTAGTATCCCAGACTTTCATTGCGGGTGGAAAATCCGCCGAGTGAGACGGTAGAGATGCCGTGGCACAACGCATCGAACCACGGCATGCCCGCCAGGCGAAAGGCGACGGTGCAGGCCAACCCCAGTCCAAGGTAAATCAACCACAGATTTTTCGACGTATCGGCCAAGCGTGGCGTCAGCCGTTCTTCTTTGAATGGGCCGGGCATTTCCGACTGATAAAGTTTGGCGCCGCCGATGCCCAGCAGCGGTAGCACGGCCACCGCCAACACGATAACCCCCAGACCGCCGATAAAATTAAGCTGCGAACGATAGTAGAGGAATGATTTGGGCACGCTGGAAACGTCGTTCAGCACCGAGGCGCCGGTGGTGGTGATGCCGGAGACACCTTCAAACATCGCGTCAACCAGCCGGACGTTCAGCGTGTCATCCAGCCACAGCGGCAGGGCGCTGATCGCGGAAAACAACAGCCAGAACATCACGATAATCAGAAAGCCGTCCTGGGTGCGCAACTGCACTTTTGACTGCCGGGTGCCGAGCCAGCCTAATCCGCCGAGCGTGGCGGCGAGCACCAGAGTATAGAAAAACGAGAAGGCGCTTTTTTCTTTATACAGCAGGCCCATCAGCAGGGGCGGGATCATTGAAAGGCTGTAAAGAAGGACTAAAAAGCTGCAAAGATGAATAACGACCAGTATTTGTTTGGTTTTGACCATGCTGTTGCTCGGAGTGCCCGCCGACGATGCGTCAATTTTTTGAAGTGTATCAAGCATAAAACAGGCGATATAAAAATAACGTAAAAATTCATATCGCCGAATAAGCATGGCGTGGAGGGGCGGGGAGAACGCTATTCCAGCAGGTCGTTGACCGTGCGGCGAACGTAGTGCGTCATCTGCGCCAGATCGCCCGGTGACACCGGGCCGCCGCCGGCGCGCACCACCTGCTGTTCGATCTGGGCGATCTCTTGCTCGACCTTGTTGGCGATCTGCACTTTGACTATTTTGTCCACCGAAGACAGCAGCACCTTTAAGACGACTTTCAGCGCGATGTTTTCGCAGAACGAGTCGTAGTGATGAACCGGCGGCGGCGGGGCCGGAGCCGGCTCGGGCGCGCGCGGAGCCAGAGCCTTGAAGCTGTCTACATTTTCAATAATAAGATCCATGTCTCTTATTAGTTCATCAAAATCTTTAGACACTGACTTATTCCCTTCGCTGTGCGCAAAAAACAGAACGCCCGTCCTCGGGCTGAAAGCGGATGAGTGACGGGCAGAACGAATTCGGGCCTGGCCTTCAGACGCTGAATGGCCGGGGGAGGGGCATTCTAACCTTGCGGCGGGTCGGCAACAAGATGGGGCCGTGCGAATGCGCGGCCCTTTGGATCACGAGGCTGGAGGGCGCTTAACTTTTCAGCTTGGCGGTGATTTTGGCCACGTGTTCGCCCTGATAACGGGCAATGGTCAGCTCTTCGTTGCTCGGCTGCCGCGAACCGTCGGCGCCGGCGATGGTGGTGGCGCCATACGGGGTGCCGCCGCGCACCTGTGAAACGTCAAACAGCTCCTGCGTCGCATAGCCGATCGGCACGATGATGAAACCGTGGTGTGCCAGAGTGGTCCAGGTCGAACTGATGGTCTGTTCCTGGCCACCGCCGGTGCCGGTGGAGGAGAAGACGCTGCCTACCTTGCCGTACAGCGCGCCGGACGCCCACAGGCCGCCGGTCTGATCGAGGAAGGTGCGCATTTGCCCGGCCATATTGCCGAAGCGGGTCGGCGTGCCGAAAATAATGCCGTCATAGTCCGCCAGCTCTTGCGGGGTGGCGACCGGCGCCTGCTGGTGTTGCTTGCCCCCGGCCTTGGCGAAGGCTTCCGGCGTCATGGTTTCCGGCACGCGTTTGACCGTCACGTCCACGTTATCGACCCGATTCGCCCCTTCGGCCACCGCCTGCGCCAGGCGTTCGATGTGGCCGTACATTGAGTAATAAAGCACCAACAGTTTCGTCATGTTCCGTACCCCGCTCAGATGATTAACAAAAACCCCTGATAAGCATAGAAGCGAATGACGAACTTGGCGTTGCGGCGTTACTTGATGCCGGCGATCGCCAGCAGGGCGCCAAAGGCGATCAGCAGCCCGCCAAAGGTACGATCGATGCCGCGGCGCAAACGTAAAAAGCGCGCATTGACGCCCGGTGCGGAAAATAGCAGCGCGACGGCGGCAAACCAGAAGATATGGACGGCGGCGATAAAAAGACCATAGCCGATTTGCACGCCGAGCGGGGTGTGCGGAGAAACCACCTGCATGAACAGGCTGACGATGAAGATGGTGGTTTTCGGGTTTAACGCGTTGGTGAAAAAACCGGTTTTCAAGGCGGCGAAATCGCTGATGGCCGCCGGCGCTGTTGTGGGGGCTGCGTCATGATGCGCCGCGTTGCGCAGCAGCGTAATGCCGAGGTAGATCAGGTAGGCGGCACCGATGGCTTTAAGCAGGTTAAACAACCAGGGCGACTGTTGAATCAACACGCCGACGCCAATCAGCGTATAGCTGACATGGACCAGCACCCCGGCGCCAATGCCGCAGGCGGTCAAGACGCCGGCGCGGCGCGAAAGCAACAGGCTATTGCGCGAGACCATGGCAAAGTCCGGCCCCGGGCTTATCACGGCGAGTAAAGTAATGGTGACGACAGCGATGAGTTCAGTCATAGTTATCCTTGCGGTGTTTATCAATAGAGTGACTGATTTATAAGAGTAATTTTTCTCGGTGACAAACGATGAATAGTGACAATATCGGTGAGAAAAACTCACGCAAAACCGGCAGGCCGTTGCCGTTGGGCGGGCTGCGTTGCTTCGAGGCCGCCGCGCGGCTGGAAAGTTTTACGCAGGCGGCACAGGGGCTGAATTTGACGCACGGCGCCGTCAGCCGGGCGGTGCGGGCGCTGGAAGAGGAACTGGGCGTGGCGTTGTTTGAGCGCCGCCATCGGCGGGTACTGCTCACGGCGGCGGGGCGCAAGCTGTTTCAGGCGACGCAGCAGGCTTTCGGCATTCTGGATCATACCGCGCTGGAACTGCGCCAGCAGGCGCTCGATGCGCCGCTGGTCTTGTCCTGTGAACCGACCTTGTTGATGCGTTGGCTGATCCCGCGTCTGCCGGCTTTTCAGCAGGCGCACCCGGATATCAACTTACAGCTGGTGGCCGGTGGCGGGCCGTTTTCGTTCCATGACGGCATTACGGCGGCGATCAGGCGCAATGACTTCGATTGGGGAAAGCAGGTGCATAGCCTGGCGCTGTTCAGTGAAAAGGTTGGGCCGGTGTGCCAACCCGAGGCGTTGGCAAGGATGACGATCGCCGAGGGCAGCCTGCGGAGTTTGCGGCCCGGCACTAAACTGCTGCATTCCGCCACCCGGCCGGATGCCTGGCGGCACTGGGCGCAGCAGCAGGGGATGACGTTGGCAGGGCATTCGGAGCAGCGCTTTGATCATTTCTATTTCAGCCTGCAGGCGGCGGTCGCCGGTCTTGGCATTGCGATCGGCCCGTGGTTGCAAGTGCGAGACGATCTGGCCGCCGGTTTGTTGAGTGCGCCGTTCGGTTTTACGCCCGACGGCAGCGGCTATTACCTGCTGTCGCCGCAGGCGATCGTGCCGGGCAGCGCGTTGGCCCGGCTGGCCGAGTGGCTAACGCTCACGGCAGACGCCTGAGTTTTTGCGCCAGCCGCTGTTCCTGCCAGCGGCTGAAGACGTTGCGCAGCAGCAGAGTGCGCACCGCCCGCATGACCAGCGCGAGGCTCATGCCGCCGATCGCCCACAGCGACCAGAGATAGTGCGGGTGGGTAAACCAATTAATGGCGAACAACATCACGCCAATCACGGCGAAACGCACCGCCATGCTCAGCAGTTTGCCTTCTGCCGCGACCTGGCTACGAAGGCGCTGTTCGTCAGGCTCCTCCTCCTCCATTGTCTGTTGCGGCTGTGCGTTGAGATCGCGGACCTGCACGCCCAGCGCGGCGGCGATTGCGGTCAAGGTTTCCAGGCTGGCCTGTTCGCCGTTTTCAATCCGCTGTACGGTGCGGGTGCTGAGGCCGGCGATGGTCGCCAGCTGCTCCTGCGACCAGCCTTTTTCCAGACGTAACGGCCTGATGCGGTACTTTTGCATGATGCACTCCCGAGTTCGCTGTCACTGTCATCCAGTGTAGGAGGCGCGGGGTGGCGGCGCCACGACAGCGGCACGACAGCGACACGACATCCGCCGCCGGCGCGGGCTGGCGGGCAGTCAGAAGGCGACGTTGCGAATAAAGCGCAGCGGGAGATCGCCGTGGTTGGCGTAAGCGTAACGTTGATCGCTGTTGAAGGTTTGCGCGGCGCCGGCGGAAAGGGTCAGCGTGCCTTGTTCCAGTTCCAACGTCAGGGTGCCGGCAATCACGTAGATCATTTCACTCCAGCCTTCGGCGTCCGGCGCCGAGTCATAGCGCTCGCCCGGCATCAGCGTCCATTCCCACAGCTCGGCCCGTTGGCGCGCCGGCACGCTGGCGGCGAACAGCGCCTGGCTGCCCGGCTGTGCGCCTTGCCAGGCCAACTCTCCCACCAGGTGGCTGCCGCGCGCTTCCGGCGCCTGAATCAGATCGGTAAAGGAAATCGCCAGGGCGGCGGCGATCTTGTCGAGCACCGCCAGGCTGACGTTGCGATCGCCGGCCTCGATGCCCGCCAGCATGCGGCGGCTGACGCCGGAAAGCTCGGCCAGCGCCATCTGGCTCAGGCCCGCCTGTTGGCGGTAGCCGCGCAGATTGCTGCTCAGGTACTGCAGCACTTTGGGGGGATCGGTTTTCGCGTTATGCGCCGTATTGCTCATCGCCGGACTTTATCTCATACTGGCAGGATCTGTGCATTATATTGCACTCAGCAGGAAGGGCAAGCCGGTGTCAGCAGCAAAAAAATCCTTTATTTCCGCCGTGGTTCCGCAGATCAGGCTGCCGGAAGCGGTGTTGATTTTCATCACTATGATCTGGGGCGGCACCTTTTTGGCGGTGCACCACGCGATGCAAGTCAGCGGGCCGTTCTTTTTTGTCGGCCTGCGTTTCGCCACCGCCACGCTGGCGTTGACGCTGTTTTCGCTGCGCGTGCTGCGCGGCCTGACCCTGTATGAACTGAAGGCGGGCGTGCTGATCGGGCTGGCGATCATGTTCGGCTACAGCATGCAAACTGTCGGCCTGCAGACCATCACCAGCAGCCAATCGGCGTTCATCACCGCCATGTACGTGCCGATCGTGCCGCTGTTGCAATGGCTGGTGCTGGGGCGGTTCCCCGGCATCATGTCGTGGATCGGTATTCTGCTGGCCTTTACCGGCCTGATGCTGCTGGCGGCGCCGAGCAGCACCGACATGACGCTGAGCCTCGGCGAAATTCTGACGCTGGCCGGCACGCTGGGCATGGCGGCAGAGATCATCCTCATCGGCGCTTTCGCCGGCAAGGTGAATATCCGCCGGGTGACCATCGTGCAGCTGGCGACCGCCTCGCTGGCCTCATTTTTGATGATGGCGCCGACCGGCGAGTCGCCGCCGCCGTATTCGGATTACCTGCTGTACAGCGCCATAGGGCTGGGGCTGGCCAGCGCGTTGATTCAGCTGACCATGAACTGGGCGCAGCGCAGCGTTTCACCCACGCGCGCTACGGTGATCTACGCCGGTGAACCGGTCTGGGCGGGCATCGTCGGGCGGCTCGCCGGTGAGCGTTTACCGGGCGTGGCGCTATTGGGGGGCGCGTTGATCGTGATTGGGGTGGTGGTCAGCGAGCTGCGCGTGCGGCGCAAGGATAAAGCGGCGGTGGCGACGGAAGCGGATTAGCCCAGAGGCGTAAAGAAAGGGGCGGAGAGATCCGCCCCTTTTTGCATCACGCGGTTTTCTTCTTGCGCAGGAACACGTAAGACAGGCCGAGCACGATGAACCACAGCGGGGTGACGATCAGCGCCTGGCGGGTGTCTTCGCGCAGCGACAGCAGCACCAGCACGAACACGAAGAACGCCATGCACACCCAGCACATCAGTTTGCCGGCAGGCATTTTGTAGATCGATTTCTGGTGCAGCGCCGGGCGCTGTTTACGGTAGACCAGGTACGAGCACAGAATGATGGTCCAGACGAACATGAACAGAATCGCCGATACGGTGGTCACCAGAGTGAAGACCGTCATCACGTTCGGGATCAGGTAAATCAGCACCACGCCGCCCAGTAGGCAGATACAGGAGAAGGTGAGGCCGTTGGCCGGTACCGCGCGCTTGGACAGGTTGGCGAACGATTTCGGCGCGTCGCCTTCCTGCGCCAGCCCGAACAGCATGCGGCTGGTGGAGAACACGCCGCTGTTGGCGGAAGAGGCGGCGGAGGTCAGCACCACGAAGTTGATTACGCTGGCCGCGGCCGGCAGGCCGATCAGCACGAACAGTTCAACGAACGGGCTCTTGTCAGGCACCACGGAGTTCCATGGCGTCACCGACATGATAACGATCAGGGCGAACACGTAGAACATGATGATGCGGATCGGAATCGAGTTGATGGCGCGCGGCAACGATTTCTCCGGATCCTTGGTTTCCGCGGCGGTGGTGCCCACCAGTTCAATGCCGACGAAGGCGAATACCGCGATCTGGAAGCCGGCGAAGAAGCCGCTGATGCCTTTCGGGAACATGCCGCCGTCATTCCACAGATGGGTGAATGAGGCCACGGTGCCGGTCGGCGACTGGAACTGCATGGCGATCATCACCAGCCCGGCGACGATCAGCCCAACGATGGCGACGATTTTAATCATCGCAAACCAAAACTCCATTTCGCCGAACATTTTCACCGTCGCCAGATTAAGGCCGAGCAGCAACAGCACGCACAGCAGTGAAGCGATCCACTGCGACAGCTCGGGGAACCAGAACTGAGCGTAGGCGGTGATCGCCACGACGTCGGCGATGCCGGTGACCACCCAGCAGAACCAGTAGGTCCAGCCGGTGAAGAAGCCGGCCCACGGGCCGAGCAGATCCGCGGCGAAATCGCTGAACGATTTGTATTCCAGATTGGACAGCAGCAGCTCGCCCATGGCGCGCATCACGAAGAACAGCATAAAGCCGATGATCATGTACACGAAGATGATCGAGGGGCCGGCCAGGCTGATGGTTTTACCGGAGCCCATAAACAGACCGGTGCCGATGGCGCCGCCGATGGCGATCAGTTGAATATGTCGGTTAGTGAGGTTTCGCCGTAGATGATCTTCTGAAGCGGGCGTCGCGTCAGTCGCTATTTTAGAGTGATCTACCATCTGATGATGTCCTGTTTTACCTGTCATTAGTGAAGTCGTGAGCTCTGAAGTGGCTCTTTTTTATACATTTATCCGGTTGATCCGGCTTTAGTAAGGTAGTGCAATAACGCCACCTTTGTGCAACATGTTTACAACATTTATACGCGGGATAAAAGTCGATCACTCTTTACACGGAGGAGGCAAATCGGACGTTCAGGGAGCGGAAGATTACTCTTCAAAAGAGGGGATTAATAGACCTTATGCGGCTTATCTCGTTGATTAAACAAAGGGTTGTAAAATTCACATGAGAAAAAGTAATGAGTGTAAGCGTTTGACAGCGCCGCCGACGAGGAGGACAATTTACCGCGTTGGGTCGTTAGCTCAGTCGGTAGAGCCGTTGACTCTTAATCAATGGGTCACAGGTTCGAACCCTGTACGACCCACCAACCAAATCAGCGTGTTACGCTCAGGCTTTTCTCTGCTTGTTTCCTCATTGCGCCGTTTTAAGCGCGATTTTTGCAAAAAAATTCGCATTTTTCGACTGATGTTCAGAAAGGTGATCTGGCGCAAACTGCGGTGTCGCACCGCAGTTTATACGGCAAGAGAGGCTGTGCGCTGGCGCAACCTCGGCGGAGGGGAGAGCCATTTGCCCAAGAATCTTTCAGGTCAGGAAACGGGGAATAAATGCGCCGCCGACATCAAGAGCAGCGCCCAGACGGCGGCCGAGAGCGCGGCGGTGGCATAGACGCGCCGCGCCGGCAGTTGCAGCATGCCGGCCATCAGCGGCACGGTGTAACGCATCACCGCCAGAAAACGCGAGGCGAACAGCAGCGGCAGCCCGCGCTTTTGCAAGGAACGTTGCGCTTTGCGTAGCGGAGCGTGAAAGCGTGCCGGCAGCCGGCGGCCAAGATCTCGGCGGTGCAGCCGTGCGCCGCAGTGGAACGACAAGATTGATCCCAACGCGGCGCCGAGGGCGATGGCCGCCCAAACCGCGCCGAGGGGTAGCGCATGCTTGCCTGCAACGATGCCCATCAGCAGCGTCACCGAGGCGGGCGGCAGGGCGGAAGACACCACGATCACCGACTTTCCCAGCGCGAACAGGAAAATCAGCAGCAGCAACATCTCCGGTTCCGGACTGTATTTGGCGATAATGTGCGTCAATTCATCCATTTAACACCTGCGAGCGAGAGGGCTGAGTGCCAGTGTCCCATCCGCAGGTTCAATAAGGGTTAAATAACGCGCCGCTATCCGGCGATCTCCGCGTCTTGCTTGCTCACGTCGGTGCGCCGGTTTCTGAGCGCCCACAACAGCGTGGCGCACAGCAGCGAAAAGGCGGCCAGCACCAACGGCCCGGCATGCGGGCTGTGAAAACGCTCTTCCGCCTCGGTGCGGATCAGCGGGGCTAAAAAGCTGAATGCGGCGCCAAGCGTGGTGCAAAAACCGATGCCGGCCGCCAGCGCCGGGCCGGTGAGCACCTGCGCGGGAAACGTCCAGAAAATCGGCTGTACCGCCAGGAAACTGACTGCGCAGCAGCTCAGGGCGACGATGGCGAGCAGAGGGCCGGCATAGGAAGACACCACCAACCCCAGCGCCGCCGTGACCATGCACCCGACGGCGATCGGTAATCTTCTGGCGGTGTTTCTGTCGGCATAGCGCGGCAGGAAATAGACGCCCAGCGCGGAGAACGCCCAGGGGATGGCGGCCACCAGCGAGGCCTTGAAGCCGAGATGGGTGCCCATCAGCGAGGCGACCTGCGACGGCAGGAAAAACATCAGGCCGTAGACGCCAATCTGCAGGGTGCCGTAGATCAACGCCAGATGCCAAACGGTGCCGCTGCTCATCGCCGCTTTGACGCTGCTGGTTTCGGTCTGCTGCTGTTCATCGGCCAATTGTGCCACCAGCGCCGTGCGTTCTTCCTCGGTCAGAAAGCGGGCCTGCCGTGGGCTATCGTCGAGATAGAAAAAGGCGAAGACGCCGAGGGCGACGGCCGGCAATCCTTCCAGCACGAACATCCAGAACCAGCCGGGCTTGCCCAACACGCCGTGCATCTCCAGCAATGCCCCCGATAGCGGTGAACCGAGCGTCAGCGCCGCCGGCACGCCGAGCACGAAAATGCCAATGACCGAGGCGCGCACCTTATTGGGAAAATAGATCGACGCCAGCAGCAGGATGCCGGGGTAAAAGCCGGCTTCGGCGATCCCCAGCAGAAACCGCAGGACGATAAATTGCTGTTCATTGGTCACCAGCCCGGTGCAGGCCGACAGCGCCCCCCACAGCGCGGTGGTGGCGCTGAGCCAGCGTTTGGCGCCCCAGCGATTCATCAGCAGGTTGGCCGGGATGCCGAACAGCGCATAGGCGGCAAAAAATATCCCGGCGCCCAGGGCAAAGGCGGATTGCGACAGCGCGATATCGATGGCCATCGCGTCCTTGGCAAAGCCGACGTTAACCCTGTCGATAAAGGCGATGAAGTACATGGCGAACATCAAGGGCACCAGTCTGCGCCAGGTTTTGCGAATGGCGGCGTTGAGCGCAGGAACGGCATAGGTGGCGTGATTCACTGGCGGTAACCTCTCTTCTGAGAATGACAAGCGTCGGTCATAAGGACCGTCCTGGCGCCGTTGCCCTCAACACGACGGTAACAGCGGACTTTTTTCGCAAACCTCAAAGGTCTAATGGTCAGGCCTTTGGGGGTGAAAAAAATGCCGCGTATCGGGTCGGCAGATTGATGCAGACATCACCATGGTGAATGGTGTGTTGCTTTTTTGTTAATCAGACGTTCACACAGGGCCAGGGCGCGTTCAAGCGCTTTGATCGAGATCTGTGTGCGCTATCACCGAATTGGGAACCCGATGACAGACACTGGAGAGTGGCGCTTTCATCTCGCGAGGGAGGGCGATAAGGTGAAGCACGGCACAACAGAACGCAGGAGCGCAACATGCTGAAGGTCATCGCTGAAGATTTTATCCACCCGGAACACATTGACACCGTTATGCCGTGGTATCGCGAGCTGGTGGAGAAAACCCGGCAGGAGCCGCTGTGCATCAGTTATGAACTGTGCATCGACCAGCAGGATCCCGGGCACTTTATTTTTATCGAAAGCTGGCCGGATCGCGCGGCTCTCGAAGTGCATTGCCAGACCGAGCATTTCACCCGGCTGGTGCCGCAGATCAATCAGTATCAGCGCAAGCCTTGCACCTTCCTGTTTATGCAGGCGTTCCCTGAAACAGGCGATAAATAGGCGAAAAAATCCCCGCAGGGGGCGGGGTCAATGGCTTCTCAACACTATCTTGTTGTGATTAAAAAGTAGGCTGATAATGATTTTCATTCTCTAAGAATGCTCTTAAATTAATCAATCTGGTGAATGATTCGCCGTCTGCTTTTCGCTGGCGGTTTTAATGGCGCGCAACATACGGCGCCGTATCAACCCGCTCACCAGGCGAATCGCATACCAATAGGGGGTAAACCGCCGCCGGCTGGCGTCGTCGGGGCAGAAGATGCGCGTTTCCGTCACCAGACGACAGCGCCCACCCTCGGAGGGGCTCACGACATAACCCAGCGCCAGTTTGGCGACGCCGGGCTGCGCGAAGGCCAGAAACCCCGCCCCGTTGGCGACCTGCTCCAGGCCGTATTCAGCCTGCCAAAATCGGCCGATCAGGCCATAGACCAACGCGCTTTCATCCTGCTCAAGCAGGCAAAAGTTATGTAGGCCAAACGGCGGCGGGCTGGGTTTATTGCGTGGCATCAGGCGCGCGGGCAATTCGCGTAGCGCTATCATGCTGCGGAAAAAGCGATCGTGCCTGGGATCATAAGCGGCCACGGCCTCCAGGATCCGCGCCTGCGGTGCGGCGATGGCGATGGCATGCCGTTCCGAGAACTGGTATTGCCCAAGGTATTTATTCAGTAGCGTCATGCTTTGCATTCTCCCGCCATTCACTTTGCAGCAGGGCGAAACCGAATTCGTCGCCCCATGCGCCTTTGAAAAACACGTTTTGCCGCCAACAGGCCTCACGGCGAAAGCCCAGCTTACTGAACAACGCGGCGGCGCGAAGATTACGCGCGTCCACCACGGCGGTAATGCGGTGTTTCGCCAGCGGCCCGAACAGCAGGGCGATGACGGCGCTTAGCGCCTCGCGCGCTTGTCCTTGCCGTTGATGAACCGGATCGAAGGTCACGCCCAGTTCAGCCTGACGCCCTTCATCGAAAAAATGCACCGCGACATCGCCCAGCAACGCGCCGTCCTCGCGGCGCTCGACCGCCAGTTGAAACCAGCTGTCGTCACGGTTGAATTCGAGCTGCCGTTGCTGTGCGAAAAAGGCCTGTGCCTCGGCGGCGCTGTAGTCGCTCCAGCTTTGATAGCGCGCCACGTCAGGGTGGCTGCGGTAGGCGGTAAAGTGGGGCAGATCGTCGGCGGTGAACGGGCGCAGGATCAGTCTGGGGGTTTGTAGAGGTAAATGGCGCATTGTTTTTCCTTATCAGCGCATTAGGGCTACCGGCAGTGTAGCCCAGCGCCGACAGGCAGGCTGTGTAAAATGAGCGGTGGAGGACAAACGGGAAATGCCGGTTCAGGCGAACCGGCTGGGGCATTATCGACGGGCGGCAGCCTGACGCAGGCGCTCGACCGGGCCTTGTTGAAAATCGAATGAGGGGGCTTCTTGCCGCGCCAGCCCCTGACGCACGATGGCCTTAACCGCCTGGCTGGCGGCAAGATCTTTTCCGGCGATCTGCTCGGCGATGCGCAACGCTTCTTCCCGGGCCGAACTTGCGCTGATGCGGGAAATGGCGCCGTGTGACAACGCTTCCTGTGCGCCGACGGTTCTGCCGGTCAGCAGCCAGTCGAGCGCGACATAGGGGGAAATACGCGCCGGCAAGCGCGCGCACCCGCCTTGTGCGGCGACTAACCCGAGCCCGGTTTCGGGGAAGCTGAAGCGTGCGTTCTGGCCGGCGACGATCAGATCGCACGCCAGGGCCAGCTCAAATCCGCCCCCGTACGCGATGCCGTCAACGGCGGCGATGATCACCTTGGCGATCTGTGCATGGATCAGCCCGCCAAACCCCTCCGGCGTGACGATGGGCAGTTCACCCTGATGAAAGGCGTTGATATCCATGCCGGCGGAAAATACCGCCGGTTGACCGGCCAGGACGATCGCTCGCACCGAGTCATCGTTATCTGCCTGCCGCAGGTAGGTGCGGATCAGCTCGGCCATCTGCAGGTTGATGGCGTTCTTTTTTTCCGGCCGATTGAGGGTGATGACCGCAACCTGCTCGCCATGGCGTTCGTAAAGCACCGGCGGTGATTCACTCATTGCTGGTCTCTCCCCGGAAAAACAGCAGCGTCAGCAGCAGGGCGATGGCGCCGAGCGGCAGCGAAAACAGCGGCAGGTAATAGGCCGGCAGCGCGTAGAGCGCCAGGCCGCCCAGCATGCCGCCCGCCGCGATGCCGGCGTACAGCACCGAGCTGTTGAGCGATACGGTCAGCGCGCCAAAGCGTTTCGATAGCGACAACAGGTGATGCTGGATCGGCACCAGATACATCCAGCCGGTAATACCCCAGACCAGAAAGATGGCCAGTACCCACCAGGGGGAAGTGACATAGAAGGCCAGCAGAAACAGGGACAGCGTCTGGATCGCCACGGAAAACAGCAGCACGAACTTGCTGCCGAGGGCATCGGTTAACGCGCCGGAGGCAAAATTGCCGATCACCGCGCCAATGCCGAATACCAGCAGCGCGAGGGGCAGGATCGCCTGCGGGCCGAACTGGGTGTTTTTCAGCAACACGCTGACGTAGCTATAGACGATGTGTTCCGAACAAACGGCAAAAAAGGTGATCAGTAGCGTGGTCAGCACCGCCTTTTGTTTCAGCGGGGCGAGCCGCTCTTTCAGCGAATGCTTGCCCGGTGGCGCAATGGCCCGCAGCGCCAGCGACAGGCCCAGCAGCGCAATTGCCCCCAGCAGGGCGATGAACAGGAAAATTTCACGCCAGCCGATCAGTTTGGCGAGAAAGGTGCCGAACGGAATACCGAGCGCAATAGCCAACGTCATGCCCCCATAGACGATGGAAATGGCCAGACCGCGGCGTTTTTCCGCCACCAGCCCCACCGCGGCGGCGGCGGCCTGCGGCGTGTAACAAGCCGCCCCCAATGCCGCCAGCACTCTGCCGAACGAGATCTGCAGGTAGCTGGTGGCCCAGGCGCAGGCCAGGTTGCCGGCGATGAACAGCACCAGCGCCAACTGCAGGATATGCTTGCGGTTGACGTTGCCCAGCAGCCAGGCGGTGAGAGGGGCGAACAGCATATAAGCCAGCGCGAATACCGATATCAACTGCCCCGCTTGCGCGGGGCTGACGGCAAAGGTATCGGAAATGTCGCTGAGCACGCCGGCGACGATAAAGGCGTCGGTGCCGATGGCGAACGTGCCGGTCGCCATCAGACAGAGCGTGATCAGATGGCCGTTATAATCCGCTAACTTCATCCCGCCCTCCGCAGATCGTTCGCCGCCCAGACTCGTCCCAGCGCCGCCAGGAAGGTCTCCACGTCGGCATGGGAGTGCGCCGAGGTCGGCGTCACCCGCAGCCGCTCGCTGCCTGCGGGCACCGTCGGTGCATTGACCGGTTGCACGTAAATATCGTGTTCATCGAGCAGCACTTTACTGATGTGTTTGTTGCGGTGCGGATCGCCGACCAGCAGCGGCAGGATATGGCTGTCCGCCGACACCAGAGGGATGCCGGCGGCGCGCAGGCCGGTTTTCAGGTGATCGACGATCGCCAACAGGTGTTTGCGTTGGGTGTCATGCTCGAGGTTGTATTTAAAACTGGCCAGCGCGGCGGCCACCACCGGCGCCGGCGACGAGGTGCTGAAGACGAATGCCGGGGCCCAACTGCGCACCGCCTCCACCACCGAACGGGGCGCGGCGATATAGCCGCCCGCCGCACCGTAAGATTTGCCGAACCCGCCCTGAATAATGGTGATTTTATCCAGCAGGCCCAGTTGTTCGGCGTAGCCCAGCCCCCGTTCGCCATAGACGCCGGCGGAGTGGATCTCGTCGAGATAGGTCAGCGCCTGGTACTGCTCCGCCAGCGCCACGATCTGCGCCAGGGGGGCGAAGTCACCGTCCATGGAATACAGCGACTCGAAAGCGATCAGCTTTGGCCGCGCCGGATCGGCGGCCTGCAGCAGCTCGGCGAGGTGTGCCACATCGTTGTGGCGGAAGATTTTTTTCTCCGCTTTGCTGTAGCGGATACCGTAAATCATCGAGGCGTGATTCAGCTCGTCGGAGAACACGATCAGATCGGGAATGGCGTCGCACAGGGTGGATAAGGTGGCGTCGTTGGCGCCGAAACCGGTGGTGAACAGCAGCGCCGACTCTTTGCCATAGGCGCTGGCCAGCAGCGTTTCCAGCTCGCTGTGGTAGACCGAGGTGCCGGAAATGCTGCGGGCGCCGCAGGTGCCCAGCCCGACCCGATTAACCGCATCGGTGGTGGCCAGCAGCACTTTGGGGTGGTGGCTCATCGCCAGATAGTCGTTCGAGCACCAGACGTTGAGACGGCGCTCACCGTGATGGCCGTGGCTGGTGGCCCAGGGTTTGTCCTGCACGCCGCGTTCAAGGTTGAGGAACTCGCGAAAACGCCCCTGTTTTTTGGTTTCCGCCAGCTTTTCTTCAAGAATGTTCAGTACGCTCATCGTATGTTCCTTGTGTTAAACGGCTTTAAGGTTTAATGACAGCCCCTGACCGACGCCGACGCACATCGTCACCAATGCGTTGTTCGCCTGTTGGTCGCGTAATTCCAGCGCTGCCGACAGCACCAGACGCGCGCCGGACATCCCCAGCGGATGACCGAGTGCGATGGCGCCGCCGTTTGGGTTGACCCGCGCGTCGTTGGCGCCGATACGCCAGTGTTTCAGCGCCGCCAGAACCTGTGAGGCGAACGCTTCGTTAATCTCGATGATGTCGAAGTCGTTCAAGGTGAAGCCGCCGCGCTGCAGCAAGCGCTCGGTGGAGGCGATCGGCCCCAGCCCCATCAGCGCCGGTTCCACGCCGGCGGCCGCGCTGTCGCCGATCTCCGCCAGCGGTTGCCACCCCTGGCGCTTCACGTAGCGACCGGAAGCCAATAGCAGCGCGGCGGCGCCGTCGTTGATGCCGGAAGCGTTGCCTGCCGTGACCGAACCGCCGGCGGAGAACGCCGGTTTCAGCGCCTGTAGCTGTTGCAGCGTGCTGAGCCGGGGAAATTCATCCTGCGCGAATGTGCGGGTCGTTTTACGATCGGCCGGCACGTCCACGGGCGTGATTTCCCGCGCCAGCCGGCCGCTTTCGATCGCCCGGCGGGCCTTCTGCTGCGAGGCCAGCGCGAACAGGTCCTGTTCCTCGCGTGAGATATGTTGCCGTTGGGCTACGTTTTCCGCCGTGATGCCCAGCGGATCGCTGCCGTAGCGCTCCGCCAGCCGCGGGTTGACAAAGCGCCACCCCAGCGTGGTGTCGTACAGCTTCACGCCTTTGTCGAACGGCGTTTCGCCTTTGCTCAGCACATAGGGCGCGCG
This sequence comes from Serratia nematodiphila DZ0503SBS1, assembly GCF_000738675.1. Taxonomy (NCBI): domain Bacteria; kingdom Pseudomonadati; phylum Pseudomonadota; class Gammaproteobacteria; order Enterobacterales; family Yersiniaceae; genus Serratia; species Serratia nematodiphila. The sequence goes on along the minus strand of NZ_JPUX01000001.1, from coordinate 4,204,525 downwards.
GCTCATGCTTTCCACACCGCCGGCCAGAATCAGTTCGCTGAGGCCGCTGCGGATTTTCGCCGCGGCGTAGATCACCGCATCCAACCCGGAGGCGCAAAGGCGGTTGAGGGTGATGGCAGGCACCGACGGATCCAACCCGGAAAGCAGCGCCGCCATGCGGGCGACGTTGCGGTTGTCTTCGCCGGACTGGTTGGCGCAGCCCAGGACCACTTCGTCCAGATCGGCTTCCGCCGCCGGATGGCGCTGCAGCAGGCCGCGAATGATCGTCGCCGCCATGTCGTCGGGGCGGGTATGCGCCAGGCTGCCGCCATAGGCGCCGATCGCCGTGCGCGTGCCGTCGATCAGATAAACGCCGTCATCTTTAATGCTCATCATGGATCCTTAAGGCGTGGTCGTCAGCGCCGGTTGCGCGGCGTGCAGAAGGGTGTAATGCGGCGCATAGCGCGCCGCGTGCAGCAGCTGCGCCAGATTGCTCAGCGTCGTCCTGACGTTTTTCTCCCCCAGTTTGCCGAGCCAGTCGAAAATGCCGCCGGCGTAGTTAACGCCCGCGACGGCGGCGACATCGATGTCTTCCCGGCTGCAGACGCCGCTTTCCACCATGATCACCGACTCATTGATCAGGCTGCTGAGGACGCGGGCGACGATAAGCGCCGGAGAGTCCTTGATAAATTCAACCTGAGGGATTGCCGTGTGCAGCAGGCGTAAAAACAGCGCCTTATTGGCCGCAGAAGCGTGGCGGCTGTGCGCCGCCACCAGATACGTGGTGTCGGCGTAGTTCAGGGCGAGATCGACCACAAAGGCATCCGCTGCCGTCTGCTCGGCCAGTTGGCTCGCCGTGCGGCCATCGGTGATGCTGACGGTGAAAGCGTCATTGATCTGGACGGCCGCTCCCAGCCCCGGTAATGCCGGCCGTTGTTCCACGCGCAGCTGTGGCCACTGAAGCGCGGCTCGCTGCTGCAACAGGGTAAAAAAAGGATGCTCGCCGTAAACGCGCAGCGTCTCGACGTCTGCATTGTTGGCGGCCGTCACCGGCGGGGCGGTTTCTTCGGCGGCAAAATAGGAGCGGCCGTTCTTTTTCCCCAACAGACCGGCATCGACCAGTGAACGCTGCAGATGACCAGGGGTATAGCGCGGGTCGTATTGCATGTCCTGCCAGATTTGCCGGCTGACCTGATAGTTGATGTCTTGGCCGATAAAATCGGTCAGCTCGAGCGGCCCCATGCGGAAGCGCCCGCCGGCTTTGAGGGCGCGGTCGATCTGCGCCGCGCGCGCCACATGTTCTTCCAACAGGCGGAACCCTTCCAGGTAGTAGGGGCGGGCCATGCGATTGACGATGAACCCCGGCGTGGCCTGGCAGACGACATCGCGTTTCCCCAACGCCGCCACCAGTTGGCGGCAGCGTTCCGTGGTGGCGTGCGCGGTAAAGTAGGCCGGAATGATTTCAATCAGCTTCATCAGCGGCGCGGGGTTGAAAAAATGCAAACCGATAAAGCGTTCGCTGTGCGTTACCGCCGTTGCCAGCTTGTTGAGCGACAGTGAGGAGGTATTGGTGGCGATCAGCGTGTCGGGCTTGACCACTGCGGCGATGGCCGCCAGCACCTCAAGTTTGGTTTGTTCTTGCTCGGCGATGGTTTCTATCACCAGCTCGCTGTCGGCGATGGCCTCAAACACGGAAGTGAACATCAGATTGGCCAGCACCGCGTCTTTATCCCGCAGCGCGATCTTGCCCTGTTCGACTTTCTTATTCAGGTCTTGCGCGATATATTCGCGAGCTTGATTGAGGGTATTGCCGTTGCGATTATAAAGCATCGTGGGAATGCCTTTTTGCGCGAAAAGATAAGCGATGCCTCTGCCCATCGTTCCCGCGCCGATAATCGCAGCCGATTGAATTGCCGCATTACTTTCTGCCATAGAAAATCCCCGTCACTGTATGCCATGCGAAATTCGCAAATGCTTATTATCTCTTTGGATTTACGGCGGCACTGGGTGCCTGTCTGGAAAGTAATTGGTGGTGTCCTGGCTGTCTAACGGTAGAAATGACAGGTTTACGTGTCGAGGAGAGTATGCTATTCGCGTAGTTTTCCTGTTCGGCGCAATAAAAAGGCTTATTTTAAGGGGAATAGCTGTTTTCGTTATAGCGTTGGTATTTTTTATTATATGAAACGGCTACTGGCGCCGGGCAGCGATATTCTATAGTGAATCTGACCTATCGATAAATCGGCATCGCTATCTGGAGAACCTGCGTTATGGATACCCGCACTCAACGGCTCATGGCGGAGGTGATTGGCAGCCTGGCCGATCGCGAATGCTTTCTGACGCAGCTGGGGCCCTGCGCCGAGGCGTTGGGGTTTGATTATTTCTCCTACATCGTGTTTTCCTGTTATCCGGCCAGCAGCCCCAAGATGCTGATCGAAGGGAATATTTCAACGAGCTATCTCGAGGATTATCGGCGGCAGCGGGTATATTTGCAGGATCCGGTTATTGAGCGTGCTCACCATTCCACACTGCAGTTTCAGTGGGACGAAAGCTTTTATCATGAGCGGCCGACGCTTTGGCGGCGTATGGCGCAATTCGGCTTGTGCGCCGGTTGGTCGCAGTCGGTCAAGGATTGCTATGGCAGGTTGGGGATCCTGACGTTTGCCGGTAAAGCGCTACCTGAGCAAACGCCGCAAGCGCGTGCCGCAAATGAAACTTTTTTCCTTTGGCTGGCGCAAACCGCCCATAAAACGCTGCGGGAGGCCTTGATATCGGTGAATGATGACGCGATAAAAGATGTGCTGACGCTGCGCGAAAAAGACATTTTACGCTGGAGCAGCGAAGGAAAAACGGCGGAAGAGATCGCGTTGTTGATGGGGGTGAGCGAGCGCACGATCAATTTCCACATCGGCAACTCGATTAAAAAGCTTTCTGTCGCCAATAAGACCGCCGCTACCGCCAAAGCGGTTTATTTACAGCTAATTTAATCTCGAGTAATAAATAATTAATCGCCTATCCGTTATCGGTGTAATGTTTATATTTTGTTAAATTAAAAACTATCCTTGTCAGTATTTACCCCTCGATCACAAAAGCGTGATAAAGCGATTCACCGCGCCCGTGCGCGGCAGTATTCTGTTGGCACCCGGTTTACATAGAAAGGACGTGATATGTACAAGACTATTTTAGTGCCGATCGATATTGAAGAGGATCTGTTGACCGAGCATGCGCTGAAGCATGTGGAATATTTGGCGAAGATGTCCGGCGCTAAAGTGCATTTCTTCCATGCGCTGCCGGATGCCTCGGCTTTTGTTACTGCCTATTCGTTCGGCCTCAAGGAGTTTGAGAATCAGGCGGAGGTGAAGGCGGTGGATAGACTGAAGAAAATCATGTCGGAAATCGATCTGCCGTTGGATCGCCTCAATTACACCGTCAGCTTCGGTTCTGCACGCGATCAGGTGTTGGAACTGGCGGAAGAGATCGACGCCGATCTGATCATCATCGGTTCGCGTCGCCCGAGCGTGAAAACCTATCTGCTGGGGTCCAACGCCGCCGCTATCGTTCGCCATGCCAATATTTCGGTGATGGTGGTCAGATAATTCATCTTAAACTCACCGTTTTCGGGCACGTTCTGCGGTTACCGGCCGGCTGCAGAGCGTGCTTTGCGTTTTATTGCCATCCCAGTCTGAACTGCTACGATTTTAGCTGACGTTTTTATGCCAACCGGGCCACCGGCCTTGCGCATATTTTTCATTTCAGCCAGAAGAGGGGCAGCTATGCCATTAGAAGTCGATGGGATTATCAGAGGCGATCGGGGCAGTGAACCGAGCCGTTGGCAACATGCGTCAACCAAACCGCTTATCACGCTAACCTGGCACCACACCATTCCCTGGAACTGTTTGCGTAATGTCTGGAATGGTTTGGTGGCGGGGCAGCATTGGAACGCGCTGGACGAGTTTATGAATCTGATCGGTGTGCCAAACCGCGCCGCGGTGCTCAAACAGATCCAGAATAAAAACCTGCAGGATCGCGATGGATTACACACTCTGGTGACCTGGCAAGGATGGAATATCGTCGAGGGGCCAGGTAATGAGTATCGCGCGCAGGGGGACGATCCCGGTGAAAACTTCGACGGTTGGTCGGGTAAGGGGATGAGCACTAATCAGCAAGCGACGCTGCAGCAGGTCAACGTGTTGTATCAGGTGATGGCGCCGCTGGGAAGCCGTGCGCTGGACGCCGCCAGACAGGCGCCGCCCATTACTGCGGAAGAAGCAGACGTCTTGCAACGGACGATTAAACAGACCCGCCCAACGTTGCGAGGAAAGGAACCGATCCGGTGGCAAGAAGACATGTGGCATCAGGTGCAGCCGGGTAAAGAGGCGAAACACTTTGCACGCTGGGACACCAAACCGGTGTGGCGCAAGCGCCTGCACAGCGACATGGCTCAGGCTGGATAAGCCTCTCCCCGCGCCGGGTTGCTGGCGCGGGGCATAAATCCAGCGTTAATCGCACAGCGCCACTATTTCGTCGTACAACGCCTTGGGGATTTCCACGCCGTATTGCTCGCTCTGGTGCCGTTGCCGATAACGGCGTTCGCCGGGGATGCGGGCGCCTTGCGCCTGCATATCGGCAAACATCGCCTCCGCTCCGGCGAAATATTTCGCCTTATCCGCACCGAGAAAACGCTCGGGATCCAACGCGATGACCAGCTCACCACCGTAAGGCGACGAACCGGTGCCATCGTCATAGGCCAGCGATTCCTTGCTGGTCATATCGCCGATCAGCGGCCCTGCCAGCAATTCAACCATTGCCGCCAGCGCCGAGCCCTTATGTCCGCCGAAGGTCAGCATCGCGCCCTCCAACACGCTGGCGGCATCGGTGGACGGATTGCCTGCCTTATCAATGCCCCAGCCTTCAGGCAGCGGGGTGCCGGCGCGGCGGTGTAATTCGATTTCGCCGCGCGCCGCCGCGCTGGTGGCCATGTCGAACAAAAACGGCGGCCGATCCGGACGCGGCCAGCCGAAGGCGATGGGGTTGGTGCCGAAGAGCGGTCGCGAACCGCCGGCCGGCGTCACCCAGGCGTGGCTGGGCGTGCAGGCCAAGGCCACCAACCCCTGCTCGGTCAGCGGTTCGATATCGGCCCACAGCGCGGAGAAATGCACGCAGCGGTTGATCGCCAGCGCGGCGACACCGTTGGCGCGCACTTTCTCGATAAAGGCCGGCAGAGCGGTGCGGTAGGCCAGCAGGGAAAACGCACCGCCGGCGTCGGCGCGCAAGATGGCCGGCGCCTGGTCGAGCAATCTGGGCATCGCATCGGCAGAAACCTTGCCTGCCCGCAGCGATCGTACGCAGCCCAACAGCCGGTACAGCCCGTGAGAAGCGCAGCCGTCGCGTTCGCCCTGGGTGACATTTTGCGCCACCGCCTCGGCATGCGCCTGATTGAAACCGTTGCTGCGCAGCGTACGCAACGCCAGTTGATAAGCCTGTTCCAGCGACAGCACATGCATGGATGTCATTTCGATGTCCTCCCTGGGTTCATTCTTCTTCATCGCCGATAAAATTGGCCTGGGGTAAACAGGTATAGGCGCCCCAGTAGTAAATCGCCAGCGCAATCACCGCCATGGTGAGGGTGTCCCATGGATGAGCAATAGCGCCGATGCCGCCGAAGCTGCTGAGGTAGGAAAGCCCGATCACCAGCGCATAGAAGACGATCAGCCACAGCGAGGACCAAATTTGCTGTCGGAGACTAACGGCGTGGGTAGGCACCTGATTCTTGAACAGGATGTAGATGAAGAACATCAGGATCTGCAAGCCGAGCAGCCAGGAGACGGTGTCCCAGCCGGACCAGAAGACGATCAGCGCCGAAATGATAAACGACAGCGGGCCGAGCACGCAGAAACCGCGGACCCGGAACGGACGCGGCATATCGGGCGCATTGCGCCGCAGCCCGGCGGCGGTGACCGGGGCGATGGCGTAGCTCAGCACCAGTGCGGCGGACACCACGCCGATCAGTTTTTCCCAGGATGGGAACGGCAGCGTCCAGAATACCGAGAGAGCGAAGGTCAGCCACAGCGCCGGGCGAGGAATACCTGACTCGGCGTCCACTCGGGTGAACAGTTTGAAGAAGGTGCCGGCGCGCGCCCAACCGTAGATCACGCGGGGCGTGGCGTTCATATAGATATTGCCGGTGCCGCTCGGCGAAACGATCGCGTCGCTGACCACCAGAAACGCCAGCCATCCCATGCCCAGCGTGATGGCGATGTCGCGGAACGGCAGGGAGAACTGTTGGCTGATGCCGGCCCAGCCACCGCTCAGCATCTCGCTGGGGATACTGCCGAGAAACGCTATCTGCAGCAGCACATAGATGATGGTGGACAGCACCACCGACAGGATCAGCGCGATGGGAATGGTGCGTTGCGGCCGTTGCACCTCGCTGGCGACCGAAATGATCGGCGTCAGGCCGAGGTAGGCGAAGATGATGCCGCCGGCGGAAATGGCGGCCTCAACGCCGGCGGAACCGAAGGGAGCAAAGCCCTGGCTGTGCAGGTTTTCCGGTTTGAAAAAGCTGAACAACACCACGATCACCAACAGCGGCACCAGAAACTTCAGCACGCTGATCAGGTTATTGGATTTGGCGAAGGTTTTGACGCTGTAATAGTTGAGCGCGAAGAAAAAGCACAGCAGCGCCAGCTGCACCAGCCAGCCGATCGCGGTTGGATCGCCGGAACCCGGCTGACTGAGGAACGGGAACCAGGCGGCGGCGTACTGCCGGGCGGCGACGACTTCGATGGCGATCAGGCTGGAGAAGGCGATCAGCGTGATAAACCCCAGCAGATAACCCATCAGTTCGCCGTGCGAGAATACCGGATAGCGAATGATGCCGCCGGCGCGCGGCAGGGCGGCGCCCAGCTCGCAGTAGACGATGCCGAGCAGCAGCACCGCCAGGCCGCCGATCAGCCAGGAATAGATGCCGGCCGGGCCGGCGATGGAGGAGACATGGCTGGCGGCGAACAGCCAACCGGAGCCGAAGATGGCGCCCAGACCGATGAACGTCAGGTCGGTGAGCGTAAGCTGCTTCTTGAATTTGCCTTGGGTTGTCATGGTATTACCCTTTTGTTATTGAGTGGCAGGCAGATGCGGCCGGGCTAATTTGGGGCAGGTGAAACCAGGGGGGCTCGGGTGTAAACGCCGTTCACCAGCCGCAGCAGGTTGAGCGGGTTGGCGTCCTGCAGCGCCGGCGGCAACAGCGCCGCAGGGGTGTTTTGCAAACAAACCGGCCGCAGGAAACGCTCGATGGCCAGCGTGCCTACCGAGGTGCCGCGTGCATCGCTGGTGGCCGGGTAAGGGCCGCCGTGCACCATGGCGTCGCACACTTCCACCCCGGTCGGATACCCGTTGAACAGCACCCGACCGGCTTTGCGCGCCAACAGTGTCGTCAGACCGGCGGCCACATCGAGATCGTCGTCGTCCGCCAGCAGCGTGGCGGTCAACTGACCTTGCAATGCCGCCAGCGTCGCATGCAGCTGCGCTTCGTTATCCACCGCCACCAGGATGCTGACCGGGCCGAAGACCTCTTGTTGCAGCAGCGGGTCAGCCTGCAGCAACAGCGCCTCTTCCGCCTGATAAAGCTGCGCCGCCGCCCGAAGCGTGGGCGTTTCGCTTCGGCCTGCGAGACGCCGCATACCTGGATGGGCATCGAGGGCTGCCAGCCCGTGACGGTAGTGCTCCAGCGTGCCGGCATTCAGCATCGGCTGCGGCTCGGCGGCGTTAACCAGGGCGCTCATCGTTTCGGTTAACCGATCGAAGGCGGCGCCGCGCAGCGCGACGATCACGCCGGGCTTGGTGCAGAACTGACCGCAGCCGAGTGTGAAGGAAGAGACCAGTTCCTGCGCAATGCGCTGCCCGCGCCGCGCCAACGCCTTGGGCAGGATCACTACCGGATTGATGCTCGACATTTCTGCGAAGACCGGTATAGGTTGAGGGCGTTGCATCGCCAGATCGAAGAGCGCCCGGCCGCCTTGCAGCGAGCCGGTGAATCCCACTGCCTGAATCGCCGGATGTTGTACCAAATCGGCCCCCACGCGATTGCCGAAGATCATGTTGAAGACGCCGGCGGGCATCCTTGTGCGTTCCCGAGCGCGCTCGATCGCCTGAGCGGTCAGCTCGGCGGTGATCATATGGCCGCTGTGCGCCTTGAACACGACCGGGCAGCCGGCGGCGAGCGCGGCGGCGGTATCACCGCCCGCGGTGGAAAACGCCAGCGGGAAGTTGCTGGCGCCGAAGACCGCCACCGGGCCGAGCGCCGTGCGGTATTGACGCAGATCGGGGCGCGGCAGGGGGGAACGCAGCGGCAGCGCGCAGTCGATGCGCACGCCCTCGACGTCGCCGCGCCGCAGCAGCGTGGCGAACAGCCGCATCTGGCCGCTGGTTCTGGCGCGTTCGCCGCTCAACCGCGCAGACGGCAAGGCCGATTCCTGCATGGCGAAGGTGAAGAAAACATCATCCAATGCGTCTAACTCTTCGGCGATGGCGTCGAGAAAGTTCGCGCGTTGTTCTGCACTGAGCTGTGAATAGGGCGCAAAGGCTGCTGCGGCGGCTTCTGCGGCGGCGGCGGTTTCTGCCGCCGTGGCCTGGTGGAAGCGGTAGCCGGTTGGCTGACCGTCGTCGGCGCGCAGGCTACACAGCGACGCTTCCCCTTCGGCGCGGCGTTGGCCGCCGATAAATTGTTGGCCGCTGATGGCGGCGTAGCGATCGTTGGGCATCGGTTCCCCCGGTGGATAAAGCATGACGCCCGGCATGGCCGGGCGATGAAGGCGTCACAGGCCGACGTTCGGCAGCGCAGGGCGGGTGGCCAGCGCTTTATCGATCACGGCGTTGATCTCGGTGAGCGTTTCTCCCTGCAGCGCCAGGCGCGGAGGGCGAGTGACAGCGCTGCCGCGGCCGACCCGCTGTTCGCAGAGTTTGATGCACTGCACCAGATCGGGGCGGGCATCGAGGTGCAGTAGTGGCATAAACCAGCTGTATAGCGCCAACGCTTCCTCATAGCGTCTTTCCTTCGCCAGCCGGAACAGGGTTTCCCCTTCGCGCGGGAAGGCATTGGACATGCCGGAGATCCAGCCTTGCGCGCCGACGGCGATGCTTTCCAGCACCACATCGTCCAACCCGGCGAACAGCACGAAGCGATCGCCGACTTCATTGCGCAGGTCGATAAAGCGGCGGGTATCGCCCGACGAGTCTTTGAAGCACACGATGTTCTCGCAGTCGACCAGCGAGGTCAGAATGTCGGGCGTGACGTCATTTTTGTAAATGGGAGGGTTGTTGTAGACCATTATCGGCAGATCGGTCGCGCCAGCGACGCTGCGGAAGTGCGCGGCGGTTTCGTGCGGTTTGGCGGAGTAGACCAGCGCCGGCATCACCATAATTCCGTCGACGCCGGCCTTTTGCGCTTCACGCGCCATGTTCTGCGCGAAGGCGGTGGTGAACTCGGCGATGCCGGCGATCACCGGCACTTTACCGTCGGCGGCGTCTTTCGCCACCTCGATCACCGCCAGCTTTTCCTGCACTGTCATCGAGGTATTTTCACCGACGGTGCCGCACACCACCAGGCCGGAGACGCCGTCGCGCACCAGGTTTTTGATCACCGTATGGGTGGCGTCGAGATCCAGAGAGAAATCGTTGCGAAATTGGGTCGTCACCGCCGGGAATACGCCGCTCCAGCTTAGAGTTTTATGGCTCATCGTGTTTGTCCTGTCGTCCGAAAGTGTTAATGAAAAGTGAATCTTTGGTAAGGCTCACCGACAGATTGACCGGTATTGCGCAGGGAGGCTTGACGCTTTTCGCCGATTGCCGCGACGAAATTGGCACAATCGCGGCGGAAAACGGGCGTGAAAAATCGGGCGTCGGTACGCCGTGAGAAGAGAGGGTTAACGGGGTAAATCAGCGCGTTAAGCGGAAAGCGTCAGGCGAAAATCGCGCGGCGTGGAGCCGGTCATCGCTTTGAACTGACGGCTGAAGGCGCTGTGATCGGTATAGCCGCACTGCAGCGCGATGTCCGTGATCGGCAGATCGCCGGCCAGGAGTTCCGTGGCCTTTTCCAGCCGCACTTTGTGGATCATCTGGCGCGGGGTGAGGTGGAAGATACGTTTGCAGTAGCGTTCGATCTGCGCCACCGATAACCCGGTCAGCGCCGTCAGCTCTTCAAGCGCGATCGGTCTGGCGTAGTGGCGGCGGATATGCACGTCGATCGCCGCCAGCCGCTGGTAGGCCGGGTGATTGGCTCTGGCCTCCTGCAGATCGTGAGAAATACCCGCCATACCGATGATTTTTCCCTGCGCGTCATACAGCGCCAGCTTTTGCGTCAGGCACCAGCCGGTTTCTCGGCCGTTGTACAGGTGCATTTCCAGCTGATCCTGGATCAGCACGCCGTGGCGCAATACCCGCAGATCCTGCTCGGTATAGCCGGATCCGAGCTGAGCGGGAAAAACGTCGGCGGAGGTTTTGCCCAGCAGCGGCGTGACGGTTTTGAAACCGCAGCGCCTGGCCAGCGTCAGGTTGGCCAGCAGGTAGCGAGCCTGGGCGTCTTTGATAAAGAACACCACGTTGGGGATCGCGTTCAGCAACGGCGCGATCAGCGCCAGCGTATTCAGCAGATCGCGCAGGTTGTTCGGGCGCTGCTGCGCCAGTCCGTCGCACAGGCGCGACAGATGTTCGACGGCAAAAACGTCCTCCTGCTCCGGCAGCCCCACAAGCGAAGGCGGCGAGAGAGAAACCGGAGGCGGGTAGTCTGAAGTGGATCGCATAACAGTCCCTTTTCGGTCGTTAGCCGGAAAAACAGGCGAGCCAGGTTGGCGCTTTCGCATCAATATTAACTTTTTTGTAACGAAGCAAGCGCTATTTCCGGCGGGCTGCCAAATATGCGGATTGCCGCATACTTTTGCCGGACGGTGTTTGGCGGTTGCTTGAAAACTGCGGCGTTTCTCGCTACGCAAGGGTTTAGCATGAAAATAACGACATGATAAATAAGTCATTATTATGACAACCGTTAAACTCATACCCGCGACGCGTCAGGCCTGACGTTTGTCACTGTGCTGATTTCTTCATTCGCTGCGCCGAAACGCATCAAGCCGTCATGCTCACATTCGTTCAGGCTAATGCCATTGGTAACATCTCATTAACCCAGGAGACGCCGATGGCACTTTCTGCGCATATCACCGCTTTGCGGGCGATCGATTCTCATACCGGCGGAGAGCCGACCCGCCTGATCGTGGAAGGTTTTCCCGATCTCGGCGAGGGTAGCATGGCGGAACGGCGGGCGCGTTTCGCACAACATTATGATGATTGGCGCTGCGCGGTGATGCTCGAACCGCGTGGCAATGACGTGCTGGTGGGGGCGTTGCTGTGCCGCCCCTGCTCGCCACAGGCCACCGCCGGGGTGATCTTCTTTAACAACAGCGGCTATCTGGGCATGTGCGGACACGGCACTATCGGGCTGATCGCTTCGCTGGCTCATCTGGGGCGCATCCACGCCGGGCGCCACCTGATCGAGACCCCGGTCGGCCCGGTAAGCGCCACGCTGCATGATGACGGCAGCGTCACGGTGGAGAACGTGGCGGCTTATCGCTATCGCCGCCAGGTGCGGCTTGAGGTTGCCGGTCACGGGGCAGTGACGGGTGACATCGCCTGGGGGGGCAACTGGTTCTTCCTGATCGGCGAGTCACCGTTGCCCATCGATAAACACAATCTGGAGGCCTTGACCGCGTTCACCTGGGCGGTGCGGCAAACGCTGGAACAGGCGGGCATCCGCGGTGAAGACGGCGGAGCGATAGACCATATCGAACTGTTCGGTGACGATCCGCAGGCCGACAGCCGCAGCTTCGTGCTGTGCCCCGGCAAAGCCTATGACCGTTCTCCGTGCGGTACCGGCACCAGCGCCAAACTGGCGTGTCTGGCGGCGGACGGCAAACTGCCGCCGGACACGCAGTGGCGGCAGGCCAGCGTGATCGGCAGCGAATTCCAGGCCTATTATCGTTGGAACGGCGATCGCATTGCCCCCTTTATTCGCGGGCAGGCCTATGTGTGCGCCGATAGCCAACTGCTGCTCGACGAACGCGATCCCTTCGTCTGGGGGATACGCTGATGGGCGCCGAGCGGGGAGCCGATGTCATCGTGGTCGGTGCCGGTATCATCGGCGCCGCTTGCGCCTGGCGGCTGGCGCGGGAAGGGTATCGTGTCTCGGTGGTGGACGATCGCCGCGCCGGCGCCACCGCCGCCGGTATGGGGCATCTGGTTTGCATGGACGATAATCCTGCCGAGCTGGCGTTGAGCGCTTATTCGCTGCGGTTGTGGCGCGAAGTGACGGGGCGCATGCCGGAAGCCTGCGCCTGGCGTGGCTGCGGTACGCTGTGGTTGGCGGATCAAGCGGATGAAATGGCCATCGCCGAGCAAAAGCGGGTGCGGCTGGCGGAGCAGGGCGTGGCCGCGGAACTGCTGACGGCAGAGCAGATCGCCGTCATGGAGCCGATGCTGCGGCACGGCCTGGCCGGCGGACTGCGGGTGTCGGGCGATGGCATTCTGTATGCGCCGCTCGCGGCTCGCTGGCTGTTGGCCGACCGTGGTGCGGCAATTGACGTGGTGCATGGTGAAGCGACAGCGTTAGAAGAGGAAGCCGTGCGGCTGGCGGACGGCAGACGTCTGGCCGCGCCGGTGGTGGTCCTGGCCTGCGGCCTTAGGGCCAATAGCCTATTACCGCAGACTTTGCTTCACGCCAAGAAGGGCCAACTGGCGATCACCGATCGCTACCCGCCGCGGGTGCGGCATCAACTGGTGGAGCTGGGGTATGGCGCCAGCGCGCATGCCAGTAACGGCACGTCGGTGGCTTTCAATGTGCAGGCGCGGCCCACCGGACAATGGCTGATCGGCTCTTCCCGCCAGTTCGACGCCGTCGATTCGGCGTTGGACATGCCGCTGTTGGCGGCAATGCTTACGCGTGCGCAGCATTTCTTGCCCGCACTGGCGCAGATGAACATCATTCGCTGCTGGACCGGGTTGCGCGCCGCCTCTGCCGACGGGCTGCCGCTGTTGGGCGTGCATCCGCGGCATTCCTGGCTGTGGCTGGCTTTGGGGCATGAGGGATTGGGCGTCACGACTGCGCTCGGCAGCGCTGCGCTGATTACTGCGCAGATTGGCCGGCAAACGCCGGAGATTGACGATTCCCCGTATTTGGCTGCGCGGGCGTTTGCCGCCGAGGAGTTGCCTGTATGAATGAAAGACAAAATACGATCGCGTTGAGCATCGATGGAGAACACCGGCGGGTGCCGGTTGGTCTCAGCGTTGCTGCGGCGCTCAGCCTGTGCGGCGACGATCGTTGTCGGTTATCTGTTTCACACCAACCGCGGGCTCCCTTTTGTGGCATGGGCGTTTGTCAGGAGTGCCGGGTGACCATTAACGGCCTGCGTCGGCTGGCGTGCCAAACGCTGTGCCAAGCCGGCATGCGCATAGAGAGGAACGATGATGAGTAACTTCAATTGTGAGGTGCTGATCGTCGGTGCCGGGCCGGCCGGCATGGCGGCGGCGCTGGCCGCTGCGGAAAGTGGTGGCCAGGTGCGAATGATTGATGATAATCCGCATCCCGGCGGGCAAATCTGGCGCGACGGGATGCAGGTGGCTTTACCTGAAACGGCGAGCCGCTATCGGCAGGCGGTGGCGGCGCGGGAAAATATTGCGCTGCAGTCTGGCTGCAAGCTGGTGGCGCAGTGTGGCGCTAACCGATTGGCATATGAAGACGCCGAGGGCTGCGGCGTGATTCGCTATCAAAAGCTGATTTTATGCAATGGCGCGCGTGAACTGTTGTTGCCGTTTCCCGGCTGGACGCTGCCGGGGGTGACCGGCGCCGGTGGTTTACAGGCGCAAATCAAGCAGGGGTTGGCGATCCGTGGCGAGCGAGTGGTGATCGCCGGCAGTGGTCCGCTGCTGTTGGCGGTGGCCGACAGCGTGAAACAGGCCGGCGGAGAGGTGGTCATGTTGGCGGAGCAGGCGCCGCTGTGGCGGTTGGCGGCTTTCGCCGGCGGCCTGTGGCGCTGGCCGGCCAAGCTGCGTCAGGCTTTCTCTCTGATGCCAAGCCATTATCGTGCCGGTAGCCGGGTGCTGGCGGCCTTGGGGCAAGAGCGCTTGGCGTCGGTGCGTGTCAATAACGGCGGGCGGGAAAGTACGGTGGCCTGCGACAGGCTGGCCTGCGGTTTTGGTCTGGTGGCGAACATTGAGCTGGCGATGCTGTTGGGGTGTCGGATAAAGCATGACGCCGTAGCGGTGAATCATTGGCAGCAAACCAGTCAGGTGCAAATTTTTGCTGCCGGGGAGTGTACCGGCATCGGCGGCAGTGAATTGGCGCTCACTGAAGGCGCCATTGCCGGTTATGCCGCCACCGGGCAGCGGGAAAAGGCAGAGCGCCTGGCGGCGCAGCGGCGGCGGTGGCGGCGTTTCGCCACGGCGGCGGCAAATGCCTTCGCACTCGATGAGCGCTTGAATTCGCTGGCCAATCCGCAAACGTTACTGTGCCGCTGCGAAGACGTTACGTTGGAACAGGTACACCATCAGCCGGATTGGAACACGGCTAAGATGAGCAGCCGCTGTGGTATGGGGGCATGCCAGGGTAAAGTCTGCGCAACGGCGGCGAGGCAGCTTTTGGGCTGGCCTTTACCGTCGCCGCGTGTGCCTTTAACGCCGGTCAGGACGGAAACGCTGGTTGCGCTGGGGCTGAACCGATGTGATGACGATGGTTGAATGGGTTAGCGGCATCTCGCCCCAGGCAAACGCCGCCACATTACCATTGCGGCCAATAGTAGGTTTTCTCCCGCCAGCCTTTGCCGTACATACAGGCTTCGATGGTGGCGTCTCGGGCGGACTGATTGCGATCGGTCTGCACTGTTTTAATTGACGGCTCCTTGTCGTAGCGGTATCCCGATGGACAGTCTTTCTTATTCTTCTCGCAAGGAATGTATTTGTTTTCGTAGCTGAACTCCACGTCCCGCACCACGTCCGGGGGGAAGCGATCGTATCCGCGGCTGCGGCATTCGGCATATTCGGCATTCCGGGTACTCTCAACCGCGCCAGGCCTTTCCCATTGGGTGCAGGCGGTCAACATCAATAACGGCAAAACAATCAAACAACGGCAATTCTTCATGGTGTCCCTAACTCTTTCTCTATCCTGAGGCTCGCAGCCTAGGAATGTTCCTAACTGACGAGGTAGGAAAGTGTAATAAACTGGCGGAACAATTGGAAATGATAATGGTTATTGTTTAGGTGTGATTTAGGAAGTGCCGCGTTGAGAGAGGATGTGGCGCATTGAGGGCAGTCTGTAAGGATCCGCGACCTCACGGCGAGGGCTGGACGATGTGGCATTGATTTTATTCATTCTCTTTATGCCGCAATGATCTGACCGCAATTGCATCGTTTTAATGAGGGAAATAATATGCAAGCTAAGCATTTTCTTATCGGGTATGAATATTATTTTTATTTAGGATATTTACCCATGCCAAGGATTTAATGCTCGGTATTAATACCTTATTTTTTTATTTCTGTTTTTTTATTGGGGTTTTATTTTCAGGTTTTTTCTGGGGAAGACTTTTTAGTTACAGGGAATTCATTTGCATTTTAAATTTGGATTTTTTAAATTCATTTTAGAGGAAGGATAACTGTACGCGACAGAGTCAAAAAAGGAGTTTATTTTGTCTGGGATAAAGAAAACGCCTGAAAGTCATGACGGTTTACCTTCACCATCAGAGGATTATGATACTTTTAAGCACCTCTCCGATGTTGGCGCCGTGTTGGGATATGGGCGAACCCGCTTTTATCAGTGGTGCCGTGGGCGCGGATTTCTAACCCCGATGAACGTTCCGTCCCATGAAATGATCAGCCTGGGATATATGGTGGCGGTGTTATCAGAGACCGGTCATACCCGGGTTTATGTCACGCAGGATGGTTTCAGTTACGTCAGTGGTGCTTTTGCGGCAGATATCCAACGTGGCATGATCAAGTTTTAAATCTGAAAGAATCGCCTTTATTTCAATGGCTTTAATGCAGAATCTTCTTATCCCTGCAGGTTCGTGAGAGGAGTGGGAAGTTATCCGATTTTTTCGTCTCTGCGGTATGAAGGCTACTGGAGACAGCTATTCTCTTGCTACGATAAGCATTATTTTCTTCAGGAGCCAAGGATGAAGCATTACGCCGCGTTGTTATTTGCCTCTGCACTGCTGACGGGGTGTGCGACTCAAGCCGTACCGCCGCAACAGGCTGAGTTGCCCCCCCCAAGCCGTCTGATGCTCTATCAGAATATCCCGGATACGCCTTACGCTACGGTGGTCGTGGTGCGCGACAGCGGAATGCTGGCGGGCAGCTGCCGCACTGGCGTCTATGTGAATGGGGAGTTTGCCGCTTCACTCGAGGCAAAAGAAAAAGCAGAGTTTCGCGTGCCACCAGGCAATATTTCGGTCAGTATCGGGCAAGATATGATCGAGAACTCTCTATGTATTTGGCGTGAAACCAGCGGCAGCGTGCCGATGACGCTGCGCGCCGGTGAAAGCCGCTATCTGCGCATCGCCGGCGATCGGCAGCGAGGCTTCGTGTTGCAGGCAGGGCGGCCGTAACAGCCCAGGCAAGGGCGTTAACGCCCTTGCCACCATCCCCACAGCGTAATTAATAGCCACGCCGCCGCAATCCAGCACAATACCGCCGCACCCAGCGCTAACGACAGCCGCAGACTGTTAATCAGGAAATACAGCGAAATCAAATATACCAGGTAGGGCAATACCGCCCACATGCCGAAAATCAGCGTCGTTTTCAGTGCCGCAATTGAACGTTCGCTGCCGACAATGTAATGCGCAATCAGGGCGAAAGTGGGAAAGAGCGGGACTAAACCGGCGATATAATAGTTGCGCGTTTTGGCCAACAGGCCGATTAGAACCACGACCAGCGCGCCGATCAGCGCTTTGACAAGGATGCCCATAACGGTCTCGGGTGTGGGGGGAAAGTCAACACACTGCCCGAAAGCGCGTGCAAGATCAATGGGGTGTGGCGTAGCGTGGTGAAAAGCAGACCCACAAGAAGTGCGGGTCTGGGGCGCAACGCTTACTGACGGTAAGCGTGCTTTATTTGCTGAATGCTGTTCTTGAAGATTTCTGCCTGAGTCGGATCTTCAATCTGCGCGATGAAACGTTCCATGTTGATGATGACTTTCCCGGCGTCGGCCTGGCCGATCGACTTCAAGATCAGCGTCAGCGTAGCTTTGAGGCAGGCAACCTCGGTCGCCAAGATTTCCGGGTTTGCAGACGTAGTGAAATCAACGTTGCTCATTTTCTCTCCTGATTTTTTGAGGCCGTAGCCTGATACAAGCTGCTTTGGCGCACCGCGCGCGGGCTAAAAAGTAGCCCCGGGCGCGGCGGCGAATTTAACTGGGCGCGGAGTATAGCATAGCATGAGTCTGTCATCTGCACCGGGCTTGCTCAGGTCTCGCGGGTGGGCAACGTTCGCTCGTTGCCTGTCTGAATCATCTACTCTCGGCAAGTTATTTCGAGGTGGTTAACAAGTATTTTTCCGGTACGTTATTGTTGAACAATCGGGGTTATTATAATTACTGGGGGGCGGAGGCGCCGATTTTACCGGCGTTTGCCGGGAATAATAGTTTCGACCGAGGGTTGCCGGACCCACGTTGGCCGCGGATTTTGTTACGCCTTTAAATATCAAATGATTACAAACAGCCAACAGCCGTGTTAATATTATTCATGTCGTGATTGCTTACACAGATTTCTCCCTCGCGGCATGATTGTCGCGCTATCCTGTGTCAGACGCAGCGCGACGAAATTATTTTCGTCGCCCGATCTTTTCCGACGTGACGATTTATCGGCGGCATAGACGGCTAAAATTGAAAAATCAGCTCTGCTCCGCAAAGTTATTCGGAAGTATGTATTAATCTGTGTTCATTCTTGTCTGAAAAACAAGTAATATCTCTGGCGAAAACAGAGGCCGATTGCGTTACTCCCTTTTTTTGGAGATTTTTCCTTGATTAGCGTTCTTCTTGTTGATGACCACGAACTGGTGCGCGCAGGGATACGACGCATTCTTGAAGATATCAAAGGTATAAAAGTTGTCGGTGAGGCTCAGTGCGGTGAAGACGCCGTAAAATGGTGCCGCGGCAACGCTGTCGATATCGTGCTGATGGACATGAATATGCCGGGCATTGGCGGGCTGGAAGCCACGCGCAAGATTGTGCGTTATGCACCCGACGTCAAAGTCATCATGTTGACCATCCATACTGAAAATCCTTTGCCCGCGAAGGTGATGCAGGCGGGTGCCGCCGGTTACCTGAGCAAGGGCGCCGCGCCGCAGGAAGTGATTAACGCCTTGCGTTCCGTGCATGCCGGGCAGCGCTATATCGCGTCTGATATCGCACAGCAGATGGCCCTGAGTCAGTTGGAACCACAGGCTGAAACGCCGTTCAGCTGCTTGTCTGAACGCGAGCTACAGATCATGTTGATGATCACCAAAGGCAAAAAAGTGAATGAGATCTCGGAGCAACTGAGTCTCAGCCCGAAAACGGTGAACAGCTACCGTTACCGCATGTTCAGCAAACTGAATATCAGCGGCGACGTCGAATTGACTCACCTGGCCATCCGACATGGATTGTTCAATGCGGAGACGTTGTTAAGCAGTGAATGACCGTTTTGATGCCAAAGCCTTCCTGAGTACCGTCACCAGCCAGCCCGGCGTCTACCGTATGTATGACGCCACGGGTACGGTGATCTACGTCGGTAAAGCCAAAGACCTGAAAAAGCGTCTCGCCAGCTATTTTCGGCAGCAGGTCAGCAGCCGTAAAACCGAGACGCTGGTTAAAAATATCGCGCAAATAGACGTAACGGTTACCCACACCGAGACAGAAGCGCTGCTGTTGGAACATAACTACATTAAATTGTACCAACCGCGATATAATGTTCTTTTGCGAGACGATAAATCTTACCCGCTGATTTTTCTCAGTGCGGATACCCATCCCCGTTTGGCTGTGCATCGCGGCGCCAAACACGCCAAAGGCGAATATTTCGGGCCTTTCCCCAACTCTTACGCCGTGCGCGAGACGCTGGCGCTGCTGCAGAAGCTGTTCCCAATCCGCCAGTGCGAAAACAGCGTGTATCGCAACCGTTCGCGTCCGTGCCTGCAGTATCAGATCGGCCGCTGTTTGGGGCCTTGTGTTGCCGGGCTGGTGAGCGAAGACGAGTACCGGCAGCAGGTGGATTACGTGCGGCTGTTTCTTTCTGGCAAAGATCAGCAGGTATTGCACCAGCTGATTGAGCGTATGGAAGAAGCCAGCAAACTGCTTAATTTCGAAGAAGCGGCGCGCATTCGCGATCAAATTCAGGCTGTGCGCCGCGTTACCGAACGGCAGTTCGTGTCGGGCGACAGCGACGATCTGGACGTGATCGGCGTGGCGTTCGATGCCGGTATGGCGTGCCTGCACGTGCTGTTCATCCGTCAGGGCAAGGTGCTGGGCAGCCGCAGCTATTTCCCTAAAGTGCCGGGCGGCACGGATATGGGTGAGGTGGTGCAGACCTTTGTCGGCCAGTTCTATCTGCAAGGCAGCCAGGCGCGTACGCTGCCCGGCGAGATCCTGCTGGATTTCAGCCTGCCGGAAAAAGACCTGCTTGCGGAATCGCTCTCCGAGTTGGCGGGGCGCAAGATCCAAATTCAAAGCAAACCGCGCGGCGATCGCGCCCGTTATCTGAAACTGGCGCGCACCAACGCGGCAACGGCGTTGACCACCAGGCTGTCGCAACAGTCGACGATCCATCAGCGGCTGGCGGAATTGGCCAAAGTGCTGAACCTGACGGAAATCAACCGTATGGAGTGCTTCGATATCAGCCATACCATGGGTGAGCAGACAGTGGCTTCGTGCGTGGTGTTCGACGGAAACGGCCCCGTGCGAGCGGAGTATCGGCGTTACAATATCAGCGGCATTACTCCTGGCGATGACTACGCGGCGATGACGCAGGTGCTGAAGCGCCGTTACGGCAAGGCGCTGGAAGAGAAAAAGATCCCGGATGTCATCTTCATCGACGGCGGTAAAGGGCAGCTCGGCATGGCGATCGACGTATTCAAATCGCTGAATGTTACCTGGGACAAGAATAAGCCGCTGTTGATCGGCATCGCCAAAGGCGCCGACCGCAAGGCAGGGTTAGAAACGTTGTTCTTCGTGCCGGAAGGTGAAGGGATTTCTCTGCCGCCGGATTCGCCGGCGCTGCATGTGATCCAACACATCCGCGACGATTCGCACAATCATGCCATTACCGGTCACCGGCAGAGAAGGGCGAAAGTCAGGAATACCAGCGCATTGGAGCTGATTGAAGGCGTAGGGCCGAAACGGCGCCAGGTGCTGTTGAAGTATATGGGCGGACTGCAACCTTTGTTGAACGCCAGCGTGGAGGAAATTGCAAAAGTGCCGGGTATTTCACAAGCATTGGCAGAAAAGATCTACAATGCATTGAAACACTGAGGGCAATGTAGCAACATACTCTTAATTTCCACTCTAGCCAGATAGTTACCGTAGCATTATGCAATTGAATATACCGACTTGGCTTACCCTGTTTCGCGTAGTTCTGATCCCATTCTTTGTGCTGGCGTTTTATCTGCCGTTCAACTGGGCTCCGATGGTTTGCGCCGTTATCTTTGTGTTTGCCGCCGTCACCGACTGGTTTGACGGCTTCCTGGCACGTCGCTGGAAACAAACGACGCGCTTCGGGGCGTTTTTGGATCCGGTCGCGGACAAAGTGATGGTGGCGGTGGCGCTGGTGCTGGTGGCGGAGCACTACCACAGCTGGTGGATCACGCTGCCGGCGGCCACCATGATCGCCCGTGAAATCATCATTTCGTCGCTGCGCGAGTGGATGGCGGAAATTGGCAAACGCAGCAGCGTGGCGGTGTCCTGGATCGGCAAAGTGAAAACCATGGCGCAGATGATGTCGCTGGTGGGCTTGCTGTGGCGGCCGGATCGTTCCGTAGAGTATGTGGCGATTGGCTTGTTGTATATCGCGGCGGTGCTGACTTTCTGGTCGATGTTCCAATATTTGAACGCGGCACGCAACGATTTGCTGGAACCGTGATCGATACGCTGCAAAAAGCGGCAAACGATCGTGGTGCGCCAACAATTTTATTGACTCATCACGTCAGGTAAGTAGAATGCATCGCATCAGACGACAACGATGAATTGCCGAAAGATAGCAAAGAAATCAGTCAGTTCTGGTAATGCGGGAATAGCTCAGTTGGTAGAGCGCAACCTTGCCAAGGTTGAGGTCGCGAGTTCGAGCCTCGTTTCCCGCTCCAAACATTAGCCTGTTGAATCTTCATGATTCGGCAGGTAAGAAAAAGGGGCTTAGGCCCCTTTTTCGTTTTGTCCTCCGGTAGCCGTCGTGCCCCCTTTTTCAATACGATTTCAATCATTTGATTGACTCTGCAACATTTTGCCGATTGTCATTCCAACTGCTTGCCTTTGATTTCAGGTAACAACAGGATTATCAGTAGCACTGCGCCGCAGGAACATGCCTATAGCGGCGCCCAGGGCCGCTGCTTTGGCCCAGATAGCCGACCAATCCCGGAAATAAAGCACCGCTCCCGTGCCTGAAACTGTAGGGGAGTCTTTACCTGATGGTGCGTGCGTTCCGCTGATGGGGGCGCTCGGTCAGAAATGCCTGAAGGCAAGGTGAATATCAGCTGGCGCTGCCTGTCGCGGCCAATAAAATCTCTGCGCGGTCGACGATGGTACTCAGGATGGATTCATCGTATGGTAGCCAAAAGATCGGCGACTTGCCGCCCGATTTTGGGGTTGACGGTAATTCCGCCGGTGCGCCGGCGCGGGTGACTCGGCCCGTCGCCAGATGCAACGCATAGTCGGCGATGCGCAGATGATTTGTTTCTACGGTGAGCCTGCCTGCGGCGATGGGCTGGTGGAAAATGTGGCGTAGCGTTTCACGGCGCAGGTTAGCGATGTTAGAGGTTTCCGTCAGATAACTCAGGTGACGCGCCCGCTGTTGCGGTGAAGCGCCGGAGGCCAAGGCATCGCCCTCCGCTAACGCCGTGCGGCTGATTAGCAGATCTGCGGCGCGGCACATCTCCGAATACGTGATTGCCGGCAGAGCCTCGGGGGCGATACGCTCCCACTGCCCGTTGATTTGCCGATTGACCGTCAATGCACCTGACGCTCCCCAGCCATCGGCTCCAGGATAGAGTTTGGCATTCACGGCGAACAGCGCCTGATACTCACCGAAGCGGCGCGCAAGGCCCACGCCGCCGGCGCCGATATGCCATCCTTGCTGCCGGGCAAGGCCCAACAGTGGGCGAAGTGCCAGTAAATACCCGGAAAAATCGGCGGAGCGGAAGTAATACTCGCGGTAGGCCTGACGGAACGGCTGGGCGATGCGACGTGAGATAATGAATGTGCGCCACGCCTGCCGTTCACCTTCATCCGCCATCAACGGATGCCACAGCAGAATCTCGGCGTCATTCGGCAAGTCCAGGGGCTGCCCGTGAGCGTCCAGAGCGCCGTCCAGCGGCACAAATACGCGGTCGGGCTGGCCCGGGCAGCGAGCCAGCCAAATCAGAGAATGCGCTAACGGCGCGCCGGCCGGAGAGTTGTGCAACTGTGAATGCCAGTCATGATAGGTGAACTCACTGCCTAGCCACATACTGGCCTCGAGGCAAGATGCGAGCATGGCGGTTTGCTTTTTCCCGGCGGGCAGTTGGCCGCTTAATTTCAGCGCCATATCGGGGCGTTCGGCCAGGTTGCGTTCTGCGGGTTTTACATTGCGCCCCAGTTTCTTTTTAATCCCGGCATGACGAACCGACTCTAGCGTATAGCGCAGTGCCTTGACACCTTCCGGCGTGGGTGCCGCCTGAATTGAATGTCCCAGGGCGATGGCCAGTGCCTGAGAGGGCGCGGTCTTGGCCATGGTGGGCGCAACGGCAACCTGCGGCAATAGCTGTTCGATCAACGGACCGAACCAGCGCTCATCTCGCCACGCCGTAATGCGAGCCGCCCGGGCAATAATATGCGCGTCATCGACTGAGAAGGCGCAGTCGGCCTTATAGGGTAGCTCGGCCCGCCGGATGGCTTCGAGGTGCCTGAGCGCCTGTTCCAACGCGGTCCGGGCGAAATCCATATAGGCAGGCTCGTCGCTCAGAATCTGCATGTCGTTCCTGTCGTCGTAGAGCGACTGAGGTTGATAGTAGGCGGTTTGCGACTGGCAGAGCGTCAGGGCGCCGGCGAGGCTGAGGCGAGAGAGCACGGCGAACTCACTTA
The DNA here is from genome assembly GCF_000738675.1 of Serratia nematodiphila DZ0503SBS1. Taxonomy (NCBI): domain Bacteria; kingdom Pseudomonadati; phylum Pseudomonadota; class Gammaproteobacteria; order Enterobacterales; family Yersiniaceae; genus Serratia; species Serratia nematodiphila. The sequence goes on along the minus strand of NZ_JPUX01000001.1, from coordinate 4,181,220 downwards.
ACACATACGGGTCCTGGGCGTGCTGCGTCATCACGGCCTGCTGCAGGCGCGAGCGAATCTCATCATCGGTATATCTGGTCAATACGTGGGCTTCGTAACGCCGTAACGCCCAGAAGGCCGGCTCCTTTTGTTGCGGGGCGCCCGTAGTCAGGATCCGGCGCAGCTCTGTGGCCAGCGCCGGCGATGGCGATGCCGTCAAGCCGGCAATGCAAAGTACCGCGTCTTCCCAACAAACAAGGTTGCGCAAAACGTCAATGGCGGTAGCGTTATCAAAGGCGGGAACCTTGCCTAACGTTTTGGTTTGTTGCCTGATATGGTACGCCAGCGTCCTGAACTCCGGATGCTCGACATCGTTCGCCAGACGGTGAATGTCCGCCCACAGTTTTCCAAGTTCTTGCGGGGGGAAAGGGCTGATGTCCGGCGGCTCACCCAACCGCGCTTTTAACTGAGCTAATAAGGTTGCGTGCGGCATGATGAAATCCTTTTTATCGTAGAGGCGATCGCAGGCTAACTGCACCGCCACATTTAATAAAGCGGCGGTGCGATAAAATGCCCTTCAACTTACCACAACGATTGGGATCAGACTGCGGTTTGAGGCGCGGTGGGGACCGCCACCGCATCGATTTCGACCAGCACATCTTGTCGGAACAGAGTTTCTACGCCGATCAAGGCGCTGGCGGGTTCATGCCCTTTGAGCCAACGATCGCGGATCTTGCGAATTGTGGCCAACTGTTCGGGACGATAATTGCGCACGTACAGCGTCATTCTGACAATATTTTCGGGTGAACTGCCTGCATGCTGCAGCGTGTCGTTCAAATTCTTGAATGCCAATTCCAATTGCTTCTCCAGCCCTAAAGGGACTTTGTTGTCAGCGGTTACTGGGACATGGCCACTGAGAAACAGCAGGCCACTCTGTGTTTGCGCAGCGCCGGAGACGCCGGGGATTTTCTGGCCTGGAGCCGTCAGCAGACGCAGCGATTGTGCGGGCTCCGGGGAGTTGGTGGATCTCGCTTTCAGCGCTGTCTGATCGCCGAAAGACAGAGTTTCGATAAACGCTTGTGTCATCATGGCCCAGCCAAAATGATGCACTACGTCGTTCAGAACGTGTTGCTGTTGCTGAGCGGTGAAAGCGGCCGTCGCATCGCTGAGGATCACTGGCTCATAGCCCAGATCGTGTGCGGCGCGTAATGTGGACTCGATGCAGACGTGGGTGGCGTAACCGGCCAGGTACAGCCGGGTAATGCCTTGCCCGCGCAGATAGTTGTCCAAATCGGAGGCGGCGAATGCGCTGGCACCCGCACGCCCGCTGATGACAAACTCATTTGATCGCGGAGCGAATGATGGATAGAACTGCCAGCCTTTATCCTGTTTTTGCCAGGTGCCGGCTTTGGGGATGGCGCCGCGTAGCCCAAATGGTTTGCGCCCGAGTTCACGGTAGTCTGGCGACAGTTGCAGCGTAGCGTGAATGACCGGCATCCCCGCCTGGCGAGCAGCCTCCAGGGCGCGTTTGCCCGCTTCCTGGGAACGGGCGAGCGATCGCTTGTCCTGGATCAAACCATGCAACTTACCTTGCGGATCCAGCCACTCATTGACGAACTCGATCATGACCAGCGCCGCACGCTCTTCTTTCGGCTGTTGTTGCGGTATTAAGTTAGTCGCAGCTGCTGCGGCTTGGCTTGCCGTTACAGCCATAGTAGAAAGCAAACATAGTCGCGAAAACAGACCGTTGGTAAATTTCAACATGTTGTATCCCTCATCAGTTAGTGGAGGAATAACTATATGGATGATGAACAGGAATGATAATGCCTTTATAATCAAAGTTACTGTGAATTAAGGGAATAATAAGAATGGATCCATTCAGTGATATCAGCACCTTTGTCAGAGCCGCCGAAGCCGGTAACTTCACGCGCGCTGCACGTGTGCTGCGTATTACGCCTTCTGCGGTGAGCAAGTCGGTGGCGCGTCTGGAAGCAGAACTTGGCGTGAAATTATTCCACCGCTCACCGCGGCAGATCACATTGACCGGCGATGGTGAAGTTTTCTTCGACGTTTGTCGGCAAGGCATGACGGCCATTGAGGACGCACGCAGTCTGCTGGGGGGGAGCGCCCAACCGTGGCGCGGAAAACTGCGGATTTGTGTACCGGTGAGTTTTGGTCAATGCGTGGTTGCGCCGGCACTCAGCGAGTGGCTGGTTGCCCATCCGGGACTAGATATCGAGCTGACATTGACCGACCGACATGTTGACATGACGGCCGAACGTTTCGATCTGGCTGTTATGTTGGGCGAAGTGCCGGATTCTCGTCTGGTTGCGCGCGCTTTGCCGCCACATCGTTTCCAGACCGTTGCGGCGCCGGTTTATCTGCAGCAGCATGGTGCACCCAGTTTCCCCGGCGATCTTGGCGAACATGCTTGCCTACGCTATATCATGGCCAATAGCGGCCAGTTTCGTACCTGGACATTCTCCCGATCCGGGGAAGCATATCGCCACTTTCCTATCGGACCACTGGCCAGCGATCACGTCGCCGTGCTGCTGGCATTGGCTGAAGGTGGGCAGGGCATTCTTCAGGCGCCGCATTACGTTGTGGCACCGGCGTTAGCTGCAGGCAGGCTTGTCACCGTTCTGAACGAGTTTGACAGCGTTGGCGCGCCGTTGTCTGTTGTGTATGAAAAGGCGCGTCATGCTTCTGCCCGAAACAGACTGGCTGTTGATTTCTTACTCGAACTCGGTAGCCGGCTTTAGCCGGCTTGATGTATCGGCCGAACGATGCGGCAATCGCTGTCAGGGGCGAGGGATTGCGGTCAGGGAAAGCAGAAGGTGTGACGGGGCAGATAATCTGTCTCACCGTTGCCGGCGACTCTATGCGTGTGCATCGAAGATTACGCGATGTCCCCATGATGATGCTTTGCCCGGTACCCCATCATCATAAGCAAATGAAAAGCCGGGGAGGGCACGGGTAAGCGATTCCTGTCGAGAAAAAAGATCCGATTTGCCCGTGAATCCCTGAGCCAATGCATATAAAATCAACATTCCGCTTGCCTTTCCGTTGGCATTGTGAACAGTGCGCCCACAAAATAAGCAGTTGAAAGCGTTAGAGAACTTTTTGCTATTTCGGGGGGTTGCCAAGGTGGGGGGTTTAGTCCATAATGCAGTCCATCGATTCGGCGGTAACGAAATAAATTACTTAAGAATCAGATGATTAAGATAAGCGATTTCAACATCGCGATTGAAAAGAACAAAACGAAGTGGGTGAGTCACCGGCTTTGGCCTGAAAAGGCAAACAGAATAAAGGCGCGTTAACAAAGCGGTTATGTAGCGGATTGCAAATCCGTCCAGTCCGGTTCGACTCCGGAACGCGCCTCCAACTTTCCCGAGCCCGGGTGGTGAAATCGGTAGACACAAGGGATTTAAAATCCCTCGGCTTATGGCTGTGCGGGTTCAAGTCCCGCCCCGGGTACCAGGGAATAAAAATACCGAATAATCAAAGCAATAAGTAGTAATGTCGTAGACCGCCGAGAGGCGGTTTTTTTGTTTTTGTAATTCGTATTCCCCCCGCATTCCTTCCTGTCTTGTCATGCCTTATACCCATGGATTGTCATCCTGTTTGCAGGGAGCCCCGCAGGGCTCCGAAGTACAACTCATAAGAAACCGAACGCCGCAGCGAGGATCCAGCCGAAGACGCAGGAGACGCTGACGCCGATCAGGCCTGGCAGAATAAAGCTGTGGTTGATCACGAAGCGGCCGATGCGGGTGGTGCCGGAGCGATCGAACTGGATTGCCGCCAGATCGCTGGGGTAGGTTGGCAGAATGTAATAGCCGTAACAGGCCGGCGCCGAAGCGACGATATAGGCGGGGTTAACCCCGATCGCCAGCGCCACCGGCACCAGCGCCGCCAGTGCGGCGGCCTGCGAGTTGACGAATTTCGACACCAGCAGCAGGATCAGCGCATAGGCCCAAGGGTACTCTTTCACCAACACACCCAGTGTGGCCTCGATCTGCGCCAGGTGCGCGCCGAACATGGTTTCCGCCATCCAGGCGACGCCATACACCGCCACGATGGCGATCATGCCGGAACGGAACACCTCGTTTTTAGAGATAGACGCCGGGTTGGTGCGGGTAATGATAACGATCAACGCCCCGGCCATCAGCATGCACATCTGGATCACCAGAACCATGGAGAGCGGCTTGCCGCCGAAGCTGGGCCGCAGGCCGGAAAAGGCCCCCAGCACCGCCACCAGGGCGATGGTGGCGAGGAAAATCCACATGGCGATCCAGTTGCTGCGCGGCAATACCCGATCCAGCAGGGTAGCGGCGTCGCCGTAGACATAGCGATGGTTCTCCGGCACCGAGATGAACTTCTGGAACTCCGGGTCTTTGTCCAGGTCTTTGCCGCGGAACCAGCTGAAGATGCCGATCGCCAGAATGCCGCACAGCGTCGAAGGGATGGTGATAGACAGCAGATCGAGGAATTCCAGATGGCGGCCATTGAAGGTGTAGCTGCTGAGCATTGCCACCAGTGACACCACCGCCACCGAGACCGGGCTGGCGATAATGCCCATCTGCGCGCCGATCGAACTGGCCGCCATCGGCCGTTCCGGGCGGATATTATTTTTGATCGCCACGTCATAGATGATCGGCAAGATGGTGTACACCACATGGCCGGTGCCGCACAGGATAGTGAGAATACAGGTGACGAAGGGGGCGATGATCGAGACATAACGCGGGTTGCGCCGCAGCATCCGCTCGGCGATCTGCAGCATGACGTCCAACCCGCCTGAGGCCTGCAGGGTGGCGGAGGCCGCCACCACCGCGATGATCACCAGCATCACGTCTACCGGCGGTTTGCCGGGCTGCAGGTGAAAGCCAAACACCAGGATCATCAAACCGATACCGCCCAGTAACCCCAGCGCAATGCCGCCCTTACGCGCCCCATACAGCAGGCATGCCAATATAACCGCTAATTGCAGAAAGAAATCCATGATAGATACGCCTTAATAATGTTGAACTTAACTGCGTTCAGTTTCCGGCGGTGTTTACAGTAGAAAGTTGTTTTAAATCTAAAGGCGCTAAAAAATTGTGGTTATTAGCTCTAAAGAGTGATGACGGTCACGTTCAGAGAATCTGAAGAGCAGGCGGCTGACGACATCAGCACGAAAAAGCAAGTTAAGAGGTCAGACCTCTCCTATATAACCGGTTTACCACCAGAGGAGAGAGCAATGGATCCGACAAAAATGACCGGGCTGGCGTTATTACAGGCTGCGATGGCTGGCAAGATCCCACCGGCCTCGATCGCTGAAACCGTGCCCATGAAACCGGTCGCGGTGGAAGAGGGGTATATTCGCATCGCGGCGCGGGCCGACGGGCGCCATCTGAATCCACTGGGGGGCGTACATGGCGGTTTCGCCGCCACGGTTTTGGACTCGGTGACCGGTTGCGCGGTGCACAGTACGCTGGGCGCGGGGATTGGCTATGGCACCGTCGATCTGCAGGTTAAAATGTTGCGCCCTGTGCCGAAAGAAACTGATCTGATCGCCGAGGGGCGTCTGGTCTATGCGGCGAAGAACGTCGCATTCGCTGAAGGCACGCTAAAAACGGCGGAAGGGAAGCTGCTGGCTTCGGCAACCGCCACTTGTTTTATTATTCGCCCCACCGAACAAGCACCGCAATAACCTGCTTTTTATCGGGCTTCGGGCTATCAACCCGGAGCCGGATGCACTTATCTTCGGCTGCATGCCTTGCTGCGCTACGATGGCAGGCGCGATACGCCATTGTGGTCTAGTATTCTTGGGTGAAAATTTATCGGGGTGATTATGCAGCCGTATAAAGAGGTTGAGTTTGATCATGAGCTTTGTCTGGCGATCGGCAAAGCCGTATTAGACGTGGTGGCGCAGGGGGAAGAAACCAGCGCTCCGGCGGTGATGAGCGCGATTGAGCGGTCGGTGGAGCAGGGGCTGGATGACGACGAAACCGCCATCGCCGACGACGCCCTGGATGTGATGGCTCGTCTCATCCACGGTTTCAGATTCATTAATCTCGCGGGTGAAGAGGATACTCCCCATGCATTGGTTGAATTTCAAGCGCTACAAGAGTGACGTTGCCAAACAGGCCGTGCCGCCGCATTTGAATGCGGCTGAGTTTGCGCGGCATTACGCCGACAAGCCGCAAGCTGATACGGAAGAGTACCTTTCGTTGAGCGGGGAGATGTGCTGGGATGCGGTGGTGCTTTGCGCCCACCGTTCAGGCGCGCTCAGCAAGGCGAAATACAAGCAGCTGTGGCTGACGGTGTTCGATAAGCAATATAAACATTTCGTCAGCCCTGATGATACCGAGATCCGCACCATGGCGGATATGCTGCGCGCGCCGCAGGGATGTTTTATCGGTATATTTTCCATGCGCGACGCGGCGGCGCCCCGATTGCTGCATGCCATGATCGGCACCGGTGCGGGATTTGCCGCGGGCAATAAAAATCTTTGCATCGGCGTGGGCGGCGCGGTCGGTTGGGAAAATCTCAATCTGGCGCGCGATCTGCGCTGGCAGCCGGAAGGCGGTTTTTCACGCCAGGGCGACAACGAAGTGCTGCGCATTTTTTATCGGCCTTTCCCCGCCTGAACCACCGGCCGCAGGCTTTTTAGGATAAAAAACCGCCGCCCGGCGGTTTTTTGTTGCTTACTTAAACCCGCCGTTGCGTATGAACTCGAGACCGGCGGTGGTGATCCGCGTTTGGTGCGGATCGATATCATAGTTGTTCTCGTCGATGTCGCTCATCACATAGGCTTGTATCAGCCCCTTGGTTTTAAGATAGGCGAAGGGATCGGCGAAGGCGTGCGGGCTGGTGGCGTCCTGCTTCCACAGTTCGTAGGTTTTTTCATCCAGCGTGCCGGGGTGATTGGCGGCCAGGCGGGTCAGGATCTGATTGTAGAACTCATAGTCGGTCATGATGCGGTCCTCTTTATCGCGAGCGACAGTCTCGGAAAATGGCGTAACGTCTATCAATCATAGCCGAAGTTTCCCACCGCCTGCGGCGTCGTCGGGTTAGCCGCGTTGGCTTTCAATCCAGTGAAACAGACGTGAAATGCTGAAGGTGATATCGCCAATGTTGAAAAGCGCGCCGAGCCACAGGGTCAGCATCACCAGGATACCGATGATGATGGGAAGGTTCATTTTGCTCATGATCATGTTCTTCATCAATAAAGAGTGTACGGCAAAACGTACCACCAATCCTGATTGTCATAAAAATGCGCTGCGCATTATTTCTTTTGAAATCAAAGTAAAAAAGCCACCCAAACGGGTGGCTTTCAGCGGCGATCAGTCCAGCTTGGGGTGCTGGTCTATCAGGATCTGCTTTTTCTTTTCCAGCTCGGCGATCTGCGCGTTGATGTCCTCGACTTTCTGTTCGATGTTGTCGTAGGTCTCCTGCAGCAGTTCTTTCGCTTCGGTACGGTCAGAAGCGGCCGGCGTCGCGCCGCGCAGCGGCTTGTTGGCGGTCTCTTTCATGTACAGACCGGTGATAAGACCGATCACCGCCACAACCATCAGGTAGTAGGCCGGCATGTACAGGTTGCCGGTCGCTTCGACCAGCCAGGCAGCGACGGTCGGTGTTGCACCGGCGATCAGTACCGAAATGTTGAACGAAATCGCCAGCGCGCTGTAGCGGATGTGCGTCGGGAACATTGCCGGCAGAATCGAGGCCATCACCCCGGTGAAGGAGTTGAGCAGGACCGCCAGCACCAGCAGACCGACGAAGATCAGGCCGATGACGTTGCTGTTGATCAAAATGAAGCACGGGATCGCCAGCGCCAACAGGCCGATGCTGCCGCCGATGATGAACGGCTTACGGCCGATACGGTCGCTGGTCAGGCCGATCACCGGCTGCACGAACAGCATGCCGATCATGATGGCGATGATGATCAGAACGCCGTGATCCTCCGAGTAGTGCAGGTTATGCGACAGGTAACTCGGCATGTAGGTCAACAGCATGTAATAGGTCACGTTGGTGGAAATCACGATACCGACGCACACCAGCAAACTTTTCCAGTGTTTGGCCGCGATCTCTTTGAACGAGGTTTTCGGCGGATTTTCGATGGCGTTGCGATCCTCTTTCTCCATCTTATCCACGTGCTGCTGGAACGCCGGGGTTTCTTCCAGCGCATGGCGCAGATAGAGACCGATCAGGCCCAGCGGCGCGGCGATGAAGAACGGAATGCGCCAGCCCCAGTCGAGGAAGTTGGCTTCGCCGACGATGCTGGAGATCAGCACCACTACGCCTGCGCCCATCACAAAGCCGGCGATGGAGCCGAAATCCAGCCAGCTCCCCATAAACCCGCGTTTGCGGTCCGGCGAGTACTCGGCGACGAAGATCGCCGCGCCGGAATATTCACCGCCGACGGAGAAGCCCTGCGCCAGTTTGGCCAGCAGCAGCAGGATCGGGGCCCAGATGCCGATCGACGCATAGGATGGGATCAGGCCGATACAGAAGGTGCTGACCGCCATGATGATAATGGTGACCGAGAGAACTTTTTGCCGGCCGAACTTGTCGCCCATAGCGCCGAAGAACAGGCCGCCGAGCGGACGCACCAGGAAGGGCACGGAGAAGGTCGCCAGCGCGGCGATCATTTGCACGCCGGGAGAGGCGCCGGGGAAGAAGACCTGGCCAAGCGCATAGGCGACAAAGCCGTATACGCCGAAGTCGAACCACTCCATCGCGTTGCCCAGGGCCGCCGCGGTGATCGCCTTCTTGAGTTTGCTGTCATCGATGATGGTGATGTCGTTAATGTGCATCGGTTTATGTCGTTTTTTTCTTAACTTCATATAATCATCCCTTAATGAATTATTCGTTGTTCGTGAAAGCGTCATCTCCGTTCACTGTTGTTTTCGAGTTATCAAATCGGCTAATCGAATCGCGATTCAAAACGATTCATTATCCACATTTAAGTTGGGATGTGGATCACAAAATATCGTCGTTTATGCCAAGGTTATGTCATTTAGGTGACTAATTATTTTGCATCTATAGCTTAACGTTATATCTTGCGGCGATCAAATTCAGCAGTTTAACTTAAGTATTTGCACCGATTTGGTGCGAGAATAGTCTAATAATTGTTCTATTTGACGGTTTTTCGTCTGATTGATGATGTTTCAAGTATAGAGAGTACGGGAGATAAAACAGGAAAAATTGATGTGTTCGTCGCTAAAAAAACGCCTGACCAACTGGCCAGGCAGTTTGGATTAGGGCGCCGACGAACCGCCGAACTCCAGATAGATTTTCGCCAGGTTCTGGTACTGCGCGAAGCGGTTTTCGTCTACCGCCAGTTCCGCCTGACGGCGTTGCTCCTGAGCGTTTAGCCAGTCGGTAATGGTGACGGCACCCTGCCGGTAGCGCACCTCGTTCAGCCGCTCCGATTTGCGCGCCAGCGCCAATGAAGCGCGCAACTGCGTCTCCTGCGCCAGCAGCTGCGTACGCAATGACAGGGCGTTGTTCACATCGCCCATCGCCTTGTACAGCGCCTGTTTGAACGCCAGCACCTGCTGTTCATAATCGTTGCGGGCGATCTTGATCTCCACGCCCATTTGCCGCCACTGCAGGAACGGCAGCGTCAGGCCGGCGCTGAGGCTGCCCGTCGGGTTGCGCAGGAATTCCAGCAGCGCGCTGCTGCTGGCACCCAGCGAGCCGGTCAGGCTGAACGCGGGATAGTATTGCAGCCGTTTCTCGTCGACGTTGGCCAGGGCGGCGCGCAACCGCAGCTCTTTAGCGCTGAGATCCGGGCGGCGGCTCAAGACGCTGGCGGGAATGCCGGTGTTGATCTGCGGCATCGCCGCCGTCGGCAGGCGTGCGGGCGCGATAGTGGCCTGGCCCGAAGGCGCACCCAGCAGCACCGCCTGTTCGTTCAGCGCCTGTTGGCGTTCGTGCTGCAACGCCAGCAGTCGGCTTTCCTGCGCCAGCAAGCTTTGCTCCGCGTTCACCACGTCCAGCGCCGAGATGCTGCCGGCCTGATAACGGGCGTTGGCCAGCCGTAGCGTCGTTTTGGCATAGGCGATGCTCGCCCGGCTGACGTCGATCTGCTGATTGAGGAAGCCGATGCGCCAGTAATTCGTGGCGGCGTCGGCCAGCAGCGTCAGGCGCGCCGTTTGCAGATCCTGCTCGGAAGCCTGGCTGGCCCACTCGGCGGCGTCGCGCTGGCGCGCCAGCTTGCCCCACAGATCGACCTCATAGCTGGTGGTGAGCGACGCGTTGCTGGTTTTATTCCACGAGGAGGACTCGGACAGCGGGCGATTAATGCTGCTGCCTAATGAGGCGCTGACGTCAGGCGCGGTGCTGATGCCGACGCGTTCCGCCTCGAGCCGCGCGCGGTAGACGCGCAGCACGGCGACGGCCAGATCGTTGTTGCTGGCCATCACCTGTTGCAGCCAGCGATCGAGCTCAGGATCGTGGAAATCACGCCAGTCGAACGGCGTCGGCGTGGCGTTTTCGGCGGTGTGCTGCCACCCTGCAGGATAGTTGATCTGCGGCGCCCGGTAGTCGCTTTTCAGGGCGTTGCCGCAGCCGGCGGTGAGCAGGGCGGCGAGGCTTAACGCCAGGGGAGAGATAATTTTCATGGGTTACTCGCTGGCCAATGAAACGACCGGATCCATCCTTGCCGCTTTACGGGCGGGGAGATAACCGAAGATCATGCCGATTAAGGTTGAACAGAAAAACGCCGTCGCGGCGGCTTGCCAGGAATAGATGGCGGTGAACATGCCGCCCGCCAGCGTGGTGAACAGCGAACCGGCGGCGAACGACAGCGCGATGCCCAAAATGCCGCCGATCAGACAGACCAGCACCGCCTCGATCATGAACTGTTGCATGATATCGCCGCGCCGCGCGCCGACCGCCATGCGCACGCCGATCTCGTGGGTGCGCTCGGTTACCGAGACCAGCATGATGTTCATTACGCCCAGGCTGCCGATCACCAGCGAGATCGAGGCCACCATCAGGATCAGCAGGCTGAGCGTCATCGAGGTGCGTTCGATCGATTTACGGAACTGATCGCGGTTGAACGTCATGAAATCCTTGACGCCATGGCGTTGGGTCAGCAACTGCGTGATGGCGCTGACGGCGGCTTCGCTGGCGACGTCGTCCTTCAGGCGCACGGTGATGCCGCCGAGCGTGGTCTTGCCGACCATACGGTACATCACCGTGCTGTAGGGCATCCAGACGCTGATGCGGTTAGGCGCATAGTTGCGTTCGCTTTTGGCGACGCCGACCACCCGCGCCGGCACCGAGCCGAGAAACACGATCTGGCCGAGCGGCTCGACGCCAAAATCGCCGAACAGCGCCTGGCGCGCGTTGTCGTCGATGATCACTTCCTGCAGCGCGTTGCGATCGTCGCGGAAGGTGGCGCCTTGCACCAGCGTGATGCCGTTGACGCGGAAATAGTCGCGCCCGACGCCGGTGATCGAGGCGGTGGCGGATTTGCTGCGAAAACGGATGCTGTCGGACGCGCTGACCTCCGGGCTGACGCTGTCGACGAAGCTTTGTTGCGCCAGGGCGTCGGCGTCGGCCGGCACCAGGGTGCGGATGCTGTCGATGGCGTCGTCGAAGAAGTCGCGCCCCGGATAGATGCTCACCACGTTGGTGCCGAGCCCCTTGATATTCTCCAGCGTGCGCTGCTTGGCGCCTTCGCCCAGCGCCACCACCGTAACCACGGCGGCGATGCCGAAGATAATCCCGGTCATGGTCAGCGCGGTGCGCAGGCGGTGGGCGTTCATCGCTTTTAGCGCCATGTGCAGCGATTCGCGGGTGCGGTCAATCAGGCTTTGCCAGCCGCTTTGCCGACTGCGGTTCGGCGGCGACAGCGCGGTGGCGGGCGCCGATTGGCGGCCGCTGTCAGCGATGATCTCGCCGTCTCGCAGCTCGATGACGCGGTGCGCATGCTGCGCCACGTTCATATCGTGGGTCACGATAACCACGGTGTGGCCGCGCTGATTCAGCTCGCTCAGGATCGCCAGCACTTCCTGGCCGGATTGGGTGTCCAGCGCGCCGGTCGGTTCGTCCGCCAGGATAATTTCGCCGCCGTTGATCAGCGAGCGGGCGATGCTGACGCGCTGCTGCTGGCCGCCGGAAAGCTGGCCGGGCTTGTGGTCTTCGCGACCCTCCAGGCCTAACCGCGCCAGCAGTTGCGCCGCCCGCAGCCGCCGCTGATCGCGCCGGGCGTTGGCGTAGATGGCCGGAATTTCGACGTTGCCCAGCGCGCTGAGATCGGGCATCAGGTGGTAACGCTGGAAGATAAAGCCGATATGCTCGCGGCGCAGGCGGGCCAGTTCGTCCGGCGACAGGTGGGCGGCGTTCTGGCCGCTGATGTAGTAGTCGCCGCGATCCGGCACGTCGAGGCAGCCCATGATGTTCATCAGCGTCGATTTGCCGGAACCCGAGGCGCCGATGATCGCCACCAGCTCGCCAGCGGCGATGGTCAAATCGATGTCTTTCAACACCGTCAGCGCCTGACCGCCGTTGGTGTAGGTTCGACTGATGCCTTTTAGCTCGATGATCGCGTTCACAGGAAGATGCCATCCTCAGCCGACTTGGCGGCGGGCTGCGACAGCACCACGGTTTCACCGGCTTTCAGGCCGCTGAGGATCTGAATATCGACGTTGTTGGTGATGCCGGTGGTCACTTCGCGCGTTTCCAGCCGCTGATCCTGAGTCAGCACCTGCACCTGCTGCACTTTTCCTTCGGTTTTATGCACTGCCTGGATCGGCACCAGCAGGGTGTTCTTCGCGTCGCCAAGCAGTAAGGAAACCTGCGCGGTCATGGCGATGCGCAGGCGGTTCTCCGGGTTGGGTACGTCCAGCAGCGCGTTGTAATAAACCGAGGCGTTCGAGGTGCCGGAACCAGACGCGGAGCTGGTGCCGGCGAGCGAGTCGTCTTTCATCACCGATTCCGGCGCCAGCTCGATGGTGCGCAGCGTGGCGTCGTACCGTTTATCCGGATCGGAGAAAATCGTGAAGTACGCCTTTTGCCCCGGTGAAATGCGGGTGATGTCGGCTTCGGAGATCTGCGCCTTGATGGTCATCATATCCAACCGCGCCAGCTTGACGATGGTCGGCGCGCTTTGGCTGGAGTTGACCGTTTGCCCCTGCTGCGTCACCACGGCGATGACGATGCCGTCCATCGGCGCGACCACGCGGGTATAGCCCAGATCGATTTTTTTCTTGTCGACTTCGATCTGCGATTGCACCAACTGCGCATTGAGCGCCTGCAGATCGGCGCGAGTGGTGGCGAGTGAGGCTTCGGCGGTTTCGAAGTCTTCCCGCGAACTGGCTTCGTCGTTCAGCATGCGGCGCTGGCGTTTGAAACGCGACTCCGCCTGTTTCAGCAAGGCCTGTTTGGCTAACATATTGGCTTTGACTACGTTCAGCGCCGCCTCGGCGTTGCGCAGATCGTTGCGCTGTTGCTGATCGTCGATGTCGGCGATCGGTTGCCCTTTGGTGACGCGATCGCCCAGCTTGACCTTCAGCGATTTGACTTCGCCGGAGACGCGGGCGCCGACGTTGACGCGTTCGATGGCATCCAGCCGCCCGGTGGCCAGCACGGCGTTTTCGATATCGCCCAGGCGGGCCGGCGCGGTAACGTAATCCTGCTGCGGCGGGCGTTGCCAAAAGATGGCCAGCGCGACGGCGACGGCGATGAAAACGATGGCGGCGATCAACGCCAGACGGCGGGAGGGGAGTTTCAGTGATGACATACCCAGGTTTTCCATAACGATAAAAGCGGCGGTTCCAGTCTGCCATCATGGCAGCGCCAGCTTGAACTGGCGCTAAACGTGAGGCGCTTTCCCGCTGGAAAGGGGATAGTAAAGGCTTTCCCGCTAAAGATCACGGTGAGTTATTATCCGCCGGGTGTGCAACCGGCTGCGTTGGGCGTTATACTGGGTAAAAAACCAGTACTCATTCATCAGCAGGATAATACCACCGCCATGATGCCAAACCGCCTCGAGCCGGAACTCGACATTTATCAATACCCGGAGCACCTGCGCGCCTGCTTGGCACCGTTGCCCAAGGGCCCCGGCGTCTATATGTTCCACGGCGAGAGCGAAAGCCTACCGCTTTACATCGGTAAAAGCGTCAATATACGCAGCCGGGTGATGGCGCATTTTCGCGCGCAGGAGGAGGCAAAAATGCTGCGCCAAACCCGGCGTATCAGCTTTGTCGAGACCGCCGGCGAGTTGGGGGCACTGCTGCTGGAGGCGCAGTTGATCAAACAACAACAGCCGCTGTTCAACAAACGCCTGCGGCGCTCGAAGCAGCTGTGCGCGTTGCGTTTACAGGCTGATGCGGTGACGATTGCTCACGCCAAAGAGATCGACTTCGCCGTCACGCCCGATCTCTACGGGCTGTTTGCCAATCGCCACGCCGCGCTGGAAAAGCTGCGCGCCATCGCCGACGAGCATCGATTGTGTTACGGCAAGCTGGGGATCGACAAGCTGCCCGCCGGGCGAGCCTGTTTCCGTTACAGCCTGCGCAAGTGCGCCGGCGCCTGCTGTGGCCTGGAGTCGGCGCAGGAACATGCTCTGCGGCTCAGCGCGGCGCTTGAGCAGTTGCGCATCGCCTGTTGGCCGTTCGCCGGGCGTGTGGCGCTGGAGGAGCAGGGCGAGACGCTGCGTCAGTACCATGTGATACACAATTGGTTTTATCTGGGCTCGGTCGGCAATCTGGCGCAGGCGCAGCGGCTCCAGAGTGCGGCCAGCCATTTTGATAGCGATGGCTACAAGATTTTGTGCAAGCCGCTCATGGCCGGCGATTATCGGATTATTGAGCTGCCGTAATGCCATAACGCTATCGATAACCTAAGACTTATCTGTAAATTCAGGGCATTATGCTGAAAAAGCTTGAGTCCATAATGTTGTTATGGATAATGGCGCCCCGAAGCGAAGGAACGCGCTATTAACTCAGTTGGCAGAGTGATTGGTTTTATAATGGCTTGTTTTGGCTTGAAAATTGATAGACGCGGGTTCGAGTCCTGCATAGCGCGCCAGCTTTCTTTCCTTCATCTCACCGCGCTTATCGTAAAGCGCACCCGGGTTGATTTGCACTATCGGCTCCTCGTTGGGATTTTCGGGTGTGCTTTACCGTAACCGCTGGCTTTCCTTCCTCTTTCTCTTTCGATCCTTTGCTAAACTGTAATCAGGCAGGCTTGCTGCCCGGCAACAGGAGGTCGATATGTCTCACTCCGAGCAACTGCAGGAGCTCTTGCAACGCGTCGCCGCCCTTGAGGCGAGAGAGAAAGCGCTGAGCGCCGCGTCCAACGCTTACCAGGCGATTATCACCACCATGTTGGGCAATATGGAGAAGACCGAGCGTGACCGGATCATCGCGATGATCGATCAGGCCCATGAAATCGCTTACGCCCGCGCCATTCAACGCAGCAACGAACCGCAAAAGCAAAAAATCAAACAGGCCGACGACGTCGCCCAGCGCATGTTCATGTTTGCGCAAGGCAAAGCCGCCCAGCCGCGCTGAAGCCGAACTATAACAGTTGCCGCCATTAAGTTGGCTAACTGATCTACCCGGCAAAACTGTACTTGTGTTACTTTTAGCGGTGAGATTTGATGGCAATGCTGTTTCCAGCATAAGGTTGTAACGATGGACGCGATTAAAAGCATCTTGGTTAAAGAGATTGAACAGATCAATCGGCGTGAAGGGCGGGACGGCAAGCCGCGCTTCAACAGCGAATTCGCCCGCACTCACCGCTATCTGTGCCTTGCCATGTTTGCCGGTTATTTCGCGGTGATCGCCGTGATGTATCAGGTGCCGTACATGGGGATATATGCCTTCCTGGGCTTCACCGCTTTCGTGCTGTTCATGTTCGCCATGCTGCTGATCGAGATCCGGCCGGTGTACCGCTTCGAGGACATCGGGGTGCTGGATCTGCGAGTTTGCTACAACGGCGAGTGGTACTTCACCCGTGCGCTGTCGCCTTATGCGGTGCAGCAACTGCTGGATGAGCCCTCTATCGGTGCCGCGCTGAAACAGAAGATGCGGGTTATCATCGGTAACAAGGGCGAAATCGACTTCTACGACGTGTACGACATGGCCTACGGAAAAAAGCCGCAGGATGAAACACCTCAGCTGGCGGCGGCAAACTGAAAGGTTTCCGGCCGGCGGCTTGTCGATTATACTCAGCGTTTGAACGCGAAGCAGAATGAGGACCAAGCGATGAGTGATGATATTTTCGATTTTGATATCGATGCCGAACTGGCGAAAGCCGAAGAAAAAGCGGCGCAGAAGGTAAAAGAGGTCCCCGAGTTCCTCGAAGACGAAGCGGACTGCGAAGGTTGCAAGATCTGATCGCCTGACCCATAAAAAAAACCGCCGCGGCGGTTTTTTTTATGTCTGAGCGTCGCGCGGCGTCAATCCAGCACGAATCCCCAGATCAGGAACGCCGCCACCAGAATCAGGCAAAGCGCGGACACCGTCACCAGTATTTTCCCCAGAATGTCTTTTTCTTGTTCCTGCTGCGTCACGTTGAAATTATCCAATTAAAAGTCTATGGACCAAACCGGCGATGCTGAGATCGGCTGCCGCTACGCCCAGCGCCATGAGCATCATCACCGAAAGAAATCGAGTCTTGCCGTTCACATCCTTAATCCCTATGGACGCCGCTGTTAGGTTTTTATATCAAAGGGATATCGTTCAGCGACGCGCTATTTCATGCATCATGATAGTGATTAAGAACGTTCTTAAGGCCAGAAGTTCCCTCATCGTGTAAAGCCGCCCGCGGTAGCGTCAGTCGGTTACGATTCGGACGCCTATCTTGCTGACTTGATTGCCGTCCATTTCGGCAATGGTCCAGGTCAGGCCGTCCCATTCCACCTGGTCGCCGATCACCGGTTCACCGCCGATCAGCTGAATGACGAACTGCCCCAGCGTCTGCTGCTCGTCGACGTCGTCTTGCAGATTGAGACCATAAACCTGCGAGATGTCGCTTAAACGGGCGTCGGATTGCAGGATAAAGTCGCCGAAGAAGCGTTCGTCGAGCGTCACGGCCGGCGCCTGGCTGAACAGCTTGCCGAGGATCGGCAGATCGTGCTCATGGCCGATGACGCACAGAATATCGTTCTCCCGCAGCCGGGTACTGCCGCTAGGATGCAGCAACTCTTTGCCACGGAACAGGGCGGCGATGCGGGTATTGGGCGGCATTTTCAGCTCACGCAGCGCCGCGCCGACGCACCAGTTTTCCGCCGAAAGCTGATACACGAACTGTTCCCACTGGTTTTCCGGGTGCACGTCCAGCCCAACGCGGGAGATCGGCGTCAGCGCCGGCGGCACGATCACCTTGGCTTTTTTGGCGGCGAACGACAGTGTGGTGCCCTGCAGCAGCAGGGAGACCAGCACCACGAAGAACGCCACGTTGAAGAACAGCTGGGCATTGGGCAGCCCGGCCATCATCGGGAACACCGCCAGGATCACCGGCACCGCGCCGCGCAGGCCGACCCAGGAAATAAAGCCGCGCTCGCGCAGGGTAAAGCTGCGGAACGGCAGCAGGCCGATAAACACCGACAGCGGGCGGGCGAACAGGATCATCCACAGCGACAGCAGCAGGGCAGGGATGGCGATCGGCAGCAGCTCGTGCGGGTTGAGCAGCAGCCCGAGCACCAGAAACATGCCGATCTGGCTGAGCCAGGCGAGGCCATCGAAGGTTTGTACGATGCCGTGACGGTTGCGGATCGGCCGGTTGCCCAGCAGCAGGCCGCACAGATACACCGCCAGAATGCCGCTGCCGTCCAGCGCGGTGGTCAGCGCGAAAATAAGAATACCGCCGCTTACCGCCAGCAGCGGATAGAGGCCGTCCGCCAGTTTGATGTGGTTGATCAGCGTCAGCAGCAGCCAGCCGCCGCCCAGACCGAAGACGATGCCCATGCCGAACTGCTGCATCAGATGCAGCGGGAAGGTCCAGCTCAGTGCGGTTTCCCCGGCGGCGATCATCGCAATCAGCGTGATGGTGAGAAACACCGCCATCGGATCGTTGCTGCCGGATTCGATCTCCAGCGTGGCGCTGACGCGTTCGTTCAAACCTTTGCCCCCCAAAAGAGAGAAGACCGCGGCGGCGTCGGTGGAACCGATGATGGCGCCGATCAGCAGCCCCTGCAGCAGATCGAGATTGAACAGCCAGGCGGCGGCCATGCCGGTCAGGCCGGCGGTGATCACTACGCCGACGGTGGCGAGAGAGAGTGCCGGCCACAGGGCTACGCGGAAAGAGCTGACCCGGGTACGCATGCCGCCGTCGAGCAGGATCACCGCCAACGCGAGGTTGCTGACCAGATAAGCGACCGGGTAATTGCTGAAGACGATGCCGCCGGGGCCATCGACGCCGGCCAACATGCCGATCGCCAGGAAGATCACCAGGATCGGAATGCCGAGCCGGGAAGAAAATGAGCTGAGCAGAATGCTTGCCCCCACCAGCACGGCACCGATGACGAACAAGCTGTTAATGGTGCTGGCATCCAAAATATTGCTCTCCTTAGGCTGGGGGATAGGGGGCACTGCGCGTGTTTCGATGATAACGTGTTTAGTGGGTAAAACGCCAAGGCTGATTGCGAAAACAATCGATCAATTATTGCCCGTTGGTGCGATTAAACTAAGAAAGTGAGGGGAAGAGGGGAAATTCTGCCTTTTATCCAACATTATCAGGCTGCTGTATTTCGGTTTTGGCAACAATGCCGGGTTTGCACGGTGGGAAAAACCATTAAGCCCGCGCAGGCAGGCTTAATGGTTTGCAGGCGCGGTAGGATTAATGATCGAGCGATTCCAGTGCCCGTTTGATCAGCTCGGTGGCCAGCTTGCTTTCCGCTTCAGAAATGCCGTCGAGATTGAAGTTGGAAAGCTCAGCGACCAAAACGCTGCGTTCTTTGCCGCTGATCGAAGCGTCCAGCGCGGACAGCAACCTGCCGAGGATCTTCAGCAGGGTGGCGTTTTCCGCTACGGCTTCTTGAGCCGGGGTGTTCTTATCGGTCATTCAAAATCCTCTCTGTCGTGACGGAAGGGAGATGCAGCTAACGCCATCGAATAAATTAAACGATCGCGCAGCCCTTCGGGGGTGTTGAGCCCAATCACTACCGTAAGGCAGGGATCCGGATTTCTACTTATGCATTGCAGTTATAACGGCTAGGTTATCTATGCAGCCGTATCACTTTGCCCTAACGGGCGACGCCAGGCTGAGCAATGCGTGCTCTGCATGCAAACGACCAGTATAGGCTTTTTACGCGGCGGCAATATGACAGAAGCCCCCCTGCAAACAGGGGGCAAGGTTATTGTGGTTTGCCGGAGAACAGGAAGCGCAGCGCCGGAATGCGCTTGTGCAGTTCATATAGCGCGAAGGCCAGAGAGAACACAAACAGCAGGCCCAGCAAGAATCCCAACAGGTTGTTGCCGATATACGGCGTCACGAAAGCGCCATATATCAGGGTCAGCGGATGGTGCACCAGATATATAAACAGCGAGGCGTTGACCAGATAGGTGATGCGCGGAGAGTGATAATTCAGCAGGTTATGCCCGAAAGAGAACACGACGTTGGTCATCAGGATCCCCATTAGGGTTTTGATCACCACTTCCAGCTCGAACATATAGCTGCTGTGCGCCAACAGCTTTTGGTTCAGCATATATGCGATAAACAGCAGCAGCGAACCGAGCAGCGCCAGCGGCGAGCGGCGCAGAAAAATCTCCTTAAGCCACACATACTTAAACGCATAGGCGCCGAGGAGGAAGAACGGCAGGTAGAACATCGTCTCCATCACCACGAAATTGAACAGGCCGTTGGATAATAGCTGCGGGGCGAAAATTAAAATAATGCGGTGCGCGGCCGAGTAGCATACCGCATAAATAAAGAAATACAGTGAGATGTTTCCTAATCCACGCATTCTGTTTATTAGCGTTGGAATATGTTCACGGGTTTGCCGCTTGATTTTACGGAACAGATAAAAACAGGCGCAGGTTAACAATGACAGCGTCAATAAGAACCACAGATGAGAAACCAATTCCCAAACTGTTACATTTATTTTCTGATAGAGAGAAAATTCATCCCAGCCGTTTAATTTGTCGGTGAAATATTTCAGCATGAAAAACTGCGGCACCGTGATCAGCGGGATGGAGCTCAACAGCGGGATCGCCACCCGCTCCAGCCTGACCTTCAGCCACTGGTGCCGCTCGTAGCGCTCGTAAAGCATGTAGGAGAAGTAGCCGGATATCACGAAGAACACCTGCATGCGGAAGGCGTGGATGAAGTCGTTCAGCACCGTGAGCGAAAAGGAGGGCGACGCGCTGTTCACCGCCCAGGCGTGGCTGGAATAAATGAGGGAGAGGTGAAACGGAATGCCGAGCAACATCAAATAGGCTCTGATGGAGTCGAGGAAAAACTCGCGCTGTTTGCTGCCTTTAGTCATAGATTACCGCTGGTGATTTAATCGGGTGCTCATTAACACGCTTAATAAGTCGTCAAACGTTAAATTGTTATCCGGAACCCTACTATAGCCCCCCGCATTTTTCCATAGCGTCTTGTTGCGCGGCTTGCTACGCTGGTGTTCCATCAGCTGCTTAAACAATGAGCCGTAAACATGAACCATCCATTTATCATGTTGTCGGAAAGCTGAGTAATCCATTAATATGGATTTAAATGCTTTGAGCACACGAATAGGGGGGGATGTGCTAGTTAATATATTATCCGGACAACCACGCGCCGCGAGCGTTCGTTGGTTAGGTGCGACCGTATTGTTCACGCTGTTCAGTTCGCCGGCTTGGGCCTTTTCTATTGATGATGTCGCCAAGCAGGCGCAGGATCTGGCGGCGAAAGGTTTCGAAGCCCCGAAGAGCAACCTTCCTTCTCAGTTCCGCGAGATGAAGTTCGCAGACTATCAGCAGATTCAGTTCAATCACGATAAAGCCTATTGGAGCAAGCTGAAAACCCCTTTCAAGCTTGAGTTTTATCATCAGGGGATGTACTTCGATACGCCGGTGAAAATCAACGAAGTCACCTCCACCAGCGTAAAACAGATCAAGTACAGCCCGGATTACTTCAACTTCGGTTCGGTCAAACACGACCCTGAATCGGTGAAAAACCTCGGCTTTGCCGGTTTTAAGGTGCTTTATCCGATCAACAGCGCCGACAAAAACGATGAGATCATGAGCCTGCTGGGCGCGAGCTATTTCCGCGTGGTGGGTAAAGGACAGGTTTACGGGCTTTCCGCTCGCGGCCTGGCTATCGACACCGCTTTGCCGTCCGGCGAAGAGTTCCCGCGTTTCCGCGAATTCTGGGTTGAGCGTCCGAAGCAGGGCGACAAGCACCTGGTGATCTATGCGCTGCTGGATTCCCCGCGCGCCACCGGCGCTTACCGTTTCACGGTGATCCCGGGCCGCGATACCACCGTGGACGTCGAGTCTAAAGTGTTCCTGCGCGACAAGGTGGGCAAACTGGGCCTGGCGCCGCTGACCAGCATGTACCTGTTCGGGCCGAACCAGCCGTCGCCGACGCTGAACTACCGCCCGGCGTTGCACGATTCCAACGGTCTGTCTATCCACGCCGGCAACGGCGAGTGGATCTGGCGTCCGCTGAACAATCCTAAACACCTGTCCGTCAGCACCTATACCGTCGAGAATCCGAAAGGCTTCGGTCTGCTGCAGCGCGGCCGCAACTTCAAGGATTACGAAGATCTGGACGATCGCTACGATCTGCGTCCGAGCGCCTGGATCGAACCGAAGGGCGACTGGGGCAAAGGCAAGGTCGAACTGGTGGAGATCCCGACGGCGGATGAAACCAACGACAACATCGTCGCGTTCTGGACGCCGGATACCTTGCCGGAAGCCAAAAAGCCGCTGACGCTGAGCTACCGTTTGAACTTCACCCGCGATGAAGACAAACTGCATTCGCAAGATATCGCCTATGTGGCCCGTACCATGCGTTCGACCGGCGACGTGAAGCAGTCCAACCTGATCCGCGAGCCAGACGGCAGCGTGGCCTTCCTGGTCGACTTCGTTGGCCCGGTGCTGAAAGGGCTGGACGCCAATACCCCGGTCGCCTCTCAGATCAGCATCGGCGACAACGGTGAGATGGTAGAAAACAACGTCCGCTATAACCCAGTGACCAAAGGCTGGCGCCTGACGGTGCGTCTGAAAGTGAAAGACGACAAGAAGCCGGTAGAAATGCGTGCGGCGCTGGTCAATGGCGATAAGACTCTGTCGGAAACCTGGAGCTATCAGCTACCTGCCAATGAATAAGCCTACTCAACCCGCCCAGGATTATCTTGCGGCGCTGCCTCTGACCGCCGAGCGGTCGGAGGCGCTCAACCCTCAAACGGCGGATGACGCTCAGGCACTGGAGGCGCTCCATCGGCAGATGGGCGCCGCCGACGCCAACGTCAATAGCCTGTCGGCGGATGACGTGGCGCTGGCCTCGGTCAAACCGCGTATCGAAAACGCCTGGCCGGATGCGGTCAGCGATGACGACTTCGATACCGATGCCGAAGGGCGCGCCATTCTGAAGGCGACGCCGCCGATCAAACGCACCACCATGTTCCCGGAAGCCTGGCGCACCAACCCGGTGGCGCGCTTCTGGGATTCTCTGCTGGGGCGGTCGCCGCACAATCGGCACGCCACCAAAGAGGAGGCCGAGGCCGAGAACCGCTGGCGTACCGTCGGCTCCATGCGCCGCTATGTGCTGCTGGTGCTGATGCTGGTGCAAACCGGCATCGCCACCTGGTACATGAAAACCATCTTGCCTTACCAGGGCTGGGCGCTGATCGATCCTATCGCCATGCTGGATCAGGATCTGATGCAGTCGGTGTTGCAGCTGCTGCCGTATGTGCTGCAAACCGGCATTCTGATCCTGTTCGCCGTACTGTTCTGCTGGGTCTCGGCCGGTTTCTGGACCGCGCTGATGGGCTTCCTGCAGCTGCTGATCGGCAAGGACAAATACAGCATTTCCTCCACCATCAAGGGCGATGAGCCGATCAACCCGGCGCACCGCACTGCGCTGATCATGCCGATCTGCAACGAAGACGTCGAACGCGTGTTCGCCGGCCTGCGTGCGACCTATGAGTCCGTCGCCGCGACCGGTCAGCTGGAACACTTCGATATCTACGTGCTGAGCGACAGCTACGATCCGGACATCTGCGTGGCCGAGCAAAAGGCGTGGATGGAGCTGTGCCGCGATGTCGATGGCCACGGCCGCATCTTCTATCGCCGCCGCCGCCGCCGCGTCAAACGCAAGAGTGGCAACATCGACGACTTCTGCCGTCGCTGGGGCGGTGAGTACAGCTACATGGTGATCCTGGATGCCGACAGCGTGATGAGCGGCGAATGCCTCACCGGGCTGGTGCGCCTGATGGAAGCCAACCCGAACGCCGGCATCATCCAGTCGGCGCCGAAGGCGTCCGGCATGGATACCCTGTATGCGCGCGTGCAGCAGTTCGCCACCCGCGTTTACGGGCCGTTGTTCACCGCCGGCCTGCATTTCTGGCAGCTGGGCGAGTCGCACTACTGGGGGCACAACGCCATCATCCGCGTGAAGCCGTTTATCGAGCACTGTGCGCTGGCGCCGCTGCCGGGCGAGGGCTCTTTCGCCGGGTCTATCCTGTCGCACGACTTCGTTGAAGCGGCGCTGATGCGCCGCGCCGGCTGGGGCGTGTGGATCGCTTACGATCTGCCGGGCAGTTATGAAGAGCTGCCGCCAAACCTGCTGGACGAGCTGAAGCGCGACCGTCGCTGGTGTCACGGCAACCTGATGAACTTCCGCCTGTTCCTGGTGAAAGGCATGCACCCGGTGCACCGCGCGGTGTTCCTTACCGGTGTCATGTCCTACCTGTCGGCGCCGCTGTGGTTTATGTTCCTGGCGCTCTCCACCGCATTGCAGGTGGTGCATACGCTGATGGAGCCGCAATACTTCCTGCAGCCACGGCAGCTGTTCCCGGTCTGGCCGCAGTGGCGGCCCGAGCTGGCGATAGCGCTGTTCTCCACCACGCTGGTGCTGCTGTTCCTGCCGAAGTTGCTCAGTATTGTGCTGATCTGGGCCAAGGGCGCGAAAGAATACGGCGGGGCGTTCCGTCTGTTCATTTCGATGCTGATGGAAATGCTGTTCTCGGTGCTGCTGGCACCGGTGCGCATGCTGTTCCATACCGTGTTCGTGGTGAGCGCCTTCCTCGGTTGGGAAGTGGTGTGGAATTCGCCGCAGCGTGACGATGATGATACGCCGTGGGGCGAAGCGTTCCGCCGCCATGGCTCGCAGATGTTGCTGGGCCTGGTGTGGGCCGGCGGCATGGCGTGGCTGGATCTGCGCTTCCTGTGGTGGTTGGCGCCGATCGTGTTCTCGCTGATCCTGTCGCCGTTTGTGTCGGTGTTGTCGAGCCGCGCAACGCTGGGCATGAAAAGCAAACGCGCCAAGCTGTTCCTGATCCCGGAAGAGTACAATCCGCCGCGTGAGCTGTTGGCGACGGAAGAATATCTGCATCTCAACCGCAACCGCGCGCTGACCAACGGCTTTATGCATGCGGTGGTCAATCCATCCTTCAATGCGCTGGCGACGGCGTTGGCGACGGCGCGTCACCATCTGCGCGCGACGCTCGATCGCAATCGTGAGGAGCGGGTGAACGAAGCGCTGCAGTTGGGGCCTGAGAAGCTGGTGAAGGGCAAACGCCTGGAGCTGCTGAGCGATCCGGTCACGCTGGCTCGTTTGCATCAGCGCGTCTGGCTGTTGCCGGAAGGCGCCGCCTGGCGTGAGCATTATCAGCAGTTGCCGCACAACCCGCTGGCGCACCCTACGGGCCGGCGTTAATTGCTAATCGGCAACGCTCAGACGGGGAATGCGCATGGCGCATTCCCCGTTTTTTTTACCTTTTGCTTACGTGCGCCGGTACCGGTGGAGAAAGGGAACTGTGATAGACTGCGGCCGATGCGTTGTTCACTCGCGAAACAACCCCTTGCTCAGAGTCAATGTCGTGAAGCTCTCTCCCTATCTTCGGCTGGCCTGCGTGACGGCCGGTGTGATGACACTCACCGGCTGCGGCAGCATTATCAGCCGCACCGTGCCCGGTGCGGGGCATGGCCACCAGTACTATCCCGGCGTGCAGTGGGATCTGCGTGACACGCCCTGGCGCTACGTCACGGTGATAGACGTCCCGCTGTCGATGGTGGTGGACACCTTTATGCTGCCGTTTGATGCGCAGCATGGCCCCTACGAGTAATTTCGTTCAGCGGGTGGCGAACACCACCAGCTGATAGCCTTGCTGCCCGCAATGGAAAGGCGCCAGCGCCGTCATCCCCAACCCTTGCACGTGAGCGGCCAACGAATGCGGATTGTCGTCGTCGATAAACAACGCGCCCACGTCATAGTCATGGCAGGTATGCGCTTTGACCGCGGCGTAGAGGCGCTTCAGCACGCCTTTGCCGCGCCAGGCGGCGGCGAGGCAGACGGGGCCGTAGAGAAATACCCGCTGCTCACTCAGCGGCCGTCCGGCGAAGGATTGCGTGGCGAGCGTCACCAGCATCGCCTCCACCACCGGCGGGCGCGGTTGCACGTCGGCGGGCATCAGGCAAACAAACCCCGCCAGTTGGTTCTCCTGTTCGGCCACCCATATGCCGATGCCGCGGTTGATCGCCGCCAGCTGCGCCTCATTCATGCGCGATACGATAAATCCCTGCCGTTTTTGGCGCTCGTCGAGCGCTTCCGGCACGTTTTCCCCCTGTAGCTGCAAAATGGCGGGGTAGTCGGTAGGGCGTGCCCGGCGAATAATCATGCGGCCTCCTTGGCGATGAAAGCGTGGTGCGGGTTAACGTTCATCCCACTCATCGGCTGCGGCCTGGCCTTCTTCGGTATCCAGCGGCGGTTCGAGCTGAAAGTCGCCTTCCTCCCATTCGTACAGGGTGTTTTCATCTATCCATTCGGCGGTAATTTCCACCTCGTCGTAGTCACCGTCGAAGATCGCCTGCGCCGCCGCACCGCTGCGCAGCGTCAGACATTCTACCGCCTCTCCTTCTTCTTCGAAGAACTCCGCCTGCCACATCGTGTCGCCATCCTGCATCACGTACTTTTGCAGATTGAACTGCTGGGGCACCGGCGGTTCGTCACCGCTGCCGCCTTCGGCGGTGTCGATAAACTCTTCGCGTGCGGCCTCGATGGCTTCTTCCAGGGTTGCATACAGGCTCATGTTCGCCTCCGTTGACAATGAGAGTAAAGCGTCCGGCGCATTGCCGGCGCGGTGGGGGAAAACGTCAAAACTAATTGTTGTCTCACTGGCGCAGGATGCAAATTTTTTTGTTGTCCGCTTTGCGACGATGGTTGTCCGCAAAGCGGGAGAAGAGGAGGCGATGGCGGGAAATAATGACGCTATCGTTCACTCTGGCGTCAGGAGAAGCCCATGTTAATCGACCCTTCAAGCAAATACCGACCGTTCCCGCCGGTGGCGTTGCCGGACCGCCAATGGCCTGCGCGTACGCTGCGGCAGGCGCCGCGCTGGTGCTCCAGCGATCTGCGCGACGGCAACCAGGCGCTGGCGGAGCCGATGGATAACGCGCGCAAGCGCGAATTCTATCAATTGTTGTTGCAGTGTGGTTTCAAAGAGATCGAGGTGGCGTTCCCTTCGGCGTCGCAAACGGATTTCGACTTTGTACGCACGCTGATCGACGAGCGGCTGATCCCGGACGACGTCACGATCCAGGTGCTGACGCAGTCGCGCGACGATCTGATCGATCGCACCTTCGAGGCGCTGCAGGGGGCGCCGCGGGCTATCGTGCATCTGTATAACGCCACGGCGCCGATGTTTCGCGACATCGTGTTCCGCCAGGATAAGGCGGCGACCGTGGCGCTGGCGGTGAACGGCGCGCGGCGCATTCGCCGGCAGTGCGAGGCGCAGCCCGATACCGCCTGGTGCTTCGAATATTCGCCGGAAACCTTCTGTTTTACTGAGTTAGAGTTTGCGCTGGAGATCTGCGAAGCGGTGGCGGAGGTTTGGCAGCCGGGGCCGCAGCGGCCGATGATCATCAACCTGCCGGCGACGGTGGAAGTGAGCACGCCCAACGTGTATGCCGATCAGATCGAATGGTTCTGCCGTCACTTCAGCCGTCGCGCCGATGTGGCGATCAGCGTGCATCCGCATAACGATCGCGGCACCGGCGTGGCCTGCGCGGAGCTGGCCTTGCTGGCCGGCGCCGATCGGGTCGAAGGCTGCCTGTTCGGCAACGGAGAGCGCACCGGCAACGTCGATCTGGTCACGCTGGCGTTGAATCTCTATACCCAGGGCGTGGCGCCGGGTCTCGACTTCAGCCGCCTGAAGCAGGTGGTGGAGGTGGTGGAACAGTGCAATCAGCTGCCGGTGCATCCTCGCCATCCTTATGCCGGCGAGTTGGTGTTTACCGCCTTCTCCGGTTCGCATCAGGATGCGATCAAGAAAGGTTTCGCCGCACAGCGGCAGCGGCAAGATGGCCGCTGGCAGGTGCCATACCTGCCGCTCGATCCCGCCGATGTCGGTTGCAGCTATGAGGCGGTGATCCGGGTCAACAGCCAGTCCGGCAAAAGCGGCGCCGCCTGGCTGTTGGAGCAGAATCATGGGCTGGCGTTGCCGCGCGGTTTGCAGATTGATTTCAGCCAGGTGGTGCAGCGCGCGACCGACGGCAGCGGCAAAGAAATGAGCGGCGCGCAGCTGTGGCGCTTATTCCGCGATACTTACGGGCTGGTGGAGCAGCCGCGTTTGCAGCTGTTAAGCTACCAGACGGAAAGCCATGGCGCAGAGGCATACAGCTTCAACGCGCGAGTTGCCTGCGAGGGAGAGCCGCTGCGCCTGCAGGGGGCCGGCAACGGTCTGCTGTCCAGCGCGGTGGATGCGCTGCGTCAGCGCTTCGGCTTGCCGCTGGCGATCGAGGATTACCACGAGCATACCTTGGGGCATCAGAGCGATAGCCGAGCGGTGGCTTATATTCGCTGTACGCTGCCGCAAGGTGAGGCGACTTATGGCGTTGGCATCGACGTCGACTCCGCCAGCGCCTCGCTGCAGGCGCTGTTCAACGTCGCCGGGCGCTATCTGGCGCCAACGTCGGCGCAGTCCGGCTGAAATAGTCGCTGGGTGCTACTCCCAGCAGCCGGCGGAACATGGCGCTGAACGCGCTGGGGCTGTCATAGCCGAGATCCAGCGCCACTTCCAACACCGAGCGGCCGGTCGCCAGCGCGTTTAATGCCGCCAGCAAACGGGCGCGTCGCACCCAGTCGCTAAAATGCAGCCCGGTTTCTCGCAGGAAGCGTCGCGACAGGGTGCGTCCGCTGACGCTGAGATGAGCGGCAGCCTGTTCCAGCGTCCAGGGCTGCGCCAGCGTGGCCTGGATATGGCGGCACAGGGCGAGCAGCGAGGCTTCGCGAGGTTCCGGCAGGTGCAGCGGCAGGATCGGCAACATTCGCAACTCATCCAGAATCAGCTCCATCACGCGCTCATCGCGCCCGCCGCTGGGGTAGCCGGGCGCAATCTCCATCGCACAGATAATCAACTCGCGCAGCAGCGGGGAAACCTGCACTACCTGGCATTGGGCCGGCAGATCGGCGCGCGCCAACGGATCGACGAACAACGTCCTGGCCGCCACCTGGCCGGTGATACGCAGGCTGTGCACCACTTTCGCCGGCACCCAGACGCCGCGGCCGGGCGGCACCACCCAGCTGCCGAGCCGGGTCGTGACCTGCACCACGCCGCTCAGGCTGTGGATCAGCTGCGCGCAGTTATGGTAGTGGTCCGGCTCGCTGTCGCCGTGGCGATAATCCCTGGCTAACGGCCGGACAGGCCGATCGGGCGGCAGAACGTCGTGAAAAAACAGCATCGTAAGCAGGCTCCGCGCGGCAAAAGAGGGAGGACAGCATGCCATGCGTCGCTGTTTCACACCAGTCTGTGGCGCGGCACGGCAAAATGGTTTATAAAATTATATTATATGATTTTATAAACTGATGGAGAGGCAATGGATATTGATGCGATGCGCAAGGCGGCGGCGCAGGCCGGTGCGATGCTGCGTACCCTGGGCAACGAAGATCGGCTGCTGCTGCTGTGCCGGCTCAGTCAGGGCGAGATGGCGGTGAGCGAACTGGCGCAGGCGCTGGATATCCGCCAGCCGACGCTGTCCCAACAGCTTGGCGTGCTGCGCGAGGAGGGGTTGGTCTCCACCCGGCGAGCCGGCAAGCAGATTTACTATGCGGTGGCCGATGCCAAAGCGCTGGCGCTGCTCGCGACCCTGTATCAACTGTATTGCCCACAGCCGGAGAACCGCGATGACCATTGACTGGCAGCACTTCACGCCGTATTCCGCGTTGGCGGGCGGGGCCATTATCGGCGGCGCGGTAGCGCTGCTGCTGTTGTTCAACGGCCGGATCGCCGGTATCAGTGGCATTACCGGCGGTTTATTGAGCGCGGGCGGCCGGGAGCGGGGCTGGCGCGCCGCATTTATTGGCGGGTTGCTGCTCTCCCCCTGGCTATATGCTGCCGCTGCGGCGTTGCCATCCGGTGAGATCTCGGTTGGCAACGGCTGGCTGGCGGCCGCAGGGCTGTTGGTGGGCTTGGGCACTCGATTGGGCAGCGGTTGCACCAGCGGGCACGGCGTGTGCGGCATCGCGCGGTTGGCGCCGCGTTCACTGGCCGCCACGGCGTTGTTTATGCTGCTGGGCTTTATGACCGTGTGGCTGATGCGCCACACGTTGGGGGGGTGAAAATGCTTAAAACGCTGTTGGCGCTGCTGAGCGGCGTGATTTTCGGTCTGGGGTTAATTATTGCCGGCATGGCCAATCCGGCCAAGGTATTGGCGTTTCTCGACGTTACCGGCACGTGGGATCCCTCGTTGGCGCTGGTGATGGCTGGGGCGATCGCGGTGGCGGCGCCGGCCTTCCTGTGGGCGCGGCGACGCGAGCGGAGCCTGTTGGGCGAGCCGCTGCAGATCCCGGCCGCCGGGCGTGTGGATCGCCGTTTGCTGGCGGGCAGCGCGCTGTTTGGCATCGGCTGGGGCATCGCGGGGATTTGCCCCGGCCCGGCCTGGGTGTTGGCGGGGGCGGAGATGCAGCGGGTGTGGCCGTTCCTGTTGGCGATGCTGGCGGGTATGGCGCTGTATGAAATTATCATGAGGCGGAGGCGTACATGTCGATAGCCAAAGCGGTGTTGCGCATCGCGCGCCCGACAGATCGGTTGCAAGAGATTGCCGCGCTGTATTGCCGTGGGCTGGGGTTCGAAAGGCTGGGCGAGTTTGTCGATCATCTGGGCTTTGACGGCATGATGATCGGGCATCCGCAGCATGCTTACCATCTGGAGTTCACGCAGCATCGTGGGGTGCAGGTTGGACAAGCGCCGACGCAGGATCACCTGCTGGTGTTTTATCTGCCGGATGAGAACGAATGGCGAGCCGCGTGTGAGCGGATGCGGGCGGCGGGGTTCTTGGCGGTCGCCGCCTATAACCCCTATTGGGATCGGGCGGGGCAAACCTTTGAAGATCCTGATGGCTACCGGGTGGTATTGCAACACCAGGCCTGGCAGGCATAAAAAAACCGGCGCATCGAGCGCCGGTTTGCGAGATAAAACGGTTTATCCGTCAGGCGCTGGTCGCCGGCTTTTGTGCGCTCTTGGACTGGGTATTTTCCAGCATGCGGCGAATCGGCACGATCAGCACGATAAGCACGGCGGCGCAGATCAGCAACGCGACTGAGCAGCGGGCGAACAGATCCGGCAGCATATCCAGTTGGTCGGCCTTGACGTGACCGCCGATCAGACCGGCCGCCAGGTTGCCCAACGCGCTGGCGCAGAACCACAGCCCCATCATCTGACCGCGCATTCTCTCCGGCGCCAGCAGCGTCATGGTGGCCAGCCCGATCGGGCTCAGGCACAGCTCACCCAGCGTCAGCATCAGGATACTGCCCACCAGCCACATCGGCGATACGCCGGCGCCGCCGTTGCTCAGCACATTCTGCGCGGCCAACATCATAAGGCCGAAACCGCCGGCGGCGCACAGGATACCGATCACGAACTTGGTGATGCTGCTCGGACGCACGTTATTGCGTGCCAGCGCAGGCCAGGCCCAGCTGAACACCGGCGCCAGCAGGATGATGAACAGGGCGTTGATCGACTGGAACCACACCGCCGGGATCTCGAAGCCGCCAATCATGCGATTGGTGTAATCGTTGGCGAACAGATTGAACGAGGTCGGTTTTTGCTCAAACGCCGACCAGAAGAACGCAGCGGAGATCAGCAGGATGAAGCACACCAGCAGGCGTGCGCGCTCTTTGCGGCTCAGGCCGGCAAAGGCGAACAGATAGATGAAGTACAGGGTGACCGACGCAGCGATCACGTACACCAGCACGCTGGCCACTTCGACCGGATTGATGACGATGGTGCCCTGAGCGATCAGCACGATGACGGCCACCAGGATGACCGCCAGCGCCAGCAACCAGGCGCCGACGCCTTTTTTCTTCGCTACCGGGCTGTTCCAGGTGGAGTCCAGGCCCACTTCGCGGTCATAGCGTTTCATCGCCGGGACGGCGAACACCCGGAAGATCACCAGCGCCACCAGCATCCCGATACCGCCGATGCCGAAGCCCCAGTGCCAGCCGTGTGACTTGATCAGCCAACCGGAGATCAGCGGAGCGATGAACGAGCCGATGTTGATGCCCATGTAGAACAGCGAGAAACCGCCATCGCGGCGCGCATCGCCTTTCTTGTAAAGCGTGCCGACCATCACCGAGATACAGGTCTTGAACAGGCCGGAACCGAGCACGATGAACATCAGGCCGATGAAGAACAGGTTGGTGCCCATCACCGCGGACAGGGCGATCGACAGGTGGCCGAGCGCGATCAGGATCGAACCGTACCAGACGGCCTTGCGTTGGCCGAGCCAGTTGTCCGCCAGCCAGCCGCCCGGCAGTGCCGCCAGGTACATGCTGCCGGCGAAGATGCCGACGATCGCCGACGCGTTCTCGCGCGCGAGACCCAGACCGCCGTCGTACACGGTGGCGGCCATAAACAGGATCAGCAGCGGACGGATGCCGTAGAACGAGAAACGCTCCCACATTTCGGTGAAGAACAGAGAACCCAGCGGATAGGGATGGCCGAAGAAGGTCCGGCTTTCTGACTTATTGACAGAGGATTGCATAACGATTTCCCAATAAAAGGCGCTGCAAGGCTGCAGCCCGTACTGTGGTATGTATGTGTATTTAATAAAGGCGATCCGCCCAATGCGGATTACCCGACAAACACCGTGGCTGCAACGCTGATAAACCGTGGAAAGCGTGCTGACCTTTTCTTCACTTGGCCGATGTTTCACATCTGGCGTGATATTATTTAACCATTTGATAACTGGTCGTTGGTTTTGTCTAGTACCTGTATCCCATTTTTTAGACGAAAAGTCGACAAGCATCTCCTTTTCTGGTTTTTCTGTTGGTTGTGACAGGAATATGATTGACAGCGGGTTTTATGCGCTGAAAGTTAATTAATTGTTGATAAACAAAGTGTTGAGATAAGAAAGCTCTGGGTGGGACGAAAATTCGCCGGCCCGAAGGAGGCATTATTAAAAGTGGGGGAAATGCGCCGTTGATCCGGCCAACGGAGGAAGCTGGCGATAAATGCAGCTATTGTTCTTCCTGCAGCGTGTCTTCCCGCAAATAGCCCGGCCGCCGTCGC
Organism: Serratia nematodiphila DZ0503SBS1; assembly: GCF_000738675.1. Classification (NCBI taxonomy): domain Bacteria; kingdom Pseudomonadati; phylum Pseudomonadota; class Gammaproteobacteria; order Enterobacterales; family Yersiniaceae; genus Serratia; species Serratia nematodiphila. The sequence goes on along the minus strand of NZ_JPUX01000001.1, from coordinate 4,148,582 downwards.
AGACACCACCAGGAATAACCGGCGTTGAACAGCACCACTAAAGCGGTGACGGCGAAGACCGCGCGAAAACCGTAGCCGGCGGAGACCGCAGCGCCGAGCAGCGGACCGCTGACGTTGCCGACGTCGCGGAACGATTGGTTGTAGCTGAAGATTCGGCCGGCTACCTGATTGGTGCAGTTATAAATCAACAGCGTCTGTACCGCCGGCAGCAGCGCGCCGTCGGCCGCTCCCAGCAGAAAACGCAGTACCCCAAGCTGCCACGGCGTTTGCACGAACGCCATCGGGATCAGCAGCAGCACCGAGACGATCAGCATAAACACCAGAATGCGCTCCGGGCCGATGCGATCGCCCAGCTTGCCCAACCGTGGGGCGCTCATCAAGGCCGCGACGCCGGGCACCGAGGCAATCAGCCCGCTGATAAACGCCAGGTTATGGGTGGCGCCGGCCAGATCGCGCACATACAGCGTCAGGATCGGCGCAATCGAGCCGGTGGCGATCTGAATGATCATGGTGGTCACGAACAGGCTGAGCACCAGCTTCGGGTTCTTCAGCGAGGCGAACACCTGTTTTGCGTGCAACATGTCGCGCTTTTGCACCGGGGTGAATTGCTCTTTGACATACAGCAGCGTCAGCACAAAGCAGACGAACAGCACCGCGGCGGTGATATAAAACACCGGGCGCAGCCCGTACAGATCGGCCAACAGGCCACCGATCAGCGGGCCGATCAGCGCGCCGCCGACGCCGCCGGTAGACAGGGTGCCGAGCGCCCAGCCGCTGCGGTTGCGCGGCACCTGGGTGGCGATCAGCGCGTTGGCGTTGGGGATGAACCCGCCGAGCAGCCCCAGCACCGCGCGCAGCGCGAGAAATTGCCAGACCGTTTGCGCCATGCCCATCAGCACCATGACGATCGCCATGCCCAGGGCGGAGCGCAGCAGCATCAGTTTACGGCCGCGTCGGTCGGCCAGGGCGCCCCAAAACGGCGCGGCGATAGCGGAAAACAGGAAGGTGATGCTGAACAGCAGACCGGACCACATGTTGAGCGCCTGATGGCCGGTTACGCCCAGCGTCTCTACGTACAGCGGAAGAAACGGCATCACCAGGCTGAAGGCGGCGCCGGTGAGAAAACACCCGACCCAGGCGACGAAAAGGTTGCGTTTCCAGTTAACGGGTTCTGCTGCCGAAGCCATAAATGTCCACTGCCGAAAGGTGACGCGCTTTGCCGGCGGCATGATGAAGGGGCAAAACGTGAAAGTTAGCCTGATAAGTATGCGCCGCCTGCGTGGCAACGGCAAACCAGAAGACGGAAATAGGGTGAAAAATGAAATAAAGTTTTAAAAATGGCGTTTAAACCTTATTCCGCGCTTAGCGCACGGAATTTACAGCGTTTTATAAGCCGACCAGCGTCTCGAAACCAGCGGCGGTGGTGGTAGCGCTAAAGTCGATGACCTCGTAGTGGGCCACGGCGTTGAACGGATCTTCGGCCAGGATGGCGTCCAGCTGCGCACGCTCAATGCCCTTGGCCAGGATCACGCCGCCGGTGCGGGGATTCTTGCGGCCGGAAGCGACGAAGGTGCCGTCCTGAAAATATTTCTTAAGCCAGGCGATGTGCCCGTCAAGGTGGCTGTCGACGTCGGCGATCGGGCGATGGTAGGTCAGGCTGACAATGTACATAGCGGCTCCTGGGGTGTCGGCAAAGGCATTACCATCCCACCCTCGCCGGCGATTCTCAAGAGGCACGCAATAAAAAACCCGCCGGCGGCGGGTTGGTTTTATCAGTAAAGCGAAGGCTCGCCTTCCGGACGGGTCTTGAAGCGGCGATGCAGCCACATGTATTGGTCCGGTGCCATCAGGATCTCTTTTTCCACCACTTTATTCATGAAGGCGGCGGCGTCGAGTTCATTATCCAGCGGGAAGTTTTCCACCGCCGGCTGCATGATCAGTTCATACCCTTTGCCGTCCGGCAGGCGACGCGGGGTGAACGGAATGATCGCCGGTTTACCCATTCGCACCAGCACATAGCTGCCGGTGGTGGTGGCGGCTTTGTCCACGGCGAACAGCGGCACGAAAACGCTGCTGCGCGGGCCGTAGTCGTGATCCGGCGCATACCAGATGATATCGCCCTGTTTCAGGGCACGGATCATGCCTTTGACGTCCTTGCGATCCAGCATCGACTTGTTGGAACGCATGCGCCCCCAGGTTTGCAGCCAGTCCATCAGCTTGTTGTCGTGCGGGCGGTAAACGCCGATGCCCGGGTTGTGAATGCCGAAGATGCGCGCGCCCAGCTCCAGCGTCAAAAAGTGCAGGCCAATCAGCAGCACGCCTTGCTGGTTGTCGCGCGCTTTTTGGATATGCTCCAGGCCGCTGACCTTGAACCAGCGCTCGATGCGCCAGTTGGGCCAGAACCACGCCATGCCGGTTTCAAACAGCCCCATGCCGACCGATTCGAAATTCTTTACCACCAGCGCATCGCGTTCGGCCTGCGGCATGTCGGGAAAACAGAGCTCGAGGTTGCGTTGGGCGATAGCGACGCGCCGCTTGAGAAAGCGCATGGAAAATCGCCCAATCGAGGTGCCGAGCCAGTAGATGACGGGGTAAGGCAGCAACACCAGCAGATACAGCAAGCCGATGCCGACCCAGGTCAGCCAGTAGCGCGGGTGCAATAAGGAGCGATTGAAAGTAGGAACTTGAGTCATGGGTTCTCTGTTTGAATACGGTTGTTTAAGTGTAATGACAGCGTCATCGCACGGTCTGGCAGCCGGGTGAACTCGGCGGCAAGGTTCGTTTCTGCCGTTTGTTTGCGACTATTGTGGCATTTTTCTGGCGATCCGGGAAAACACAACGCATTAAAATCCCTTTTGGGGCGTTAAATATGCATCGAATGCCGAATTTTTCCACAATCTTTCCTGCCAAAGATAATGGCGATATTATTGTCGGTAATTATTTAGAGGGTAAATATGTTGGCATCATGGATCAGTGCGGGGCTGCTGGTGTTGGGGGCGGCGGTCGGCAGCGTCGGCGCACATCTGCAGATGAACGCGATATTGGCGCTTGCCGGCGTGATGATGGCGCTCGGTATGGTGGCTTCCGCGTTTACCGAAGGCGGCGGGCGCTGAACGGGGCGCTGCGCCAGGGCTGCGCGGCGGCGGTTTTTCGGGTATGATGTGCGCCGCGCGTGGGCCTGCTGGCTGCGCGCGGTAATCAGTCACCTCCCGAAAGACAGGAAAGTACACCATGCCAGTGTTACATAACCGAATTTCTAATGAGGAACTGAAGGCGCGCATGCTGGCGGAAACCGAGCCGCGCACCACAGTTTCTTTTTACAAATACTTCTCCATCGACGATCCCAAGGCGTTTCGCGACAGCCTGTACGTTCAGTTTGAAAAACTGAAGGTGTTTGGCCGCATCTACGTGGCGAAAGAGGGCATCAACGCGCAGATCAGCGTGCCGCAGCATAACTTCGACGCGTTCAAAGCCGCGCTGTTCGCCTCGCACCCGGCGCTGGATCAGGTACGCCTGAATATCGCGCTCGAAGACGACGGCAAATCCTTCTGGGTGCTGCGCCTCAAGGTGCGTGAGCGTATCGTGGCCGACGGCATCGATGACGAAAGTTTCGATCCGAGCAACGTCGGCGAGTATCTGCAGGCCGAGCGCGTCAATCAGATGATCGACGATCCGAATACGGTATTTGTCGATATGCGCAACCACTATGAGTACGAAGTCGGCCACTTCGAAAACGCCATCGAGGTGCCGTCGGATACCTTCCGCGATCAGTTGCCGATGGCGGTGGAGATGCTGCAGGACAGCAAAGACAAGAATATCGTCATGTACTGTACCGGCGGCATTCGCTGTGAAAAAGCCAGCGCCTATATGCTGCACAACGGTTTTAAAAACATCTACCACGTGGAAGGCGGGATCATCGAATACACCCGCAAAGCGAAAGAACAGGGGTTGCCGCTGAAGTTTATCGGCAAAAACTTCGTGTTCGATGAGCGCATGGGCGAGCGCATCTCCGACGATGTGATCGCCAACTGCCACCAGTGCGGAGCGCCGTGCGACACTCATACCAACTGCAAGAACGACGGCTGCCATCTGTTGTTTATTCAGTGCCCGAGCTGCGCCGCCAAGTTTGAAGGATGCTGCAGCGAGATTTGCCGCGAAGAGCTGAAGCTGCCGCGCGAAGAACAGCGCGCGCGCCGTGCCGGCCGTGAAAATGGCGTCAAGATCTTCAATAAGTCGAAAGGCTTGCTGCAGACCACGATGCACATTCCGGCACCGGAAGAAGAAGGCCCAGCCCGCTGAGCCTGAGGAAATGAGAAGCCCGGCCGCCAAGCCGGGCTTTTTTTTATTTCTCGCGCACGCCTTCTACGGAGATGATCAGCTCAACGTCTTGCGACGCCGGGCCCAGATCGGTGGTGATGCCGAAATCTTTCAGCTTGATCTTGCCGTTGGCTTCAAAGCCGGCGCGGTAGCCGCCCCACGGATCGTTGCCCTGGCCAATCAGTTTGGCGTCCAGCGTAACCGGTTTGGTGACGCCGTTCAGCGTCAGGTTGCCGACCACCGCATAACCGTCGCCGTTTTTCTTCACTTCGGTGGATTCAAACTTGGCCTGCTTGTTCTTCTCCACGTTGAGGAATTCGGCGCTGCGCAGGTGCTTGTCGCGCTCGGCATGGTTGGTGTCGACGCTGGCGGTATTGATGGTCACGTTGACCTTGTCCTTCGAAGGATCTTTTTCGTCGAAGGTGAAGCCACCGTCGAAGTCTTTAAAGCTGCCGTACAGCCAGCTGTAGCCCAGATGCTGGATGCGGAACTCGATAAAGGCGTGCTGGCCCTGTTTGTCGATCTTGTAGTCCGCCGCCAGTGCGGAACCGGCGCTCAGCAGCAGGGCACCTGCGGTCAGGCCCAATACGGTCTTTTTCAACATAGCAATCTCCATAAATCCAAAGGTTAATCGGCGCTGCTACCCAGCATCCGTTTCAAAGTGACATCACGATCGATAAAGTGATGTTTAAGCGCGGCCAGCCCGTGCAGTACCGAGAGCACTACCACGGCCCAGGCCAGGTAAAGGTGTATGGCGCCGGCGGTGTCGGCCTGTTCCGCCATGCCGGTCACGGTGGCGGGCACGTCGAACCAGCCGAAGACGCTGATCGGTTGACCGTCGGCGGTGGAGATCAGATAGCCGCTGATCAGAATGCCGAACAGCACGGCGTACAGCGCCAGATGCGCGAGGATGGCGCTGACGCGAGTGAGGCGGCCATAGCTGGCCAGAGGTTTGGGCGGCGGCGAGACAAAGCGCCAGATCACGCGGATCACCATCACGATGAACAGCAGCGTGCCGATGCTTTTGTGGATCTCCGGCGCCTGGTGATACCAGACGTCGTAATAGCCCAGCGTGACCATCCACAGGCCGAGCGCGAACATGCCGTACACCGTCAACGCCACCAGCCAGTGGATCAACACTGACACATGGCCGAAACGATCGGCGGTATTTTTCCAGAGCATCCTGTTTCCTTCGATTACCGATTGGCTGGCTGCAATAATTAAACTTTAGGAAACATAAAATCAATAATAAATTTAACTATGTTACTTCTTAGAAATATTAGTCAGTGAATTTGTTTGAGATGTTCGGGAACCTTCAGATAAATCGTTGAAGATGATATTGTTTCTCTCGCCCGGCGATTGTGCTAGTTGTTGAAAATTAGGCTTATTATCTATTAATGTCAGCTTTTGTCATTTTACGTAAACCTCGCGTGAGTTGCCCGGTGAGATTATTTGTTGGCAAAGGTTATGCCTATTTTTTGCGGCGCAGAGCAGGGCGGAAAGATTAACGTTGTCGAACGGTTTCGCTAAATCCCTGCGGTGCAGCGGCGGATTTTGCTACCATTAGCGCCAAGAGACGGCCCCATGAGGCCGGTTAACCCAGTGAAATAACAAGGAAACGTCATGGGCCGAACCCACGTGACCGACAGCAGCCTGCGTCTGGCCGTCCTGCTGGCGATGTTGGTGATCATTCTGGCCGGGGTGAAAGCCGCCGCCGACATCGTGGTGCCGTTTTTACTGGCGGTGTTTCTCGCCATGGTGCTGAACCCGCTGGTGGCGATGCTGGAACGCAAGCGGGTGCCGCGTATCGTCGGGGTGACGCTGCTGCTGACGGCGGTGATCGTGGTCGTGATGCTGTTTATCGGCATGTTGGGCGCTTCGCTCAATGAGTTCGCCCGCTCGCTGCCGCAGTATCGCGGCATGATGATCGAGAAGCTGCGCGAGCTGCAGCATTACGCCGATCGCTTCAATATCAGCCTCTCCAGCGAAGCGATGCTGCAGTATGTTGATCCCAGCGCGGCGATGAATCTGGTCACCCGCATGCTGGGGCACCTGTCTGGCGCCATGACCAACGTCTTCCTGCTGCTGATGACCGTGGTGTTTATGCTGTTCGAAGTGCAGCTGCTGCCTTACAAGCTGCAGCAGGCGCTGGATAAGCCGAACGAGGGGCTCGCCGCGATGCGGCGGGCGCTGGACGGCGTGACGCGCTATCTGGTGATTAAAACCATCATCAGCCTGGCCACTGGGGTGATCGTCTGGATCTTCCTGGCGGCGGTCGGCGTGCGCTTCGCCTTTATCTGGGGGCTGCTGGCGTTTCTGCTCAACTATATTCCCAATATCGGCTCGGTGTTGGCCGCCATTCCGCCGCTGATTCAGGCGCTGTTGTTCAACGGATTGGGGGATGCGCTGGTGGTGGCGGGCGGCTTTATCGCTGTCAACATGGTGATCGGTAATATCCTCGAACCGCGGGTGATGGGGCGCGGGCTGGGACTGTCGACGCTGGTGGTGTTCCTGTCGCTGATCTTTTGGGGCTGGCTGCTCGGCCCGGTGGGCATGTTGCTGTCGGTGCCACTGACGATCGTGGCGCGCATCGCGCTGGAGACCACCGAGGGCGGCTATCGGCTGGCGGTTATCCTGGGGGACGGCCGCCCGCCGCGCCAGCCTCCGGCGGCGCCGGAGTGAGGAAGATTTTTCCGCTCACGCCGGGTTGTGCGGCATGCTGCAGCGCCGCTGCGTACTGATGCAAAGGATAAATCGCGGCGGGTGGGCGCAGCGCCAGCTGGCCGCGCCGCAGCAGCTGGAACAACTGATAAAACGCCATCTGCCATTGCGCCGGCGCCGCCTGTGCGTTCCATTTGCGCAGGTGGAACAGCGAAGCGCGCAGCTTTAACTCGTCCACCACGCGCCGCCAGTCTACCTGGCGGCCGCTCAGCAGGCCCAGCGCCACAAAATCGCCGCCGGAGCGTACCGCCCGCGCCAATTGCAATCCGTCTTCTCCACCGATGCAGTCGATGGCCGCACGGGCGCCAAAATTCGTCATTTCCACCAGCTGCGGCGCTTCGATAACGCGCCAGGCGCCGGCGGCCAGTAAAGCCTGGCGATGAGCGGCGTTGCGCACCACGACCGCCAGACGAATACCGCGCAGCGCCGTCAGCTGCGCCAACAGCAGGCTGACAGCGGAGCCGCCGCCGTTGAGCAGCAGTACGTCGCCGGCGTTGAGCGGCAGCCATTGCGTCAACAGCACCCAGCAGGTGAGCGGGTTGATATAGATTTGCGCTGCGCCAGCGTCGTCAATGTCGTCCGGCACCCAGATCACCCGATCCTCAGGCAGCGTGACGAAGGTTTGCCAACTGCCGTTACCCATTACCGCCAGCGCGCGTCGGCCCGTTGAATGTCCATTCTGCGGATTGAGGATGATGCCTACGCCTTCATATCCCGGCACCTGCGGCAGGGCGATGCGGTGCGCGTATTGGCCGTGGATCGGGATCAGATCGGAAGGATTGATCGGGGCATAGCGCATCTGCAATAACCGCTGCCCGGGGCGCAGCAGCGGTCTGCTCATCTGCTGCAATTCCAGCACCTGGGTGGGATCGCCGAAGCGGCTGAAGCTCAATCGGGGAAATAACGGCGGCATGGCTTACATGACGAAGAAGAAATAGACATCCAACGCCAGCAGCACCAGCCACAGACAAAGGTAAAGCACCAGGTGCTCACGCACGTTGTTGACGATAGCCGCCAGTATTCGGTTTAACATTTCAGCCGCCTGAAGAGAAGGACCCTTGATTATAGTCCTTTTCTCGGCGTCTTTTACAGCGCGCCGCGCGTGAGTGCTGGAGGAGCGGCGATAAAAAAGCCTGCGTTATCGCAGGCTTGATGTTATACCGCCAGCAGCGCCAGCGGCGTCGAATTGGTTGGCGCGCTCGGCGGGTAGAAATAGCGCAGCACGTTATACAGCGAGTAGAACTCCAGCCGGTTGCGCGCGTTGATCTTCTCCGTGATGTGACGCTTGTGCACGTACACCGTATGCGAGCTGATCTGCAGCTTTTTCGCGATGCGGTAGTTCGGCATCTCCGCCATCCAATATTTCATTACCGTCAGTTCCTGTGGGCTGAACAGGGAACGCTCTTCGCCGTCATCGGCCAGCGCCAGCGGATTTTCGCGCAGCGTGCGTAAGGTGAGCGGCAGAATACTTTTATTGAACAGAAAGGCATTATCGGCAATGCGCATTGGCGCTTCGCTGTAAGGGTAAGGTGTATCGAGATAGATAAACAGCAAGGCGGACTGGCTGGCTTCCATAAATGCCTGCAGCTGTGCGTCCGCTTCGTTATAGCGGCATTGGTTGCTGAGGTTCACCAGAATGTGGCTCGGCTGAAAGCTGGCCAACAGCGGCGTAGCGTATTCAATGCTGTGGCAGCACTTGATCGTCGTAATCCCACTATCAGCAAAGTAGCTGGCTATACCGACCCGGGTGAAGCAGCATTCGTCCACGACAAGTAGTTTCATGGTGACGTCCTTGTTGAAAGCCGATGGAGCATATCTTCTGTAAAATAGGACTTACACTGCAAGTGTTCAATTCGGAAATTCAAATGCTGAATGCAAGAAATTTCCGTTATCAGAATTTTTACTTGGTATTTAAAAGAGTTAGCAGGTTAATAAATTGTAACCGGCAGATTTCGCTGTCCAGGGCGCGACGGGAACGTGGACAGCGAAATCCTTCGCTTAGCTGAATCGCTTCAGACCAAAGCTGGAGAGGTCAACCGGCGGCGCTTTGTCCTGCGCGAACAGCGCGGCGATCTCGCCCAGTGCGCTGGCGAACTTGAAGCCGTGGCCGCTCAAGCCGCTGATGACCATCAGGCGATCGCAATTCGGCAGGGTATCGATAATAAAATCTTCGTCGGGGCTCATATCATAACTGCAGGCTTCGCCGTGTAAACATACGCCTACACCCGGCAAAAATTGCCGCAGGAAGGAGAAAACTTCCGTGCCGTCGCTGGCGTAGCTACCGAAGGGTTTGCGCTGTTCGGGAGCATCCATCGGCTGGCCGCCGTCGTGTTTGCCCACTTTCAGGCCATCGTTATCCGCCGGGAAGCCGTAATAGTGCGTGCCGTCCTGCGCTTCGACGGTAAAGGCCGGGAAGCGATTGTTCACGCTGTAGCGGCCGTCCGCCTGATGCCAGGAGAATACCTTGCGCAATGGCGCGATAGGCAGCTGCGGCAACAGCGCTTTCACCCAGGTGCCTGCGGTGACCACCGCTTTTCGCGCCGTGAAACGCCCTTCGCCGGTGACGATCTCAACACCGCCATCAATGGGGTTCACCGCGCTGACCGGGCAGTTGAACAGCTGGCTGCAGCCGGCCTCTTTCGCCAGTTTGATCAGGCTGGCAACCGCCAGTTCGGAGCGCAGGAAGCCGGCGTCCGGCTCGAAGACGCCGACGTAACCTTCCGGCGCGCGGAATTCCGGCCAGCGTTGAGCGATCTGTTCGGCGCTGAGGGTTTGCGCATTCAGGCGAAACTTTTGCGCGCTCTGCTGAGCATTGCGAATGAATTCGGAGTGCTGCGGCCCCAGGTTGAGCACGCCGCACGACTGGAACAGTTCTTCACCGGATTGCTGAATCAGCGCATTCCACAGCGCCTGTGCGCGCAGCACCAGCGGCACGTACTTTTCACCTTCGCCGTAAGCGTGACGAATGATGCGGGTATCGCCGTGATGGCTGCCGTTGCGATGTGGAGGAATGGCGCTGTCGATCATCAGCGCTTTCAAGCCGGCCCGGGTAGCGTAATACCCTGCCGCCGCGCCGACTGAACCGCTGCCCACCACGATCAAATCATATTCCACGTGCCCACCCTCTCTGATAGCAATTGCTTATCGCCCCATGATAAAAGGTTGGCGAGCGCAATGCACTGATTGAACGGTGAAAGGCAAAGAAAAAGGCGCCGGGAACGGTCACGGCGCCTTAGGGTTAGGGGACGATGAATCAATGTTTTCTGCGATCAAGATCCTGGTAATCCGTAGCTTCAATCTTGGCGATGCCGGCCTCTAAAATATTGATTAATTGACGGGCGACATCTGTAGTCAGCCAAAGCGTTCGGTCTACTTGGGCTTCTTCGGGCGTTTGGTCTAGTGAAGACAGGTAATGAAGGCGTATCATCATGGCGTCGTAAACGTCGACAGTACTGATATCCCAACCGACAAGCGGGTGCGTCTGAATTACTTCATCATTTCTGTCCATAAAGACCCCTTATTGAGTAGTAACTACCGTGAGTGACTAACGAGGATCAATGCGGCTCATCATCATGAGAGCAATTACAGTATACGCATCCGCTTTCATCGGTGGAGAGGGTTGTCACCGAAATTTGCAAAATAAATATTTATTTGAACAATTATTCTACAAATTTGTATGTGCAGCAGCGGATGAGCAGAGCGCAGCGCGTTATTCCGCGTCGGCAGGCGGCGATGCGCCATGCAGACATTTTTCCAGCTCTTCGGCCAAATGGGCGAAATGCTTTTGCGTTTCGGCATCGCGATTCTGGCTGTGCGATTCCAGCTTCAGGCTGTGGATCAGCCGTTGGTTGGCTTTGTCATCCAGGCTGAAGGCCAGATAAGAAAAAGCCACTTCCAGTACGTTCAAGCGCCTTTTCTGATCGGCTATCAGCGCCAGCAGTTCGCCAAACGTCATTGCGTCTTCGGATTTCACCTTGTCCGGGGCCATGCTTACTCCTTTGCGTTAAATACAGCGCTGAGGCGGATTTTGTTCCAGAGTAAGGGTAAGCGATGAATGGGCAGGGCGCCAGAAACAAAAAAGCCGGAGAGCGACCCCCGGCAAAAACAGCATTGCAGTGTTATTCTGCGCTAAACCATTCGTCTGCGCTTTCCCAGGTTTCCTGAAGGATTTCCTCGATCAGATCCCGGTCGGTTTTGGCGCCCCCCAGCACGGAGAGCCCGTTGGCGCCGGCATAACGTACGTGCACGACGGCGTCTGGAAACTGGCGGTTGACCCGCTTGCCCAGTTCTCCGGTCAGCGCCTCAATGGCGCCCGCCGGCAGCGGCCGGGTTTTATCTATAGTGACTTCAACACGCATAATTGCCCCCGAAGCGATTCACTGTTTATTTATACAGTTAACCAAGTGCGGGGGCAAGAGGGCGAAGCAAAAATATCAGTCTTTCAGCGACCAGTTCAGGGTTTCACCCGCCAGGAAGGGGATCACGGATTCATTGCCGAGGGCGATCTCTTCCGGCTGTGTGGTTGGCACGCGCTGCAGTTCGATGAAGTCTTCGTTGAGCGGCAGGCCATAGAAGCGCGGGCCGTTGAGCGAGCAGAAGGCTTCAAAGTGCTCCAACGCGCCGAGTTGTTCGAACACGGCGGCGTAAGCCGGGATGGCATTCGGCGCGTTGAAGCAACCGGCGCAGCCACAGCTGGACTCTTTACGGTGCTTGAGGTGCGGCGCGGAGTCGGTGCCAAGGAAGAAGCGGTCCGAGCCGCTGGCCACCGCCTGACGCAGCGCCTCCTGGTGGACATTGCGCTTGAGGATCGGCAAGCAGAACAAGTGTGGACGAATGCCACCGACCAGCATGTGGTTACGGTTGAACATCAGGTGCTGCGGCGTGATGGTGGCGCCGAGGAAACGATTGCCTGCCTGCACATATTGCGCCGCTTCCTTGGTGGTGATGTGCTCGAAGACGATCTTCAGCTCAGGGAAATGCTGGCGAATCGGTTCCATCACCTGTTCGATAAAGCGCGCCTCGCGGTCGAAGATATCGACGGCGGGATCGGTCACTTCGCCGTGGATCAGCAAAGGCATGCCGATTTTTTGCATCTGCTCGAACAACGGGTAAATGCCGGTCACGTCGCTGACGCCGTGGCTGGAGTTGGTGGTGGCGTTGGCCGGATACAGCTTGGCGGCAGTAAACACCCCTTGCTCGAAGCCGTTGACCAGTTCACTGGCCGCCAGGGAGTTGGTCAGGTAGCAGGTCATCAGCGGAGTGAAGTTGTGCCCCTGCGGGACCGCCGCCAGAATGCGATCGCGGTAGGCGCGCGCGGCGGCCACGGTCGTTACGGGCGGAACCAGGTTCGGCATCACGATCGCCCGGCCAAATACCTGACTGGTATAGGGCACCACCGTTTTCAGCATTTCATCGTCACGCAGGTGGATATGCCAGTCGTCTGGGCGGCGGATTTTCAGAACTTGAGGTTGTGCGGTCATCTAGCTAGGCTCCGGCGGTCAAATACGTCTAATGAAAAGCGAATAATGGGTTTATTCACGCCGGGGTGTAAGGATAAGCGGAAAGTGCCGCAGATGCATCTGTTTGTTGCCGACAAGTTGAAATCAATAGCGCGGCGGGCGCATAGTAACCGGGATTTCAACGATGCCGACGCCAATACCGTCGACCTTCATCAAGTGGAAAGGGAGAAAGCAATGGAAGTACGCGTTATCGCCACCCTGCAAGCGAAAGCGGGATTTGAAGCCGCCGTCAGCGAAGCGGTGCACGACATTATCGAGCCGAGCCGCCAGGAGTTGGGCAACCTGCAATATGACTTGCATCGCGATCTGGAAAAGCCGGGTGTTTTCGTGTTCTTTGAGCGTTGGGCCAGCAGCGAAGCGCTGGATAAGCATAATGAGACGGCGCATTTTCAGCAGTTCGTCAGCCGGCTTGACGGCAAGTTGGATGTTCTGGACATCAAAAAACTGAAGAAGATCGCCTGAGTATTTTACAGGCAAGAAAAAACCCGCCGATGGCGGGTTTTTTTAGGGTTGCAGATTAACTTATTCGTTAACCGGCTGCGGTTTGGTGGCCGGCGCGGTCGCCTGGCTTACCGCCGAATGGCCGCCTGCGGAGCCTTTGCCTTCGAAGTTGAAGGAAGGGCGCTGCCAGTCGCTGTGCTTGCGTTCTTCCGGCACATAGGCTGGTGCCGGCGCTTTGGTCATCGGCGCAGTGGCGATGTGTTTGTACAGCACGTTCTGCACGGCTTTCACCGGCGCCGGCTGCTGAGCAACCACTGGCGCAGGGGCTGTTTCCACCGGAGCGGCTTCCACGGCTGCCGCCGCAGGTGCAGCTTCTACCACTGGCGTTTCTTCCGCCGGCTCGGCTTCTACCGGCGCAGTTTCGACCACAGGCTCGTCCTCCACCGACTTAGCTTCAACTACAGGCTCTGCAGCAACGGTTTCAACTACCGGCTCGGATTCCACTGCCGGGGCAGTCTCTTCCACTTTCGGCTCTTCAACCGCGGCTTCCGCCGGCGCCGGGGTTTCCTCGGCCGGGATAGCAACGACAGGCGCTACGGCTGCAGCTTCTTCCGTGACGGTAACGGCGGCAGTTTCAACGGCGGCTTCTGGTGCCGGTTCGTTGACGCTGGCCGCGGCCTGGGTTTCTTCCACGGCAACGTTGTGTTGTTCAACCGCTGCGGCGACAACCGGCGCCTGCTCTACGGCTTCGGTCTGCACTTCGGCTTCTTCAACCTGAGCGACCGGGTAGCTTACCCAGACTTTGCCCGATGCCATTTCCGGCGAAGCGAAGGCACCCGCCAGCGGCATTGGAGATTGCAGCGGGTAACGCTCATCGCGGTAACGACGGCGGCGCTGGCCGCTGACGCGCAGGTGGCGCGGTGAACGGCGGGAACGGCGCGGCATGCCTTCGCCGTTGCCGCGGCTTTCGCCCTGGGCATCGTCTTCCGGCTGTGCGGCAACGGTTTCCGGCAGCAGCTTGACGCTGTCGTCGGCGGTCGGCTGCACGTCTTCGGCTTTCGCTACCGGCGCTTTCGGCGCCAACAGCTCTTCCGCTGCGCGCTGCAGCTCTTCTTCGGCAGACAGGATACGCACTTTCTGCGTCAGCGTGCGGCGCTGACGGCGCTGCATGTTCTGCTGCTGACGTTCTTCCTGCTCTTCGTCGGTGCTCTCGACCGCTTCAACGCTTTCCAGCGCTTTCACTTCCTGCTGAGCCTGACGTTTCTCTTCCTGACGGCGACGCTGGCGTTCAGCGCGCTGCTCACGGCGTTGCTGCTGATCTTCGCGCGGCGCTTTAGCGCTTTCTTCCGAAGCGGTTTCCTCCGCTACCGGCGCGTTCTGCTGCTGGTTGCGGCGGTTACGGCGCTGCTCATCGCGGGACTCACGCGATTCACGGCCTTCACGGTTTTCACGCGGTTCACGGTTGTCGCGCTCGCGATTGTCACGGCCTTCACCGCGCTCTTTACGCTCGCCGCGTTCCGGACGTTCGCCACGCTCACCGCGCTCTTTACGGCCGGTGCCTTGGCGGCGCTGACCGCGACGATCCTGACGACGGTTTTCACCGTTGCCTTCCGCTTTCGGCGTTTCGGCCGGTTTGGCTTCTTCGACGGCAGGTTGTTCTTCACCGGCGAACAGGCTCTTCAGACCACCGAACAGGCGGCCCAGGAAGCCCGGCTTGGCGGCGACCGGCGCTGCGGCTTTCACCTTGGCGGCGGCAGCGACAGGTTTGGCCACGGTGACGGGCTCTTCAGCCGGCGGCGGCGCATCGGCGGACAGCGAGAAGGAAGCCAGGGCCGGTTGCTCCGGACGCTTGCGTTCCATCGGCGCATCTTCCAGCGGGCGCTCCATGTCTTCTTCGTGCAGCTTCGGCAGCAGGTAGCTGAGGGTAGAGGTTTCCTCGCCCTTGCGCACGCGCAGCACAGAGTAGTGTGGAGTTTGCATCTGATCGTTCGGCACGATGACGGCTTTCACGCCGCCCTGGCGTTTTTCGATCGCGCTGACGGATTCGCGCTTTTCGTTCAGCAGGTACGAAGCGACCTGAACCGGCACGATAGCGTGAACTTCTTTGGTGTTTTCCTTCAGCGCTTCTTCTTCAATCAGGCGCAGAATGGACAGCGCCAGCGATTCGTTGTCGCGAATGGTGCCGGTGCCGTTACAGCGTGGGCATACGTGGTGGCTGGACTCGCCCAGCGACGGGCTGAGGCGCTGACGCGACATTTCCAGCAGGCCGAAGCGGGAGATGCGGCCGATTTGGATGCGCGCGCGGTCTTGGCGCACGGCGTCACGCAGGCGGTTTTCCACTTCGCGCTGGTGGCGTACCGGCGTCATGTCGATGAAGTCGATGACGATCAGGCCGCCGAGGTCGCGCAGGCGCAGCTGGCGAGCGATCTCGTCCGCCGCTTCCAGGTTGGTGTTGAACGCCGTCTCTTCGATGTCGCCGCCGCGGGTTGCGCGCGCGGAGTTGATGTCGATGGCGGTCAGCGCTTCGGTGCTGTCGATGACGATCGAGCCGCCGGACGGCAAGCGCACTTCGCGCTGGAAGGCGGATTCGATCTGCGATTCGATCTGGTAGTGGCTGAACAGGGGAATTTCACCGCTGTACAGTTTGATTTTGCTGCTGAAATCCGGGCGGCCCAGCGCAGCGATGTGCTCTTTGGCCAGATCGAGAATTTTCGGGTTGTCGATCAGGATTTCGCCGATGTCCGGGCGCAGGTAGTCGCGGAAGGCGCGCACGATAACGTTGCTTTCCTGGTGGATCAGGAACGGCGCAGGGCGGCCTTCGGCGGCTTTTTTAATCGCTTCCCAGTGCTTCAGACGGAAGGAAAGATCCCACTGCAGCGCGTCGGCAGATTTGCCTACGCCCGCGGTGCGAACGATCAGGCCCATGCCGTCCGGCAGCTGCAGCGAAGAGAGCGCTTCTTTCAGCTCGGTGCGATCGTCACCCTCGATGCGGCGAGAAATACCGCCGGCGCGCGGGTTGTTCGGCATCAACACCAGATAGCTGCCCGCCAGGCTGATGAAGGTGGTCAAGGCGGCGCCTTTGTTGCCACGTTCTTCTTTGTCTACCTGAACAATGACTTCCTGGCCTTCGCGCAGCACATCTTTGATGTTCGGGCGACCATGGGAAGAGTAATTGCTAGGGAAGTATTCGCGGGCGATTTCTTTAAGGGGGAGGAAACCATGTCGTTCTGCGCCGTAATCCACGAACGCTGCTTCAAGACTTGGTTCAATGCGGGTGATTTTGCCTTTGTAAATATTCGCTTTTTTTTGCTCATGACCCGGACTTTCGATATCCAAATCATACAGCCGCTGTCCATCTACGAGGGCAACACGCAACTCTTCCTGCTGAGTTGCGTTAATCAACATTCTTTTCATCTTAACTTACTCGTTATTTTTACATTATCGACAAAGCTGCGGGCAAAATAACCTCATGGCCGGAGTTAAACCGAAAGCCCCGTGTCTTCTCGCAAAGTCGTCAACCTCACGGTTGTCGCCTGCATAGGGGCGCATTATCTCGGTAAGCCTGCTTTTCTTTGTGAAAGACAGCACTTTTACTAGGGGAATAGCCTCTGATTTACGTCGACAGATCTGATTCCATTTGCCGGCCAAGCTGCAACCCGCAGCCCGCTAATTGTTTGATTTCGCATTACGTCTTACGCCATTGCTGCGTTTTTGCGCGATCAGACAAATTTTATAATTCCACCGTTTTCCCTGTTTAACGAGAATCAACGCGGAAAGTGACTGCATTATTCCACTGCTGATGCCGTTATAGCAAGGTGACTTTTCCTTAACTGCGGAAGAAATCGCAAACGTTCAAATCGGCTTGCTGCCTTATTGTCCGCTGGGGTTTCGCCCGCCGTCAGAGAGACAGTTAAGCACAGAAAAAGATGTGGCGCTATTCACGCGCTCTATTTAGAATCCCGCACCATGAAAACGAACAATCCAGCAGTACAATTCATCACGATTTCCGACGACGAAGCCGGTCAGAGAATCGACAACTTTCTGCTCGCTCGCCTGAAAGGCGTGCCGAAGAGCATGATTTATCGCATCGTGCGTAAAGGTGAGGTGCGGGTCAATAAAGGGCGCATCAAGGTCGAATACAAATTGGCGGCCGGCGACGTGGTGCGCGTGCCGCCGGTGCGGGTGGCCGAGCGCGAAGAGACGCCGGTGTCGGCCAAGCTGGATAAGGTGGCGGCGCTGGCCGACTGCATTCTGTATGAAGATGACCACCTGCTGATCCTCAACAAGCCTTCCGGCACCGCGGTGCACGGCGGCAGCGGCCTGAGCTTCGGCGTGATCGAAGGGTTGCGCGCGCTGCGCCCGGAAGCCCGTTTCCTGGAGCTGGTGCATCGGCTCGATCGCGATACCTCCGGCGTGCTGTTGGTGGCCAAGAAGCGTTCCGCGCTGCGTTCGCTGCATGAACAACTGCGGCTGAAGGGCATGCAGAAGGATTATCTGGCGCTGGTGCGCGGCCAGTGGCAATCGCACTGCAAGGCCGTACAGGCGCCGCTGCTGAAAAATATTCTGCAAAGCGGCGAACGTATCGTGCGCGTCAACAGCGAAGGCAAGCCTTCGGAAACCCGCTTCAAGGTAGAAGAGCGTTACGAATTCGCCACCCTGGTGAAGGCCAGCCCGATCACCGGGCGTACTCACCAGATCCGCGTGCACACTCTGCATGCCGGGCACCCGATCGCTTTTGACGATCGCTATGGCGATCGCGAGTTCGATCGTCAACTGGCGGGCACCGGCCTGAAGCGGCTGTTCCTGCACGCTGCGGCGCTGCGCTTTGAGCATCCGGCCACCGGCGAAACGATGCGCATCGAAGCGCCGATGGACGAAGAACTGCGCCACTGCCTGCAGGTGCTGCGCCGGCAGGCGGCCAAGTAATCTGCGTCACACCAGCGGGTTGATGCCTTCAGCCCGCAACATGTCCAACAGCGCGATCAACGGCAGGCCGATCAGGGCGTTCGGATCCCGGCCTTCCAGCCTGTCGAACAGCGCGATCCCCAATCCCTCGCTCTTGAAACTGCCTGCGCAGTTCAGCGGTTGCTCCAGACGCACATAGGCGGCTATCTCCGCTTCGCTTAGCGCGCGAAAATGCACGTGAAACGGCTCGCACAAGGCTTGCAGCTGCTTGCTGCGGCCGTTGTACAGCGCCAGGCCGGTATAGAAAGTCACGGCCTGGCCGCTGGCCTGCCGCAGCTGCGCGCGGGCGTTTTCCTCGGTATGGGGCTTGCCGGTGATGTTGCCATCGATCACGCAGACCTGATCGGAGCCGATGATCAGATGCTCGGGATAGGCGAGGGCCAACGCCTGAGCCTTCGCCGCCGCCAGGCGCAGCACCAGCGCTTCGGCACTTTCGCCGGGCAAGGGGGTTTCATCCACCTCCGGTGCGGCGCAGTCGAACGGCAGCTGCAGCTTCTCCAGCAGCATTTTTCGATAGGGGGAGGTGGAGGCTAAAAGCAATCTCTGCATAATTTTTTTCGCAAACCGTAGCGTAAATGGGTACGGCATTTTAAACTGTCGGCCGCTGTGGAAGCGAATATTGGTGAAAGGAGCCGTTTTACGGCCTTTTTCTTTGACTCTATGTCGTTACAAAGTTAATATGCGCGCCCTATGCAAAAGGTAAAATTACCCTTGACCATTGATGCGGTACGTACCGCTCAGAAACGCCTGGACTATGCTGGTGTCTATGCGCCTGAGCAGGTTACTCGTGTTGCCGACTCCGTGGTCAGTGTGGACAGTGATGTCGAGGTGTCGTTGTCGTTCAATATCGACAATCAACGCCTCGCGGTGATAACAGGGCATGCGGATGTCACGGTAACGTTGATGTGCCAACGCTGTGGAGTCCCGTTCGAACATCAGGTTCACACAACATATTGTTTTAGCCCGGTCGTCAATGATGAGCAGGCTGAGGCATTACCGGAAGCGTACGAACCGATCGAAGTTGACGAGTTTGGCGAAGTCGATCTGTTGGCAATGATTGAAGACGAAATTATTCTTTCACTGCCTGTCGTTCCGGTACATGAATCTGAACACTGTGAAGTGTCCGAAGCGGACATGGTATTTGGCCAACTGCCTCCCGAGGCGGAGAAACCGAATCCGTTTGCCGTATTAGCCAGTTTAAAGCGTAAGTAATTGAGGAGTAAGGTCCATGGCCGTACAACAGAATAAACCAACCCGTTCCAAGCGTGGCATGCGTCGTTCTCACGATGCTCTGACCACGACTACTCTGTCTGTAGACAAAGTATCCGGTGAAACTCACCGTCGTCACCACATCACTGCCGACGGTTTCTACCGCGGTCGCAAGGTTATCGGCTAAGTAGCGATACCTTGACTCGTCTAACCCTGGCGTTAGATGCAATGGGCGGGGACTTCGGTCCCTGCGTCACAGTGCCTGCTTCGTTGCAGGCACTGGCCTCTAATTTACAGCTTCATCTCCTGCTGGTCGGCAATCCCGACGTCATCTCTCCCTTGCTTGCCCACGCCGATCCGGTTCTTCTGGAGCGTCTGCAAGTCGTGCCCGCCGAGTCCGTGATCGCCGGCGACGCCAAACCTTCACAAGCGATACGCGCCAGCCGCGGTACGTCGATGCGCATTGCGCTCGAGCAACTCAGCAGCGGAAACGCGCAGGGGTGCGTCAGCGCCGGCAATACCGGTGCGCTGATGGGATTGGCGAAGCTGTTGGTCAAGCCGCTGGAAGGCATCGAGCGCCCGGCGCTGATGACGGCGATCCCGAACCAGCAACGCAGCAAAACCGTGGTGCTGGATTTGGGCGCCAACGTTGAGTGCGACAGCACCATGCTGGTGCAGTTTGCCGTGATGGGTGCGGTGATGGCGGAAGAGGTGATCGGCATTGCGCAACCGCGGGTGGCGCTGCTGAATATTGGCGAAGAAGAGACCAAAGGCCTGGATAATATCCGCGAAGCGGCCGCTGTGCTAAAAAATACTCCGGCAATCAACTATATTGGTTACCTGGAAGGAAACGAACTGCTCACCGGCAAGACCGACGTGTTGGTTTGTGATGGCTTCGTGGGCAACGTCACCCTGAAAACCATGGAAGGGGTGGTCAGGGTGTTCTTATCGCTGCTGAAATCGTCCGGCGACGGAAACAAGCGAGCGTGGTGGCTGAAATTGTTGGGCCGTTGGTTGCAAAAACGGGTGGTTAAGCGGTTCGGCCACCTGAACCCCGACCAGTATAATGGCGCATGTCTGTTAGGATTGCGCAGCACCGTAGTCAAGAGCCACGGCGCTGCGAACCCTCACGCGTTTGCAGTCGCAATCGAACAGGCTGTGCAGGCGGTGCAGCGGCAAGTCCCGGAAAGGATTGCTGCGCGCCTTGAGGCTGTATTACCTAAGAGTGACTGATCGTACATGTATACAAAGATTCTCGGTACGGGGAGTTATTTGCCCGTACAAGTGCGCACCAATGCTGATTTGGAAAAAATGGTGGATACCTCTGACGAGTGGATCGTCACGCGTACCGGTATCCGCGAACGTCGCATCGCCGCCGCGGATGAAACCGTTGCGACGATGAGCTTCCAGGCCGCTGAAAAAGCGCTGGAAATGGCAGGTGTGGCTAAAGAAGACATCGGGTTGATCGTGGTGGCCACCACCACGAATACGCACGCGTTCCCGAGCGCGGCGTGCCTGGTGCAAGACATGCTGGGTATCAAAGACTGCGCGGCGTTCGATCTGGCTGCGGCCTGCGCCGGCTTTACTTACGCGCTCAGCGTGGCCGATCAGTACGTGAAAAACGGCGCGGTCAAACATGCGTTGGTGATCGGCGCAGATCTGTTGTCACGCACGCTGGATCCTGAAGATCGCGGCACCATCATTCTGTTTGGTGATGGCGCGGGTGCGGTGGTGCTGGGGGCGTCTGAAGAGCCGGGCATTCTGTCTACTCATCTGCATGCCGACGGCAGCTACGGCAACCTGCTGACGCTGCCTTACAAGGATCGTCAGAATCAAGACAAGCCGGCCTATGTCACCATGGCGGGCAACGAAGTCTTCAAGGTTGCGGTCACCGAGCTGGCGCGCATCGTCGACGAGACGCTGCAGGCCAACAACATGGATCGCAGCGAGCTGGATTGGCTGGTGCCTCACCAGGCCAACCTGCGCATCATCAGCGCAACGGCGAAAAAACTGGGCATGGGGATGGAGAAAGTGGTGGTGACGCTCGATCGTCACGGCAACACTTCTGCCGCCTCGGTGCCTTCCGCACTGGACGAAGCCGTGCGCGACGGGCGAATTCAGCGTGGTCAACTGGTGCTGTTGGAAGCTTTCGGCGGCGGCTTTACCTGGGGCTCGGCGCTGGTTCGTTTCTGATTTGGACAGGAAGAAAAAATGACGCAATTTGCTTTTGTTTTCCCGGGCCAGGGGTCGCAGACCGTTGGCATGCTGGCCGAGTTGGCCGCACAGTTCCCGATCGTCGAAGAAACCTTCGGCGAGGCTTCTTCCGCCCTGGGTTACGACCTGTGGCAGCTGGTGCAGCAAGGTCCGGCGGAAGAACTGAACAAAACCTGGCAGACCCAACCGGCTCTGTTGGCCGCCTCGGTGGCGATTTTCCGCGTTTGGCAGCAGCAGGGCGGTAAAGTGCCTGCGCTGATGGCGGGCCACAGCCTGGGCGAGTACTCGGCGCTGGTCTGCGCCGGCGTGCTGGACTTCAAGGCGGCGATCCGTCTGGTCGAGCTGCGCGGCAAGCTGATGCAGGAAGCGGTGCCGGAAGGCACCGGCGCGATGTACGCCATCATCGGTCTGGACAACGACGCGATCGCCAAGGCGTGTGAAGAGTCCGCGCAGGGGCAGGTGGTTTCTCCGGTCAACTTCAACTCGCCGGGCCAGGTGGTTATCGCCGGCAACAAAGAAGCGGTTGAACGTGCAGGCGCCGCCTGTAAAGCGGCCGGCGCCAAACGTGCGCTGCCGCTGCCGGTGAGCGTGCCTTCGCACTGCGCGCTGATGAAACCGGCCGCCGACAAGCTGGCCGTGGCGCTGCAGGACATCACCTTCAACGCGCCTCAGGTGCCGGTGGTGAACAACGTCGACGTACGCACCGAAAACGATCCTGAAGCGATCCGCAGCGCGCTGGTGCGTCAGCTGTACAGCCCGGTGCGTTGGACCGAGAGCGTAGAATTTATCGCAGCACAGGGAGTGACGTCGCTGCTGGAAGTGGGGCCGGGCAAAGTGCTGACCGGTCTGACTAAACGTATTGTTGACACCCTGACGGCTGCGGCGGTGAACGACACCGCCAGCCTGTCGGCGGCGCTTGAACAATAAAGAGGAAAATGATGAGCTTCGAAGGTAAAATCGTTCTGGTCACCGGCGCGAGCCGCGGTATTGGCCGAGCCATTGCAGAAACGTTTGTAGCACGCGGCGCCAAAGTGATCGGCACCGCGACCAGCGAGAGCGGCGCTGAGGCGATCAGCGGCTACCTGGGCGCAAACGGCAAAGGGTTTATGTTGAACGTTGTTGATGCGCAATCTATCGACAGCGTGCTGGCATCGATTCGCGCCGAATTTGGCGAAATCGACATTTTAGTGAATAATGCCGGCATCACGCGTGATAACCTGCTGATGCGTATGAAGGATGATGAGTGGGAGGATATCCTCGACACCAACCTGACTTCCGTATTCCGCCTGTCAAAAGCGGTAATGCGCGCTATGATGAAAAAGCGGTTTGGCCGTATCATCACCATCGGTTCCGTTGTCGGCACCATGGGGAACGCAGGGCAGGCGAACTACGCGGCGGCTAAAGCCGGTCTGATTGGTTTTAGCAAATCTTTGGCACGTGAAGTTGCTTCGCGTGGCATTACGGTCAACGTCGTGGCACCTGGCTTTATTGAGACGGACATGACACGGGCGTTGACAGATGATCAACGCGCAGGCATTTTGTCATCAGTTCCAGCCAACCGGCTGGGCGATGCTAAAGAAATCGCCAGCGCTGTTGCATTTTTGGCCTCTGATGAGGCCGGCTATATCACCGGTGAAACGTTACATGTCAATGGCGGCATGTACATGATTTAAAAAATGTGAAAACCATTTGCGTTATTTGAGGCAAAAACCGCAAAATAGCGTAAAATCGTGGTTTGACCAGCCGGGATTTAGTTGCATCTTTTTCAGCATTTTATACACTACGAAAACCATCGCGAAAGCGAGTTTTGATAGGAAATTTAAGAGTATGAGCACTATCGAAGAACGCGTTAAGAAAATCATTGTTGAGCAACTGGGTGTTAAACAGGAAGAAGTTTTGAACAACGCTTCTTTCGTTGAAGATCTGGGCGCTGATTCTCTTGACACCGTTGAGCTGGTAATGGCACTGGAAGAAGAATTCGACACCGAGATTCCAGACGAAGAAGCTGAGAAGATCACTACTGTTCAGGCAGCTATTGATTTCATCAACGCTAGCCAGCAGTAAGAGAACATATCTAGGCGGTCGTTCGACCGCCTAAGTTTTTTCTATCCCTAGTGTCATATTTTTCCCTCCCTGGAGGACAAACGTGTCTAAGCGTCGAGTAGTTGTGACCGGACTGGGCATGTTGTCTCCTGTCGGCAATACGGTAGAGTCCACGTGGAACGCTCTTCTTGCCGGTCAGAGTGGCATCAGCCTGATCGACCATTTCGATACCACTGCCTATGCGACCAAGTTTGCTGGCCTGGTAAAGAATTTTAATTCTGAGGATTTCATCTCTCGCAAAGATGCGCGCAAGATGGACGCCTTTATCCAGTACGGTATCGCTGCCGGCATGCAAGCCATGCAGGATGCAGGTCTGGACATCACCGAGGCTAACGCCAGCCGCATTGGAGCCGCGATCGGTTCCGGCATCGGCGGCCTGGGTTTGATTGAAGAAAACCACAGTTCACTGGTTAACGGTGGCCCACGGAAAATCAGTCCGTTCTTCGTGCCTTCCACCATTGTGAATATGATTGCAGGTCACCTGACAATCATGTACGGCATGCGTGGCCCAAGCATTTCCATCGCCACCGCCTGTACTTCAGGTGTGCACAATATCGGCCATGCGGCGCGCATCATTGCCTACAATGATGCGGACGTGATGCTGGCCGGTGGGGCAGAGAAAGCCAGCACCCCATTGGGCGTCGGCGGCTTTGGCGCAGCGCGCGCCCTGTCCACCCGTAATGACAATCCGCAGGCGGCGAGCCGTCCGTGGGATAAAGACCGCGACGGCTTCGTGCTGGGCGACGGCGCCGGCATGATGGTGCTCGAAGAGTACGAACACGCGAAAAAACGCGGCGCGAAAATCTACGCCGAGGTGGTTGGCTTTGGGATGAGCAGCGATGCTTATCACATGACGTCGCCACCGGAAAACGGCGCAGGCGCTGCGCTGGCGATGGAAAATGCCCTGCTTGACGCCGGTGTGACCCCGTCACAAATCGGTTACATCAATGCGCACGGCACCTCTACGCCGGCGGGCGACCAGGCGGAAGCGCAGGCGGTGAAATCCGTGTTCGGCGCCGATGCAGAGCGTGTGCTGGTGAGCTCGACCAAATCGATGACCGGCCACCTGTTGGGGGCGGCAGGCGCGATCGAGTCCATCTTCACCGTGCTGGCGCTGCGCGATCAGGCGGTACCGCCAACCATCAACCTGGATAACCCGGATGAAGGTTGCGATCTGGACTTCGTGCCTCACGAAGCGCGCCAGGTCAGCGATATGGAGTACACCCTGTGTAACTCCTTCGGCTTCGGCGGCACCAACGGCTCGCTGATCTTCCGCCGAGTGTAACTCGCGCTGTCGAACGCTGATGAAAGCCCGGTTTTTTAACCGGGCTTTTTTACGCCTGGCGTCCGGCCGTCAGCAGGGCTGCGTATTGCCTCGCCGCCTGCTATTCTGCGAGCGTAATGAAATAACCCGGCAACAGGAGGAAGCATGTACTGGATTAACGGACAACGCCACGACGCGCTGGCGCCGAGTGATCGCGGCCTGCAGTTCGGCGATGGCTGTTTTACGACTGCCCGGGTTATCGACGGTAAAATCGAGCTTTTGCCCTGGCATC
The DNA here is from genome assembly GCF_000738675.1 of Serratia nematodiphila DZ0503SBS1. NCBI lineage: Bacteria > Pseudomonadati > Pseudomonadota > Gammaproteobacteria > Enterobacterales > Yersiniaceae > Serratia > Serratia nematodiphila. The sequence goes on along the minus strand of NZ_JPUX01000001.1, from coordinate 4,123,537 downwards.
TGGAGCGGCTGAAGCAAGCGGCGCAGAGGCTGATGCTGCCCGCCACCGATTGGGCGGCGTTCGAGCGCGAGATGGCGCTGGCGGCCGAATCAATTCCGCTCGGCGTGGTCAAAGCGATACTGACGCGCGGCAGCGGTGGGCGGGGTTACAGCCCGACCGGGTGCGAGAACCCGACGCGCATTGTTGCCCGCAGCAGCTACCCTGCGCACTATTTGCAGTGGCGCGAGCAGGGCATTACGCTTGCGCTCAGCCCGGTGGCGCTGGCGCGCAATCCGCTGCTGGCGGGGTTGAAGCATTTGAACCGCCTGGAGCAGGTGCTGATCCGCGCGCATCTTGACCAGACGGGCGCCGACGAGGCGCTGGTGCTTGACACTGCCGGTATGCTGGTGGAATGCTGTGCGGCTAATTTGTTCTGGCGTAAGGGAAAAGCGGTATTTACCCCGGATCTGAGCCAGGCGGGCGTCGCGGGCCTGATGCGGCGGCGAGTGATCGCGCTGCTGGCGGGCTCGGAATACCGTCTGCATTGCGTCAGTGAACCGCTGGAGACGCTGGCCGATGCCGACGAAGTTCTGGTGAGCAATGCACTGATGCCGTTGCTGCCGGTAAACGCTGCACAATCATGGCGTTATGCTTCGCGTCAGCTGTATGATTTTTTGCGTCCACACTGTTAACCATGGCTAATTGATGAAGAAAAGAAAGCTGAAGGTCCTGTCTGTTATTGTTGTTCTGGCATTGGCGCTGCTGTTTTGGGGCTATCAGAAGATCGAACGCTTTGCCGATACGCCGCTGGCCATCCAGCAAGAGACCATCTTCAAACTGCCGGCCGGCACTGGCCGGGTAGCGCTCGAAGGGTTACTGGTGCGCGACAAATTGGTGCACAATGGCCGCTGGTTCCAGTGGCTGCTGAAGCTGGAGCCGGAGCTGGCGGAATTTAAAGCCGGTACCTACCGGTTCACGCCGGGCATGACGGTGCGTCAGATGCTGAAACTGTTGGCCAGCGGCAAAGAGGCACAGTTCACCGCACGCTTTATCGAAGGCTCACGCCTGCGTGACTGGCAGCAGGTGTTGCAGCAGTCCAAATACCTGAAACACACCCTGGCGGGCAAGAGCGAAGCGGAGATCGCCGCTGCGCTCGGCATTCCTGCGGGCGAAACCCCGGAAGGGCATTTGTACCCGGATACCTATCAGTATACCGCCGGCATGAGCGACATCGCGCTGCTCAAACGCGCGCACGTGCGCATGAACAAAGCGCTGCAGGCCGCCTGGGCCGGCCGCGACACCAGCCTGCCGTACAAAACGCCGGAGGAGCTGCTGACCATGGCTTCGATCGTCGAGAAAGAGACCGCGGTCCCGGAAGAGCGCAGCAAGGTGGCGTCGGTGTTCGTCAACCGCTTGCGCATCGGCATGCGTCTGCAGACCGATCCGACGGTGATCTACGGCATGGGCGAAAGCTATAATGGCAGCATCACGCGCAAGGATCTGGAGACGCCGACGCCTTACAACACCTATGTGATCGCCGGCCTGCCGCCAACGCCGATCGCCATGCCGGGTGAGGCCTCGTTGCAGGCGGCCGCCAATCCGGCCAAAACGCCATATCTCTATTTTGTCGCCGACGGCAAGGGTGGGCATACCTTCACCACCAATCTGGCGAGCCATAACCAGGCGGTGCGCGTGTACCGTCAGGCGTTAAAGGAAAAGAATGAAAAGTAAATTCGTTGTTATCGAAGGGCTGGAAGGCGCGGGCAAGACCACCGCGCGCGATACGGTGGTCAATGTGTTGCGCGAACACGGCGTCAGCGACATCGTCTTCACCCGTGAACCCGGCGGCACGCCGCTGGCGGAGAAACTGCGCGATCTGTTCAAGCGCGGCATCGACGGCGAATTGCCGACCATCAAGGCCGAAGTATTGATGCTGTACGCCGCGCGCGTGCAGCTGGTGGAAACCGTGATTAAACCGGCTCTGGCGCGCGGCGCCTGGGTGGTGGGCGATCGCCACGATCTCTCTTCACAGGCTTACCAGGGCGGTGGCCGTGGCGTAGATCCGCAGCTGATGGCCTCGCTGCGCGACACCGTGCTGGGGGATTTCCGCCCGGATCTGACGGTTTATCTCGATCTGCCGCCGCTGGTCGGCCTGCAACGCGCACAGGCGCGCGGCCAGCTGGATCGCATTGAACAGGAGGCGCTGCCGTTCTTCGAACGCACCCGCGCGCGCTATCTCGAGCTGGCGGCGCAGGATGAAACCATCGTCACCGTTAACGCTGCCCAGCCGCTGGAGCAGGTGACGGCGGCGATCCGCGACTGCGTCGGCCACTGGTTGCGGCAGCAGGAAGGCGCATAATGAACTGGTATCCGTGGCTGAATGGCCCTTATCGCCAGCTGATTGGGCAGTACGCCGAGGGGCGCGGCCATCATGCGCTGCTGCTGCACGCGGCGCCGGGCAACGGTGACGATGCGCTGACCTATGGCCTGAGCCGTTGGTTGATCTGTCAGCAGCGCAACGGTGAAAAAAGCTGCGGCGAGTGTCACAGCTGTCGGCTGATGCTGGCGGGCAACCACCCGGATTATCACGTGCTGGCGCCGGAAAAGGGCAAGAGCAGCCTGGGCATCGAACCGATTCGCCAGGTGATTGAAACGCTGTATGCCCATGCGCAGCAGGGCGGCGCCAAGGTGATTTGGCTGCCGCAGGCGGAACAGCTGACCGAGGCGGCGGCCAACGCGCTGCTTAAAACGCTGGAAGAGCCGCCGGAGAAAACCTATTTCCTGCTGGGTTGCCGTGAGCCGTCGCGGCTGATGGCGACGCTGCGCAGCCGCTGCCTGTACTGGCATTTGGCCAGCCCGGAGGAGCAGCTCAGCCTGCAGTGGCTGGGCCGACAGGCGGCCGGCTCTCAGACGGACCGCCTCACGGCGCTGCGCCTGCACGACGGCGCGCCGCTGGCCGCCGAACAGCTGTTGCAGCCACAGCAGTGGCAGCAGCGCAGCGCGCTGTGTGCCGCGTTGAGCGCCGCGCTGCCGCAGCGCGATATGCTGTCGCTGCTGCCGGTGCTGAACCATGAAGACGTCGCTGAGCGCCTGCACTGGCTGTGCGCGCTGCTGGTGGACGCCATGAAGTGGCAGCAAGGCGCGCATCACTATGTATTGAATCAGGATCAGCAACCGCTGGTGCATCAGCTGGCCAGCCTGCTGAGCAGCGCCTCGCTGCAGCAGATCGTGCAGCAGTGGCTGAACTGCCGTCACCAGCTGCTCAGCGTGGTGGGCGTTAACCGCGAGCTGCTGCTGACCGAACAGTTACTTCGCTGGGAACAGATGCTCGGCGCCGCCGGCTATTCCCACCCTCACTCGCTGTAAAGTTAAAGAGTTAAAAATTATGTTGTTAGTCGATTCTCATTGCCACCTTGACAGTCTGGATTATCAGACGCTGCACCAGAATGTGGACGACGCGCTGGCCAAGGCCAAAGCGCGCGACGTCGGCTATGTGCTGGCGGTCGCCACCACGTTGCCGGGCTACCGTTCCATGACCGAACTGATCGGCGAGCGTAACGACGTGGCCTTCTCGTGCGGGGTGCATCCGCTCAATCTGGAAGAGGGCTATGATTACGCCGAGCTGCGTCGCCTGGCGGCGGCGGAGCAGGTGGTGGCGCTGGGGGAGACCGGGCTCGATTACTTCTACCAGAAGGATAACCTTGAGCTGCAACAGGACTCTTTCCGCGAGCATATCCGTATCGGCCGGGATCTGAACAAGCCGGTGATCGTCCACACCCGCGACGCGCGCGCGGACACGTTGGCGATCCTGCGTGAAGAGAATGCACAGGACTGCGGCGGCGTGCTGCACTGCTTCACCGAAGATCTGGCCACGGCCGAAGCCTTGCTGGATCTGGGCTTCTACATCTCTTTCTCCGGCATCGTGACCTTCCGCAATGCTGAACAGCTGCGCGAAGTGGCACGTTACGTGCCGCTGGATCGCATTCTGGTGGAAACCGACTCGCCTTACCTGGCGCCGGTGCCGCATCGCGGCAAAGAAAACCAACCCGCCTATGTGCGCGATGTGGCTGAATACATGGCGGTATTGAAGGGCGTTAGCCTGGAACAGCTGGCCGAAGCCACCACCGCCAACTTTTCACGCTTATTTCACCTCGATCTGTGATCTTTGACCTAGGCTATAGCTGTAGGTCATTGTCTGCGTAATTTTTTTTAAGCTCGTAATTAATCACTGAAACGGGTAAGGTTCCCTCCCGTTTCAAGGTGGTAGGTGCGCGTTTTTTGCTCTCTTTTGCCAAAAAAACGCCGGTTTATGCAAAGTTGCCGCGGCTCGATCATCGAAACGTGATTGTCATCAAACATTGCGCAGGCTATTTATTTTACTCTGCGTAATAAATTCAAGGGGTGCTCAGACACCCTGAATTGCAGGGGTTTTTCTCCCCCCCTTGCAGCGCGACGTATCGCGACAAGAAGTAGCAAAGCATTATTACTCAGGAGCACACTCAACTATGTTCAAGAACGCATTTGCAAACCTGCAAAAAGTAGGTAAATCGCTCATGCTGCCGGTGTCCGTGTTGCCTATCGCAGGTATCCTGCTGGGCGTCGGCTCCGCCAACTTTAGCTGGCTACCTGCGGTAGTCTCCCACGTGATGGCGGAAGCGGGCGGTTCGGTCTTCGCCAACATGCCGCTGATTTTCGCCATCGGCGTCGCCTTGGGCTTCACCAACAACGACGGCGTTTCCGCGCTGGCGGCGGTGGTGGCCTACGGCATCATGGTGAAAACCATGGCGGTGGTTGCGCCGCTGGTGCTGCACCTGCCGGCTGAAGAGATTGCGGCCAAACACCTGGCGGATACCGGCGTGCTCGGGGGGATTATCTCCGGCGCCATCGCGGCCTATATGTTCAACCGCTTCTTCCGCATTCAACTGCCGGAATACCTGGGCTTCTTTGCCGGTAAGCGTTTCGTGCCGATCATTTCCGGTCTGGCGGCGATCGTTCTGGGCGTAGTGCTGTCCTTCATCTGGCCGCCGATCGGTACGGCTATCCAGACCTTCTCGCAGTGGGCGGCTTACCAGAACCCGGTCGTGGCCTTCGGCATCTACGGCGTGGTTGAGCGTGCTCTGGTGCCGTTCGGTCTGCACCACATCTGGAACGTACCGTTCCAGATGCAAATCGGTGAATTCACCAACGCGGCGGGCCAGGTGTTCCACGGCGACATCCCTCGCTATATGGCGGGTGACCCAACCGCGGGCAAACTGTCCGGCGGCTTCCTGTTCAAAATGTACGGTCTGCCTGCTGCGGCCATCGCCATCTGGCACTCGGCCAAGCCGGAAAACCGCGCTAAAGTCGGCGGCATCATGATCTCCGCCGCGCTGACCTCGTTCCTGACCGGTATCACCGAGCCGATCGAGTTCTCCTTCATGTTCGTCGCGCCGATCCTGTACGTGATCCACGCTATCCTGGCCGGTCTGGCGTTCCCAATCTGCATCCTGTTGGGCATGCGTGACGGCACCAGCTTCTCGCACGGCCTGATCGACTTTATCGTACTGAGCGGCAATAGCAGCAAAATCTGGCTGTTCCCAATCGTCGGCATCGTCTACGGTCTGGTGTACTACACCATCTTCCGCGTGCTGATCGCCAAGCTGGATCTGAAAACGCCGGGCCGTGAAGACACCGCTGCCGAGCAGTCTGCGCAGGGCGGTTCCGAAATGTCCGCGGCGCTGGTTCAGGCCTTCGGCGGCAAAGAAAACATCACTAACCTGGATGCTTGCATCACCCGTCTGCGCGTCAGCGTGGCCGACGTGTCCAAAGTTGACCAGGCGGGCCTGAAGAAACTGGGCGCAGCCGGCGTAGTCGTCGCTGGCTCCGGCGTGCAGGCCATCTTCGGCACCAAGTCCGACAACCTGAAAACCGATATGGACGAATACATCCGTAATCACTGATTCAGGCAGGGGAGTTACCAAGGGAGGCGAAAGCCTCCCTTTTTTATTGCCTGTCGTCAGGCGCCAAGGCGCTGTTCGAGCTCGGCGAGAGAAGGGAGGAACCAGACCTGTTCGCCGCGATTGGCTTCGCGCACGAAGTTTTGCAGCGCGCAGCTTTGCGCCAGCCAGGGGGAGATATCGCCCAGCAGCGCCACGCGCAGGCGGTAGTTGATGAATTTCTGCAATACGGCGCCGGCCATGCCGCTCCTCAGCTGGAAGAAGGCGGCGTCGAGGCGGCTGACGGGGAGGGCAATCATCCCGGCCTCGTGTTCAAAGGCGGGCGCGATAAACAGGCTGACGTCGTTTTCGCTTTTCAACATCGGCCCGGCTTCGGCGAATACCACCAGGCGCTGATCGTAGACTTGCTGCACGGCGTAGCTCATCGGTGCTCCGGGAGTCAGGGTTTGGCGTGCTTTTGCAGGTAATGCTCGAACACCGCCAGCGTTTCGTCCGAGATATGGTGTTCAATCCCTTCGCTGTCCAGCTCGGCGGTTTCGCTCGGCACCCCGAGGCACATCAGCAGATCGACCACGATGCGGTGACGGCGGCGCACCTTCTGCGCCAGCTGTTCGCCTTCCTCGGTTAAAAACACCCCGCGATAAGGGCGCGACTCCACCAGCCCGGCGCTTTTGAGCCGCGCGATATTTTTGATCGCCGTCGGGTGAGACACGCCGAAGCGGCGCGCGATATCGGTGGTTCTGGCTTCACGGGTGCTTTGCAGCAAATCAGCGATCAGCTCAACGTAATCTTCGATCAGCGCATTGGACTGCGCTTCGCGGGCGCGGCTAAAACGCAGGGCGTGCTCGGCCTCGTCCGGCATGTCGGTCTGGGCGTGGCGGTCGGCGTTATCTGGCGCGCGGGTAACCATAGCGTGGGGCGTCCTGTAAGCATAAAAATGGCGTCTCCCGGCAATGCGGGAGGGTTGCCCTAAGTTAGTCCAAATAGCACACATTATCAATTCGATGCCATGCATTGTGGTAGTTAGAAATATCTCTACACAAAGCCCATTAATTTCGCCTGTTGCATAAAGTGTAGCCGATGCTACATTGTCAGCATGAACGGTGGAAAAATAACCAGTAAAAGATTAAGGGTACTTCATGCGAGACGCGGCAACCCCCTCATCGTTAACCGAACGGACCAACATCGCGATTGGCGCCGCCCTTGCCGGACGCAAGCGCGGTGCCTTCACGCCGTTGCTGTTCGCCGGCCCGGCGGTGATTGCCTCTATCGCCTATATGGATCCCGGTAATTTCGCCACCAACATTCAGGCCGGGGCGAAATACGGCTACAGCCTGCTGTGGGTGGTGGTGATGGCCAACCTGATCGCCATGCTGTTTCAGGCGCTGTCGGCCAAACTGGGCATCGTCACCAACCGCAATCTGGCGGAAATGTGCCGCGACCAGTTTTCACGGCCGGTGGTGATCGGCATGTGGCTGCTCAGCGAAGTGGCGGCGATGGCCACCGATCTGGCGGAGTTTCTCGGCGGGGCGATCGCGCTGGCGCTGCTGTTCCACATGCCGCTGCTGGCGGGGATGGGGGTGACGGCGGTGATCACTTATGCGCTGTTGATGGTGGAAAAGAAAGGTTTCCGCCCGGTCGAGCTGATGATTGGCGGCCTGGTGGGCATCATTGCGCTGTGCTACCTGGTGGAGATGTTCATCGTGCCGGTGGACTGGCAGGCGGCCGGCCTCGGCATGGTGACGCCGCAGTTGCCGGATGCCCAGGCGCTGACCATCGCCGTCGGCATTATCGGCGCCACCGTGATGCCGCACGCCATTTTCCTGCACTCGGGATTGACTCAGCACCGCAGCCCGGCCAGCGACAACGGCGAGCGGCGCAAGCTGCTGCGTTTTTCCAATATTGAAGTGGTGATCGCGCTGGCGCTTGCCGGGCTGGTGAATATTGCGATGGTGATCATGGCCTCGAGCGCCTTCCACGCCGGTAACAGCGACGTGGCCGAAATCGGCACCGCCTACCATACCCTGACGCCGCTGTTCGGCGCGGCGGCGGCCGGCATCTTCCTGGCTTCGCTGATCGCCTCCGGCATTTCCAGCTCGGTGGTGGGCACCATGGCCGGGCAAATGATCATGCAGGGCTTCGTCGGCTTCCGCATCCCGGTGTGGGTGCGCCGCCTGGTGACCATGGTGCCAGCGTTTATCGTGGTGGCGATGGGCGTCAACGCCACCGACGCGCTGGTCTACAGTCAGGTGATATTGAGCCTGGCGCTGCCGGCGCCGATGATCGCGCTGGTGATGTTCACCCGCCGCCGCGACATCATGGGCGAGTTCGCCAACGGCCGCTGGACCAGTCTGGCGGCGGTGGTCGGCACGGTGGTGATCGTGCTGCTCAACGTGGTGTTGCTGCTGCAGACTTTCGGCGTCGACATCCCTGGATTGGGGTGATCTTGCGGGCCGCGCGGGGCGCGGCCGCGTCGCTAAATTATAAATTCCCCACGCCGCCGTCCATTTGCAGCTCGGCGCCAACCATAAAGGCCGACTCGTCCGCCGCCAGAAACACTGCCGCTTTGGCCAGCTCCAGCGCGCTGCCCATGCGGCCGATCGGCACCAGCGCGCGGATATCGTCGCGCAAGGCCCGCTCGTCCGCTTCCGCCAACCCCAGTTTACCCAATGCCGGGGTTTCGGTCGGGCCGGGGCTGAGGCCATTAACGCGAATGCCGCGCGCGTGCAGCTCGCCGGAGAGCGTTCTGGCCAGCGATAACAAACCGGCTTTGCTGGCGGCGTAGGCGCTGCTCTGCGGCAGGCCGATATGGGCGCTGACCGAACCGCACAGGATCACCGAAGAAGGGTTGGCCAGCAGCGGCAGCAGCGCCTGGATCAGAAAGAACGGCCCCTTCAGGTTGATGTCCATCAGCCGCTGATAGCTTTGCTCATCCCACTCCTGCAGCGGGCGATGCGTGACGTCGCCGGCGTTAACGTACAGCACGTCCAGCCGCGGCCACCGCTGCTCCAACTGCTGCGCCAGCGCGCGCTGCTGTGGGATGTCGCCGGCGTCGCTCAGCAGCAACAGCGCCTTGTCCGCCAATGCCTGGCCCGCCGCGTCCAGGGCGCGTTGGCTGCGGCCGGTGATCGCAACCAAAGCGCCCTCGGCGATGAACTGGCGAGCGGTTTCCAGCCCGATGCCGCTGGTGCCGCCGGTAATCAATGCGTATTTGCCTTGCAGTCGTGACATAACCGATTCCTCTTTAGCGTCTGTTGCGGCATTATTTGCGCTATAGTTCCTTTTGCATAGTAGGCACCTTTTGGATACTAATAGACGAGGAGGGATGAAATGACGGCGCAAGCGCCCTTAGCGGCGGAAAATAATTTGGCGGCGTTGCCGACGGCGGGCGAACCCTGCCCGATGGTGGACTTCGTCAATCTGGTGTCGGGCAAATGGGCGATACCGATCTTGTACCGGCTGATCATGATCGACGGCCCGGTGCGATTCAGCGAGCTGCAGCGGGCGGTGGCGCCCATTGCGCAGAAGGAGCTGACGCGCCAGCTGCGGCTGTTCGAACAGCGCGGCCTGGTGACGCGGCAGGTGTTTCCCGAAGTGCCGCCGCGGGTGGAGTATCAGGTCACCGCGCTGGGCAAATCGCTGCGGCCAACGCTGGACTCGCTGGCCGAGTGGATGCGTCGGCATGCGCCGCAGCTGATCGGCGGCTAGTCGCCGATGCCCGGCGGGTTGATGGTTGAACGCTCGACCTTTTCGTCGCCTTCGCCCCAGCGTTCCAGCACCTGCGCATATTCGCCGTTGACGATCGCGCCATTGATCGCGGCGTTGACGGCGTTCACCAGCCCGTTGCCTTTTTTGGTGGTGACCGCGACATAGGCCACGCTGGGGCCGATGCCGACCATTTTGGTTTTGCCGGTCAGCGCCGCCTTGTAGGCGCCGGTGGAGTGGGGGCCGAAGAACGCATCGGCGCGCCCGGACTGAATGCTCAGGTTGGTGGCGGCGTCGTCGGTCACGTAGATCGGCTGTACCGGCGGCAGCCCGGCGGCGCGATTTTGCTTATCCCATCCCAGCAGAATGTTTTCCTGATTGGTGCCGGATCCGACGATGATCCGCAGACCGGCGACGTCCTGCGGCCGGTTGATCGCGGTGATGTGGCTGGTGGATTTGACGTAAAAGCCCAGCGTATCCACCCGGTAGGTGGCGAAGTCGAATTTGGTTTTACGCTGTTTGGTGACGGCGATGTTGAAGATTGCCGCATCGTATTTGCCCGTGCTGATGCCAAGCGGCCAATCTTCCCAGGAGGTGGGCACCAGATTCAGCTCCAGTCCGAGGCTATCGGCCACCAGGCGGGCGATGTCCGGATCGCTGCCGATCAGCGTTTTATTGTCTTCGGCGAACAGCGCCAGCGGCGGGGAGTTCTCGAATGCCACCGCCACCGTCAGCTTGCCTGGCACCGCGAAGTGAAAGTTCGCCGGGATCAGCGCGATAGCGGCGGGATTCTTCTCTGCGTGTATCGGCTGTCGGTTAGCCTGCAGGTCGATACCGCCCGACGGGGCCGCCTGCACGGCGGCGCTCAGCAACAGCGCGCACAGCGCTGAAATTCTCGGTAACATAACGCCCTCTATCCTTTGTTAATCATGGAGTTACTATTGGCGGCGGCGCGGGGCAAGTAAAGCAACAATAGTGAATAACCAAAGTGAAAAGATGCACAAGTGGGGGGCCGGGCTGCGCGAATCTGCAGCACTCGACGTGGAAAGTGCGCAATCAGGTTGAAAGCAGTAGAATTTGTCACTCATACTGCGTACAGCTAATTGTGTAAAACAAGGAACGCCAGATGGCCGAAGAAACGATTTTCAGTAAAATTATCCGCCGCGAAATCCCTGCTGATGTGGTTTACCAGGATGAACTGGTGACCGCTTTCCGTGACATCTCCCCCCAGGCGCCCACCCATGTGCTGATCGTTCCCAACGTGCTGATCCCAACCGTCAACGACGTGACCGTGGAGCACGAAGCCGCGCTGGGTCGCATGATCACCGCCGCGGCGAAAATCGCCGAACAGGAAGGCATCGCCGAGGACGGCTACCGCCTGATCGTCAACTGCAACCGCCACGCCGGTCAGGAGGTCTATCATATTCATATGCACCTGGTCGGTGGCCGCTCGCTGGGGCCGCTGCTGTCACGTTAAGCGAGGAAATCATGCGCGGTAAAAAAACTCTGCGTGGTCTGATGGCGTTGGCGCTGCCCGCCGCATTGTTGATGGGATGCAGCTCACCGCCCGGCATCGCGGTCAACCAAGGGCAGACGGTGGTGATGGATCCCTCGGTGCTGACCGCCGGTATTCTGGCCGACACGCCCTCTATTTCGAACGCTTCCGGGCGGGTGATGGCAACCTCGGTGCTCAATAACAGTCAGCCGACGCCGGTCACCGTACATTACCGTTTCTATTGGTACGACGCGCAGGGGCTGGATATTCGCCCCTTCGAGAAACCGCGTGAGATCGTGGTGGCGCCCGACTCGGACGCCAAAATCTACTCGATTAACGGCAATCTGGACGCTAAAAGCGCGCGTCTGTATCTGTACCTATAAGCGCTTGCCAGGTTTGGAGAAAAAGCATGAAAAAGTACGTCTTAGTGGCGCTGGCCGCATTAACCCTGAGCGGCTGTCTGTCGCGCCCGCCTGAGCCGGAACAACCGTTGCCGCCGGTCACCGTCGAGCCGGATCAGCCGACGCCGCCGATCGAGCAGCCGCAGCCGCCAACTACCGAGCCAGTGCCGCAGCCACCGAAAATCCAGCAGCTCGACTGGCTGGGCAGCGTTCAACCGCTGGTGGGGCAGATGTTGAAGGCCGATGGCGTCACGGCCGGCAGCGTGCTGCTGCTGGACAGCGTCAAGAACAACACCAACGGCTCGCTGCAGATGGGCAAAGCCACCGCGGCACTGTATAAGGCGTTGGCGTCGAACTCCACTTTCAGCGTGGTGCCGGAAGCGAAGCTGACCAGCGCCCGACAAACGCTGGGCCTGTCGGCGGATGACAGCTTCGGCTCGCGCAGTAAGGCGATTGGCCTGGCGCGCATCGTCGGCGCGCAGTACGTGTTGTACAGCGATGTCAGCGGCGACGTGAAGTCACCGGCGCTGGATATGCAGCTGATGCTGGTGCAAACCGGCGAGATCGTCTGGTCGGGCAATGGCGCCGTTAAACGCTGAGGCCGCACTGCGACGATTGATGGAAACCAGACTGCCGGCGGTGAATACCGCCGGTTGTCATTTCAGCCCGGTGCAGGGGCTGACCGGCGAGAGCTGGCGCATCGACGGTTCGGGCGTCACGCTGCTGGCGCGGCAACATAGCGCGGAGAAACGCGCGCTGGGCGTGAGCAGGCGGCGGGAAGCGCAGGTTCTGCGTCGCTGTGCGCCGGGGCTGGGGCCACGGGTTTTCGCACGGAATAATCAGTGGCTTATCCTCGAATGGCTTGAAGGTGACGTCGTCACAAATGCCGAATTTGACGCGCTGAATCAGCGCGGCGAGCTGGCGGCGATGGTGGCGACGCTGCATCGGCGGCCGCTCAGCGGTTACCGGCTGGATCTGCGGCGGCAATTCCTCCGCTACTGGCAGCTGCTGGATACGCGGCGTTTAACCCCCGCCTGGCTGCGCCTGCAGCGTCATTTTTTACGCAGCGCCTTGCCACGGCCGCTGCGCCTGGCGCCGCTGCACATGGATATCCATCCGGGCAATCTGCTCACCACGGGCGAAGAGCTGCGGCTGATCGACTGGGAGTATGCCGCCGACGGCGACATAGCGCTGGATATCGCCGCGTTGTTTCGCAGCAACGGCTGGTCGGCCGAACAGCAGCAGCGCTTTTTGCAGCACTACGCGCATCAGGGCTATCGCGACGTCGCCCGGTTGCAGGCGCAGGTGCGCCGTTGGCTGCCGTGGGTGGATTATCTGATGCTGCTGTGGTTTGAAGTGCGCTGGCAGCAGAGCGGCGACGTTGAATTTTTGCGCTGGGGCGCTGCGGTGCGCCGGCGATTCTGTTTATCATCATCCGAATTCTGAACGAACAAAATGAAGTGAGGTGCCCGTGGGCCCAGTAATGCTAGATGTCGCCGGCTACGAGCTGGATGCAGAGGAACGCGAGATTTTGAAACACCCGCTGGTTGGCGGATTGATCCTGTTTACCCGTAACTTCCACGATGCGGAGCAACTGCGTGAGCTGGTGCGCCAGATCCGCGCCGCCTCGCACGATCGGCTGGTGGTGGCGGTAGACCAAGAGGGCGGGCGTGTGCAGCGCTTCCGCGAGGGTTTCACCCGTTTGCCGGCGGCGCAGTCGTTCGCCGCGTTGCACGATGCGCAGGAAGGCGGCCGTCTGGCGCAGGAGGCCGGCTGGCTGATGGCGGCGGAGATGATCGCGCAGGATATCGACATCAGCTTCGCGCCGGTGCTGGACATCGGCCACGGCAGCGCGGCGATCGGCGAGCGTTCGTTCCACAGCGATCCGCCGCAGGCGCTGGCGATGGCGGAGCGCTTTATCCTCGGCATGCACAGCGCCGGCATGAAAACCACCGGTAAACACTTCCCGGGGCACGGCGCCGTCAGCGCCGATTCGCACAAGGAAACCCCGCGCGATCCGCGGCCGCTGGCGCAGATCCGCGAGCACGACATGGCGATCTTCCGCGAGCTGATCAACCGCCAGCTGCTGGACGCCGTCATGCCGGCCCACGTCATCTATACTGAAGCGGACCCGCGTCCGGCCAGCGGCTCGCCTTACTGGCTGCAGCAGATCCTGCGTCAGGAGCTGGGCTTCGACGGCGTGATCTTCTCCGACGATCTGTCGATGGAAGGCGCCGCCATCATGGGCAGCTACGCCGAGCGCGGCCAGGCGGCGCTGGATGCCGGATGCGACATGATCCTGGTGTGCAACAACCGCGCCGGTGCGGTCAGCGTGTTGGATAACCTGTCCCCGGTCAAAGCAGAGAAGGTGAAGCGGTTATATCATCGCGGTCAGTTCACCCGTCAGGAACTGCGCGACTCCGAGCGCTGGCAGCAGGCGCACAAGGCGCTCAGCGCGTTGAGCGAGCGTTGGGAGGAGCACAAGCAGCGTTCGCAAGGGTGAATCCAGGTGCCGCATCGCGGCGCAGAGCGGAAATGATGAGGGCCGCGCCCGCGGCTCTTGGCTTGTTGCGAGGATCCACATGATTATCTATTTGCACGGCTTCGATTCCACCAGTCCCGGCAATCATGAAAAGGTATTACAGCTGCAGTTTATCGATCCGGACGTGCGCTTTATCAGCTACAGCACGCTGCATCCGCGTCACGACATGCAGCATCTGTTGAAGGAGGTGGACAAGGCGGTGCAGCAGGGCGGCGATGCGCACCCGTTGATCTGCGGGGTTGGCCTAGGCGGCTTCTGGGCGGAGCGCATCGGCTTCCTGTGCGGCATTCGCCAGGCGATGTTCAATCCCAACCTGTACCCGGAAGAGCACATGCACGGCAAGATAGACCGGCCGGAAGAGTATCGCGATATCGCCACCAAGTGCGTGGAGGATTTCCGCGAGAAAAACCGCGATCGCTGTCTGGTGGTGCTGTCGCGCCACGACGAGGTGCTGGATAACCGGCGCAGCGCCGAATTGCTGCATCACTACTACGAGATCGTGTGGGATGAACAGCAGACGCACAAGTTCAAAAACATCTCTCCGCATCTGCAGCGGCTCAAGGCGTTCAAGGCGCTGGGTTAACAGTTTCATAACGCTGCCGCGAGCCGCGCGCCCCGTTTTTCACCGGCGGAAAGTGCGGCTTTTTTGTACGCCAAAGCAAGATTCTGTGTGGCAATCGGCAAAATTTAAAACTGTGACTCAGCGCTAACTATTTGAATCACAATCCCCAAAAAATCCCCGCGTCCAGCCTTTAACCAAAAAAATTTGATGTACGTCAATTTTGGTATGACCAAATAACCTCACATGCTATTCTGGCTGCAGAGAGCCGATTTATTTTAAGCGAACCCTATGTATTCTAAGGATATTATTTATTTACCCTGGGATAACAAGTGGTTCACATTTAGGGGGTTATTTTGACAACGCCAAAGAAGAAAATCGTTATTGTTGGCGGCGGCGCCGGTGGTTTGGAGCTGGCGACCAGCCTGGGCCATAAACTTGGCCGCAAGAACAAAGCCGAGATCACGTTGGTGGATCGCAACCACAGCCATTTGTGGAAACCGCTGTTGCACGAAGTGGCGACCGGTTCCCTCGATGACGGCGTAGATGCGCTCAGCTACCTGGCGCACGCGCGCAATCACCATTTCAGCTTCCAGCTGGGGTCGTTGACCAACATCAACCGTGAGACGCAAACGCTGCAGCTGGCGCAGATCTGCGACGAGCAGGGCGGCGAGCTGGTGCCGGCGCGCGAATTGCCGTACGACATTCTGGTGATGGCGCTGGGCAGCACCTCGAACGATTTCGGTACGCCAGGCGTGAAAGAGCACTGCATCTTCCTGGATAACCCCCATCAGGCACGTCGTTTCCACAACGAAATGCTCAACCTGTTCCTGAAGTTCTCGGCGCAGCCGGGGCAAAAAGAGCGGGTCAACATCGCTATCGTCGGCGGCGGCGCCACCGGCGTTGAACTGTCCGCCGAACTGCATAACGCGGTGAAGCAGTTGCACAGCTACGGCTTTGAAGGCTTGGACAACAGCGCGCTCAACGTGACGCTGGTGGAAGCCGGCGAGCGCATCCTGCCGGCGCTGCCGCCGCGTATTTCCGCCGCCGCGCACCAGGAGCTGATCAAACTGGGCGTGCGCGTGCTGACCAACACCATGGTGACCAGCGCCGATGCCAAAGGCCTGAACACCAAGGGCGGCGAGTTCATCGACGCCGATCTGATGGTGTGGGCGGCCGGCATCAAGGCGCCGGACTTTATGAAGGACATCGGCGGCCTGGAAACCAACCGCATCAACCAGCTGGTGGTGGAGCCGACGCTGCAGACCACGCGCGATCCGAACATCTTCGCCATCGGCGACTGCGCTTCCTGTCCGAAAGAGGGCGGCGGTTTCGTGCCGCCGCGCGCGCAGTCGGCGCACCAGATGGCTTCGCGTTGCGCCACCAATATTCTGGCGCTGATGAACGGCCAGACGCTGAAGCCTTACGTGTATAAAGATCACGGCTCGCTGGTGTCGCTGTCGCGCTTCAGCACCGTCGGCAGCCTGATGGGCAACCTGATGCGCGGTTCGATGATGGTGGAAGGGCGCATCGCGCGCTTCGTCTACATCTCGCTGTACCGCATGCATCAGGTCGCGTTGCATGGCTACATCAAAACCGGCCTGATGATGCTGGTGGGCGGCATTAACCGGGTGATCCGTCCGCGTCTGAAGATGCACTGATCCCGCCTTTGTCGACCAACCCGCGCCGGTTCGCCCGCGCGGGTTTTTTTATGGCGGCGCGAGGCGATCGGCGGCGGTTGCTTGATTCTTCAGCATAAGCTGTCGCCGATATGGGTAAAATTCTTAAGATTCCTCCTAAACAACGGGAAAACGGCCGTTTTCCCGCATTTTTGGTCCCCTTGTCTTATTGCGGGCCTTCAGATCATTGTGCAGACTTTACCTCGTTTACAGACGGCGCGTCGCGCACGCCGTAAACCGGGATACCGCCAGCCGCCCATGCGCAAAATAATAAGCGCGGTGCCAGCCGGTAACAGACCCCGGAAAAAATGCGTGGTAACACTTTCAGGAGGTTTCCTGTGAACAAGTCAATGTTAGCCGGTGTTGGAATTGGTATCGCTGCCGCTCTGGGGATTGCCGCGGTAGCCAGCCTGGACGTCTTTTCTGCCGGTCCGCAATATGCGCAGGTGCTCGCCGCCACACCGATTAAAGAAACCATCAAAACGCCGCGTCAGGAATGCCGCAACGTCACCGTCACGCACCGTGCACCGGTGCAGGATGAAAACCGCATCGCCGGTTCTGTGCTGGGCGCAGTGGCGGGCGGCGTGATCGGCCACCAGTTCGGCGGCGGTCGCGGACGCGACGTGGCGACCGTGGTGGGCGCGCTGGGCGGCGGCTACGCCGGCAACCAGGTGCAAGGGGCGATGCAGAACAACGACGTCACCACCAGCGTTCAGCAGCGTTGCAAAACGGTCTACGACAAGTCCCAGAAAATGCTGGGCTATGACGTGACCTACAAGATCGGCAATCAGCAGGGCAAGATCCGCATGGATCACGATCCGGGCACGCAAATTCCGTTGGACAAAAACGGCCAGCTGGTGCTGAACAGAGCCTGATCGCCACATTCGAATTAAACCCGCGGGCAGTGTTAGTTCTGATCGTTTAACCCGGTTAAGCGAGCGGCGTTAACATTGACGCGGGTTTCTGTTTTCTGCCTGCCCAAAAGTTTGCGATCGTTCTAATGTCTGCGTGCGATATCGCTGGGCGAAACTTCAAAAAAGCCCCTGCGTTTGTTATATTATTGTGCAATTAAGCGGTGTTATCGGCGCCAATCGCCACACCGGCCAAACCCGAGTATTTCGTCTCGCAGAGATAACGACATGTTAGATTTTCGCTTTCCGACAGCGTTGCAAATGGTCCTTAGCGTCGCCGTAGCTGAGAAGCAGGGCATGCGTTCGACGAGCGCCACCCTCGCCGCCGCTCTGGAAGCCAACCCCAGCTTTATCCGCAAACTGATGGTGCCGCTGACCAAAGACGGCATCATCGTTTCCACCCTGGGCCGAAACGGCTCTATCCACCTTGGCCGCCCGGCGGAAGAGATCACCCTGCGGGACATCTATCTGGCGGTAATCGACGACAAGCGCATC
This sequence comes from Serratia nematodiphila DZ0503SBS1, assembly GCF_000738675.1. Classification (NCBI taxonomy): domain Bacteria; kingdom Pseudomonadati; phylum Pseudomonadota; class Gammaproteobacteria; order Enterobacterales; family Yersiniaceae; genus Serratia; species Serratia nematodiphila. The sequence goes on along the minus strand of NZ_JPUX01000001.1, from coordinate 4,105,835 downwards.
TGGGCTTCCCGCCCTGAAGTGCCGGCTCGTTGCCTGGTGAGCGCCAACGCCTGCTGGTATTTCAAATCGGTGGTGAACGAGGCCGAGCAGGCTTCGCTCGCGGTGCTGGCGCGCCACACCGTGGCCGACTCGCTGGCCGAGCTGGAGCGGGGCGACAAGCGCGCCTGCGCGGAATACGCCGCCGCGCAAGAGGCTGAAGCCGCCGGTAAATAATGCCGGATGGAGCGCATAAAAAAGGTCGGGCATTGCCCGACCTTTTTGCATTTCAGGATGATGATTACGCCGTCTGCGGCTGCGCTTTGCGCGCCACCAGGCGCCGCAAGGTGACGTAGAACACCGGCGTCAGGAACAGCCCGAACAGGGTGACCCCCAGCATGCCGGAGAACACCGTGATGCCGGTGACGCCGCGCACTTCGGCGCCGGCGCCATGGCCAAGGATCAGCGGGATGGTGCCGGCGATGAAGGCGATGGAGGTCATCACGATCGGCCGCAGCCGCAGGCGGCAGGCCTCCAGCGCCGCTTCGACGATGCCTTTGCCCTGCATTTCCAGTTCGCGGGCGAACTCGACGATCAGAATGGCGTTTTTGCAGGCCAGCCCCATCAGGACGACCAGCCCGACCTGAACGAACACGTTGTTGTCGCCGCCGGTCAGCCACACGCCGAACAGCGCCGACAGCATGGTCATCGGCACGATCAGGATCACCGCCAGCGGCAGCGTCCAGCTTTCGTACAGCGCCGCCAGCGCGAGGAACGCCAGCAGCACCGCGACCGGGAACACCACCAGCGCGGCGTTACCCTGGGTCGATTGCTGGTAACTCAGATCGGTCCACTGGATATTCATGCCGTTCGGCAACAGCTTGCCGGCCATCTGCGTCAGCGCGCCCATCGCCTGGGTAGAGGAGAGCACGCGCGGATCGGCGTCGCCGATCAGATCCGCTGCCGGGAAACCGTTGTAACGGATCACCGGATCCGGGCCGTAGGTAGTGCCGATGCTGACCATACTGCCGATCGGCACCATTTCGCCCTTATCGTTGCGGGTGCGCAGGTTGGCGATGTCTTCCACGCTGTCGCGGAATTGGCCGTCGGCCTGCGCCATCACCTTCCAGGTGCGGCCGTAACGATTGAAGTCGTTAATGTAAGACGAACCGAGGTAGGTCTGCAGCGTGCTGAACAGCGCGTTGAGCGGCACCCCCTGCGCCTTGGCCTTGTCGCGATCGATTTTGGCGTCCAGCTGCGGCACGTTGGCCTGATAGGAGGAGATCGGGAACCCCATGCCCGGCGTTTGCATAATGGCGCCGGACATCGTGTTGATCGCGGTCTGCAGCGCGCCGTAACCCAGCCCTGCGCGATCTTGCACGTACAGCGAATAGCCGGAACCCTGGCCGATGCCGAGGATCGGCGGCGGCATGATCGAGAAGGCGAAGCCTTCCTGGATCTGCGAAATGCGCGCGTTGATCTCGGCGTTGATCTGCGCCGCGGTGCGGGTACGGGTGCTCAATGACTCCAGCGCGAAGAACACCGTGCCGGTATTCGGCGTATTGGTGAACTGCAGCGCGTTCAGGCCGGGGAAGGCCACCGCATCGGTGACGCCGTCCACGCTCAGGCCGATGGCGCTCATCTTGCGGATCACCGCATCGGTGCGTTCCAGCGAGGCGCCTTCCGGCATCTTCACGCCGCCAATCAGATACAGCTTGTCCTGCGTCGGGATAAACCCGCCGGGCACGGTCTTGAACATCACGCCGGCGGCGGCCAGCAGCAGCAGGTAGACGACGAACACTGCGCCGCGCCGGCCCAGCACGCGGGAGACGCCCTGTTGGTAGCGTTGCGAACCGCTGGCGAAGAAGCGGTTGAACGGCCGGAACAGCCAGCCGAACAGCCGGTCGATCAGGCGCGACGGCAGGTCTTTCGGCGCGCCGTGCGGCTTCAGCAAGCGCGCCGCCAGCGCCGGTGACAGGGTCAGCGAGTTGATGGCGGAGATCACCGTCGAGATGGCGATGGTGACGGCGAACTGCTTGTAGAACTGGCCGGTGACGCCGGAAAGGAACGCCATCGGCACGAACACCGCGCACAGCACCACGGCGATGGCGATGATCGGGCCGGAGACCTCGCGCATCGCCTGGTGCGCCGCCGCCAGCGGCGACAGCCCCTCTTCGATATTACGCTCGACGTTTTCCACCACCACGATGGCGTCATCCACCACGATGCCGATCGCCAGCACCAGCCCGAACAGGCTGAGGGTGTTGAGCGAGAAGCCCAGCAGATACAGCGCGGCGAAGGTGCCGACCACGGAGATCGGCACCGCCAGCAGCGGAATGATCGAGGCGCGCCAGGTCTGCAGGAACAGAATGACCACCAGCACCACCAGGATCACCGCTTCCAGCAGGGTATCTACCACCGCGCGGATCGAGTCGCGCACGAATACCGTCGGGTCGTATGGCGACTTCCAGCTCATGCCGTCCGGGAAGCGGGTCGCCAGCTCGGCCATCTTGCCGCGCACCGCGTCCGACAGCTCGATGGCGTTGGCGCCCGGCGACTGGAAGATGCCGATGCCGACCGCATCCTTGTTATTGAGCTGGGCGCGCAGCGCGTAGCTGCCGGAGCCCATTTCGATGCGCGCCACGTCGCGCAGCCGCACGATCTCGCCGTTATCACCGCTCTTGAGAATGATGTTGCCGAACTCTTCTTCGGTTTGCAGGCGCCCCTGGGCGTTGATCGACAGCAGATAGTCGCTGCGCGTCGGCATCGGCTCCGCGCCGAGCTGGCCGGCGGAGACCTGCACGTTCTGCTCCTGCATGGCGCTCACCACGTCGGAGGCGGTCAGCCCGCGCGCGGCGACCTTGTTCGGATCGAGCCAGATGCGCATCGCGTATTCGCCGGCGCCAAAGATCTGCACCTGGCCGACGCCCGGCAGACGGGCCAGCTCATCCTTGACCTTCAGGGTGGCGTAGTTGCGCAGGTACAGCGAGTCGTACTTGCCGGAAGGCGATACCAGATGCACCACCAGCGTCAGCGCCGGAGACTGTTTCTGGGTGGTGATGCCCTGGCGGCGCACGTCTTCCGGCAGGCGCGCTTCGGCCTGCGCCACGCGGTTTTGCACCTGCACCTGCGCCTGATCGGGATCGGTGCCCGGGCGGAAGGTGACGGTGGTCACCAGCACGCTGTCGGAACCGGCGACCGATTTCATGTACATCATGTTTTCGACGCCGTTGATCGCTTCTTCCAGCGGCGTGGCCACCGTTTCAGCGATCTCTTTCGGGTTGGCGCCCGGGTATTCTGCACGCACCTGCACGCTGGGCGGCACCACGTCCGGGTACTCGCTGATCGGCAGCAGCGGGATGGCTATCACCCCGGCGACAAAAATCAGTATCGACAGCACCGCGGCGAAGATCGGCCGGTCGATGAAAAAGCGGGAAAAGTCCATGGGTCAGAAGTCTCTGCTGGGAGCTTAGTTAAGCGTGGAGGCGATAGGGTTCATGGCGACGGCTTTCGCGTCGACCGGCATGCCCGGCATAAACACTTTCTGCATGCCGTCGACGATCACCCGATCGCCGTTTGCCAACCCTTTCTGCACGATGCGCAATCCTTCGGCCATGCGGCCCACGTCAATGTCGCGGCGCTGCGCCTTGCCGTCTTTATCGACGATGTAAACGAACTTGCGGTTCTGGTCGGTCATCACCGCTTTGTCGTCGATCAGCATGGCGTTGAACTCGGCGCTGCCGGGCATCTGTACCCGGGCGAACAGCCCCGGCGTGAAGCGGCGATCGCGGTTGTCGAGCAGGGCGCGCATGCGGATGGTGCCGGTCCCGGCGTTCAGTTGGTTATCGGTGAAGTCCACCAGCCCCTGATGCGGAGTGCCGTCTTCGCCTACCAGGCCGACTTTCACCGGCAGGCGGGCATCGTGCCGGCCTTGCTGCTGATAGCGCAGGAAGGTGGCTTCATCCACGTCGAAATAGACGTAGACCTTGTCGAGCGACACCAGCGTCGTCAGCACGCTGGCGCTGTCGCCGGCGGTGACCAGGTTGCCGGCGGTGATCATCGCGCGGCTGGCGCGCCCGTCAATCGGCGCGGTAACGCGGGTAAAATCGAGATTCAGCTGCGCCATATCGAGCTGGGCCTGCGCCGCCAGCACGTTGCTTTGCGCCTGCGCGGCGGACGACCGGCGCTGCTCCCACACTTCCTGAGAGATGGCCTGAGTGCCGATCAGTTTCTCGGTGCGCGAGGATTCGCTGCGCGCCAGGGCGGCCTGGTTGCGCGCCCGCACCAGCTCTGCCTGCGCCTGTTCGCGCGCGGCGCGGTAGGTGCGATCGTCGATGGTGAACAGCACCTGGCCTTTTTTCACCTCGTCGCCTTCGGTGTAGTTGACCCGCTCGATGTAACCAGAGACCCGTGGGCGCAGTTGCACGCTCTGCACCGCCTCGACGCGGCCGTTGAAGGCATCCCACTGTCTGATCGGCTTGACCACCACGCTGGCGGCGCTGACCACCGGCGGCGGCGGCGGGGCATTGTGCGCGACGCTGTTGTCGCATCCGGCGAGCAGGGCGGCCAGCAGCGCCACCCCGGAGAGCCGCTGACCCAGAGCGACGGCGCGCGTGCGGCCGCCGGCGTTGAACGATGAGTTTGGTTGATTTGCCATTATTTTTATTCCGATAAGTAAGCGCGGTCAGGCCCCATACCCGGCCCTGTTCTCCGGGATTCGCCCCCGCGCCGGCGTGCGGTGAGGGGGCGGCTGCGCCGTGCAGCGGCGCAACGTTAGGTTTTGAAACACATTGGTGTCACATTAATGTATCAATATCGGTTACATTAATTGGGTGGAGTATAGTGGCGGCTTTCCAATAAATGCAATAATAAAAATTGCATTTAAAGCGAAACTGTTGCAACGTATGTGCATCGGGCAGAGGGTGACCCTGCCGAATGATGGGAGCATCTGCATGAACACTACGGGCTTTATTACCGATTTGAAGGCGTGGATCGACAACAATCTGGAAGAGAAACTGGATATCAACACCGTGGCGGACCGCGCGGGCTATTCCAAATGGCATCTGCAGCGCATGTTCAAACGCCAGACCGGCTACGCGCTGGGAGAGTATATCCGCATGCAAAAACTGAAAGTGTCGGCGGAGCGCCTGGCCAACAGCGGCGAGCCTATCGTCAGCGTGGCGATCTCGCTCGGCTTCGACTCACAGCAGTCGTTCAACCGCAGCTTCAAACGCCAATTCGGCCAAACGCCGGGCGACTGGCGCCGCGCGCTGGCGCAGCCGGCATCAATGGGGCGCACGCACCACTGAGCGGTTGGGGGGGATAAAAAAAGCCTGAATTTGCGTTCGGGCTTTTTTGTATGGCGGTGAGGGAGGGATAGATTCGCTGCGCTCACCCTGCGGGCCGCCGTTGGCGGTCCAAAACGCGGGCGTTTTGTCGAACCCTGTCGAGGGTTCTCACCCTCCCGGTCGTTGCGCTATGCATGCAAAAAAGCCTGAACTTTCGCTCAGGCTTTCTCGTTAGAATATGGCGGTGAGGGAGGGATTGATTCGCTGCGCTCACCCTGCGGGCCGCCGTTGGCGGTCCAAAACGCAAGCGTTTTGTCGAACCCTGTCGAGGGTTCTCACCCTCCCGGTCGTTGCGCTATGCATGCAAAAAAGCCTGAACTTTCGCTCAGGCTTTCTCGTTAGAATATGGCGGTGAGGGAGGGATAGATTCGCTGCGCTCACCCTGCGGGTCGCCGTTGGCGGTCCAAAACGCAAGCGTTTTGTCGAACCCTGTCGAGGATTCTCACCCTCCCGAACGGTGCGCTATGCATACAAAAAAGCCTGAACGTGAGTTCAGGCTTCTTCGTAGAATATGGCGGTGAGGGAGGGATTCGAACCCTCGATACACTTTCGCGTATACACACTTTCCAGGCGTGCTCCTTCAGCCACTCGGACACCTCACCATATTTTTTGTTGCGAAATCATCGCTGCAACGGGGCGCTACTATAGGGAGTGGGGCCGATCCGGTCAAGAATAATTTCTGTGTTTTTGTTCGTCCGCTCAAGCCGTGTTCACTTTGCTGAAAACTGCGGCGAACGACAGGGCAGAAGTCATGAAAAGGTGGGAAAATCAGAAGTAAGGTTCGTGGATAACCGGTGGAAATGGGAATTACGGGCGCGGGCTGTGGGCTTGATTCGCTGCGCTCACCCTACGGGCCGCCGTTGGCGGTCCAAAACGCAGGCGTTTTGTCGAACCCTGTCGAGGCTTCTCACCCCTCTCGGCGGTGCATCATGCAAAAAAAGCCTGGACGTTAATCCAGGCTTTCTCTTTGAATTTGGCGGTGAGAGAGGGGTTCGAACCCTCGATACACTTTCGCGTATACACACTTTCCAGGCGTGCTCCTTCAGCCACTCAGACACCTCACCGTTTTGTTGTCGAAAACGCTTTGCGCTGTCGACGGGCGCTAATGTAGGAGAATCTGATCTCAGCGTCAACCCTCTTATTTCATTCTCATGACTGTTTAGCCAAACTTGCAGCAATTTGCTGATTTACCGAACGATATTCCCACTCTTGGCCACCGGCGGGCAGGGCGGACTATGTTCAAAACGCGTGAAAGATGATTGTTTGACCTTTTTCTGTACGGGTAGCTCAATATATCGCCAATGAGATTAGTCTATTTGATGTTATATGCATTAATACTGGATTATTAGTCAAATGTGTCGCTAAATGGAATTATGTCGGCGCGGCGTTTTTGGCAAGGAACATCACGGCGCCGCGCAGATTGCCGGGAGACAGGCCGGCGATATCGCAGACAGGGACAGACTCATTACATAATAATGCAGTAGAGGTTCGTTTTGACTCCTTCAGATGCCATGCCGGCGCCGCAAGCGCGCCATGCCATTCCCCCCGGTGCGGGGGCGCTGTTCTTCATCCAGATCTTCGCCACACTGGGCTTCGCCGTGCTTTACTCCACGCTGGTGCTGTACGCCACCAAGCGATTGGGCTTCAACGAAAGCAGCGCCAACGCCATGATGGGGGTGTTCGGCGCCTTCAACTATGGTCTGCACATGTTCGGCGGCTACCTCGGCGGCCGTTTCCTCAGTAACCGCAATCTGTTCGTGCTGGGCATGGTGCTGCAGGTGATCGGCTGCGCGCTGATTGCCGTCGCGGGCGTGTGGGGGCTGTACTGGGGGCTGGCGATGTTCCTGACCGGCAGCGGCCTTAACGTGACCTGCATTAATATGATGCTCACCCAGCGTTTCAAACCGGACGATGACCGGCGCGAATCGGCATTCCTGTGGAACTACGCCGGCATGAACCTCGGGTTCTTCGTTGGCTTTACCGTCGCCGGGTATTTCCAACTGACGGAAAACTATCGCGCGCTGTTCCTGTTCGCCACGCTGGGCAATGCGGCGGCGATCATCGTCGCCGTCTGCCGTTGGCGGATTCTGGCGGATCTCAATACGCCGCTGCACGATGCCAGCCGCAGTCAATACCGTTGGCGCATGCTGGTCGGGCTGGCGGTGCTGGTGGCGCTGGTGCCGATTATCCGCGTGATGCTGACCCACGCCGAGTTCAGCGGCCATTTCGTGATCGTGCTCGGCGCGCTGATCTTCCTGATGCTGTGCGTGGTCACGCTGCGCCACCATCCGCGCGATGAGCGCCGCAGAATGGCGGCCTATCTGATCCTGGCGCTGGGGTCGCTGGTGTTCTGGGCGCTGTATCAGCTGGCGCCGATGGGGCTGATGCTGTTCTCCGAGCACAACATCAACCTGAACGTTTACGGCATTCAGGTGGCGCCGCAGTGGATCCAGAATATCAACACGCTGGTGATCGTGGTGGGCGGCCCGCTGCTGGCCTGGTGGTTCAACCGCCTGCGCGCCCGCGGTTGCAACATCGACATTCCGCTGCAGTTCTCCGGATCGCTGTTCTGCATCGGGCTTGGCATGCTGGTGCTGCCGCTGGGCATCAGCATGGCCGGCGGCGACGGGCTGGTGGCGTTTAAATGGATCGTCATCAGCTATGTGCTGCAAAGCGTCGGTGAATTGATGATCTCGCCGATCGGTTACGCGATGATCGGCAAGCTGGCGCCGCCGCGCTATCAGGGCGTGATGATGGGCTGCTGGATGATGGTGACCGGCGTCGCCTCGGTGCTGGCGGGCTACGTCTCCGGCCTGATGCCGGAAAACAGCGGCAGTACGCCGCTGCAAACCAATCCCGGCTACAGCGAAATCTTCAGCGCACTGGGCTGGGGGGCGACGGGCGTCGGCGTGGCGATGCTGATCCTCATTCCGCTGTTGCGGCGCCTTATCCGGCGCGACGGTCCGTCTGCCGCCTGATTTGGCGAGAATACACAGCAGCCCCACTGGTCGGGGCTGTTTTTATTTTGGGCTTTAACGCTTGCATCCGGCGGCGAATCGCGGAAGGCTGAAGGAAAACCAATAAAAACAAACCGGAGCCCGCAGTATGAACATCATCTATTACCACCCCTTGTTTAACGCCCAGGAATGGCTGACCGGCATCAAGCAACGCCTGCCGCAGGCCGAGATCCGCGAATGGCAGCGCGGCGACGAGCGGCCGGCGGATTACGCGCTGGTATGGCGCCCGCCGCACGAAATGTTAGCCAACCGCCGCGATCTGAAAGCGGTGTTCGCCCTCGGCGCCGGCGTCGACGCCATTCTCGATCAGGAGCGCAAACACCCCGGCACACTGCCCGCCGGCGTGCCGCTGCTGCGGCTGGAGGATACCGGTATGGCGCAGCAGATGCAGGAATATGCGCTGAGCTATGTGCTGCGCTATTTCCGCCGTTTCGACGAGTATCAGGCGTTGCAGCAGCGGCAGGAATGGCAACCGCTCGATCCGCACTCGCTGGATGATTTCACTATCGGCATCCTCGGCGCCGGCGTGCTGGGGCAGAGCGTGGCGCGCAAGCTGACCGAGTTTGGCTTCAGCGTACGCTGCTGGAGCCGCAGCGCCAAACAGATCGACGGCGTGCAAAGCTTCGCCGGAGAGGCGCAGCGCGGCGCCTTTCTCGACGGCGTCAAACTGCTGATCAACCTGCTGCCCAATACGCCGGAGACCGTCGGCATTCTCAACCGCGAGCTGTTCGCGCAACTGCGGCCGGGCGCTTACCTCATCAACATCGCGCGCGGCGCGCATCTGGTGGAGGCCGATCTGCTGGCGGCGCTGGAGCAGGGGCAACTGGCCGCCGCCACGCTGGACGTGTTCGCCCGCGAGCCGCTGCCGCAGGATCACCCGTTCTGGCGTCATCCGCGTGTCACCATTACCCCGCATATTGCTGCCATCACGTTGCCGCAGCAGGCGATGGATCAGATCGCCGCCAACATCCGCGCGCTGGAGGCGGGGCATGCCCCGGCCGGCGTGGTCGACAGGCAACGGGGTTACTGAGCCTTCAGCCGCCGTTCGGTAACTGATAAGCTGTTATCGTCATCGCGCCTGTCCGTACCTTTGCGGGCGGGCCCTCTGGAAGGAGAAACAATGTACCCCGTTGATTTGCATATGCACACCGTCGCCAGCACCCACGCTTACAGCACGCTGCACGATTACATCGCCGAAGCCCAGCAGAAGGGCATCAAGCTGTTCGCCATCACCGATCACGGCCCGGACATGGCCGATGCGCCGCACTACTGGCACTTCATGAACATGCACGTGTGGCCGCGCCGGGTGAACGGCGTGGGCATTTTGCGCGGTATCGAAGCCAACATCAAAAACCTGCAGGGCGATATCGACTGCACCGGCCCGATGCTGACGGCCACCGACGTGATCATCGCCGGTTTCCATGAGCCGGTGTTTGCGCCGCAGGATAAAGCGTCCAATACTGAAGCGATGATCGCCGCGATGGCGCAGGGAGACGTGCATATCATCAGCCACCCCGGCAACCCGCGTTACCCGATCGATATTCCCGCCGTCGCGGCGGCGGCGGCCAAATACGAGGTGGCGCTGGAGCTGAATAACTCGTCGTTCACCCACTCCCGCAAGGGCAGCGAGGCCAATTGCCGGGCGATCGCCGCCGCGGTGCGCGACGCCGGCGGCTGGCTGGCGCTGGGTTCGGATTCGCACGTCGCTTTTTCACTGGGTAATTTCGAGCACTGCGAGCGCATCATCGAAGAGGTGGGCTTCCCGCAGGAGCGCATTCTCAACGTCAGCCCGCGCCGGTTGCTGGATTTTCTCGAGCGGCGCGGCAAGCCGGCGATTGCGGAATTGGCCGATTTGTGACATCGTCCCGGCAAAATTTTCCGTATTGTATAAGGCATTATCATGAATGAGTTTTCCATTGTCTGCCGCGTGCTGGGTACGCTGTTCTACCGCCAGCCGCAGGATCCGCTGCTGGTGCCGCTGTTCGCGCTGATCAAAGAGGGCAAGCTTCAGCAGCACTGGCCGCTGGAGCAGGATGACCTGCTGAAGCGCCTGCAGCAGGGCTGCGACGTCAACCAGCTGGCGACCGACTTTAACGCGATGTTCGTCGGCAGCGAATGCAGCGTGTCGCCGTTCCGCTCCGACTACGTCGAAGGCGCCAGCGAAGCGGAAGTGCGCACCTTCCTGCAGCAGCGCGGCATGCCGCTGGCGGAGGCGCCGGCCGACCATTTCGGCCAGCTGCTGCTGGCCGCTTCCTGGCTGGAGGATCAGTCGCAGGAAGATGAAGCGCAGGCGCAGATCGCGCTGTTCGACGAGTTTCTGCTGCCGTGGTGCGGCCGCTTCCTCGGCAAAGTGGAAGCGCACGCCACCACCGGTTTCTACCGCACGCTGGCGCTGATGACCCGCGACGCCATCCAGGCGATGCGCGACGAGCTGGCGGAGTACGAGCAGGACGACGAAGCGGGCGACGAAGACGCGTAACGCCGCAGCCATCCAGGCGGGCCGCCCGGCCCGCCGATCCGCTAAACACAGGTTTGCATCCCCCAGACGTAAATTGACAAAAGATCCCCTAATCTGGCGGTTTACCGTCGGTTCGGCCGCGCCTGCGCGCCGCGCTTTTTCACGCAAGGGGTAGATGATGAAAAGTAACTGGATGCAGCAGATTCAAACGTTGATCGGGCAGAAGGCCGGCGCGATGGGCGGGGCGGAAGGCATCGGCAAGCTGCTGGCGCCCACGGCGCTGGGCGGTTTGGTCGGCGTGCTGTTGGCCAACAAATCCTCGCGCAAGCTGGTGGGCAAGTTCGGCAAGAATGCGCTGATTATCGGCGGCAGCGCGGCGGTGGGCGCGGTGCTGTGGAACAAGTATAAGCAGCGGGTGAAAGAGAGCCATCAGGACGAACCGCAGTTCGGTTTGCAAACCACGCCGGTGGATCTGCGCGCCAAGCGTTTGGTGCAGGCGTTGGTGTTCGCCGCCAAGAGCGACGGCCATATCGATGCCGACGAGCAGCGCGCCATCGATCACAGCCTGTCGCAGCTGCAGGTGGGGGAAGAGGCGCAGGCCTGGGTGCAGGAAGCGCTCGATCAGCCGCTCAACCCGGAATTGATCGCCCGCAGCGTGCAAAATGAAGACGAGGCGCTGGAGGTTTACTACCTGAGCTGTCTGGTGATCGACGTCGATCACTTTATGGAACGCGGCTACCTCGATGCGCTGGCGCAGGCGCTGAAGATCCCGGCGGACGTCAAGCAGGGCATCGAGAGCGACGTCAACGAGAAAAAGCGCGAGCTGGCGTAGCGCCGCTTGGCAAGCCGGGGGGAATCGTGTCACTCTTGCCGCAATCTATGTAAGCGGATGATTTAGCAATGATGACCCCACCGAAAGCGGAAAAACGCCCTTATCCCATCACCATTCACGGCGACACGCGCGTGGATGACTACTACTGGCTGCGCGACGACGAGCGCGCAGACCGCCAGGTGCTGGACTACCTGCAGGCGGAGAACGCCTACACCGATGCGATGCTGAAGCCGCAGCAGGCGCTGCGCGAAACCCTGTACGAAGAGATGGTGGCGCGCATTCCGCAGCAGGAACATTCGGTGCCTTACGTGCGCCACGGCTATCGCTATCAGACGCGCTACGAGCCGGGCAACGAATACGCGATTTATGTGCGCCAGCCGCAGGCCGAGAGCGAGCACTGGGAAGTGCTTATCGACGGCAACCAGCGCGCCGAGAACCACGAGTTTTACACCCTGGGCGGGCTGGACGTTAGCCCCGACAATCAGCGTCTGGGGGTGGCGGAGGATTTCCTGTCGCGCCGCCAGTATGACATTCGTTTCAAGAACCTGGCCGACGGCAGCTGGGCCGACGAAGTGCTGGAAAACACCTCCGGCAGCTTCGAGTGGGCCAACGACTCCTCGACGGTGTACTACGTGCGCAAGCACGCCAAGACGCTGTTGCCGTATCAGGTCTATCGCCACGTGGTGGGCAGCGATCCGCAACAGGATGAGCTGATTTACGAAGAGCTGGACGATACCTTTTACGTCGGGCTGGAGAAGACCACCTCCGAGCGTTTTATCCTGATCCACCTGAGCAGCACCACCACCTCGGAGATCCTGCTGCTGGACGCCGATCGTGCGGACGCCAAGCCGCAGCTGTTCGTGCCGCGCCGCAAGGATCACGAGTACGCCATCGATCACTATCACCAGCATTTCTATATTCGCTCCAATAAGGACGGCAAGAACTTCGGCCTGTACCAGAGCGAGCAGGCGGACGAAGCGCAGTGGCAGACGCTGATCGCCCCGCGCGCCGACGTGATGCTGGAGGGCTTCAGCCTGTTCCGTGATTGGCTGGTGGTGGAAGAGCGCAATGCCGGCCTGACGCTGCTGCGCCAGATCCACTGGCAGACGGGCGAAGAGAAACGCATCGCCTTCGACGATCCGACCTACACCACCTGGCTGGCGTATAACCCGGATCCGGAAACCGCGCTGCTGCGCTACGGCTATTCGTCGATGACCACCCCGACCACGCTGTACGAACTGAACATGGACAGCGGTGAGCGGACGATGCTCAAACAGCAGGAAGTGAAGAACTTCACGCCGGAAAACTACCGCAGCGAGCGGGTGTGGGTGAAGGCGCGCGACGGCGTCGAGGTGCCGGTCTCGCTGGTGTATCGCCAGGACAGCTTCCAGCGCGGCGCCAACCCGCTGATGGTGTACGGCTACGGCTCTTACGGCAGCAGCATGGATCCGGCGTTCAGCGCCAGCCGCCTGAGCCTGCTGGATCGCGGTGTCGTGTTCGCGCTGGCGCACATTCGCGGCGGCGGTGAGCTGGGGCAGCTGTGGTATGAAGACGGCAAACTGTTCAACAAGCAGAACACCTTCAACGACTTTATCGACGTGACCGAAACGCTGATCGCCCAGGGGTACGGCGACGGCAAGCGGGTGTTCGCCATGGGCGGCAGCGCCGGCGGTCTGCTGATGGGCGCGGTGATCAACCAGGCGCCGCAGCTGTTCCACGGCGTGGTGGCGCAGGTGCCGTTCGTCGATGTGGTGACCACCATGCTGGACGAGTCGATCCCGCTGACCACCGGCGAATACGACGAGTGGGGCAACCCGAACGAGCAGGCCTATTACGACTACATCAAACAGTACAGCCCGTACGATCAGGTGAAGGCGCAGGCATACCCGCATCTGCTGGTGACCACCGGCCTGCACGATTCGCAGGTGCAGTATTGGGAGCCGGCCAAGTGGGTGGCCAAGCTGCGCGAGCTGAAAACCGACGATCGGCAGCTGCTGCTGTATACCGACATGGATGCCGGCCACGGCGGCAAATCCGGCCGCTTCAAGGCCTATGAGGATATTGCGCTGGAGTACGCCTTCATTCTGGCGCTGGCGGAGTAACGGCGAACAGCGGGCGGCCTGCGCCGCCCGCTGTGCTAGCCAATCAGATAGTATTTCAGCGTGTGTTTCATGTCCGGGCTCAGATCGTCGATGGATTTCAGCATCCAGCGCAGATAGCCGGGATCTTCCTGGGCGATGCGATCGATTTCTTGCCCGCGATACTTGCCGAATTTGAACTTCTTCAGCAGCACCGGCTGTTCGGTGATCTGCACCATTTGCTCCGGCGTCCAGCCCGAATCCTTGATGATGCGCTGCAGCAGCGCGGCGGTGACGTAGCAGTCGTACAGCGCGCGGTGCGGGTACAGCGTGGCGTCTGCTGGCAGCTGCACGTCCAGGTTCAGCGCGTAGCGCAGATACTGGTTGCCGTACTTGATGTCCGGATACAGCGTGCGCGCCAGCTTGAGGGTGCAGATCCAGGCGCCGTTCATCTCCGGCAACACCCCGCGATCAAAGGCGGCGTTGTGCGCCACATAGTAGGGGCTGCCCTGATAGCGGCCGATCGCCACCGCGATGCGCGGTTTGCCTTCCACCATCTGTTCGGTGATGTGATGAATCGCCATCGCGTCGAGGCTGATGGGGCGATCCGGGCTGACCAGGTCGCTCATCGGATTGGTTAACTGGCCGTCGAGCAGATCGAGGGAGGCCACTTCCACCACGCCGCCGTCCAGCCCGCAGGTCTCAGTATCTATTACGCGTAACGTCATGCTTTCCTCCGCGTTGCCGTCAGGCTTCAGCTTAACCGGCACAGGCGACCGTGCCAACCGTCGGAAGTCTTGCCGGCGATGATCAGCCCAGGAGCGTCATCCGGCGCGGCAACCAAAAGCGCTCCCGTTTCATCCCAGATGGCGCTGCGGCCTGCCGGGATCCAGCCGCCGGTCGGCGCCGCATGGTTGGCCATCAGCGTGACCATGCCATAACGCCGGGCATAGCCTGCCAGCGCGGCGCTGTCTTTCGCGTAACCGGCTTCAGATACCAGCACGCCGGCAGCATAAATCTGCGCGCCCGCCTGTGCGGCGGCGCTTGCGTGGCCGGGCTCCGAAGTATCGGCGCAGATAGCCAGCGCGATGCGTTGCCGATGTATTTCCAGCAGCGTGCCGCCATTACCGGGCAAGAACCGTTGCTGTTCCGCGCCGTGCAGATGCTGCTTGGTATAGGGCGTCAATGCGCCATTGGGGTGAAAGATCAAGGCGGCGATATGCAGCGCCTGGCCGCTGCGTAAGGGCGCGCCGACGATGATCGTCATCTGATGCGATTGCGCCGCCGCAGCGAGCGGTTGCAGACGCGGATCGCCCAGCGTCAGCGCCAGTTCGGCTGCATCGGCCAGTTCATAGCCGCTTAGCGACAGTTCGGGAAACACCAGCAGCTGCACCTGCTGTTGGGCTGCCTGCGCGACAAATTCAAGGTGACGTTCAAGGTTGCAGGCGATATCGGCCGCAGCGGCGGGGTATTGGGCGGCGGCGAGGGTGAAGCAGGACATCGGCCATCTCTCCTGTGAGGCAATAAAAAACCCGCCTTGGCGGGTTTAATGACGGATGGAAGGACGCTTACTCACCAGACGGATGCGCTTTTTTGGCGCGTTTCTCCGCACGTTTCTCTGCTGGGGTTTTCAACGGCTTCTTCTTCGCATTTTTTTTGCTATCCATTCCCTTACTCATGATGGCCTCTCGTTACCTATGATTGGGTGGCTTGCTCAGCCATTAACCGCCTAAAGCCGGCAGGATGCAAGCGACAAAGTGCAAATTGCACTTAACCGGCTGTTTGCACGTGAAATTTTGTTTTTGGATGACCGGGTGTTAAAAATAAATATTATGTTATAATATTACACTTTCAATATTCGGAGAACGCAATGACTGTGATGGCATTACCGGATGCGCAGCAACTGCTGGCCATGCCGGATTCTGATTATATGAACTCGGTTCAACGGGCGTTTTTCCGTCAGCTGCTGCAGGATGAGCGGCAAAAGCTGCTGCTGCACATCGATGAGCTGAAAAAAGAGATCGACGGCGGCGAAGCGACGGGCGATGAGGCCGACAAGGCGGCGCGCGAAGAGGATCTGCGCCTGCTGTTCCGCCAGCTGGATCGCGAAAGCCGCCTGCTGCCGAAAATCGATGCGGCGCTGGCGCGATTGCAGAACGGCGAGTACGGCTACTGCCGTGAAACCGGCGAACCTATCGGGCTGGCGCGTCTGCTGCTGCGCCCGACGGCGGAGCTGAGCATCGAGGCGAAAACCGCACAGGAGATGCGTGAGCCGCATATGCGTAAAGGCGGGTAAGGTCTCAGCCGCCGAGCGTATCCACCAACAGATCGAGAAAGCGCCTGACGCGTGGTTCCAGCAGGCGCTTATTCGGATAGAGCGCCACAATCCTGACTTCTTCACCCGCCACGGCGCGCAACACCTGCCGCAGACGGCCGGCGGCCAGGTCCTCCGCAATCATAAACTCCGGCAGATACGCGATGCCCAACCCGGACAGAGCGGCGTCGCGTAACGCTTCCCCACTGTCCAGCCGCAGGCGGCCGCGCACCGGGGCCTTGACCCATTCGCCGCGCTCGTCGCGCAGCCGCCAGGGCTGTTTTTGGTTGCGACTGCTGAACAGCAGAGCCTCATGCCCGGCGAGCGACTCGACGGTTTGCGGTTCGCCACGGGCGGCGAGGTAGGCGGGGGAGGCGCACAGCAGGGCGCGATACCTGGCGAGGGTTCTGGACACCAGCCGGGTATCCGGCACCGTGACGCCGATCCGCACCGCCAAATCAAATCCTTCTTCCACGATATCCGCCAGGCGATCGGAAAAACTGATCTCCACCTGCACCTCTGGCCAGGCGACGAGAAATTTCGGCACCAGCGGCAACAGGATCCGTCTGCCGAAGGCGGCGGGAGCGGTCAACCGCAGCACCCCGCGTGCGGTGCCTTTGTCGCCGGCCACGCTGGCCTCGGCGTCATCGACCGAAGCGAGGATCTGCAGACCGCGCCGATAAAACTCTCGCCCCTCGTCGGTCAGGCCAAGCGAACGCGTGGTGCGATGCAACAGCCGCACGCTCAGCCGCTGCTCCAGACGCGCGATGGCTTTGCCCGCCGCCGAGCGCGATAGCCCCATCGTCTGTCCGCCGGCGACAAAACTGCCGGCGTCGACGACGGCCATGAAAACCTGAATGTCATTGAGATTCGCCCGCAGCATGCCGCCCCCCGAGAGCCGGTGATAAGATAATTAATTTAACATATTCAATTAATTAACTGCATAATGAATGTCGTTTCAGTGACGACGTCCATTCGTCAATCAAACGATTATAGTCGTCATGGAAACGATAAACGGTTGGAGAAGCAGCATGAAAAACGGCATCACGCACTACCATCACGGGGTCATTTGGGAAGAGGAGAATGGCGTGTCCCAAGGCATTCGCGTCAAAGACACCCTCTATATTTCGGGGCAGTTTTCCCATGATATGCAGGGTGAGTTTATCGGCGCGGGCGATATCGAACGGCAAACCCAGCAGACGTTGGACAACCTGGATCGGGTATTGGCGGGATTCGGCGCCGAACGTTCGAACCTGGCGTATGTGGAGATCTATCTGACTGACGTACAGGCGCATTTTGAACCCTGCGTTGCGTTGTTCAAGCGCTATGTCGGCGCTCACCGGCCTGCCGGTTCGCTGATCGGCGTCACTGGGCTGGCTTCGCCCGAGCAGTTGGTGGAGATCAGCGCGATTGCGCACCTGAACTGATCGGGCCTGTGGGCGTTTTGCAAGCAGGTCGTTGTGATTTTGAGCAAACGCGCGCCGAGTTCCCGGCGCGCGTTCGAGTTTTCGGGTTTTACCGTTGACCTGCCGGGCGGCTTCCGCTTTGATGAAAGCATGACTCACAGAGAGACGGAAAGCGCCATGGAACAATTACGAGGTTTGTACCCGCCGTTAGCGGCATACGACAGCGGTTGGCTGGACACTGGGGATGGCCACCGGATCTACTGGGAGCTGAGCGGTAACCCGAACGGTAAGCCGGCGGTTTTCATTCACGGCGGGCCGGGCGGCGGCATCTCCCCGCATCATCGTCAGCTGTTCGATCCCGAACGCTACAAGGTGCTGCTGTTCGATCAGCGCGGCTGTGGCCGCTCCCGTCCGCATGCCAGCCTGGACAACAACACCACCTGGCATTTGGTGGCCGATATCGAGCGGCTGCGGGAAATGGCCGGCGTCGAACAGTGGCTGGTGTTCGGCGGTTCCTGGGGATCGACGCTGGCGCTCGCCTATGCGCAGACCCACCCGGAGCGCGTCAGTGAAATGGTGCTGCGCGGCATCTTCACCCTGCGCAAGCAGGAACTGCATTGGTATTACCAGGACGGCGCTTCGCGCTTCTTCCCGGAAAAATGGGAGCGCGTGCTGTCCATCCTCTCGGATGACGAGCGTAAAGATGTGATCGCCGCCTACCGGCAGCGGCTGACCTCGGCCGATCCGCAGGTGCAGCTTGAAGCGGCCAAGCTGTGGAGCGTGTGGGAAGGGGAGACGGTCACGCTGCTGCCGAGCCGCGAATCCGCTTCGTTCGGCGAGGATGATTTCGCGCTGGCGTTCGCCCGCATTGAAAACCACTACTTCACCCATCTGGGGTTCCTGGAAAGCGACGACCAACTGCTGCGCAACGTGCCGCTGATCCGCCATATTCCGGCGGTGATCGTCCACGGCCGTTATGACATGGCCTGCCAGGTGCAGAATGCCTGGGACCTGGCCAAGGCCTGGCCGGAGGCGGAGCTGCATATCGTGGAAGGGGCGGGGCATTCGTATGATGAGCCGGGCATTTTGCACCAGCTGATGATCGCCACCGACCGCTTTGCCGGCAAGTGACGCAAAAAACCCGCCGTAACGGCGGGTTTTTCTATTTAGCCTTCGGCTCGTACGGCAGGCGCGAAAACTTGTGGGATTCCGCGCGGTAGTGCGCCACGCGCTCGCGAAAATAGTCGCGCAGCGCTTCCGGTTGCTCGCGCTCCACCACTTCCGGGATCACCGGCATGTTGTAGCGCTCTTTGTACGCCACGCCTGAGGCGGCGAGATCCACATTCACCCTGTCCATTTCCTCTTTGGACAGCTCGGCCAGATTGTAACCCACGCTATGCTCCTTACTTACTTTGCCGCATTGAATCTGCGCAGAAGGTAATCCACCCGGCGGCGCTTGGCAAGCCCATTACGCCGTTGCCGGGAGCGATATTTATCCGAGAGTAATGCAATCTATTTATTCTTTTAAATAAGAATGATTCGCTTTTTGATTAAAATAAAAGATGAAAATAATTATCATGTGAATTCTCAATGTGGGTTGAATATTTTAATTTGTTGATATTTATGATTTTTATAATTAATGTTTGCTTGGTGTGAATAATGTGTTTTTATTTTTACGGCAGCAAGGCATAATGCGCGGAAATTAAATTCATGACCTGCAAAATAAAAGGAATCATTATGCTGACGCAAGAAATGACTCAAAAGCTGAATGAGCAACTGAATCTGGAGTTCTACTCCGCCAACCTGTATCTGCAGATGAGCGCATGGTGCAGCGATAAAGGCTTTGAAGGCGCCGCCGCATTTCTTAAAGAGCATTCTCAGGAAGAGATGCAGCATATGCAACGTTTGTTCGACTATCTGAGCGACACCGGCTCTCTGCCGCTGCTGGGCACCATCGCCGCGCCGCCGGTGGCGTTTGAGTCGCTGGCGGACGTGTTCCAGCAGACCTACGAACACGAACAGCTGATCACTCGTCAGATCAACGAACTGGCGCACGCCGCCATGACCGCACACGATTACTCCACCTTCAACTTCCTGCAGTGGTACGTGGCGGAGCAGCATGAAGAAGAGAAACTGTTCAAATCCGTGCTGGACAAGCTGGCGCTGGTGGGGACCAGCGGCAAGGGCCTGTTCTTCATCGACAAAGATCTGAAGAAAATGGGCGCGATGGGCCAGGGCGGCAACGACCAGGCCTGATCTGCACCAGAGCATCGAAAAACCGCGCGCGGGCGAGCCTGATGCGCGGTTTTTTTTTACCCTGCGTTTATCGCGGTTATGCGGCGATACGTGCTGCCGGATCGCAAAATGCCAGTGATGCGCTCGACTTGCCGCAGCGTGGTCGTTATGATTTACCGCGATACGCTACAGGGATGGTAGAGTCAAAACAGCGGGTTAGCCGATACAACCCGTTTTTCTGTTTACCCGTGGCGCAATCATTGCGGTGGGTTGGGGCCGCTGATACATCGCCTTGGCTGTGGCCTTAACCCTTATGACCCTCTTTATTTTGTTAAGGGATACCACTGTGATCGGTAAAATTCGTTCCTCCTGTCGCCTGCTTTCCACCGTTTTCGTTCTGTTCGTCGGCCTGTCTTCGCAGCAAGCGCTGGCGCACGCCCACCTGAAAGTGGAAACGCCGAAGGCCGACGCCAGCGTCAGCCCGGCGCCGAAGGCGCTGACCCTCAGCTTCTCCGAAGGTATCGAGCCAAACTTCAGCGGCGTGAAAATCACCGGCCCGGACAACGCCGTGGTGAAAACCGGCAAGCTGCAGCTCGATCCGAACAACAACACTCAGGTCAACGTGCCGATTGAAGGCGAGCTGAGCGCGGGCAAATACAACGTCAGCTGGCATGTGGTGTCGGTCGACGGGCATAAAACCAAAGGCCAGTACAGCTTCACCGTAAACTGATCGTGACTCTGGCGACCCTGTTCGTTCTGTGTCGCTTGGTGCACTTTGCGGCGGTGATGCTGATGTTCGGCATCAGTCTGTTCACCGCCTTATTGTCACCGCAGCGCCTCTCCCCGATCCTCTCCCGCGATGTGCGTCCGCTGCTGCTTGCCGGCACCTGGATTGCCGGGCTTTCCGCCGTGGCGCTGCTGGCCATTCAGGCCGGGCAGATGGGCGACGGTTGGCAAGACGCCTGGCGGCTGGAGGTCTGGTGGGCGGTGCTCGGCACCACCTTCGGCGAAGTGTGGCGCTGGCATCTGGGCCTGTCGCTGCTGGCGATCCTGAGCCTGCCGCTGCCGGAACGGCCGCGCGCACAGGCGTTGGCGCTGTGCTCGGCGCTGCTGCTGGTGAGCCTGGCGTTCATCGGCCACGCGGCGATGCATGAAGGCGCGTTGGGCGCGCTGCACCGCGCCAACCATGCGGTGCACCTGCTGGCCGCCGGTTACTGGTTCGGCAGCCTGGCGCCGCTGCTGGTTTGCCTGCGTTACCTG
Source organism: Serratia nematodiphila DZ0503SBS1 (assembly GCF_000738675.1). Classification (NCBI taxonomy): domain Bacteria; kingdom Pseudomonadati; phylum Pseudomonadota; class Gammaproteobacteria; order Enterobacterales; family Yersiniaceae; genus Serratia; species Serratia nematodiphila. The sequence goes on along the minus strand of NZ_JPUX01000001.1, from coordinate 4,084,911 downwards.
TCGCCGCCGCAGTGGCGCAGCGACGCCATCACCACGCTGATCCGTTTCTCGCGCTGGGGGCACCTGGCGGTGGCGGCGGTGATCGTCACCGGCATCGTCAACAGCCTGATCATTCTCGGCGGTTGGCCGCTCAACCTCGGCTCGCCTTATCAGCGCCTGTTGCTGATCAAAACCGCGCTGGTGGCGCTGATGGTGATGGTGGCGCTGGCCAATCGCTACGCCATCGTGCCGGCGATGAGCCGCGTACCGGCGCTGGCGCAGCGCGGGGTGGTGCTGGCCTGCTGGCTCGAAGTCGGGCTGGGGATGGCGGTGCTGCTGCTGGTCAGTTTATTTGCAACCTATGCGCCGGTATGACATTTCAGCTTGCCGCAACCGGCCAAGCTGCGGGAAAATCGGCGCGAATAGCAACCTTAAGGCCATCACATGAAATCGGTATTACTCGGCATTACGCTGCTGGCAACCGCGACCGGCGCGCTGGCGGCAGACAAACTGGTGAACATCACCAAACTGGAGTACGGCAAACAGTGGGCGTTCACCAAGGAAGAAGTGACGCTGCAGTGCCGCAGCGGCGGCGCGCTGTTTGTGCTGAATAACAGCACCCTGATGCAATATCCGCTCAACGACGTTGCGGAGCAGCAGGTGAAGAAGGGCCATCAGCGCGCGCAGCCGCTGGAGGTGATCCTGCTGGACGACCCTGCCGAACCGGGGAAAAAAATGAGCATGGCGCCGTTTATCGAGCGCGCCGAGAAGCTGTGCGCTGACTAACCGCTTGTTTGCCAACGCCTTGCCCAGCGTGCGCAGATTGATGCGCATTTGCCGCATAGTTATTTCGTCACGAAACTATCACGCGGCCGCCGGGCGGCTGGCAAAACTGGCGCGGTAGGCTACTCTTAAAGTGCACGGCTGAACAAGCCCTGCATTAAATGCCAACTTTTAGCGCACGGCTCTCTCCCAAGAGCCATTTCCCTAGACCGAATATAGGAATCGTATTCGGTCTTTTTTTGTGTGATTGATTTATAAGAAAATTCCACTTAAGACGCCAATAAAATTCTGGTTTCTCTTTCCAGTCGTAACACCTCAGCCCGATCTCCGGCTCCACACACCACCCGCACCTATTGCTAATTTAGCCGCACCAAAAGTCATTACGTCATTTATGGCGTTGATAAGCTTCGGCCATTGCTTCAATCAACGGTTTAACGAGAGTGTCATTATGGGAAATATCCCGGCATCAGGCGCTATAAAAGGTAACCCGCAGTGAACGAGCAACTGAGTCAATTAAAGATGATGTTGCCCGGCTATCTCAATGCGTGGCGTGAGGGGGCCTTACCCTCTGACTGGGGGCTGGTGGCTAACCCTGAAGTGGTTGCCGCCCTGTTGGCGGAGTGGGAGGCGCTAAGCGAGTTGGCGTCTCGGTTCGAAACCGCCACTGAAGCCCCCTCCGAACCGGCCGCGTTTTGGCAGGCGCGCGCCGAGCTGATGGCGCAGCGCAATCGTGAGCTTATGGCCCAACTGGCGACGCCAATCCGTTTGCCCAGCGCACGGGTGGCCTTTTTTGGCTATGTGAAAACGGCCGTGATGGACGCCAGGCAGGTTAAGGCGGCGATTCGCGATGCCGGTTTTATCGTTGCGGGCGGCGCCCCCAACGAGAACACGGCTTAACGCGGTTTCTTCTCAAATTTCTCGGCAAAAAAGAACCGCAGCAATTTATGGGTCCACAGCAGGATGGCGCCAACCACCACCAGCGAGACGACGAAATGCGACAGATTTTTAGGCGCGGCGTAGCCGTGGGTAAAGGAGACCCCCGCGCCGCTGAGCAGCAGGGTGGCGATCCAGAAGCCGAGCAGCAGGCATAAGGTACGAAACAGTTTAAACATGGTTATCACCAAAAATACGGAAAGCGCCGACCGAACGGAGAGGCTCAGCCGGAGCTTTGATTAATTAAAACCGCTTAGCGCGAACAGGTATTGCCGCCTTTACTGCTATTGTTATTGCAGCTGCTGCCGCTGTTTTTGTTGCCGCCTTTCCCCATGCCGACGTTGCCGCCGCCTTTGCTGCCTTCCTTGAAGCAGCCGCCGTTGAGCGCGCCCACCGCCAGGCCGCCAAGGCCGCCCAGAGAGCCGGTGATCACGCCGTTAACGCAATCCGGCGAGGTGTGCTTGCCGTAGAATCCCTGATTGGATGATCCGCCTCCGTTCTTGTTGCCGCCGTTGTTGTTGACGCGGCCATTGCTGCTGCGGTTGTCGCCAAAGTTACCGGCGCCGGCGATCAGGTGAAAGTGTTTGGCATCGATCTCTTGCATAAAATTCCCTCTTTATCGATTCAGTTAGATTCAGTAAAGCTTGCGCAAGCCAGCTGTTTTTAACAGAAAAAATAGCGGGGGTAATTACCGGTTCGGATAAGAACAGGGGGTTTATTTTGCGATATTTTCCAGACTGATAGAGCACAGAGGAATGATATTTGGGGCGTGTGGAACCGTAGCGCTATCTGTTCTCTTGGGTCGGTTAATTTGTTAGCATGGCGCCCCTGGATGACTATTGGTGCAGTACATTGAAAATTAAAGCGTTGTTATTTGTTGCGTTGGCCGCGCTGGCCGGCTGCAGCCAGGAGGGAACCTCGATGAATCAGCCCGTAAACGAAAAAGGCGGCCAAACGGAAGTGTTGCTGGTGAACAGCGCGCTGGTAGATTGCGTGGGCGTCGCCCCGATGAAGTGCATGCAGGTGCGCCGCTCCGCGCAGCAGCCGTGGGAGTTGTTCTATACCGGCATCGAGGGCTTCACCTTCGAACCGGGCTATCAGTATCGATTGAAAGTGCGCGTCACCCCGGTGGAGAACGTACCGGCCGATGCCTCATCGCTGCGTTACACGCTGATCGAGCAGCTGGAAAAGCACAAGGCATAATGGATCTACCCCATCATCACCAAATGGTGTTTCATTTGGTGATGATTTCCTCAGGAAAGTTTGTCTTTTTTCTTTCTTTTGGATGCTTCGAAAGTGGCGAAGGCATGTGCAAGAGCAAACCCCAGCGCACAGTTCCGTAGAGGCCAATTTGCTTTGGCCCAAGTTTCAGAACCAGCAATAAACATCGCGTTGCCGTTGGCAAAAAGGGTAAATTGCCAGCAAAGGATTAGAAAACATATCGCAACCAGAACGACATAACCCTTGGAACCCAGAGACGGTCTGAAGACGTATTTCACGGCCAGACAGGCCGCGGCAGCGAGAGTAGAAAAATATAATATAAAGTCGGTTCCATCACTGTTCCTGGTGATTTTATCTTCCCTGATATTCGACCGAAAAACAGCCACACCATAACGTAACGCCAGAAGCTTGATCAACTTTCGCTGATTTGAAGAGGGAAAGCTTGAACGCGTTGAGGGGGCGAGGCGTGGCGCGTGAAGGCATCACGATGCGGAGTTGGGCAACCCTGAACCATCGACTAAACTGGTCTGTTCACTGCGCTTGTTTTCGCACTTTCTTAAGTATATCGAGAAAATCAGGTATATTGTCCTTCGGTTTTTAGCTACCAAGAAAAAATTACTATGATTATCAAACCTAAAATTCGTGGTTTTATCTGCACCACCGCTCACCCGGCAGGCTGTGAAGCCAACGTCCGTGAGCAAATCGCCTACGTTAAGTCACGCGGCGAACTGAAAAACGGGCCTAAAAAGGTGCTGGTCATTGGTGCATCCACCGGTTACGGTCTGGCCTCGCGCATCAATGCCGCTTTCGGCAGCGGTGCGGCCACCATCGGCGTATTTTTCGAGAAGCCTGGCAGCGAAGGCAAAACCGGTTCCGCCGGTTGGTACAACTCCGCCGGTTTCGACAAGGCAGCTAAAGAAGAAGGCCTGTACGCGAAAAGCATCAACGGCGACGCATTCTCCAACGAGTGCCGTCAGACCGTGATCGATCTGATCAAAAAAGACCTGGGTCAGGTTGACCTGGTGGTTTACTCGCTGGCTTCACCGGTGCGTAAGATGCCGGAAACCGGCGAAGTGGTGCGTTCCGCACTGAAGCCGATCGGCGAGCCATACAAATCCGTCGCGCTGGACACCAACAAAGACGTGCTGGTTGAAGCCGTGGTCGAGCCGGCCAACGAGCAAGAAATCGCCGACACCGTGAAGGTGATGGGCGGCCAGGACTGGCAGCTGTGGATGGACGCGCTGGATGAAGCGGGCGTGCTGGCGGATAACGCGCAGTCGGTCGCTTACTCCTACATCGGTACCGATCTGACCTGGCCAATTTACTGGCACGGTACGCTGGGCAAGGCGAAAGAAGATCTGGATCGCGCGGCGCACGCCATCAACCAGAAGCTGCAGGCCAAAGGCGGCGCGGCTTACGTTGCGGTGCTCAAGTCGGTAGTGACTCAGGCTTCCTCCGCCATTCCGGTGATGCCGCTGTATATCTCCATCGTGTTCAAAATCATGAAGGAGCAGGGCATTCACGAAGGCTGCATCGAGCAGATCCAGCGTCTGTTCGCCACCAAGCTGTACAGCGGTGCGGCGCCGGACACCGACGAGAAGCACCGTCTGCGTCTGGATGACTGGGAACTGCGCGACGAAGTGCAGGAAACCTGTCGTGAAATCTGGCGGCAGCTGAACGACAACAACATCAACGAACTGACCGATTACCAGGGCTACAAGGCGGAATTCCTGCGTCTGTTCGGCTTCGGTCTGCAGGGCGTTGACTACGACGCCGATCTGAGCGGCGAAGCCAATTTCGATGTGATCGAGCTGGTCTAAGCGCGTCGAGCGGTCAAGCAAGGTCGGGTTAGCCCGGCCTTTTTTATTGCCTGCGAATTATCGGGTGGCTAAGCGAAAATGTTTATTTCGGGTTAACAGAGGAACCGGGTGGTTAACATCGGCAGTCGGATGGTGAAATAACGGCGGTTATTAAACTAAAGAAAGTCATTTTTTATTTACCCTTGCCGCCGGCTGCGGGTATTTTATTTCCTTTAAGGAGAAAACTATGACATGGCGTTATTGTGCCACGGTATCGTTGTTTTTGTTGAGCGGCTGCAGCGCGATCCAGCCAACGTCGACGTCCCCGGACTGGTCTCGGCCTCAGCCGGCCACGCGGGAACAGCGGCAACGCATCATGGCGGGTGAGTCTGCCTCGTCGGTATTGCATGAAGGTAATATCGGTATTGGCGGCACGTTAGATGGGTCGAAAATATTCGATCGTTAAACCGCTAAATATATTCAGCCAAATTAATGCGCGCATTCTGCCGATATTGTCGGAGGGTTTACCTTTCCTGCGTTATTCTGCCGTGGCTTGACCATTCATTGCGTTAGCAGACAATTCGTTTTCCTTATAGGGAACCGCCGGTTTATTTCGGCGTAATCAAAGGAGTTGCCCATGACGAAGAACATGGCCGCGATCTTTCTCTTGCTGTTGCCGCCGCTAAGCCAAAGCGCCGGCGCAGCGCGCTACGACAGGCCGTGCGAAGGGGTGTCGCCGGTGCTGTTTCAAAAGCGCCTGAAAGCGCTGGCGCAGGATCTGCGTCAGGAAATGAGCGAGGAAGCGCCGCCGACAGAGCGCGATGCGGAAGAGCTGGCGCGGTTGGCGGAGTGCGCTATCGAGCCCGGCAAAGCGCCCGTCACCGGCGGGCAGCGCGTCTCCCGTTCAGAGGAAAAGCCGACGGCATCGCCGAACGGTTGCTGAGCCGGCGTGCGCGCAGAGTCAAGCGATGTAATGTAAAAGGAGTCATTGATGAAAAGGATCGTGTTGGCCGGCGTGGCCTTGTGTTGTTCCAGCTTCGCGCAGGCGCGGGTGGATCTGGAATACCATGCGGCGACGCCGAAGGACAGTAAGGTCACCGAGGAGTACCAGAAAAAGCGCGACGCATTGCGCCACAAGGTGTGGAATGTCGATAACCTGACGCTGGCCAACGAGCAGGCAATTGCACGTGAACAGCAACGCGAAGCCGCTGAGACCGCCGAGCGGCAGCAGCGGAACCTGGAACAGCAGCAGAAAAAGCAGCGCTGCCTGCGCAGACACTCGAAAGATCCTCATCCCGAGGCGAAGTGTTACATGCACAACTTCTAACCTTCAACGTCCGGGCGCTTTCTGCGCCCGACGTCGTTTAGGCCGGGCGGCAATGCTCTTTCAGCATGGCGATCGCGTCCGGTTTCAGCTGATACAGATAGACCGGCCGGCCGGTGGCGCCGTACAGAATACGGGTGCCGAGGATACCGCTTTCCGCCAGATAGATGAGGTACTTGCGGCAGGACACCCGCGAAATGCCAATGGCGTTGGCCAGATTATCGGTAGAGAATTCGCTGTCGTGCTGTTGTTCGATCCACTCGCACACCGTGCTCAGGGTGATGCTGGTCAGGCCCTTCGGCAGCTTTTTGCTTTCCTGGCCGCCGGGCTGGCGGCGCAACAGGCTGTCGACGTCGGCCTGCGAAAACTCGCGTTGCTCCAAGAGCTGTGACTGTTGCCGGTAGTGGCTCAGTGCCTCCTTGAAGCGGCTGAACTGGAACGGCTTGATCAGATAATCCACCACGCCGTAGTGCAGCGCTTTTTGCACCGTGTTCACGTCGCTGGCGGAGGAGATGATGATCACATCGGTCTTTTCGCCGAGCTCGCGCAGGCCGGGCAGCAGATCCAGCCCATTCTCCTGCTGCATGTAGATATCCAGCAACACCAGATCGATGCTGACGCTGGTATCGGCCAGCAGGGCGCGCGCCTGGCTCAGGGTGGCGACCGTCGCCTGGCAGTGAAAACCGCCGACCTGGCTCAGGTAGTATTTATTCAGCTCCGCCACCATCGGGTCGTCGTCGACAATCAGTACGTTAATCATGGGCTCTGCTCTTGGCCTGATAGGGAAGGTGCACGAAAAATTGGGTCAGCTCGCCCGGTTCGGATTCGAAATCGATGCTGCCGCCCAGTTTCTCCAGATGGCTGCGGATCAGCGCCAGGCCGATGCCGCGTCCCGTTCCCTTGGTGGAAAATCCGTGTTCGAAGATACGCGCGCCGATCGCCGGATCGATGCCGGGGCCGTCGTCGCTGACGATACAGTGTAATTGATCGTCGTGATGATGGAAGCTCAGGCCGATCTCGTGGCCCTCAACGCCGTCGATGGCGTCGATGGCGTTTTCGATCAGGTTGCCGAGCACGCTGATCAGCACGTGGGTGGTTTCCGCATCGTCGGTTTCCGGCAGCAGGCTGGTTTCCTCGATGGTCAGTTCGATGCCGGCCTCGTGGGCACGGCTGATCTTGCCGATGAAGAAGCCCGCCACCTCCGGCGAATGGATCTTGCGCAGCAGCGCGCCGATCTCTTCCTGGTAGTTGCTGGCGGTGTTGATGATGTAGTTTTCCAACTGCTGATAGGCCTTCATATGCAGCATGCCGAGTATCACATGCAGCTTGTTCATAAATTCGTGCGACTGCACCCGCAGGGCGTCGGCGTAGTGCGCCATGCCGCTCAACCGCTGCAGCAGGCGGCTGATCTCGGTCTTGTCGCGGAAGGTGGCGATGGCGCCGGTCACCTGGCCGTTGACGATCACCGGCACGGTATTGGTCAGCAGTTCGCTGCCGTTGAAGCTGATCTGCCGATCGCGCAGCGGTTCGCCGCTGGCCAGCACCTCCGCCAGATGCAGCTGCGCCGGCCAATGCTTGCTGGCGGCTTCCCGCAGCAGGTTTTCCACCGGCCCGCTCTGGCGCAGCAGGCGCTTGGCTTCGTCATTGACGATGGTGATGCGGGATTCATTATCGACCGCGATCACGCCTTCTTTAATCGATTGCAGCATGGCGTTGCGCTGTTCGAACAGGTTGGAGATTTCGTAGGGCTCGAAACCCAGCATGATGCGTTTGAGCGCAGAGACCAGGAAAAAGGTGCCCAGGCTGCCGACCAGGGCGGCGAAGGCGATGGTCCAATAGATGATCCATCGGCTTTCCGCCACCACCCGCTGCACGGTGTCCAGCGCGATGCCGAGCGCCACCACGCCGATTTGTTTTTTCTGATCGTCATACACCGGCACGAACACCCGCAGCGCCGGAGCCAGCGTGCCGCGGTTGATGGCGCTGTTGACGTTGCCTTGCAGCGCGGGCGCCAGATCGTCGCCGATAAAATGCTTGCCGATCAGCCAGGGTTTAGGGTGCGAATAGCGGATGCCCTGCATATCCACCACCACCACGAACAGCAGCTCGTTTTGATGGCGCACCTGCTCGGCGAAGCGCTGAATGGCGCCGCTGTGATCGCGCCGCTGCAGGCCGTCGATCACGGTGTTGGAGAGCGCCAGCGTGTTGGCGACGGCGATGGCTTTCTGCTGCAGCTGATCTTGCCCCTCGCGGCTCATCTGCACGAAAAACAGCGCGAACACCACCAGCAGCACCGAAGCGATGATGGCGGACACCATCAGCGTGATGGAGGTGCTCAGCTTGAGCGGCACCCGTTGTTTTGGCATGGCGGTTCTCCGAATGGCGATATCACGGCGTATTCTAGCGAGGAATGCGGCAAGCTGCAGTTACCGGCAGCAGGTTATAGCACGCTGCCGGGGGGCGGAGGGGTTATTTTAGTTACAAAAGCGGGTTACTGCTGGTGATAGATCTCCAGCGCCTGTTGGCCGCTGGCGCCCTGGTGGATGATCGCCATCAGGGCGCGCACCACCTGCGAAGGATTACTGTGTTGATAGACGTTGCGGCCATAGACCATGCCGGAGGCGCCCTGGGCCATCAGCGCGGCGGATTTCTCCAGCACCGGGCCCAGCTCTCCCTTGCCGCCGCCGCGCACCAGCGTCGGGCAGCGCGCCGCTTCCACCACGCGGTGGAAATCTTCCACCCGATCGGTCGGATCGGCCTTGATGATGTCGGCGCCCAGCTCGCGCGCCAGCCGCACCAGCGGCACGATTTTCTCCACGTCACCCAGCGATCCGTAGGCGGCGCCCTGGCCGGCCGGGGCCATCACCAGCGGTTCGATCATTAGCGGCATGGCGTAGCGATCGCAGGCGTGGCGCAGGCGGCCGATGTTTTCTACGCACTGGCGGAAAATGCCGGGTTCATCCGGGATCATATAGAGGTTGACCACCACCGCGGCGGCGTCCATTTGCAGCGCGGCCAGGATCGGCGCTTCCGGGTTGTGCAGCACCGCCCACATTTCGCGGTGGCGTGCGGCGTTATAGGCGTTGCCGACGTCGGTGCGCATCACCAGCGCCGGTTTTTCGCGCTGCGGCGCGCGCTGCAGCAGATCCGCCTGCCCGTAGTTGACCTGAATCGCGTCGGGGCGCGCGGCGATCAGGTTGCCCATCACCCGTTCGATATCTTCCAGCCCGATTAAAAAATCCGGTTCGTTGGCGATGCCGTGATCGATCGCCACATCCAGGCACTTGCCGTTGTTGAACAGGCGGTTCATCCGCACCTTACTGCTGAGCTGCATGTCAGGTCCTCCTGAGATAGGGATATGTCCATTATTGCCGAGTAAGGATGGTCGGGAAACGCAGAAACCGCAAACTGCGTGCCCGCTCGCAGTTTTTGCCGGCGCACGAAAGGGGAACGCTCGCGGGCGGCTTTCATTTCATTTGTTAGATCCGTGTCATGTTTTTGTTAATAAGCCATTCCAAAACGCATGTTTCGCTTGTTTGGGTTAAAAAGTTTCAATAGTCTAAATTATGAAATAAACATTTAAAAAAGCGGCGAAGACGCGGCTTGTTCCACCAGGGGTTTATTTCAATTGATTGTTTTTAATCTATTTTGAGATATCGATCACCATTTTGTTCACGGCCTTAATACGGCGATAACGCGGTAATTTCGCCGTATCAAAGGGATAACACCGACCGTATTGTTGTTTGAATGTAAAAAATATTTTTCATTAGCTGTCAACCAACAGACCTCTTCATTCTAACGATTAAAGGGTAACGAACATGAAGCTGAAGAAATTGATCGCCGCCTCGGTACTGATGTGCATGCTGCCGGCCAGCGTGTTGGCGAAAGACATCAAGATCGGCGTTTCCATGGCTTACTTCGATGACAACTTCCTCACCATTCTGCGCCAGTCGATGCAAAGCAAAATGAAGGCCGACGGCAACGTCAGCGGCCAGTTCGAAGACGCCAAGGGCGACATCGCGCAGCAAATTCAACAAATCGAAAACTTCGTCAGCCAGGGCGTCGACGCCATCATCCTCAACCCGGTGGATACCCAGGGCGTCAAGCCGATGATCAAACTGGCCGAGAACGCCAAGATCCCGCTGGTGTTCGTCAACCGCAAGCCGGAAGTGGCGCTCCCGGCCGGCATGGCCTACGTCGGCTCCGATTCCAAGCTGGCCGGCAAACTGCAGATGGAAGCGTTGGCCAAGCTGATGAACGGCAAGGGCAACGTGATGATCCTGATGGGCGAGCTGTCGAGTGAAGCCACGCGGGACCGCACCCGTGGCGTGGAAGAGGTGGCGGCCAACTACCCCGGCATCAAAATAGTCGACAAGCAAACCGCCAAGTTCTTCCGCAAAGAGGCGGTGGACGTCACCACCGACTGGATTTTGTCCGGCCAGCAGATCGACGCCATCGCTTCCAACAATGACGAAATGGCCATCGGCGCTATTTTGGCGCTGAAGCAAGCCAAGAAATCCGGCGTGCTGGTGGCCGGCGTTGACGGCACGCCGGACGCGCTGGAGTTCATCAAGAAGGGCGATCTGGCGCTGAGCGTATTCCAGGACGCCAAAGGCCAGGGCGAGGGCGCGGTGCAGACCGCCGTTCAACTGGTGAAAGGCGAGAAAGTGGAGAGCAACGTGCTGATCCCTTACCAGCTGATCACCCAGGCCAATTACCAGCAATTCGCCGATAAAAACAAGAAATAAGCCTTGAAGCCCGCCGCGGGCGCCGGTGTGGGGCGAGCGCGGCGGAAAACGTGGGTCAGTGCGGAGGTAAGCGGTATGTACCCTTATGTTCTTGAGGCCGAAGGCATCAGCAAGCAGTTCCCCGGCGTCAAAGCGCTGGATAAGGTCTCGATTAAAATCAAACCCGGCAGCGTGCACGCGCTGATGGGGGAAAACGGCGCAGGCAAATCGACGCTGATGAAATGCCTGATCGGCATCTACCACCCGGATGAAGGCTCGATAAAAATCAAAGGCCGGCCGGTCACCTTCAGCGACACGCTGCAGGCGCTGCATTCGGGCATTTCCATGATCCACCAGGAGCTGAACCTGGTGCCTTATATGACGGTAGCGGAAAACATCTGGCTGGGGCGCGAGCCGGCGCGGCTGGGGTTCGTCAACCACGAGCAGCTGAACGAGAACACCCGCGAGCTGCTGGCGCGGCTGAACATCAAACTGCAGCCGGACACGCTGGTGGGCGAACTGAGCATCGCCAACCAGCAGATGGTGGAGATCGCCAAGGCGGTGTCCTACAACGCCGACGTATTGATCATGGACGAACCGACCTCGGCGCTGACCGAAGGTGAAGTGGTGCACCTGTTCGCCATCATCCGCGAACTGCGCGAGCAGGGCAAAGGCATCATCTATATCAGCCACAAGATGGACGAGATCTTCGCCATCACCGACGAAGTGAGCATTTTCCGCGACGGCACCTTCATCGCCTGCGACAAAACCGAAAATCTGACCAAGCAGTCGCTGATCACCATGATGGTGGGGCGTGAACTGACGCAGATGTTCCCCAAATTCAACAACAACATCGGCGAGGAAGTGCTGCGGGTGGCGGGGCTGCGCCGCAGCGGCTGGTTCCACGACGTGTCGTTCAGCGTCAAACGCGGCGAGATCCTCGGCGTCGCCGGGCTGGTGGGCGCCGGGCGCAGCGAAGTGATGGAAAGCCTGTTCGGCATGCACCCGGCGGACGGCGGCGAGATCTTTATCGAGGGCCAGGCGGTGAAGGTCGATTCCCCGGCGAAGGCGATCGAGAGCGGGTTGGCCTTCCTCACCGAAGACCGCAAAAAATCCGGCCTGTTTTTGGTGCTGTCGGTGGTCGAGAACATGAGCATCGTCAACCTGTCGGAATACATCGGCAAGAACGGTTTCGTCAGCCACGTGCAGATGGCCAAAGACTGCATGGATCAGATCAAAAAGCTCAACATCAAAACGCCGACCATGGATCAGATCATCAATAACCTCAGCGGCGGCAACCAACAGAAGGTGCTGATTGCGCGCTGGCTGCTGGCGCAGCCGAAAATCCTGATCCTCGACGAACCGACGCGCGGCATCGACGTGGGAGCCAAAGCGGAAATCTACCGCCTGATCAGCGAGCTGGCCAACCGCGGCGTCGCCATCATTCTGGTCTCCTCCGAGCTGCCGGAGATCCTCGGCATGAGCGACCGGGTGATGGTGATGCACGGCGGCCGCATCACCGGCATTTTGGACAAAGACGACGCGGACCAGGAAAAGATCCTGGCGCTGGCCTCAGAATAACGAAGGGTGAACATCATGAGTAACGTAAAGATTGAGAAGCCGCTCTCCGCCGATTCAACGAGCAAGGGAACGCTGTTCTCCGGGCTGAGAGGCAAAATGCCGAAGGATACCGGCATCTTCATCGTGATGCTCGGCATCGCGCTGGTCTTCGAAATCCTCGGCTGGTACATGCGCGATCAGTCGTTCCTGCTGAACCCGAACCGCCTGCTGCTGATCGTGCTGCAGGTGGCGATCATCGGCATCATCGCGGTGGGCGTCACCCAGGTGATCATCACCACCGGCATCGATCTCTCCTCCGGTTCGCTGATTGCGCTGACTGCGGTGGTGGCGGCCAGCCTGGCGCAGACCTCGGACAGCATTTCGCCGATGTACCCGGGGCTGCTCGATCTGCCGGCGGCGATCCCGATCGGCGCGGGGATTGGGGTGGGCATTGTCTGCGGCTTTATCAACGGCTTCCTGATCACCCGCACCGGCATTCCGCCGTTCATCGCTACGCTGGGGATGATGGTATCGGCGCGCGGTCTGGCGCAGTACTACACCAAGGGTAACCCGGTCAGCTTCCTGTCGGACGGCTTCACGTCAATCGGCCAGGGCGCGATGCCGGTGATCATCTTCCTGGTGATTGCGGTGATCTTCCATATCGCGCTCAAACACACCCGCTATGGCAAATACATCTACGCCATCGGCGGCAACATGACCTCGGCGCGGGTGTCCGGCATCAACGTCAACAAATATCTGGTGACGGTTTACACCATCGCCGGCGGGTTGGCGGGGCTGGCGGGCGTGGTGCTGGCGGCGCGCGTCAGCAGCGGCCAGTCGAGCATGGGGATGTCGTACGAGCTGGACGCCATCGCCGCGGCGGTGATCGGCGGCAGCAGCCTGATGGGCGGCGTCGGGCGCATCACCGGCACGCTGATCGGCGCGGTGATCCTCGGCCTGATCAAAAGCGGCTTCACCTTTATCGGCGTCGATTCTTACATTCAGGACATCATCAAAGGCGTGATTATCGTCGCCGCCGTGTCGATCGACATGCGTCGCAACCGCAAGAAACACTGATTGCCGTGAATTGCCGCCGGCGCCAAGGTTGGCCGGCGGTGTTTTTTTACCGGGGGGCACATCATGAATTACCTGAAAGGGCTGTGGCTGGCGGTGGCGCTGTGTGCGTCCACCCCGGCATTGGCGCAAACCATCGGCGTATCGATGGCCTATTTCGACCAGAACTTCCTCACCATTATCCGCCAGGCGATCGACAAGGAGGCCAAGGCGCGCGGCATTACCGTGCAGTTCGAGGACGCGCGCGGCGACGTCGGCCGCCAGACCGACCAGGTGCAGAGTTTTATCAGCGCCGGGGTGGACGCGATTATCGTCGATCCGGTCAACTCGGCCAGCACGCCGGTGATGACCAAAATGGTGCAGGCCGCCGGCGTGCCGCTGGTGTACGTGAACCGCACGCCGGGGGACGCCAAACTGCCTCAGGGCGTGGTATTCGTCGGCTCCGACGAGCGGGAGTCCGGCACGCTGCAAATGGAGGAATTGGCGCGGCTGGCCAACTATCAGGGCAACGTGGCGGTGATGATCGGCAACCTGACCGACGCCGGCGCTCTGCAGCGCACCAAAGACGTGGAGCAGGTGGTGGCCAAGTACCCGAACATGAAGGTGGTGCAGAAGCAGAGCGCCAACTATTCACGCAGTGAAGGCATGGATCTGATGATGAACTGGCTGACCAACGGCGAAGCGATCGACATCGTCGCCGCCAACAACGACGAGATGGCGATCGGCGCGATCATGGCGCTGCAGCAGGCGGGCAAGGCGGACAAGAAAGTGCTGATCGGCGGCATCGACGCCACGCCGGACGGCCTCAAGGCGCTGGCCTCCGGCAAGATGCAGGTCACGGTGTTCCAGGACGCGATCGGGCAGGGCAAAGCCTCGGTCGATGTGGCGCAGCGCATGATCAACGGTGAAAAGCTTGAGCCGTATTACTGGATCCCGTTCGAGTTGGTGACGCCGGCCAATCAGGAGAAATACGCGGCCAAACCGTGAGTTCGCCGTCGGATCCGCGTTGCCGGGGCGCTGCTTGCAGCGCCTTTTTTATTGCGCCAATTGCATGTCCGCTTGCGGCCAGCGCGGCGTCGAACCTTGCCTCACACTGAGGATCTTTAAACAACGTGAGGATGAGCGATGAACGCATTAAACGGCAAGGTGGCGGTGATCGGCGGCGCCAGTTCGGGGATCGGCAAAGCGGCGGCGCTGCTGTTCGCCCGGCAGGGGGCGGCGCTGGTGTTGGGCGCCCGGCGCGCGCCGCTGTTGGCCGAGCTGGTGGAGGACATTCGGCGCGAGGGCGGCCGGGCATTGGCGGTGGCGGGTGACGTGCGCGATGAAGCCTTCGCCGAACGGCTGACGGCGACGGCGGTCGACGAATTCGGCGGCCTGGATATCGCCTTCAACAACGCCGGCACGTTGGGGCCGCTGGGGTCGTCGCTGGCGCTCAGCGCGTCAGAATGGCGCGAGGTGCTGGAAACTAACCTGTCCAGCGCCTATTACGGCGCCAGGCATCAAATTCCCGCCATGCTGGCGCGCGGCGCGGGCTCGGTGATCTTCACCTCCACGTTCGTCGGCCACACCGCGGCGTTTCCCGGCACGGCGGCCTATGCGGCCGGCAAATCGGGGCTGATCGGCCTGACGCAGGCGCTGGCGGTGGAGTTTGGCGGGCGCGGCATTCGGGTGAACGCGCTGCTGCCGGGAGGCACCGATACGGCGATGGGGCGGCAGATGAGCAATACCCCGGAAGCCTTGGCGCAGGTGGCCGACCTGCACGCGCTGAAGCGGCTGGCGATGCCGGAGGAGATCGCGCAGGCGGCGCTGTATTTGGCGTCTGACGCTTCCTCGTTTGTCACCGGCACCGCGATGCTGGTGGACGGCGGCGTGTCCATTCAGCGCGGCTGAGGTTGGCATGGCCCGTGGCCTGGCGCCACGGGCATGCGGGAGAGCGTTACCAGCCTTTGACGGCGTCGCCCTTGTAGATGTCGGCGGCGCTGGCCGCCACTTCGTCGGTCTGATAGGCCTTGACCAGATCCTTCACTTTCTCGCTGTCTTTGTTGTCGATGCGGCTGGCGAAGATGTTGACGTACGGCGAGTTTTTGTCTTCGACAAACAGCCCGTCCTTGGCCGGCGACAGGCCAATCTGGCTGGAATAGTTGGTGTTGATGATCGCCAGCGTCACCTGTTGGTCGTCCAGCGCGCGCGGCAGCTGCGGCGCTTCAATCTCGACGATCTTCAGCTTTTTCGGGTTGCCGACGATGTCCAGCGCGGTCGGCAGCAGGCCGACGCCGTCTTTCAGGGTGATCAGCCCCTGTTTTTGCAACAGCAGCAGCGAGCGGCCCAGGTTGGTCGGATCGTTCGGCACCGCCACCTGCGCGCCGTTCGGCAGCTGGCTGAGCGCGGTTATCTTCTTCGAATACCCGGCGATCGGGTAGACGAAGGTGTTGCCCACCGCCGCCAGTTTGTAGCCGCGCTCCTGCATCTGCTTGTCCAGATACGGCTTGTGCTGGAAGGCGTTGACGTCCAGATCGCCGTTGTTCAGCGCTTCGTTCGGCAGCACGTAGTCGTTGAAGGTCACCACCTCCACGTCCAGATCGTATTTCTGCTTGGCGACCTTTTGCACCACCGCCCACAGCGACTGATCGATACCGGCGCTGATGCCGACCTTGATGTGGTGATCGTCCTGTGCCGTTGGGCCGCAGGCGGTCAGCAGCAGCGTGCCGGCGGCGGCCAGCGCCAGGGTGAGGTTTTTCAGCGTAAATGTCATTTTCCCAGGGTCCTTGTCAACATTGCCTGCTAATTTTGGCGGGCAGAATAGTGGCAGTGACTGTAGGTAATCGCTGGGCTAAAACAAAATACTGATTCACTATGACTCATAGCGATTAGCTATGAGCGGCCGCGGCCCGGTGCGGAGCGGATTGTTTTGACGGCGAATCGGCGGGCTTATTATGATAGCCGTTGGCCCGCGAGGGCAGACTGGGTACTGAAACGAAGGAAAAGACAATGCGATTGAACACTTGGAGCAAGGCGTTGCTGCCGCTGGTGGTGTTGGCCTGCGTCTCGGCGACTCAGGTTCGGGCGGCGGAGAGCGATACCGGGCCGATCCCTAAACAGCTGCTGGGCAACTGGCGCGTCAGCAAGATCGTGCCGACCCAAACCACCGGTTGCTGGGATCAGCAGCAGGCGCAGAGCCTGATCGGCGGTAAAATCAGCTACAAAGCGGATGCGTTCAGCTGGAACGGCACGGCGCTGAAAAGCGAAGGGGCCACCGTCAGCACCGTAGAAGCGCAGGAGTTTGTCGAGGACAATGCCGGCAGCAGCTCCTACATCGATTTCCCGATGCTGGGCATCAGCACGCCGTCGGTCGAGCGCGTGGCCATTCAGCACGCGGATACCGCCATCAAAGGCATCACCGATCAGGGCACCGATGGGGTGCCCGGCGATAACGTGCTGGTGAAAGATGCCAACACGCTGATCCTGTCGTTGTGCAACGTCTGGTTTGAGGCGCAGCGCGAGAAATAATTTTTTGCCTTCAGCCCCGGCGACGGGGCTTTCCCACCGCATCACCTCCCGCCACGAGCGCCATTTCTGAACTAAAATTAATCATAACGATATGACGCAGGCGTGATATCGGAGCCTCGGCTCAACCGAGTCCATGACAGGAGGCGCTATGTGTTACCACCATATTGTCATCGCCACCGATCTGAGCGATGACGGCAAACGGCTGGTCGAAAAGGGGGCGTTGCTGGCGGAGGCGCTGCAGGCCAAACTCTCGCTGATCTATGTGGACGTCCACTACGACACCTACCACGCGGCGATCGGCTTTTCGGAGCGCAGTTATGACGGCGTGCCGTTCGAAGAGAAGATCCGCAAAGAGCTGGAACCCACCACGCAAAACGTCAATTACCCGATCGCGGAAGTGATTATCGGGCGCGGCGGCTTCGTTGACGAACTGCGCACGGCGGTCGTGGACAAGAACATCGATCTTCTGGTGTTCGGCCATCACCACGATCTGTGGAGCAACCTGTTTTCTTCTACCCGCAACGCCATCAACCAGCTGAATATCGACGTGCTGGTGATCCCGATCCGTTCGTAAGCGCGATTTGCCGGCGATCATTCTTCATCCATTCACTCCGCGCCGCGGCGCGGAGTTTTCTCGAGGCAAAAATTTGCCTTGTTTGCTTGCATAATACATAAGTGAATACTAATGTGTTTGTATGAACGAAAATGACATCTTCAAGGCGTTGGCCGATCCGACTCGCCGCAGCATCTTCGACAAACTCGCTGTCGCCAGCATGAACGCCAGTGCGTTGCGCGAAGGGCTGCCCATCAGCCAGTCGGCGATGTCGCAACACCTGGCGGTGCTGCGCAACGCCGGACTGGTACGCGAGACGAGGCAGGGGCGCTGCGTCAATTACCAGGTCGACCCGGAAGGGCTGGCGCAGATCGCCCAGTGGCTGGCGAAGTACCGCGCCTACTGGCCGGCGCGCATCGACGCGCTGCAAACTTTGCTGAAGGACATGGATCAATGAACAAACAGGCTGAGCGGCCGCCGCGCGACCGGCTGGTGTTGGAATATTCGCTCGAGGCGCCGCCGGAAAAAGTGTGGCGGGCGCTCAGCGTTCCCGAATTGCGCGAGCAGTGGCTGCCGACGGGGGATCTGGCGCAGGCCGAGCCGCTGGCCGCCACGCCGGGTGAGGCGGTGAGCTATCGCCTGCGCGATGACCAACCGCCGTTTCTCGAAAGCGTCGTCACCCTGCAGATCGTGCCGGACGCCGGCGGCGGCAGCCTGCTGCGGATTATCCACCAGCTCGATGCCGCCAACGATGGCCCGCCGACGGTGATGCGCGCCGCCTGACGCGTTAAACACATTTCTCTTTGTTGCCAACCCAGGAGTTCACCGATGCGTGAGAAGATGATGCTCGTCCCGATGGTGGTGGAACAGACCAGCCGGGGAGAACGTTCCTTTGATATTTATTCGCGCCTGCTGCGCGATCGGATAGTGTTCCTTAACGGCGAAGTCAACGACGACGTGGCCGAAATGCTGTGTGCCCAGCTGCTGTTTCTGGAGGCGGAAAACCCGGAAAAACCCATCCATCTTTATATCAACTCGCCGGGCGGGGTGATCACCAGCGGGCTGGCGATTTACGACACCATGCAGTATATCCGCGCCCCGGTGCATACGCTGTGCATGGGCACCGCGCGCTCGATGGGCTCGTTCCTGCTGATGGCCGGCGAATCGGGGCACCGCATGGCGCTGCCTAATGCCAGCCTGCACGTGCACCAGCCGCTGGGCGGCTTTCAGGGGCAGGCCTCCGACATCTTGATCCACGCCGAAGAGATGAAGCGCACCAAAGACACGGTGATTCGGTTGTATGCCCAACATTGCGGCCTAAGCTATGAAGAGGTGGAGCGGGTGTTGGATCGCGATCGCTTTATGACCGCCGACGAAGCGGCGGCCTGGGGACTGATCGATCGGGTATTGCGTTATTAATAATAATATAGCCAGATACTGTTAATTTACAACAGTAGTGATCTGTTGAGATGCAGTTTAGTTTTAATATGTGGCGATTTTATAGGATGTTTATGATTTAACATGTTTTTTGTTTCAAGGGGCTGTTGTTTTTGATGATTTACTCTGAGGAAGCTATCCCAGTGAGGCATGGATTATGTCAGTGATTTATTTTCGATAGATGATATTAATGATATATTCAAAGGTGAGTATGAGTATTTGAATCTCGTAGCCCCTTTCAAAGGGGCTTTTGTAGTCATCAATTATGATAATTGCTAAGGATATTGAATTCTAGTTGGTGACCCCTTGTATAAAGCGGTGTTATTAGACCATCTTAATGAACCATATCCTCCCATAAGTCGATGCGCTATCCAACGGCTATCTATAAGTTCCTCTTCATGAGCTCTATTTACAAGAAGTAGTCGGTACATAAACTCAAGCCACTCCTTCGGTGATATTAGTGTATTCGAGTATGCATGGTAAGAGGTCCCGCTATGATAAATAGCCATGTTTGCTATTACTTTATGCGGAAGGTAATATCTCATTCTATCGAAAATATCTGTTCCTGATAGCCTTTTACACATGAAGTCTATCATGGGAATATGATATTTCCTGTTTTTTATTATGACGCTGGAGTTTATTGCCAACTCTTGTTTTTCCGCAAGAGAATGTAGCATGTCCTCAAGCCAATCACTGTTTATTTTGAATGAATCAATTTTTATCACCTGTCTTTCATCAAATAAAGAATCCGGGGTATATATATATTTGCTAAAGGAAAATATAGCACCTTCTTTCTTGAATAGATGCTTTACAAATTGATAGGGGTGGTTTTCTAAGGTCATTTTATTTTAATCCCCTCTAGTATTTGATATGTTTCTAAAGAAAAATCATCAGTCATTCCAGAGATGAAGTCAACAACTAGATGCTGTCTTGCCTGCATTTCGTCACTATCACATCTGTTTCTAGCCTCTTTATACTTTTCAACATAACTCCACGGGAGTCTATTAAATATTCTTGATTCGAAATCTAATTTTCTTGCCCTGATTGCTTTTTTGTCTTTATTAACCAATAATTCGAATTTATCATGATCTAAAACCAATAGTTCATTAAAGTGAGATAAAAGTCCTTTTATAACACATCTCCCAGACAACTCTATTTTTTCAATTTCTTCGTGGCAGTATATATTATCTCTTGCAAAGTTGTTGACCTGGCTCAAAAGCTCACCAATTTCACTTTTTTTATTTATTAATTTCACATTGCCACCTTCCATTATCTCGTCTAGGTTTATTGTGAAGTTATCAGCGGCATGTGCCACTAGATCATTAATTATTGATGTCTTAAAATTGACCATGGGATTTATGCTGGCATTTCTCTCGAAACGAGCAGGTCCGAATTCACTTTTTATTTCTTCTATTCTAAATAATTTTTTCTCCAAGCCATCCTCAAGATCACTCATCGAATAGGCGATTTCATCGGCTGCATCCATTAGTAACATTAAAGGGAATTTTTTACCTACATTCCATTTAAGAGATTCACATGCCATTTCGTACGACGGATATTCACTGGTAAACATTCCTATTTTATTTTCGTCTGGATTATCTATGTATGTCCAAGGATACTTGACAATTGAAAGTAAAAGACTCGTTGTTAAATTGAATCCATATGAGTCATGGCCATTTAAAAAACTGACCAACCGAAATCCTTGTGGATTACCATCAAAGTTACTGAGGTTTTCGTTACTGTGCTTGTGGCTAAAGAACTCTTTTATTGCAGACTCGCCAAGGTGGCCAAAAGGAGGGTTACCTATATCATGAAGTAAACAGGCAGTTTCAACAGTGTTAACAAATGATGTTAGCTCTCTGTAGCCTGTATCTGTATTAGCAGCTTTTTTTACGATACTTTGAGCCAGGTATCGTCCTAATTGAGATACCTCTATAGAGTGGGTCAATCTGGAGCGAACAGCTGCATTTGACTCTAAAGAAAACACTTGAGCCTTTTGCTGAAGACGGCGGAATGACGCAGAATTTATTACTCTACCTTTATCGCTTTCAGTAGCTATTAATAAATCACCATTACCAGTATTTGATGTGCGAAGTCTATCCGAGGACACTAGTGATAAGATCTTATTGAATTGATTCTTTTCCATGATTATCTCCTTTTGTTCTTTAACTAATTTATATGTGAATTATATATTTTATTTTTCATCTGGTAAATGGTTTTTTATGGATAAATCTGGTTTCTGATGTAGAATTGAGATCGTGAAATACATTTTTAATGAGTCAATTATCCATGTCAACTTAATATCTATGTAAAAGCAAATCTCATCTATAAGACGATGAGAGAACACATAACATTGCGGTCTGAGTTATGAAGCAGCGTGATCGATAGGGTATTGCGGGCGCGGTGAGTGTCGGCCCCGATAGCTGAATGAAGGGGGCAATATCATTGGTAGGTGAGCGCCGTTGAGGTGGTCCAGCCTCGCTGACCGGCACATTCGCCGATAATGATGGCGATCTCTTTCCATTCTGCATTGCCGATGTTCATTGCAGCGCTTTTACCCGTCAATGTGACCTGTGTGCCGGCGATGAGCTGGCAAATATGTTTGGTGGGCTCCAACAAGTTATCCATATTGGGTTGAGTAATTAATGGCATCGGGCCGCTTCAGCACTAGCTGAGGCGCCTTTTAACCGGGTGTGTTGGTGATGGTGATATTTTCGCAATTATTTCCAATCGTCGTATTCGCACTGCCATTAACGAACTGACTGCGTGTTTCCGTTGAAGACGAAAAGGCAGAATAACCAGCGTAGAGGGTATCGATAATTTTGGCTATACCCGCGAGGATGGGGAGTTTATTGTGCAGGATACTTCTCTATGGGTATTTGTTATATTGATGTTTGGTAAATATACCTTTCTCTACTAAATGGGTAAAGTGTAACTGAAAATATAATTAATTGAGTTTTAAAATGCATTTTTGATTAATTATTCAACAAATCTATGATTATAAATGGGAATATTCTAATTATTGTATTTGGTTGTTTCCTTCAGCAATAAAACCAAATTGGAGCGCATACTTCATCTTCCTCGCAGTTATTAATGCAGTGGTCTTTATTTTTTCCCTTATTTAACAGTGTGGTTAGCCATTCTGTATCTCGCTTTTGCACACTTCATTTTGCCTCTTTTTTTGAACCAGTAATACCTTTTTCTCTTCATGGGTAATTGTTATGAATTTGTTTCCGATCACAAATTGAGCAATTTTATATTGCCATGATCTTGTCTATACAACTATATACTTGAGACAAAACGAATGACCAATAACCAGCTGGACTTTACGTGGTTAATTTTTTTGGGGTGTTTAATTTTACGATTTAATAATGTCTAAGTATTAATTCATTTTTATTTTGAATGAAATTGATGGGTTGAATGTCAATTTACCGTATATCACGTGCTAATCGGGATTTTACGCTTCAAGGAGATAGTCGAACATGAAACTTGGCGCATTTTTAATGCCGGCACATCCGCGTTATCGCTCGTTGCACGATGGGCATTACCACGATCTTGATACCTTGAGTTTTTTGGACAAAATCGGCTTCGATGAGGCCTGGATTGGCGAGCATTATACGATGCCGGCTGAACCGTGCCCTTCTCCAGATTTACTCATTGCTCAAGCCATTTTGCAGACTGAGCGCATAAAATTGGCGCCGGGCGCCTTTATGCTGCCGTTTCATCATCCAGCCGAGTTGGCTCACCGCATTTGCTGGCTGGATCATATCTCTAAGGGGCGATTAATGGTGGGAATTGGCGCCAGCGGTACCACTTTGGATCTCGACATGTTCGACATAGATCATAAGTCGGGTGTGCATCGGGAGATGACGGCAGAATCGATAGCGATCATGATGCGATTTTGGAATAGCGATGGGCCATTCGAATTTAAAGGTAAGTATTGGACAGCGCGTCGGCCGGCGGATCAGTGGGATAAAACCTCCGGTTATCACCTCAAGCCCTATCAATCACCCCATCCGCCAGTAGGAGTGACCGGCCTTTCACCTTCATCCTCGACGTTGAAGATTGCCGGTCGTAATGGCTGGATCCCTATCAGCTTTTGTTTTACACCGCAGTATCTTCATACCCATTGGCAAGTTGTTGAAGAGGGCGCTGCGTTGAATGGAAGGGCGCCGCCGGCCAGGGATACGTGGCGTGTCAGTCGTCCTATTCTGATCGCTGACACAGATGCGCAAGCGTGGCGGCTCGCCGTCGAAGGCGAGATGGGACGCTACTTTCGTGAGGATTACTTGCCGATGATCGCCGGCAACAAGGCGCTTGGTTTGTTCAAACACCATCCTGATGTGCCAGACAGTGAAGTCACCGTCGAGTATTGCGCCAAGCATTGTTGGCTCCTTGGCTCGCCGGAGACGGTACGTGAACGCATAGAAGAAATGCAGACGCTGTCGGGCGGATTCGGCGTGTTGCATGTCATGGGGTTCGATCATTTGGATGAATTGGAACCCGTGCGCGAAAGCCATCGCGCATTGCAAGAGATCGCCACGAAATATTTCGCCTGACTCAGGCCGAATATCGGCACCGTGCGGTCATTCATGGAGAGAAAGATGCAACGTCAAAAAACAACTCTGCCCCCCAATCGGACACGTCGATTCGCCGTTTTGGTGATCGACATGCAATACGACTTTCTGGATGAAGGTGGTCCTGTTCCTTGCGAAGGAGGGAGGGCGATTATCGCGCCGCTGCAAGTTTTATTGAACTTTGCGCGCGGTGCGGGCATCCCGGTGATCTATACCCAGGAAAGTCACCGCGTCAACCGTGTGGACTTCGGCCGGGAGCTTGACTACGGCGAGACACTTCATTGCCTCGAAGGGAGCCGTGGCGTTGAGATCATCGCAGACTTGTCCCCACAGGTTGGCGATCAGGTATTAATCAAACGCCGTTACAGTGCGTTCTTCGCCACCGATTTGGATCTTTTGCTGCGCGGGATAGGGGTAGATACCGTCGTTCTGACCGGTGTTGCCACGGATGTTTGTGTTCGTGCAACTGCTCAGGACGCCATGCAATTAGATTATCGCGTCATAGTGCCGCGCGAGTGCGTCGCGGGCACGCGTCATGTGCGACATGAGGCGGCGCTTGAGAACATCGGTTATGTATTTGGCCGTATTCAGAGCTTGGCAGAGGTTATGAATCTCTTGCGGGTGGGGTTGGAGGAGGCATGAGCGCAACGCTGTCGATAAAACCACTGGAAGAGCGATTCAGAAACGTCTTGCAAATCTTGGTTGAAAAACGGCTTAGCTTGAGCCGGGAACAGACCCGAGATCTGGTTCAGGCCATGCTGGAACTGCAATTGGACGATATGCAGATCGGCGCGTTGCTCGTCGCCATGGCGCAAAAGGGAGAATCCGCTGACGAGATCGCCGGTGCGGTTGACGCAATAGCGGCACGTTGCCGGCCATTGGCATGCGGCTTGCCGCTTACGTTGAATATCGGTGGCACCGGAGGAGACCGGAGCGGGACCTTCAATATTTCCACCACGGCAGCCTTGGTTGTGGCCGCGGCCGGGGTGCCAGTGATCAAGCATGGCAATAGTCACGTGACCAGCGTCAGCGGCAGCAGCGACATGATGTCGGCGTTGGGCATTGATGTTTCGCGCAAGGGTGATGAAGCGTGGCTGCGGCGGTCGTTGGCAACGAGCAACTTCGCGTTTCTCTCTACTTCGTCTTGGTATGCGTTTCCTGAACGGCTGACTGCCGTACGGCGCGCTTTGGGTGTTCGTAGCCTGTTTAATCTGAGTGGGCCGTTGGTTCATCCCGCTAACGTGACGCACCAACTGATAGGCGTTGCGCATGCTTCGCTTTTGTATCCCATGGCTGAGGCGCTGGTGAGGTTGGGCGGGGTGACGGCTTTTATCGTACATGGTGCCGGAGATTTGGATGAAGTCAGCTGCCTCGGAGAAACCCAGGTCCTGTGTGTCAGTGATGGCTGTATAGGTCGGTTTTCCGTGCAGCCGGATGATTTTGAGGTTCCAGCCTGTGAATTACGGGCGCTGCGAGGTGGTTCTGCGGAGCGTAACGCGAAAATCTGCCTGGCAGTGCTTAACGGCGAACAGGGTGCCCATCGTAACGCGACTATAGTGAGCGCCGCGACGGCGCTGGTGTTGGCTGGCAAAACGCACTCCTTTGGCGAAGCGGCGAAACTCGTGCGGCAAGTATTGGATAACGGGCGGGCGTATCAGGTTCTTAAACGATTCAAGGAGACGATGAATGAGAACGAGAGTGAAAGTCTGCGGCATCACACACCATGAGGATGCTTTGGCGGCGCTAAACGCGGGGGCCGATGCGTTGGGGTTCATTTTTTCACCGAGCTCACGTCAAGTTTCGCCAGAGGACGCTCGTTTGATCATTGAACGATTGCCACCGTTTACTCAGATGGTCGGCGTGTTTGTCAATGAGCCCAGGGAGCGAGTGCAGCGCATTATTCGCTATTGCCGGCTGACGGCGATTCAGCTTCAGGGTGACGAAACGAATGAGTATTGCCAGGCATTTGATGTCCCGGTCATTAAGAGTTTCCATCTCGACGGCACTTTGGCGCTGGAGAGGATAAATGGTTATCAGGTCAGTGCATATCTATTGGACACGCAGGTTGAGGGGCTGAGCGGCGGCTCTGGAAAAACATTCGATTGGGTTTTGTTGAAAAACAAAACATTTGCGCGGCCAGTAATTGTTGCGGGCGGACTGCACACCGGCAATGTCAGCCATCTGATTCAGCATTACTTCCCCACGGCCATTGATGTCTGTTCTGGCGTCTCCCGGTCCGCGCGCCGTAAGGACCCTGTGCGACTCCAAACCTTTTTTGACGCTGTCGCCTATGCCGATCGGCTTCGCGTGCAGGTGCCGGCTGAGAGTGGGCAAGAGGACATCCTCAAGGCCTCTTTTGATCGGCAGCCTTTGGTGGAGATTCAGGGGCGGCGATTTTTGTTGAATGCCCTGACGGAACAGATCCCCGCAACCCCGGCTGAACTCTTGCGTGAAGCAGCCAGGCTAGTCTGTTATGCGGCGCAATTTCCGCCGGGTACCAAGCTGGTGGGGGAGGAAGACAAAGGGGGCGGTTTATTGGCTGCCGTTTCGTTGCTTTCAGGCCTGCCATACGGCATTGCTCGCTGGTATCCATCCGGCCTTGAAGGGCAGGTACAGGTTGACTTCGATTGCGAATATACCGGCGGCAGTCTCTTTTTGAACGGTGTGGAGCCAGGAGACAACGTTTACATCGTGGACGATCTCATCAGCACAGGTGGAACATTGGTGGGATTAATCTCCGCAGTGCGTAAAGCCGGAGCCGAAGTATCAGGCATCTTATGCGTGGTGGAAAAACGCAACTATGGTGGAGCCAGGCGTGTGTTCGAGGCGACGGGGATCTCGGTGCAATCGCTTATTGAAGTGGATGTGAGCGGCGAGCATTCGATCGTTGTGGGCGTCAATTATTAAATAAAAAGGAGGCTGTGATGGTCAAGGAAGGGCAGTTTCGCGGTTGGTACATGGTCGGCGCCGTTCATCTTTTGCTGGCGGTTATTTTTGGTGCGGCCTATTCATTCGGAGCATTTTTTACTGCATTACAGACGAACTTTGACGCTGGGCGTTTTTCTACCGCCTCAATCTTCTCGCTGACGGCGTTAATTTACTATGCCGTTGGGGTATTTTCCGGTGCCTGGAGCGATCGTACTTCGGTGAGGACGGTAACCGGCATCGGTATTTTACTGCTTTCGCTGGGATTCTTCGGCAGTAGCCTGCTGGCATCGTCACTGACGGCATTTTTGCTCACGTTTTGCCTGTTGGTAGGGGTTGGCGTCGGATTGGTTTACGTGCCGGCTGTTTCAACCATCCAACGTTGGTTCGTCGTTCATCGCAGCTCGGCTTCCGGCCTGGCGCTGGCCGGCACCGGCTTGGGAACGCTGGTGGGGCCGATGGTGGCCGGTGGGCTGATGCAACATTTGTCCTGGCAAAGCACTCTGCAAATTTATGCCGTCGCTATCGCCGTATTGGGGTTGGCTGCCGCCTTCATTTTACGAGGCCGGCCAGAGGACGTGGGCGAATATCCCGATGGGCTTCGTCCCGTTGAGGTGACATCAATACCGGGTTCCGCGTTTAACGGTAGCGTTACGTTGCGAGAAGCGGCGAGACAGGCTCAGTTTTGGTGGTTTTTTATCGCGATATTTTTCGGTTCGATCGGGCTGTTTCTGGCATTGGTTCATATCAATCCTTATGCGCTGCAACAGGGGCTAAATTCAACGCAGGCCAATCTGCTCATCGGCTTGATCGGCGTGGGCAATATCGGCGGCCGTCTGGTTTTGGGGCGGATAGGCGATCGCATGGGCGCGCGACGTTTTTTGGTCATTGTTACGTTGAGTTTGGCCGTGTTGTGCGGCTTTTGGAGTGTGGCGCACAGCTTTACCGCGCTTGCGATTTTCGCGTTGTTATTCGGCGCGGCCAACGGCGGCTGTATTGCGCTGTATCCGGCGGTGGCCAGTACATGGTTCGGCACCGCCAATCTGGGCGCCATTCTGGGGGCGTTGTATATCGCGGTGGGGATCGCCGCCGTTGGCGGGGGCAGCGCCGCCGGTTGGCTGTATGATCTGTATCAGAGTTACACGTTGTCCATTGCGTTGGCCGGCATGGCGGCGCTGTTGTCTGCGTTGGGGATCGTCTTGGCTTCTCGCTGTACTTCCCGGATGGGATGAGGGGGAGTCAAATGCTATTGCCTAATGACTTGCGCTCTGCCTTGGCGCTGTTGCGGCAAACAGGGGATGAAATCACCCTGGTGAAGAGATCGATTTCTCCCGAGGTGGAGATGATTGAAGATTTTCTCGATGCCTATCGCCAGCCTGGCGGTTCCTGGTTTGCCGATGAGCAACCGTTACGGCTTTATCGACGACCAACACGGGGCGAGTTTCCCGTTTTGATGGGGATGTTTGGCAATCGTCGCCGTTGTAGGTTGTTTTTGGATCCCTACGGACGTTATTCCTCAGAAATATCAAATGCTCAGTTGCTGCTGCAGGCGGCGAGTAGTCCGATAGCACCCAGATTACTGGGCGGGGATAAACGCAACTTTCGCAACGTGCGTAAGCCTGCTGAAATCCTGGATTTGCTGCCGATCCTACGTTATCTGCAAGATGATCCTGGGCCGACGGTGACGTTGGGGTTGATCTATGCGCACGATAATCGAACCGGAGCCGCGAATTATTCTTACCACCGAATTACCTTCAAAGAGGATTCCGCAGTGGTGTCGATTGACTCTCGTGGTCACTTGCAACACATGCTTTCGACACATCTGGCGCGCGGAGAGCGACTGCCGATTTCCGTCAATATTGGGCTTGATCCGGCCATTTATCTGGCTTCGACATTGACTCGGCCTTGTCTTTCTTACGGTAGCGACGAGTTAGGCGTTGCGGGGGCCCTGCGCAGCAATGCGGTCGAGGTTGCGCCATGTCGCGCCAATACGGGGCGATATATCGCCCATGCCGAGATCGTTATAGAAGGGATGTTGAGTGCGGAAAAAGAGCCGGAGGCAGCAGAGGTGGCCGGTTTTTCCTTACCTGAATATCTCGGTTATCGCTCGCCATGCGGTATGGCCACAACACTGCAGGTTCAGGCGGTAAGCTACCGCGCCGGGGCGATATATCAGACGCTGTCGGGTCCTGGAGTGGAGCAATCCATTCTGCTTGGTTTAGGCCAAGAGTGTTCGCTGCTCGCCCGACTAAAAACAGAAGGGCTTGAGAGGTTGTTTTGTCGAGTCGCGGCTCTGCCTTCCGGCGGCGGTCACTTGCTTACCGTATTGCAAGTCGCTAAACGCGCTTGCGGTGACGATCTGTGCGTTATCGAAGCAGCCAAGAGATTGCTCGGCGAAGTGCCGTCACTCAAAAATGTGTTACTGGTGGATGAGGATGTTGACCCTTATTCGGAGCGTGATGTCCTCTGGGCTATGAGTACGCGCGCCCGACTTGAACGCGACATTCACGTTAGCGCTTTGCTGCCCGGCACTTCCCTTGATCCCTCGCAATTGCCGCTTTATGGCGGGAGTGATGCGAATGGGTTCGTCAATAAATGCGTCGTTGATTGTACGGTTCCTTTTAGCTCTCGGCGGCGTTTTCAACGGGCGTTTTAATGTGAGCGGTACGCCTTTCTGTAGCCTGCCTGACTAGGCTGGCGAACCATGATGTCTGTCATGTTGAAGGAGACAAGCCATGACGAATACTCTCGATCCTCGTTTCGATTCCACCCGGAATATTTGTGCTCCCAGGGGCAATCAATTGACCTGCAAAAATTGGCTGACTGAGGCGGCCTATCGCATGATTCAAAATAATTTGGATCCCGACGTCGCCGAAAACCCGCAAGGGTTGGTCGTGTATGGCGGTATCGGTCGCGCTGCTCGCAATTGGCAATGTTACGATCAGATTTTAGCCTCACTTAAAGCGCTCAATGAAGACGAAACTCTGTTGGTTCAATCCGGAAAGCCGGTTGGTGTATTCCGCACCCATACCGATGCTCCCCGAGTGTTAATCGCCAATTCTAATTTGGTTCCACAGTGGGCCAATTGGGAACACTTCAGCGAGCTTGATCGCAAGGGATTGTTCATGTACGGGCAGATGACGGCCGGTAGTTGGATCTACATAGGTAGTCAGGGCATTGTGCAGGGTACGTTTGAAACGTTTGCTGAAGCGGGCCGCCAGCACTATGGCGGGGATCTGACAGGACGCTGGATCCTTACCGCCGGGCTGGGGGGCATGGGCGGGGCGCAGCCGTTAGCGGCGACATTGGCCGGCGCGGTTTCTTTGAATATAGAGTGCCAGCAGAGTAGCCTGGATTTTCGTTTGCGCACGCGCTATCTCGATAAGCAGGCAAAAGACCTGGATGAAGCTATCGCTTTGGTTAAGGAATACACGGCGGCCGGACAGGCGATTTCTATAGGGCTGCTAGGCAATGCCGCAGAGGTGTTGCCTGAGCTGGTCAAACGCGCGCGTGCAGGCGGTATCCGGCCCGATCTGGTTACCGATCAGACCTCTGCGCACGACTTGATCCACGGTTATTTGCCGGTTGGATGGAGCGTGGCGCAGTGGAAAGCAGCGCAACGCGATCCGGCGCAACATGCCCGATTGTCTGACGCTGCAGCCGGTAGCTGCGCCATTCATGTGCAGGCTATGCTTGATTTCGTTGACATGGGGGTGCCGGCCGTTGATTACGGTAACAACATTCGCCAGGTCGCACGCGACATGGGCGTGGAAAATGCTTTCGATTTTCCTGGCTTCGTACCGGCTTATATTCGCCCGCTGTTTTGCGAAGGCAAAGGACCGTTTCGTTGGGTAGCGTTATCTGGCGATCCGGAAGATATCTACAAAACGGACGCCAAGGTTAAAGCGCTGTTTCCTGAAAACCAGCATATCCATCGTTGGCTGGACATGGCGCGTGAGCGCATTGCTTTCCAGGGGTTGCCGGCGCGCATCTGTTGGTTGGGGTTGGGCGAACGCCATCTGGCAGGCCTGGCTTTCAACGAGATGGTGCGCAGAGGGGAGCTTAGTGCACCGGTTGTTATCGGCCGAGATCATCTGGACACGGGTTCAGTCGCCAGCCCCAATCGTGAAACCGAAAGCATGAAGGATGGAACCGATGCCGTTTCCGATTGGCCGTTGCTGAATGCATTGCTCAATACTGCGGGCGGCGCTACCTGGGTGAGTTTGCATCATGGTGGCGGTGTGGGTATGGGATATTCACAGCACTCGGGAATGGTGATCGTGTGCGATGGCAGTGAGGAGGCTGACCGGCGGCTTGCTCGGGTGTTGGTCAACGACTGCGGTTCCGGCGTGATGCGCCATGCCGATGCCGGCTATGAGCAAGCCGTTGCCGCCGCGAAAAGGTTTGGATTGAAACTGCCGATGCTTTGAGAATCAGAGCTTATTGGGACTTTATAGCGGTTCTTATAGGGTGGAACCGCTATTTTTCTATAGGCCGATTTTCACACCATTGTGAGTATTTCACCTCTGGGCATGTGACGATTTAGTCTCGGCGTCAACTTACGATTTTGCTGTCTGGCCTTCTTGCCTGTTTTGCCAAACCCGTTCAAGTCCGAATTCGACCATCGCGAAATAGAGACTAAAATAGCGCTCCGCCATGATGAAGAACGAACTGTTGAGTTCGATCACCACATTATTGGTGGTGGTCAACAGGCCGGATTTTTCCGCCGCCTGCAGAATGCGGTTCACGTGCGCGCGTGAGACGGAGCAGGACTTGGCGATTTTCGCCGAGGAGAGCAGCAGAAAGGGGGAGTCCTGTCGGATGCTTTCGATAAACAACATCAACAGCACCATGTGGCCGGCATCTTTGCTGATAAACAGCGCGGATTGCGGCACCAGGTCGATCAGGTAGACCTCCTTGAGCATCAGTTGCCCGTAGGCGGCGAAAAAGGTGGACAGAAAGTCGGGCGCCGCCAGCAGCGCCGCGATGGGCATCTGTGGCGCCAGCGCCTGATAAGGGCGCGCCATTGAGGCGATCAGCGCCTGGGTTTCCGCCAGCGCGTGCGGCGTAGGCTTATAGCGTAACTGGCGTTTGTCATGCTCGCAGGGTTTGACCTCCAGCCGGCGCCCGACCCGTAAAAAGAACAGAAAGGAATCCAGGGAATTCTCGCTGATCATATTCTTCCCTTTGAAAAAGGCTTTGATGTCTTTCAGCGCGGCGGCGGGCTGGTGGTAATAAATGGACAGGATGGTGGAGCAGATGATGAACCGGCTGTTCCTGAAAATGATTTTGTAAAACAGCGGATGCTTCTTGTAGGTCTCCCTCAATAATTCCCCGTGTTTGACGATGGCGGCGTGGAACGCCGGTGACTGCCTGATGATGTTGGCCTGTTTCTCCAGGTGAAACTGTAGCTGGAATCTGCTTAGACTCATTTTCCCTATTTCCTGTACTTAAAAAATGTGCTGCTTTTTATCGTTATGGGTTTGCTGTGTATGACTTGACGATCTGC
Organism: Serratia nematodiphila DZ0503SBS1; assembly: GCF_000738675.1. Classification (NCBI taxonomy): domain Bacteria; kingdom Pseudomonadati; phylum Pseudomonadota; class Gammaproteobacteria; order Enterobacterales; family Yersiniaceae; genus Serratia; species Serratia nematodiphila. The sequence goes on along the minus strand of NZ_JPUX01000001.1, from coordinate 4,053,003 downwards.
TGGCCCTGGTCGTTGATGAGGGTGGTCTGAACGGTGGCCCGAGAGGGGAGCGCGGATGCCGAAACGCCGTCGAGGTGATAATCCCGCGAGCTGAATGGCGCGGTCATCATGTCGCTTTCTTGTCGCACCGGGTAATCGCGCCTGTTGGTGTGCACGGCGATGTGCGCGAACGAGAGATAAAACGCCGATCGGTTTTGACAGCGCAGCAGATAACCGTCCGGCGATTTTTGCAGCGTGAATGAGACGGCCCCGGCCGCGTTTTCGGCTTTCCCCTGCAGCGCTCTGGGCCGGTAGAAGATCTTCATCTGGGTGTTCATCGCCAGCGTCACGCGCGACGCCAGCGGCGGCATGGCCGGCCGGCTGGGCGGGATCTCATACAGGTTAAGCCAGAACACCGACTCCCGGTCGGCGGGCAGGTTCGCGCCGGCAAACAGGATCCTCAGCCCCTTCAGCGCCGAAGGCGGCAGGGCGAACACGCTGGGCAGGGTGACAAACGGCGCGCGGGACAGTTCGGGGGCGGCGTTGACGTCACCGTTATCGACCCAGGTTTGCGCCACGATCGGGTAGCCGTTGGTGTTGAGCAGCATCAGGGTTTTTTCCGTCTCGCCTTCGCGGAAAATCACCCGCGTGGCGGAGGCGATGATGCCCGCCTGCGCGCCGATGGAAGCCAGCGCCAGCAGCAGGGCGCATCCCATCGTCAGATATTTCTTTCTCATCATTGCACCTTAACCCAAACGTAGGCCCTGGCGTCCACCTTGCCAGCGGTGACGGTTTGCCCGGGCAGCCGGGCGAGCGTGGCGGTGAGCTGGGTGGTGTAGTGGGTAAACCCCGCTGCGGTGCTGCCGCCGCCGCTGGCGCCGTTGAGCACCGGGTACCAGCCGGCGTCGCTGCCCTGCGGGCATTGCCCGGCGCTGCAGCGCGCCCAGCCGACGAAATTCATCGGCGCGCCGTTGCCGGCGTTAGCGAGCGCGATACCCACGCCGGTAGCGACGCTGCTGTCGGTGCCGTAGCCGCTGGAGAGCAGGTAGCTCACGCCGCCGTTGGCGCTGACCAGCCCGAGCTGCTGCGCCGCGACATAGCTTTCATACGGTACCTGCAGGCCGAGGGCGGTATTGTTGCTGCTGACGCCGGACACGGCGGCGTTGTCGCATTCGATATTGATAGTGAACTGCGCCTGTGAGGTTTGCCCGGCGGTCAACTGGCTGACGGAAATGGTCGGCAGGATCACCAGCGGCGTGACGTTGCGCGCCACGCAGGTGGCGGTATAGGTCAATGAGGAGATCGGTGCGGTGCCCATGCCCATCGCGTTCCAGCGCCCGGTGCCCCAGGTGGCGTAGTTGGTGGCGGAATCGCTGCCGATAGGATCCGAAGCGATGCCGGGCCCCTGAAAGGTGACATAGCCGTTCGGCTGCGTGCAGGTATAGTTCGAATTGCCGGTGGTCGAGGCCATGCCCACCAGCGGGTTGCCGGCGCTGTAGCCGCAGTAGTTGCTGGCGCCCGCGCCCGGCAGCGAGCTGATGCGGATCAGATCGGCGCGGATGGCGCTGAAGTCTTTCACCCGGATCTGGATTTTGTTGCCGACGGTGGCGTAGCGGGTAATCGGCGCCGACTGCCAGTAACGGGTAAAAACCTTGCCGGAATCCAGGTGGGTCAAACGGATGCCGACGTAAGGGAAGTAGGTGGCGTAATAGTTGGGGTTGCCGTCCCTGGCACCCAGATCGAAATAGCCGCCGACGCGGTCGTCGCCGTTGGTGGCGAAGACTTCATAAATTTGCCCAACATCGCCGGCATCGCATTCATACAGCACCTTGTTGGGATCGGGATAACGGGTGCCGGAGGTCAGATCGAACACGCTGGTGCCGAGCGGCGTACCGACGGGCTGCAGGTAAGTGCTGGTCAGGTTGACCCGGCCCAGCGCCGTGCCCACCCCGCAAGGATCGCAGCCGGAGTCGATCCAGGGGGCGACCCGCGTGCATTGCGCCAGCGCCGCGGGGGCGCCGAACAGCGACAGGGCGAACAGCGCCGGGGCTGCGACCAGATAAGAAATGCGTTTCATCGTCTCTCCTGAGATAAGTTAAACGGGCTAACGGCACGGGGCGCTGAGCCGCTGAATCGGGTTGTCTTCCGCGGCGGGCAGGCGATAATGCAGCGTGCACTGCTGGCCGGGCGCGTCGCCCCAGTTCAGCGTCAGCGTGCCGGCATTCCGGTCGCTGCGCAGATATACCTGATTGGCCTGGCCAACCATGCCCACGCTGTTGCCTGCCGCGTCAAGGACGTTGGCGCCCATCGGGATCGGTGCGCTATCGGGCCGCTGTGCGGTGATCAGCAGCGCCTGGCCGCGCACGGTGTTGAAGCGCAGGCGCACCGTGGCACCGGCATAAGGAGCCACGCGCCGCTGGCCGTCTTCCAGTTCCGCTTTGTCGTTCATGCCCTCGGGGTTCAGCGCGACGGTGTTGTAGTGATAGGGCGCCAGGGCGTAGCCGAAGCGATCGACGCGCGCGCCCTGGCCGTCCATCACCCGTGCGCCGCTGGCGCCGGGCGCTTCGATCAGGGCGAAGGTGTCGCCGACATACGGCCCTAATGTCACGCCGCCGCGGTGCGCCACCACCGCGCCCTGCAGCGACAGGGAGCCTTGTCGGTACTGGCGCGCGGTGGAGAACGAGCCGGTGACGTTGGCGTAAGGCAGGCGGGTTTGCAGGTTGCCGCCCCAGACGCTTTGTTGGCGATCGTCGTCAGTGGTGAAGTTCAGGCCGTAACTGACCGGCTGTTCGTCGCCGACGCTGCCCGACAGCGCAGCCTGATAGTTGCCGCCCTGACCCTGGCTGTGGTTGGCCAGCAGCGAGACGCTGGGGGCGGATGATGAGCGCCCGAGCGGGAAGCTCAGCGACAGGGCGGTGACGGTCTGCGCGTTCTGCGCCAGCGGCGCGCTGTAGACGTTATCCAGCGGCCCGTAGCCGCGGTAGTCGCCGTTACTGTAGCCCAGGCTGCGGGTGCGGGTGACGGAGAGGTTAAGCGCCACGCCGTTGCCGAAGGTTTTCCCCCAGCCCAGCTGGAGCTGATTGTCGCGGCCGCGCTGATCGCGGTAGTCCTGAGTCGAGCCGGACATCGTCAGGCTGCCGAACGCGCCCATGCCCTGATTGACGGCCACCTCGAAACGCGAACGCTGGCGGTAGGAGTCGGACTGCCAGTTTTGGCCGGTAACGGCGGCGCGCCGCACGCCGAGCACGTCGCTGAGATCGCGAAAGCCTTCGGTAGAGTAGCGGTAGCCGGCGATGGATAGCGTGGTGTCCGTCGGGCTGAAGGTTCGGCTGTAAGAGAGGTGCAGCATCCAGCCGGAGGCGCCGCCGTCCGGCAGGCTGGCGTGGGAATAGGTGGTATCCATGCCGAAGGCGCCCAGCCAGCTGCTGTACACGCCGCCCAGCATCATCGCCTGATAGCCGTCCGCCAGCTGATTGCCGAGGTTGAAGGTCAGGGCGTTGGTCAGGCCGTGCTGCCAGGTCACTTCGCTGAACAGATCGTTGTCGCCGACGTAGCGGGAACGGCCGACGATGGCGGAGTAGCGCGACTGGCCGGGGCGAATGGATTCCGGCACCGCGGCGAACGGCACGGTGAAGGTGCTGACGCTGCCGTCGGCTTCGGTCACCACCACGGTCAGATCGCCGGCGTAGTTGGTGGCGTACAGATCGTTGATGGCGAACGGCCCCGGCGCCACGGTAGTTTCGTACAGCGTGCTTTTACCCTGCAGCACCGTCACGCGCGCGTTGCTTTTCGCCACGCCGCGCACCACCGGCGCATAGCCGCGCTGTGAATCCGGTAGCATGCGATCGTCCGAGCTGAGCTGAATGCCGCGAAAGCCCAGGCCGGAGAAGAAGTGCCCGTCGGTAAAGCCTTCGCCCAACAGCATTTCGCTGCGCCAGGGCAGGATTGCGCGCTGCACGTAGCGGCGGCTGGTGTCCAGGTGACCGCCGAACTCCCGATCGTAGCGGTAGCTGGACTGCTGGCGGTAGCGCCAGAGCCCGAGGTTGAACCCGCCGTTCAGGTTGGCGTAGGTCGAATCGAGATCGCGGGTTTGCCCCTGCCGGTAGCTGACGTGGTACTGGTTGAGGTTGTAATTGACGAAGGCCATTGATTCGCCGCTGTCCAGGCTGGCGGGATTGACGCTGCCGCGCGGCCGGCCGTTCAACAGCGCCTGCGGAATGCTGAGATCCAGCCGCAGCCGCGAGATATCGGCGTTCACCATGATGTCCTTCAGATCCCGGCCGGGCAGCAGGCATGCCGTTTCGGCCGCCGGCGGATTTTTCAGCCCGAAGCGCGTCAGCTGCGCGCGATCGAAACAGGGCAGCACCTGTTTGCCTGCGCGTACGAAGCGAATTTGATCGCGCTCGAGAAACTGGCCGTTGAGGTACAGATCGATCTGATAGCTGCCGGGGGCGACGGCGTCCTGTTGGTTGAACTGGCTCAGGGCGCTGTTGCTCAGCACGCTGCCGCGCAGCAGAGCGGGATCGAAGGTGTAGCCGTCGGCGGCGGCGCAGCCCAACGGCAGCGCCAGCAGCGCGCAGCACCAGCGTGCGGGCAGCGGCGTCGCCTTGCGGACATCGAACATGAAAACCTCCCTGTCTGGTTTCAGCGCGCGACGTTCAGGGTGCGCGTGATTTCCACCCCGTAGTCATTGATGACGCGCAGCGCGACCTGCCGCACTTCCCCGTTCACAGGCCAATTGGCCTGTGAAAACGGCGGGATCAGATCCGCCTGCGGAATGGCGCTGCGCTTCGCGCCGCTCAGAATTACCGCCTGGCTGACGTTGGCGTAGTAGCCGGTCGGGTTGTCGACGCGCAGCGCGTTGCCGACCTGGCGCAGGTTGAGCTTATCGATGACGTGGTTGGCGTCGCCGGCCAGCCCGGCCGGGCGATAGAACACCTTCAGCCGGTTGGTGACCACCAGCAGCAGTTTGTTCTTGTCGCTGTCCGTCTGACGCACGGCGGGGACCTGCAGGAAGTTGAGGTAGAACAGCGATTCGCGATCGCGCGCCAGCGGCTGGCCGACGAACGACAGCCGCACCATTTGCCCGCTGTGCGGATCCATGCGGAAGATTTGCGGCGAGGCGACAAAGGGCGCATCGGCGTTTTCCGGCGTGGACTGCGGGTTGTTGATGTCGAGCCAGATCTGCATCAGCGCCGGGGCGCCGTCATCGTTGGTGAACTGCAGCGTTTTCTCCCGCGCCTCGGCGGGGTAGATCACGCGGTTGCCGAGCAGCGTTACGCTGGCCAAGGCGTGGGTGGCGGCAAAACTCATCAGGCAAAGTGACAGGGCGGCCCATCGGCGGGCGGAACGGGATATCTGCGGCATAAACGTGAACCGATAAAGAAGCGAGTCATTCAGCGCCGTCCGCTAAGGAACGGCGCTGGCATCAACAGGTATGGCGCCTGACGCCGGCTTATTTGTAGCTAATGGCGAACTGGGCGGTGGCGATCACCGAACCGGCCGCCACGCCGGTGTCTTCCGCGTAGTAGCGGGCCACCAGGTTCTGCGAGGTGGAGGTGGCGTCTTTCGCCAGCGTCATCGCCGACGTGGTGACGGTCGAACCGCTGGCGAACGACAGCGGCGTGGTGGCGTCGCTGTCCAGCAGTTGAATGGACACCTTGGCCGCATCGCCCGCGTTGCCCAGATTGCCGTTGGTGGTCGGGTTGTTGCCCGCCAACACGGTTTTGATCGCCGTATCGCTGGTCGCCGCCGCACAACCCGTGACGTTAACGGTAAAGGTGGTGTCGCCGGCGGTGGCGCCTTTGGTGGCGAGCTGGCTGGCGGCGACGGTCGGCAGCAACACGACCGGGTTGGATTGGTTGCCGTTAATATTCACCGAACAGGTTTGCGTGCTGACTTCGCCTTTGAATTGCACGGTATTGGACGAGGCGGCCGCACAGGCGCCGGAGAGAGCCAGCATGGATAATGCGACTAATTTAACATTCATGTGAAATACCCTTTAATTAACTTTAGAGAAAAGCTTTCCTGACAGTAATAAATTACTGACGTGCGTTTGTTGATTAATCATGTTGCGCAATTGTTTTTTAAACGCGTCGGCAAACATGGATTTTCATCCTAACAAACTAAGAATTTTCCCTATAGGTGTTTTCCGCATGGTAATAAGTTTGCGATGCGGGTTGTTACATTTATTTTCATTTTTGCTTATATCATACAAAATGGAAAATAGATCTATATCATTGTGTTGCGTTTTTATTGGATCGTCGTCTTTTGTTTATGAAATAATTTGAAACATTCATGCCTTTTTTGCGTATTAATCAAAGTGCTGGCTGTTGCGTGATTATTTGAAAAACATGTTATCAAGTTGTTTTATATCGGTGTGCTTTGCAGGCGAATTACCCCAAAAAAGAGCAGCGACAAGGCGCCTGAGGTGTGGAAGCATACTTTCACGCTGATAAGGAGAATTAAAGTGAGAGTGATTTATATCGACGGTTCGCCGCTATGCCGTTTGGGGATGAAAACATTATTGGGAGAAGGAGTGATAACCTTATCCTCGCCCAATATTAATATTATTAAAAATATAAGCCCTGCGCCTGATTTAATTATCATGGATTTTCCCCATGAAATTTATCGGTTCGAAGCGTATTTGCGATTTATTCACGCCTCACGTGCTGAATATGAAGGCGTCCGGATACTGTTCTTCGTCGATAAGACTTCGCCGCTGATCCTGGCATTTATCGCGGCGGCGCAGCCGGATGCGATTTTGCACAAACGGGAAGCGCTGCGAGTGGTGTGGGAAACCTGCGCGGCGCTAGTCCGCCGTGAAGAGGCGGGCGAACGGCGCGTGGTGAGGCGGCATCGGGCGGCGGCGATCACGCCCGGCGAGGCGGCGGTGCTGTGTGAAACGGCCCGTACGGAAGATATCCGCCTGACCGCGCGGCGGCTGAATTTGCACCCGAAAACCGTTTATTCGCACCTCAACAATGCCGGCAAGAAGTTCGGCATCCGCAATCGGGTGGAATTGCTGAAGATGATTGCGCTGCTGTAGCGCGCCGTTAACGGGCCTGGCCGACGGCCAGTCGCCATTGCGTCATTTCGTCGGCGCCCGGCCCGGCCGCCAGCGCCAGGCTTTGCGGCGGCAGAGATTCGCCGGTCACGGCATCTACCACGCGCAGGGTGGCGGGGTGGCCGGTCACGCGGTCAACCACGCGCAGCGGCGGCCCGGCCAGCTCGGACAGATTCCATTTGTCGCCAATCTGAATCATCGCCATCACCAGCAGCCCGAGATCTTTTCCCTTCTCCGTCGGCAGATACTCGTAGCGAGCGGGGCGCGTTTGGTATTGCCGCTTTTCGATAAGGCCGTGGCTTTCCAGGGCCTTGAGCCGGTCGGCCAGCGTATTGTTGGTGATGCCGGTCGAGTGGCGCAGATCGTCATAGCGCGAGAGCCCCAGCAATAGATCGCGCATGAGAATCGCGCCCCAGCGATCGCCCAGTGCTGACAGCACGTGCGCCACCGAGCACGTCATGCCTTCAAACCCTTTTGCTTTCACGTTGCCTTACCTCCGCTTGCCGCCTGATTGCCGAGAATTTTATCGCCTCGGCTTGATAACTTCAATAATTGGAGTTATTACTCTTATTATTGGAGTTTATGATTAACAGCGGCTGATGGCCTGAACGCCGGCCGGAAAGCCACGCTTTCACCGTGAGTGTCGGCTTTTATCTTCGCGTTCAAAGAGGGGGCGAGATTAAGCGTGGGGAGAGGAGAAATCGACGAAAGTCATAGATTACTTTTTACATCTGATATGAAGGCATTAACGATGGCGGATTTTTCATTCTCACGATAGATGAAAAAAAACTCAGTCACGTTATCGACACCGAGGATCGCTCTGTAGGTAATGTTAGGCAGCTTGATTGAGGATAGTGTAGAAGGAACGATAGCGATGCCCAGGCCAGAAGCCACCATGGCGAGCACGCTTAGTGTACTGTCCAGCCGATAGGAAACCTGGACGTCTTCTTCAAGAATGGCTTTCAGGATACGAAGCTGACCATCGTCTCCGCTGTTTTCCGAGTAGATGATAAAGTCTCGTCCCGAGAGGTCTTCTTTTTTCAAGGTCTCTTTTTTAGCCAGATCGGAGTCTTCCTGAATCACGACGACCCAGTCAAACTTTTTAATGGGTATAAGGCCGAGCCCCGGTGGGATTTTGAGATCCAGATTGGGGCAATAGCTGACGTCGATATTTCCGTTGACGATCTCATCGGTTTGTTTCCAATAAGACATCTCTTTGGCGCGGAAATTAACGCCGGGATGCTCTGCTTTAAATCGATGAATATCGGCGGTGACTAATCCCGCCGCGACGGCATTGCCGACAAATCCGATGCGCACATTGCCATTCTCACCTTTCGCTGCTGCTTTGGTTTCGTCAAGCGTGCTTTTTATTTTTTCATAAATATCCGGTGCATTTTTTAAAAATATCTCTCCTACTTCGGTTAGTTCGACATTGCGGTTGTTGCGAATAAAAAGTGGTGCGCCAATTTCTTCTTCCAGCGCTTTTATCTGCATGCTGAAAGCCGACTGTGTAACATGAATTCGCTTAGCCGCCTTGCCGAAATGTTTTTCTTCAACGAGAGCCAGGAATGCCTGGATATGGCGAAAATTCATGGATTAGATTCCTGTATCAGTCGTTCAAAAAAATGAATTGGATTTATAGCGATCATGAAAATACCCTCTAATAGAACTCGCGTTAAAGTGTAGATTATTTCTGGAGTGCGGGCTAGTCAACAACACTCAGCGTGTTGCTATCTGTTTCAAAAACCGAATATATGTATAGTGGAGGCGTTAAATGAATTCATTAGCCAGAATCGATGTTCATACTCACCTGGTCCCGCCTTTTTGGGGCAGCGCGCTGCCCAGCCACGGCGGCGATCCGTCGGGCTGGTCTCTGCCCAAATGGACGGCGGACGACCATCTTCGCTATATGGACAAACAGCAAATAGCGACCAGCGTCCTGTCGTTAACCGCGCCGAGCGTGGTTGGCTGGGAAGGCCAGGCGCGCCGCGATATGGCCAGAAAAGTCAATGAGTATACGGCGGATCTGGTGGCGAAATACCCTACGCGGTTTGGTAACTTCGCGACCGTGCCGTTGCCGGACGTTGAGGGGGCGGTGCTGGAAGTGGAGTATGCATTAGATGTGCTGAAAGCCGATGGTGTCGTATTATTGACTAACTATGAAGGGGTTTATTTAGGGGATAAAAAGTGGGCTCCGCTTTGGGCCGCGCTAAATCAACGCTCTGCCGTTGTTTTCATTCACCCTGGTCATCCCATCATGGATTTGCTGGATGGCGTTCCGGGTCCCTTGGTTGATTACCCGTTTGATACGGCGCGCAATGCCGTCCATATGGTATTGAATGGCGTTATGGACAATTATCCTAACGTGAGAATTATTCTTTCGCATGCCGGCGGATTCCTGCCTTATGCCATTCTGCGCTTTACATTGTTGGCGGAATCGCTTAATCCAAATGGGCCGTCAGTTCAGGAGTTGAACGATAAATTTAAGCGTTTTTATTTTGATACCGCATTGTCTTCCGGCCCTAATGCATTTTCCAGCTTGCTGACGTTTGCGAATCATAATAATATTCTGTTCGGTAGCGATTATCCTTATGCGCCGGAGTCCGTCGCCGTTAAGTTTAATCATATTCTCGATGCTGAGACAAATCTGACGGATGCGCAGAAAGTACGCTTCAACCGGAATAACGCTCTGGCGCTTTTCCCTCGGTTAAATAAATAAAGGTTCTGCTGGGGAGGGAGATGCCGCATTGCTTTTAGCGCCGACGCATCCCCTTTCGAAAACAAAAAATCCACGCCGAAGCGTGGATTTTTCCGTTTCCGGCAGCGGAGAGAAACGCTGCGGGGAAGGGGTTAGACGTTGAACAAGAAGTTCATCACGTCACCGTCTTTGACGATGTAGTCTTTACCTTCGGAGCGCATTTTGCCGGCTTCTTTGGCGCCTTGCTCACCCTTGTAGGTGATGAAGTCGTCATAGGAGATGGTTTGCGCGCGGATAAAGCCTTTCTCGAAGTCGGTGTGGATCTTGCCGGCCGCCTGCGGGGCGGTGGCGCCGACCGGGATGGTCCAGGCGCGCACTTCTTTCACGCCGGCGGTGAAGTAGGTCTGCAGGTTCAGCAGCTCGTAACCGGCGCGGATCACGCGGTTCAGGCCCGGCTCTTCCAGGCCCAGCTCGGCCATGAACTCGTCGCGCTCTTCGTCTTCCAGCTCGGCGATGTCGGATTCCACGGCGGCGCACACGGCGACCACCACGGAGCCTTCGGCGTCGGCGATTTTACGCACGGTGTCCAGGTACGGGTTGTTCTCGAAGCCGTCTTCGTTGACGTTGGCGATGTACATGGTCGGCTTCAGCGTCAGGAAGCTCAGGTATTTGATCGCCGCTTTGTCTTCCGCGGTCAGATCCAGCGCGCGCAGCATGCCGGCGTTTTCCAGGTGCGGCAGGCATTTCTCCAGCGCCGCCAGCTCGGCCTTGGCGTCTTTGTCGCCGCCTTTGGCTTTCTTCTGTACGCGGTGGATGGCGCGCTCGCAGGTGTCCAGGTCAGACAGCGCCAGCTCGGTGTTGATCACGTCGATGTCTTCGGCCGGATCGACCTTGTTGTTGACGTGGATGATGTTGTCGTTCTCGAAGCAGCGCACCACGTGGCCGATGGCTTCGGTTTCGCGGATGTTGGTCAGGAACTGGTTGCCCAGGCCTTCACCCTTGGACGCGCCTTTCACCAGGCCGGCGATGTCGACGAATTCCATGGTGGTCGGCAGAATGCGCTGCGGCTTGACGATCTCGGCCAGCTTATCCAGACGCGGATCGGGCATCGGCACCACACCGGTGTTCGGTTCAATGGTGCAGAACGGGAAGTTGGCTGCTTCAATGCCCGCTTTGGTCAACGCGTTGAACAGGGTGGATTTGCCTACGTTAGGCAGGCCGACGATACCGCATTTGAATCCCATGTTGTAATCACCTTAAATATCTTAACTATCAGCTGGTTAGGTTTAACCGACTGCATAAAGGGCAAAATAATGCCGCCATTATACACGTAATGGGCGTTTATCTCGATCAGACTTGCTTGGCGGGGGTGAGCGCAGCGCGGGCGACCGGTTTTTGATTGAGATTTGGATCACATTTACCCATACTGGCCGTTTCGATTAACCGACAGGAAACGCGCCGGATGTATTTCTTGCCTACGCCACCCTGAGCTGTGCCCGCCTGCACTCTGCCGCGCCTTGCGGTACCCCATACCCGCTACGCGGGGAGATGATGTCATCTGTCATAAGTGAATAATGCATGTTTAACCTGAGTAACGTCAGGATCGCGGACGTTAAAAATGAAGTCCTGGCGGGCTTTGTGGTGGCGGTTTCGATGATCCCCGAGGCGGTTGGCTTTTCGCTGGTCGCCGGTCTTTCGCCAATTGTCGGCTTGCATACCGCGTTTATTATCGGCCTGGTCACGGCGCTGTTCGGCGGCAAACCGGGCATGGTTTCCGGCGCCGCCGGCTCCATTGTGGTGGTGCTGATGAGCCTGGCGGCGCAGTACGGCATGGGTTACGTGCTGTGGGCCACGCTGTTTGCCGGGGCGATTCAAATCCTGATCGGCGCCTTCCGGCTGGGCAAGTTCATTCGTCTGGTGCCGCTGCCGGCGATCCACGGCTTCGTCAACGGCCTGGCGATCGTCATCATGCTGGCGCAGCTGAAGATGATCGCCGGGCAGGGGCCGCTGATGTACGGCCTGGTGGCGCTGGCGATTGCGGTGGTGGTGCTGTTCCCGCGCCTCACCAAAGCCATTCCGTCTTCGCTGGCGGCGCTGCTGGTGGTCTCGGCGTTGGCGATTGGCCTCAACCTGCACACGCTGCGGGTGGGCGATCTGGCGGACATTTCCGGCGCGCTGCCGCACTTTAGTCTGCCGACGGCGCCGTTTACCCTGGAGATGGTGCGGGTGGTGCTGCCCTACGCGGTGGTGATCGCCCTGGTCGGTTTGATTGAATCGCTGCTGACCATGACGGTGCTGGATGAAATGGGCGGCAAGAAGGGCAACGGCAATCGCGAGAGTATCGCGCAGGGCGCCGGTAACGCGGTATGCGGCCTGTTCGGCTGCTTCGCCGGCTGCGCGATGATCGGCCAGTCGATCATCAACTTCACCTCGGGCGGGCGCGGGCGCATCTCCGGCACGGTGGGCGCCATCCTGCTGATTCTGTTCGTGGTCAGCCTGTCGCGCTATATCGGCCTGCTGCCGGTGGCGGCGCTGGCCGGGGTGATGCTGGTGGTGTGTTACAACACCTTCGAGTGGAGCTCGCTGCGCCGCTTGCGCCGCATGCCGAAAGCCGACGCGCTGGTAATGATCGTCGTCACGCTGATCACTATCTTTACCGATCTGGCGGTGGCGGTGATCAGCGGGGTGATTATCTCAGCGCTGGTGTTCGCCTGGCAGCAGGCGCGCATCCGCGTGCGCCAGCGGCAGGTGACGGGCGACGTGGCGGTGTATCAACTGGATGGCCCGCTGTTCTTCGGCTCCGCCGCGGCTTTCGCCGAGCTGTTCGATCCGCAGAGCGATGCGCAGAATGTGGTGCTGGATTTTGCCGGCACCCGGGTGATGGATTCCAGCGGCGTGGAGGCTATCGATAAGCTGACGGCGCGTTATCTGGCGGCGGGGAAAAGCATTCGTCTGCGACACCTGAGCGCTGACTGCGTGCGCCTGCTCAAACGCGCCGGGCCGTTCTGCAGCCATGAGCTGGACGATCCGCAGTATTACGTGGCGGAAGAGGGCTTCACCGCCGATGAGCGCCGGGTGGGCGAGGAAACCTTCAACCCGCGCGGCTAAAAGCAGGCAGCGGGCAGGGCGCCCGCTGCGGCAAGGATCAGGCCTGCGCCTTGAAGCTGTGCAGGCGCTGAACGGTTTTTTCCAGCCCGTCTTTCATCAGCATTTCGGTGCAGCGCAGCGACTCATCGATCGCTTCGTCAATCATCTTCTGCTCGCTGGCCGGCGGCTTGCCGAGCACGAAGCCCACCACCTTGTTCTTGTCGCCCGGATGGCCGATGCCGATGCGCAGGCGGTAGAAGTTCGGGTTGTTGCCGAACTTGTTCTGGATGTCCTTCAGGCCGTTGTGGCCACCGTTGCCGCCGCCGAGCTTGATTTTGGCCACGCCGGGCGGCAGATCCAGCTCGTCGTGCGCCACCAGGATCTCGCTGGGTTCGATGCGGTAGAAGTTGGCCATCGCCAGCACCGCTTTGCCGCTCAGGTTCATGAAGGTGGTCGGCACCAGCAGGCGCACGTCGTTGCCCGCCAGGTTCAAACGGGCGGTGTAGCCGAAGAACTTGCTCTCTTCTTTTAACTGCTGATTGTGGTGCTGGGCCAGCAGATCGACGTACCAGGCGCCGGCGTTGTGGCGTGTCTGGGCGTATTCCGCGCCCGGGTTGGCGAGGCCGACTATCAATTTAATACTGCTCACTGGGAGATTCGCTATGATCAGGGTAATGGAAAGTGCCTTAGTCTACCTGTCGGGGCGATGAATGACAAAACCCGATCTCTGCCGTCACCCTGGGTAAGAAAGATGAATGATTCATTAGCTTAATAATTCAATTTGTCCGCTAATTTTCAGCACTGTGTTAAGAAGTGTCAATAATTCTTTACCATTTGTGATCGCCTCCGCAATCCCCTTGCCGCAACAGGGACTATACTTAACTTATCAAAGTGGGTTAACAAGTTGCAGCGTTATCCCGGTTGGCACATGGCAATCATGGAGGTGGCATATGAAACGTAGAAGCGCGGACAGAGTGGGCAACTTTTTTATGGGACTGGGGCTGGTCGTGATGATCGGCGGTGTCGGATACTCAATTATTGCTGAAGTATCCCAGTTCAATCTGCCGCAATTTTTCGCCCACGGCGCCATCATGAGCATCTTCGTCGGCGCGCTGTTGTGGCTGGTGGGCGCGCGTATCGGCGGCCGCGAACAGGTGGCGGATCGCTACTGGTGGGTAAAACACTTTGATAAACGGTGCCGCAACGATCAACATCGTTCGTCGCATTGATTAAAAAAGCAGAAGGGAAGCAAGAGCGGGGCAAGGGAACATCTGCCGTGCATTAAGGTTTGAGGTCATGTCGGACTACAAGTAGAAAACCCGTTGTTGCTCGCGCACCAACGGGTTTTTCTTTTCTGCTGTCGGGCTCGCTATCTTTCCGGCGCAGTGGGCGCCGCACCGGAAAGACGACGAATTAATGCTCGAACATCGCAGAGATCGACTCTTCGTTGCTGATGCGGCGAATGGCTTCAGCCAGCATGCCGGACAGGGTCAGAGTGCGAACGTTTTTCAGTGCCTTGATTTCCGGCGACAGCGGAATGGTGTCGCAGACGATCACTTCATCAATCACCGAGTTCTTGATGTTGTCCACGGCGTTGCCGGAGAAGATCGGGTGCGTCGCGTAGGCGAATACGCGCTTGGCACCGCGTTCTTTCAACGCTTCAGCCGCTTTACACAAGGTGCCGCCGGTGTCGATCATGTCGTCGACCAGCACGCAGTCGCGGCCCGCCACGTCACCGATGATGTGCATCACCTGAGAAACGTTCGCGCGCGGGCGGCGTTTGTCGATGATGGCCATGTCGGTGTCGTTCAGCAGTTTGGCGATAGCGCGGGCGCGCACGACGCCGCCGATGTCCGGGGAAACCACGATCGGGTTTTCCAGGTTCTGCTGCAGCATGTCTTCCAGCAGGATCGGGCTGCCGAACACGTTGTCTACCGGTACGTCGAAGAAGCCTTGAATCTGCTCAGCATGCAGATCCACCGTCAGAACGCGGTCAACCCCTACGCTGGAGAGGAAATCGGCAACCACCTTGGCGGTGATTGGCACACGCGCGGAACGCACGCGGCGATCCTGGCGGGCATAGCCGAAGTAAGGGATAACGGCGGTAATACGACCTGCGGAGGCGCGACGCAGGGCGTCGACCATCACAACCAGTTCCATCAGGTTGTCGTTGGTCGGGGCACAGGTGGACTGGATGATGAAAATATCACCGCCGCGTACATTTTCGTTGATTTGCACGCTCACTTCGCCGTCGCTAAAACGACCTACAGCGGCGTCACCAAGGCTGGTGTACAAACGGTTGGCAATACGTTGTGCTAGTTCCGGGGTGGCGTTACCAGCAAAAAGCTTCATATCAGGCACGAGAAGAACCTCAGGCTTGCGTCCAGAGAAGATATTGTCATACGACCTCGCCAAGGAGCAGTCGGCGACGCCGGCGCAATATACATACGGGTATGTAAAACTAAAATTGAGATCGCAGGCAGCGCAGGGATAACAGGGCCAGGTGTGCATGACCCTGCGCAGCGAAACGTTGAGCTACGACTCAAACCGCCCGGAACGAATGCGATGTAGTGGGGAGACGTTAACGCCGCGCGCTACAAAACCACACAACCACTCCGGGGCTTGATTTAACACCTGACGGGCGGCGATTTCTGTGTCGAATTCAGCAAACACACAAGCACCTGTGCCAGTCAGGCGTGACGGGGCGTATTCTAACAGCCATGAAAGAAGCTGTTCAACCTCGCGAAAACGTTTTCTTGCGATCGGTTCGCAATCATTTGCGTACGGCGCCTGCAACAGCTCACTTAAGGAGCGAACCGGGGTGTCTCTTTTCAATTCGGGGTCGCCGAAGATAAGCGGTGTCGGGATACCGACGCCGGGATGCGCCACCAGATACCATTTTTCCGGCGGCTCGGCCGGCAGCAGGCGTTCGCCGATGCCTTCGGCGAAGGCGGCGTGGCCGCGCACGAACACCGGCACGTCGGCGCCGAGGCTAAGCCCCAACGCAGCCAGTTGGTCGTCGTCAAGGCCGCAGCGCCACAGTTCGTTCAGCGCCACCAGCACGGTGGCGGCGTTGGAAGAGCCGCCGCCTAGGCCGCCGCCCATCGGCAGGCGCTTGTCGATGCTGATGTCGGCGCCGCGCGGTGCGGTCTGCAGACCCTGTTCATCACAATAGCGCTGCAGCAGGCGGGCGGCGCGCACGATCAGGTTCTGCTCGTCCGGCACGCCGTCGACCGGCGTCAGCAGGTTAATGCGATCGTCCTGGCACGGGTCAATGGTCAGGGTGTCGCCGTAGTCCAAAAACTGGAACAGCGTCTGCAGCAGGTGATAGCCGTCTTCACGACGGCCGGTGATGTACAGAAACAGGTTGAGCTTCGCGGGGGAGGGCCACTGGCGGATCATTTGAGCGTCCAGTTATCCATTTTCAGCTTGATGCGTTGGTCGCCCTGCTGCAGCTCCAAACGGTTCGGCAGCGTCGGCTGCACCTCGGTGCTGTAGCTCTGGTAATCCACTTTCCAGGTTTGACCGCCTTGCTGGTAGGTCAGTTTGCTCAGGCGATATTGGTCATCCAGCGCAAAATCGCTGGCTTCGCCCGGCAGGCCGACCATCCACTGGCGCAGGTTGTTCAGCGGGATCGCCATCCCGGTCAGCTTGCGGATCATCTCTTCCGGGTTGTCGCTGACGTAGCGTTTGCCCTGGTTGTCGGTCAGCTGCACCACGTTTTTCTGTACGTTGAGATCCATTTCCGTGCTGCCCAGCGGGTTAGTCAGCAGCAGGCGGTAGCGCTCCGGCGAAAACTGCTGCCAGAAGAAGCGGGCATAGACTTTTTTCTGATCAGACAAGTAGGCGAAAGAGCCGCGGGTCTGATAGGTGCTAAGCTGCTGCACCGCCTGCTCATGGGCGCGCCACTGCGGTGAGGTCGGGCTGGTGGCCGGGCCGGTTGGCTTGGTGGTGGTACAAGCGGCCAGCACCAGGCTGGCCAGCGGGATCAGACGGAGCAAACTAACTTTGCGTATTGGCATAACTTTTTCTTGTCCTTTTGTCCTTGCGGGCATGCGCGACGAAACCCGGATTCAGCGCTCACGCTAACGGGGCGGCGGCGGCGCGTCAATTTTTTGCTGCATCGCGTTGAATCTTGCCGCGTTTACCGGCGTAGTGCCAACACGGCGCGCGCGTCGGGGTTGCCATTAAGCGTAACACAATCGCCTGAAGGCGGGGGAGGCGCTCCCGATAAGCGGTGCAGAGTTGCGCAAACGCCGCCGTTATGTGCGCCGAATAGCGTGCGCGTCTTCGCAAACTGCGCTAAAATTTAAACCATCAGCCTTCCCTTTGACTATTTATCCCGCTGTATTTATTACTTATTCATTAATTGATGTCGTCTATGACAGCGATTGAACGGAAGATGCGGTTGTTACTTTTATTGATCCCGCGCATCAAGTAGAATGCCGTTCAACGAGAACCCGTACCAACAGAAGTATTACTCGAAGCAATGACCCTGCTGGCGTTAGGTATAAATCACAAAACCGCTCCGGTTTCTCTGCGTGAAAGGGTGACCTTCTCGCCAGAGTCCATCGATGAGGCGCTGACCAGCTTGCTCCAACAACCGTTGGTGCAGGGCGGCGTCGTGTTGTCCACCTGCAACCGTACCGAGCTGTACCTCAGCGTGGAGCAGCAGGAGCACATGCACGAACAGCTGGTCGCCTGGCTGTGCGCCTACCACAACCTGCGTCCGGAAGAGGTGAAGAAAAGCCTCTACTGGCATCAAGGCAACGACGCGGTCAGCCATCTGATGCGGGTGGCCAGCGGGTTGGACTCGCTGGTGCTGGGCGAACCGCAAATCCTCGGCCAGGTGAAAAAGGCCTTCGCCGAGTCACAACGCGGTCAGTCGCTGTCCGGCGAGCTGGAGCGCCTGTTCCAGAAATCCTTCTCCGTCGCCAAGCGCGTGCGCACCGAAACCGAAATCGGCGCCAGCGCGGTCTCCGTGGCTTTCGCCGCCTGTACGCTGGCGCGGCAGATCTTCGAATCGCTGGCCGATCTCAACGTCTTGCTGGTGGGCGCCGGTGAAACCATCGAGCTGGTGGCGCGCCACCTGCGCGAGCACAAAGTGCGGCATATGATCATCGCTAACCGCACCCGCGAGCGCGCGCAATTGCTGGCGGAGGAAGTCGGCGCGGAAGTGATCACCCTGCCGGAGATCGACGAGCGTCTGGCGGACGCCGACATCATTATCAGTTCCACCGCCAGCCCGCTGCCGATCATCGGCAAGGGGATGGTGGAGCGCGCGCTGAAGGCGCGCCGCAACCAGCCGATGCTGTTGGTGGATATCGCCGTACCGCGCGATATCGAGCCGGAGGTCGGCAAGCTGGCCAACGCCTATCTGTACAGCGTGGACGATCTGCACGCCATCATTCAAAGCAACCTGGCGCAGCGCAAAGCGGCGGCGGTGCAGGCGGAATCGATCGTGCAGCAGGAAAGCACCAACTTCATGGCCTGGCTGCGTTCGCAGGGCGCGGTGGAAACCATCCGCGACTACCGTTCGCAGGCCGACCAGATCCGCGCAGAGATGGAGGCCAAAGCGCTGGCCGCCATCGCGCAGGGCGCCAACGTGGAGCAGGTTATTCACGAGCTGGCCCATAAACTGACCAACCGTCTTATTCATGCCCCTACCAAATCCCTCCAGCAGGCCGCCGGCGACGGCGACGTGGAGCGGTTGCAGTTATTACGCGACAGCCTCGGGCTGGATCAGCATTAGTTTTCTCTATTAACAGGGTTTATTACCACGCATGAAGCCTTCTATTGTTGCCAAACTGGAAGCGTTACAAGAGCGCCATGAAGAAGTGCAGGCGCTGCTCGGCGATGCCGGCGTCATCGCCGACCAAGACCGGTTCCGCGCGCTGTCGCGAGAATACGCGCAGCTGACCGACGTCAGCCGCTGCTTCCTGGAATGGCGTCAGGTGCAGGAGGATCTGGAGACGGCGGAAATGATGCTGGACGATCCGGAAATGCGCGAGATGGCGCAGGAAGAGCTGAAACAGGCGCGGGCGAGCAGCGAAGCGCTGGAACAGCAGCTGCAGGTCTTGCTGCTGCCGAAAGATCCGGATGATGAGCGCAGCTGCTTCCTCGAAGTGCGCGCCGGCACCGGCGGCGATGAGGCGGCGATCTTCGCCGGCGATCTGTTCCGCATGTACAGCCGTTACGCCGAAGGCCGCCGCTGGCGCGTCGAGGTGATGAGCGCCAACGAAGGCGAACACGGCGGCTTCAAAGAAGTGATCGCCAAAGTTTCCGGCGACGGCGTGTACGGCCAGCTGAAGTTTGAATCCGGCGGCCACCGCGTGCAGCGCGTGCCGGAAACCGAATCCCAGGGGCGCATCCACACCTCCGCCTGCACCGTGGCGGTGATGCCGGAAGTGCCGGAAGCCGAGCTGCCGGACATCAACCCGGGCGATCTGAAAATCGACACCTTCCGTTCCTCCGGCGCCGGCGGCCAGCACGTTAACACCACCGATTCGGCGATCCGCATCACTCACCTGCCGACCGGCATCGTGGTGGAGTGCCAGGACGAACGTTCACAGCACAAAAACAAAGCCAAGGCGATGTCGGTGCTGGGCGCGCGCATTCGTGCCGCCGAGATGGCCAAGCGCCAGCAGGCCGAGGCGTCCACTCGCCGCAACCTGCTGGGCAGCGGCGATCGTTCCGACCGTAACCGCACCTACAACTTCCCGCAGGGGCGGGTGACCGACCACCGCATCAACCTGACGCTCTACCGCCTGGACGAGGTGATGGAAGGCAAACTGGACATGCTGATCCAGCCGATCGTGCAGGAGTATCAGGCCGATCAGCTGGCGGCGCTGTCCGCCGAGCAAGAGTGATGGAGTATCAACACTGGCTGAAAGCCGCCGCCGCGCGTTTGACCCACAGCGACAGCGCCCGGCGCGACGCGGAAATCCTGTTGGGTTTCGTGACCGGCAGGGCCAGAACCTTCCTGATGGCGTTCGGGGAAACCGTGCTGACGCCGCCGCAGCAACAGCAGCTGGAGACGCTGCTGGCGCGCCGCGAACGCGGTGAGCCGGTGGCCTATCTGGTGGGCGAGCGCGAGTTTTGGTCGCTGCCGCTGTCGGTCTCGCCCGCGACGCTGATCCCGCGCCCGGATACCGAATGCCTGGTGGAGCTGGCGTTGGCGCGCCTGCCGCCGCAACCCTGCCACTTCCTCGATCTCGGCACCGGCACCGGCGCCATTGCGCTGGCGCTGGCCAGCGAGCGCCCGGATTGTTCGGCTATCGGCGTCGATGTGCAGCCGGAGGCGGTTGCGCTGGCGCAGCACAATGCGCACAAGCTGAAGATCGACAACGTCCGATTTTTACAGGGCAGCTGGTTTGCGCCAGTCGCGGGGCAACGTTTCGCGCTGATCGCCAGCAATCCGCCCTATATCGATGCCGCCGATCCGCATTTGTCGCAGGGCGACGTGCGCTTCGAGCCGGGCAGTGCGCTGGTCGCCGCCGAGCACGGGTTGGCGGATCTGGCCGCCATCGTGCGCCAGGCGCCGCACCATCTGCAGCCGCAGGGCTGGCTGCTGTTGGAACATGGCTGGCAGCAGGGTGAGAGCGTGCGCGCGCTGCTGCAGGCCGCCGGATTTTCCGCTGTCGCCACCCACCGTGATTACGGCGACAACGACCGCGTGACGCTCGGCCAATGGCCGGGATAAGCGCCCCTCATAATAACGACGCCCGGGCCATTTAAGGGAGCACCATGACTGCATACACCGCGTTGAAACATTTCCATTTGCTGACGGTCGCCATCAGTATTACCTTGTTTGTGCTGCGTTTCTTTTGGCAGTGGCGCCGTTCGCCGATCATGGGTCGCCGCTGGGTCAAGATAGCGCCGCACCTGAATGACACGCTGCTGTTCGTCAGCGGCATCGCGCTGGTGGTGACGTTCGGGTTTTATCCGCTGCTGGGTATGGACTCATGGCTGACCGAGAAGCTGTTTGGCGTTATTATCTATATCCTGCTTGGCTACGTCGCATTGGGCAAGAAGACCAAAAGTCAGCGGCTGCGAACCGTGGCGTTCGTGCTGGCGTTGGGCTGCCTGTACCTGATAATTAAACTTGCCACGACGAAAATACCGTTTCTGATGGGATACCTATGAGTAGCATTGCTGATTTTGAATTTAACACCTCGCCGCTGAGCGAAGGGGTGATCCTGGTGTCGCAGTCGGTGCGGCGCGATTTCCCGGCTGCCGACGTGGAGCGCAAGCTGCAACAGCTGGTGGACGAAGCGCGCGCGGTGGTGCCGGCCGATATCACTCAGGAGCAGCAACTGGATGCGCTCATTGAACTGTTCTACAAGACCTGGGGATTCGGCGGCGCCAGCGGCGTGTACCGCCTGTCGGACGCCATCTGGCTGGACAAGGTGCTGGAGGGGCGGCAGGGCACGCCGGTTTCGCTCGGCACCATCTTCCTGCACATCGCCAACGCGCTGGATCTGCCGCTGCTGCCGGTGATTTTCCCCACTCAGCTGATCCTGCGCGCCGATTGGCTGGATGAAGAGCTGTGGCTGATCAACCCGCTGAACGGCGAAACCCTGAGCGAACACCAGCTGGAGGTGTGGATTAAGGGCAACCTGGGCTTGGGCGCCGAGCTGGAAGACGACGATCTCGACGAATCCGAGAACATCATGGTGGTGCGCAAGATGCTGGATACGCTGAAGGCCGCTCTGATGGAAGAAAAGCAGCTGGAAATGGCGCTGCGCACCAGTGAAACGGTGTTGTGCTTCGATCCGGAAGATCCGTACGAGATCCGCGACCGCGGGCTGATTTATGCCCAGCTGGAGTGCAACCACATCGCGATTTCCGATCTCAACTATTTTGTCGAGCAGTGTCCTGAAGACCCGGTCAGCGAGGTGATCAAAGTGCAGATCCATTCGATTGAACCGAAACAGGTGACGCTGCATTAATTCAATGACTCCGTGCAGTTTGCAAGGCGACGGTTACAACCTTAACAAAGGCGAAAGCATGAAACAGAAAGTGGTTAGCATTGGCGACATCGACGTAGCAAACGATCTGCCGTTTGTGCTGTTTGGCGGTATGAACGTGCTGGAATCGCGCGACCTGGCGATGAGCATCTGCGAGCACTACGTCACCGTGACGCAAAAACTGGGCATTCCTTACATATTCAAAGCCTCTTTCGACAAGGCCAACCGTTCTTCCATTCACTCGTACCGCGGTCCGGGCCTGGAAGAAGGGATGAAGATCTTCGAAGAGCTGAAAAAAACCTTCGGCGTGAAAATCATCACCGACGTGCACGAAGCGGCACAGGCGCAGCCGGTTTCTGAAGTGGTTGACGTGATCCAGCTGCCGGCCTTCCTGGCGCGTCAGACCGATCTGGTGGAAGCGATGGCGAAAACCGGCGCGGTGATCAACGTCAAGAAGCCGCAGTTTGTCAGCCCGGGGCAGATGGGCAACATCGTCGACAAGTTCAAAGAGGGCGGCAACGACCAGGTGATCCTGTGCGATCGCGGCAGCAACTTTGGCTATGACAACCTGGTGGTCGACATGCTGGGCATCAACGTGATGAAGAACGTGACTGGCGGCCATCCGGTGATCTTCGACGTGACCCACGCGTTGCAGACCCGCGATCCGTTCGGCGCCGCGTCCGGCGGCCGTCGTGCTCAGGTGGCCGAGCTGGCGCGTGCCGGCATGGCGGTTGGCCTGGCAGGGCTGTTCCTCGAAGCGCACCCGGATCCTAACAACGCCAAGTGCGACGGGCCGTCCGCGCTGCCGTTGGACAAGCTGGAACCGTTCCTGGCGCAGATGAAAGCCATCGACGACCTGGTGAAGAGCTTCCCGGAGCTGGATACCAGCAACTAAGCGCTCATCGCCAAAAAAAAGCCCGACGCGTCGGGCTTTTTTACGTTCAGGCGCCGGTGGCCGCCAGCGCTTCCGGCAGCGTCGGGTAGAACTGCAAGCGGCCCTCGATCGGCTGCACCCGCGCGCGCGCCAGGGTTTTCAGCGGCTGGAACGGCACGTCGGTGATCACCAGCTTTTTATCCGCCGGCAGCACGTCGATAAAGCGCCGCAGGGCGTTCAGGCCGCCGGCGTCGAGCACTGGCACCGCATCCCACTGCAGCACGATCGTCCGGTAATCCTCGCTGCGTGCCAGCAGTTCGCTAAAGATACGCTCGGCGGCGGCGAAGAACAGCGGGCCATTCACTCGCAGCACCAGGCGGCCATCGTCGGCGCTCAGCTCGCTCAACCGCGTCATGCGGGCGATGCGGCGCATAAACAGCAGCGACGCCAACACGATGCCCACGGTAATGGCGATCACCATGTCGAACAGCACCGTCAGCGACATGCACAGCAGCAGCACCAGAATGTCGTCCTTCGGCGCCCGGCGCAGCAGGTAAATCACTTTGTGCGCCTCGCTCATGTTCCAGGCGACCATCAGCAGCAGCGCCGCCATCGCCGCCAGCGGCAGATAAGAGAGCCACGGCGCCAGAACCAGCAGCGCCAACAGCACCAGCAGTGCGTGGATGATGGCGGACACCGGTGAGGTGGCGCCGGCGCGCACGTTGGCGGCCGATCGGGCAATCGCGGCGGTCGCGGTGATGCCGCCGAAGAACGGCGCGATGATGTTGCCCGCACCCTGGCCGATTAATTCGCTGTTCGAGTTATGCTTCTTGCCGGTCATGCCGTCGAGCACCACTGCGCACAGCAGTGATTCGATCGCGCCGAGCATTGCCATCGAAAACGCCGCCGGCAACAGGGCGGAAACGGTTTGCCAACTCAGAGTGAACGGCTGCCCGCCGCCGCCCGGCAGATCCCAGGGCAGCAACAGCTGCGGCAGGATCGGCGGAATGCCCTGGCCGCTGCTGCCATCGGCCAGCAGGTAGCTGAAGCGGGAGCCGATGGTCGCCACCGGGTGGTCAAACAGCGTCAGCAGCCCCATCAGCGCGGTGCCCGCCAGCAGCGCCGGCAGGTGGCCGGGCACCCGCAGGCCGAGCTTGGGCCAGAAGATCAAAATCAGCAGCGTCACGGCGCCGATCAGGGTATCGCCGAGATCCAGCGTCGGCAGCGCCTGCAGCAGGGTGTACAGCTTGCCGACATAGTTTTCCGGCGTGTGCGCCAGCTGCAGACCGAAAAAGTCCTTGATCTGCATGGTGGCGATGGTGATGGCGATGCCGGAGGTAAAGCCGAGCGTCACCGGCAGTGGAATGTACTCGATCAGCCTGCCAAAGCGCGCGAGCCCCATCAGCAGCAGAAATACCCCGGAGATCAGCGTGGCGACCAGCAGGCCGGCCAGGCCGAACTGCTGCGAGACCGGATAGAGGATCACCACGAAGGCGGCGGTGGGGCCGGAGACGCTGTAGCGCGAACCGCCGCTGACGGCGATGACGATGCCGGCGATAGCGGCGGTATATAGACCATACTGCGGCGGCACGCCGCTGGCGATCGCCAACGCCATCGCCAGCGGAATGGCGATAATACCGACCGTGACTCCGGCGATAGCGTCTTTCAACAACCGCGCCAGGTTATAAGGTTCCCGCCAGCAGGCGTCTATCAGCGCGCTGAAGGGGCGAATTTTGTTTATTTCATGCGTTTTCATCTACGGTGCGTACCAAATCTTCAAAAGTGAAAGGAATGGCGGGCCCGATGAGGTCCGTCTTGTCACGTGACAGATACCATACGCCTTTTGTTCAGCGGATTACCAGACCTGTATCAATTTGGCGCAGGAAATCAGAGAGTCGCCCTTTTGTTCGGCGCTAAATTTCGATAATAGAGAAGTCAGCCGCAGATTCTGCGGCTGACAAGAAAAGTGACAGTCAAGGTTTTAACGGTTATTACAGCGTGGGCAGGGATAAGCCGAGAAAGTGGGCTAAAGTACTCACCAGCAGCTGGTGATCTTCCTTCTGCGGCGCGCCGGAAATGCTGATGCTGCCGACGCAGCCGAGGCCGGTCAGGGTGAGCGGGAAGGCGCCGCCGTGCACCGAATAGTCACGCACGCTCAGCCCGTAACGCTCCTCCAGCGACGTTTGCCGTTGCTGCAGGCGCAGGCCGATGGCGTAAGAGCTTTTGTGAAAATGGTTCACCAGATTGCGCTTGCGCCGCACCCAGTCGGCAATGTCCGGCGTTGCCCCCGGCATGGCGTAATAAAACAGCGTCTGCCCGGTCAGTTGGATCTCGATGGCGATGCTCAGGCCGCGCCGCTCGGCGGCGGTTTTCAGCGCCGCGCCCAGTTCCCAGGCGGTGGCGGCGTCAAAATGGGTAAAGGCCAGCGTCGCTTCCTGTTCGCTGAGCGCTTGCAGTTCATCGTCGATATTCATGCGGTTCTCCCCCGATAACACAACGCACAGAGTAGCCTGAAGCGGGCGTCGTGAGATAGACGGCTTGGCGATAAGATAGAACTGCTACTCTATTAATAGACCGTGTAAAATGGCCGCCGCCGAAGCGGAGACGACAGGGATGCGTTATTCAACGTCTGCACATTACCCCCTGGCGATCCCGAGGAGCGCGCTGACTATTTATGACTTACATTGCGTCCATTTCTACCCTTTACAGCGACGCCTGCATCACCTACGCGACGTTGTCGATAAGCTATTTCCTTCTCAGCAAGAATGCCCCTTTTTCTTATCAATCCGCACTGTGGAAGCGCGTTGTTTTCGGCCTGCTGGCCGGGGTGGCGGTGCTGTATTTGAGCCAGGATCGGCTGGAGCTGACCGATAAGGTGCATTACAGCTTTGCGATGATCCCGATGATATTGGTGACTTTCTTCGGCGGCGGCGTCAGCGGGCTGGTGAGTTTTCTGTTCGCCATGACGCTGACCGGCGGTTTCACCGTCGATAACCTGTTCATCGCCTCGATCGTCGCGCCGCTGCTGCTGTCGCGCGTGTGGCTGAAAAAATCCCACCGGACGTTTTACCTGACGATCGGCATCATCGCGCTGTATCGCATCGCGGTGGTGTGGCTGCTGGTGGACATGAGCGGGCTGTGGCCGGATGTGTTGCTGTACCAGGCGGTTTCCGCGCTCTGTCTGGCGATTTGCTATCATGCGCTGAATTTCAAAGAGCGCCATATCTACGCCTATTTCGCGATGCGCGCGCGCGCCACCACCGACAGCCTGACCCACATCAACAACCGCGCCAGCGTCGATTATCAGCTGATGCTGCAGCGTGCCGAGCGCCGCCCGTGCGGGCTGATGATCCTCGATTTGGATAACTTCAAAAGCATCAACGATACCTACGGCCATCCGGCCGGTGACGTGCTGCTGGCCAGCGTCGGCCGGCTGCTGCAAAACAGCGTGCGCAATGAGGACTTCGTCGGGCGCTACGGCGGCGAGGAGTTTATGGTGATCACCGCCAGCTACGATCCGCAGGTCATCGGCGGGGTGGCGGAGCGCATTCGCAGCGCGGTTGAAAGCTCGACGTTCTTGCTGAATGCGCACGACGAAGCGCACATCACGCTGTCGATCGGCGTGTCGCTGTATCTGCCGGGCATGACGCTGGACAAGGCGATCGCCATGACCGACGAGGCCTTGTATGAGGCGAAGCGCAGCGGCAAAAACCGGGTGGTGACCAGCCGCGTGATGCAGCTGGCGCCGCTGGGCGCCGGATTCCCGCGCGAATAAGCCGCCCCCGCCGCCACGGCGGGGGCGTTGGCTCAGACCGCCAGCGTGTGTTCGCGGAAGGCGTTCAGCAGCTCTTCGGTGAACGCCAGGCGTTTTTGGCGATCGGCCAGGTCGAGCGTGAACTTCAGCTTGCTCGGGCCGTCCAGGCGGTAAACCTGCGGATTGCCCTGCAACAGGCCGATCAGATAACCCGGATCGACGCGGTTGTTGTCGCCGAACTCGATAAAGCCGCCGCGCTCGTTGCTCTCGATGCGTTTGATCCCCAGTTTCTGCGCGTGCAGGCGTAGCGCCGCGCACTGCAACAGATTGCGCGCCGCATCCGGCAGTTGACCGAAGCGGTCGATCAGCTCGACCTTCAGCTCGTCAAGCTCACCGTCGTTCTTCGCGCTGGCGATACGCTTATACAGCGACAGGCGGGTATTGACGTCGGGAATGAAATCTTCCGGCAGCAGCGCCGGCATGCGCAACTCTACCTCGGTCTGGTTGCTGGTGAGATCTTCCAGCGACGGTTCGCGGCCGTTTTTCAACGCGTCGACGGCGCTTTCCAGCAGCTCCATATAGAGCGAGAAGCCGACGGTGGTCATCTGGCCGCTCTGGTCTTCGCCCAGCAGTTCGCCGGCGCCGCGGATCTCCAGATCGTGGGTTGCCAGCGCGAAACCGGCGCCGAGATCTTCCAGCGACGCGATGGCCTCGAGCCGTTTATGAGCGTCGGTGCCCATGGCTTTCGGGTTTGGCGTCAACAGATAGGCGTAAGCCTGATGGTGCGAACGCCCGACGCGGCCGCGCAGTTGGTGCAGCTGCGCCAGGCCGAAGCGATCGGCCCGCTCGATGATGATGGTGTTGGCGCTGGGGATATCGATGCCGGTTTCGATGATGGTGGTGCACACCAGCACGTTGAAGCGCTGGTGGTGGAAATCGTTCATCACCCGTTCCAGATCGCGTTCGCGCATCTGACCGTGACCGATGGCGATGCGCGCCTCCGGCACCAGCTCAGCCAGGCGTTGCGCCGCTTTCTCGATGTTTTCCACGTCGTTGTAGAGGTAGTAAACCTGGCCGCCGCGCAGCACTTCGCGCAGGATCGCCTCGCGCACCACCAGACTGTCGTATTCGCGCACGAAGGTCTTCACCGCCAGCCGGCGCGCCGGCGGAGTGGCGATGATCGACAGATCGCGCATGCCGCTCATCGCCATGTTCAGCGTACGCGGGATCGGCGTGGCGGTCAGCGTCAGGATATCGACGTCGGCGCGCATCGCTTTGATGCGCTCCTTGTGGCGCACGCCAAAGCGGTGCTCTTCATCGACGATCAGCAGCCCCAAATCCTTCCAGCGCAGATCGCTCTGCAGCAGTTTGTGCGTGCCGATGATGATGTCCACTTTGCCCTCGGCCGCGTCGTCCAGCACCTGCTGCTGCTCTTTGGCGCTGCGGAAGCGCGACATCATCTCGATGCGGATCGGCCAGGTGGCGAAGCGATCGCGGAAGTTGTCGAAGTGCTGTTGCGCCAGCAGGGTGGTCGGCACCAGCACCGCCACCTGCTTGCCGTTTTCCACCGCCAGGAAGGCGGCGCGCATCGCCACTTCGGTTTTGCCGAAGCCGACGTCGCCGCACACCAGGCGGTCCATCGCCAGCGGCTGGCACATGTCGCTCAGCACCGCATTGATCGCCTGTTCCTGATCCGGCGTGGTTTCGAATGGGAAGGTCTGGCAGAACAGCTGGTATTGTTCGCGGTTATGCTTGAAGGCGAAACCGGCCTTGGCGGCGCGCTGGGCGTAAATATCCAGCAGCTCCGCCGCCACGTCGCGCACCCGTTCGGCCGCTTTTTGCCGCGCGCGCGTCCAGGCGTCGCCGCCCAGCTTGTGCAGCGGGGCGTTTTCATCCGCGCCGCCGGCGTAACGGCTGATCAGGTGCAGCGATGAGACCGGCACGTACAGCTTGTCCTCACCGGCGTAGGAGAGGATCAGGTATTCAGCCTTGATGCCGCCGGCTTCCAGCGTGGTCAGGCCGACATAGCGGCCAACGCCGTGCTCCAGATGCACCACCGGCTGGCCGGGATGCAGCTCCGCCAGGTTGCGGATCAGGGTATCGGTGTTGATGGTGCGCCGGTTGTCCTGCCGGCGGCGACTGACGCGTTCGCCGAGCAGATCGCTTTCGCAGATCAGTGCACGCTGGCGCAGGCCGTCGAGGAAACCGTGTTCGGCGGCGCCGACCATCATGTAACGGCCCGCGGTTTCCGCCTGATCGAGACGCTGGATCAGCGCCGGCGCCAGCTTGATGCGGCCGAGCAGATCCTGCAGCGTTTCACGCCGCCCCTCGCTCTCGACGGAGAAAATCACGCTGCCGTCGAAGCCTTCGATAAAGCGGCGCAGATTATCCAGCGGGGATTTATGCTGCGCCTGCACCGCCAGATCGGGCAGGGCATGGTAATCCAGATTGGTATTGCCGGCCTTGACCGGCAGCTCATCGGTTTTCAGCGCGATGCGCGGCCAGGCTTTCAGCTCGCCGAACAGCGCGTCAACGCGCAGCCACAGCGTATCCGGCGCCAGCAGCGGGCGCATCGGATCGACGCGGCGGCTTTCGTAACGCTGGTTGACGTCCTGCCAAAAGCGCTCGGCGGCGCTCTCCAGATCGCCGGTATTGACGATCAGCGTATTGGCCGGCAGGTAGCTGAACAGCGACGGCAGCGGCTGGCTGAAGAACAGCGGCTGCCAGTATTCGATACCGGCGGGCCAGGCGCTTTTGCTGACCTGCTGATAGATGTGCTCGGCGTCGCGACGCACCTCAAACTGCTCGCGCCACTGGCTGCGGAACAGCTCGATGGCGTTCTTGTCGGTGGGGAACTCGTGGGCCGGCAACAGATTGATGGCCTCGACTTCGCTCAGCGTACGCTGGGTGTCGACGTCGAAGATGCGCAGGCTGTCGATTTCGTCATCGAAGAAGTCGATGCGGTAAGGCTCATCGCTGCCCATCGGATAAAGATCGAGCAATGCGCCGCGGGTGGCGAATTCGCCGTGCTCCATC
The DNA here is from genome assembly GCF_000738675.1 of Serratia nematodiphila DZ0503SBS1. Taxonomy (NCBI): domain Bacteria; kingdom Pseudomonadati; phylum Pseudomonadota; class Gammaproteobacteria; order Enterobacterales; family Yersiniaceae; genus Serratia; species Serratia nematodiphila. The sequence goes on along the minus strand of NZ_JPUX01000001.1, from coordinate 4,023,540 downwards.
ACCTGATCGACGCTGCGGTAACCGGCCTGTTCCAGCTGCGCGCGCAGCTTATCGCGCGACAGGCGCTGGCCTTTCTTCATCACCAGCGCGTGGCCGTGCAGGAATTCGTGCGGGCAGACGCGCTGCATCAGGGTGTTGACCGGCAGAATGATCACGCCGCGCGCCATGGTCGGCAGGTGATACAGGCTCGACAAACGATCCGAGATGATTTCCTGATGCGGCGAGAAGCTGTCGTACGGCAGGGTTTCCCAGTCGGACAGCGTGGTCACCATCTGATCGGTGAACTGCTGGATCTCGTCGCGCAGTCGCAGGGCGTTTTGCATATCCGGCGCGATCAGCATCACCGGGCCAGGGTGGCGCTCGACGATCTCGGCGCACTCCACGGCGCAGGCCGCGCCGGTCAGTTGCCCCAGCTGGCGCAGATCGCCCGCGCGATCGGGCAGAGAATAACGAGGGGATGAAGAACGGTTACGGCTATCGGAAGTGCTCATTCAGGTATCTTTAATCAATGTGTTAGAGGGCGTCCCGGCACGGATAACCCAGTGCTTTTATGCTGTTTATAGTAGCCCAGCGGCCGGCAAACTGACACCGATAAAAGTGCCCTATCTCGTTAGTTATCGGGGCGACGATGCACGCAAGCGCGACGCCAACAAGGCGTCGCCGGGAGGAAAGATAGAACGCCAGTCAGCGCAAGATTAGCGCTTTTGATATTCGTCAAAGGACAAGTAATCCGTATTCAGCACAATTGACTCTTTGCGCGAAATAATCTTGGCCGGCATGCCTGCCACGATGCAGTTTGGCTCAATGTCACTGGTGACAACGGAGTTGGCGCCAATCGTCACATTGTCACCGATAGTGACCGGACCAACGATCTTGGCTCCGGCTGCAATGGTGACGTTATCGCCGATAGTGGCGACGTCTTCACGGCTTTTGAAGAGGTTGTTGCCGATGGTCACACCTTGCAGGATGGTGCAATTTTTACCAATCTTCACGTTGGGATGGATAACGATGCCGCCGAAGTGCGGAATAAGCAGGCCTTCACCGATACTGGCCTGATGGGGAATTTCGATGCCATATTTTATCTGCAGGCGCTTGAGATTTTTCACCAGTAGACGAAAACAAAGTCTCTCAAAGATATTGCGTTTTTTGGCGTGAAAATCACTGTGCAGCCGCAAGGTGAAAATGTAGTTAAAGCCGACGTAGTTCTGTTGGAAAAGGGACTTGATTAGCCTTGCGATGCCAGACTTTCTGCTCGCGCGAAAGAAGTCGGCATAGATTTTATATTTTGTTTCCGCTCTCATTGATTGCCCTTGCGTTTAACCGATAACTATCATCAACTTTGTCAATGTTGGCAGATAGTAGCATAGGGTGAAATCGCTGGCGATCCTGCGCGCAGAACCTTGAGTGAAACCCGCTTGGCCGGCGGCGTGTTGCAACGGTGGGAAACGGCAATGTGGCCAGTGCCTGGTGAGTTACAGAGGCAAACGCGATATCGCAGGTCTCACTATCATTTTCAGAAGAAACTGAGGCGGAACGCCGCAAGTATTTTGCCGATTCACTAAAAACAGTTAAGTGTAAACAAGGGGTTATCCGAGATGGGAAGGCCGGATTCGTACTGCTGTAAGAATCGTAAAAATCTTTATTTTTCATTTAATTGTTTTCAGGGCGACGATATAATCCATGATCACTTTGCTTAAGCCACGGCTATCAAACGGATTTCATGTATCAACCTGTCGCGTTATTCATTGGCCTGCGCTACATGCGCGGGCGAGCCTCAGACCGCTTCGGGCGGTTTGTTTCCTGGCTTTCCACCATCGGCATTACGCTGGGGGTGATGGCGTTGGTCACCGTGCTGTCGGTGATGAACGGATTCGAAAAGGATCTGGAAAACAACATTCTCGGCCTGATGCCGCAGGCGTTGGTCACCAGTCCGCAAGGATCGGTCAACCCGCAGCAGCTGCCGGCCTCCGAGGTGCAGAAGCTGCAGGGCGTCACGCGCGTCGCGCCGCTGACCACCGGTGACGTGGTGCTGCAAAGCGCCCGCAGCGTGGCGGTCGGGGTAATGCTCGGCGTCAATCCCGACGAGGCCGATCCGCTGACCCCATATCTGGTCAACGTCAAGCAACAGCAGCTGCAGCCGGGCCAGTACAACATCATCATCGGCGAACAGCTGGCGGGGCAACTTGGTGTCAAGCGCGGCGATTCGCTGCGCGTGATGGTGCCGAGCGCCAGCCAGTTCACGCCAATGGGCCGCATTCCCAGCCAGCGCCTGTTCACTCTCATCGGCACCTTCCACGCCAACAGCGAGGTGGACGGCTATCAGCTGCTGGTCAACCAACAGGACGCTTCGCGCCTGATGCGCTACCCGGCCGGCAACATCACCGGCTGGCGCCTGTTCCTGCAACAGCCGCTGACGGTCGATACCCTCAGCCAACAGGCGCTGCCGGCGGGCACCGTCTGGAAAGACTGGCGCGATCGCAAGGGCGAGCTGTTCCAGGCGGTGCGTATGGAGAAGAACATGATGGGGCTGCTGCTCAGTCTGATCGTGGCGGTGGCGGCGTTTAACATCATCACCTCTCTCGGCCTGTTGGTGATGGAGAAGCAGGGCGAGGTCGCCATTCTGCAAACCCAGGGGCTGACCCGCCGCCAGATCATGTCGGTATTTATGGTGCAGGGCGCCAGCGCCGGCATCATCGGTTCGCTGCTCGGCACGCTGCTCGGCGTGCTGCTGGCTACCAATCTGAATAACCTGATGCCGATCCTCGGCGCCTTGATCGACGGCGCTTCGCTGCCGGTGGCGGTCGATCCGCTGCAGGTGACGATCATCGCTGTGGTGGCGATGGCGGTTTCCCTGTTGTCCACGCTCTATCCTTCATGGCGCGCTGCCGCCGTACAACCCGCTGAGGCTTTACGTTATGAGTAACCATCTTTTGCTGCAGTGTGACAACCTGTGCAAGACCTATCAGGAAGGCAATCTGCACACCGACGTGCTGCGCAATGTCAGCTTTGCCATGCAGCAGGGCGAGATGATGGCGATCGTCGGCAGCTCGGGTTCCGGCAAGAGCACCCTGTTGCACCTGCTGGGCGGGCTGGACTCGCCGACCTCCGGCGAGGTGATCTTCAAGGGCGAATCGCTGAACGCCATGTCTTCGGCGGCCAAGGCCGAGCTGCGCAACCGCCAGCTGGGCTTCATCTATCAGTTCCACCATCTGTTGCCGGACTTCACCGCGCTGGAAAACGCCGCCATGCCGCTCTTGATCGGCGGCGCCAAGCCGGCGCAGGCGCAGGAGAAGGCGCGGGAGATGCTGGCGGCGGTCGGGCTGGAAAAACGCAGCAAGCACCGCCCGTCCGAGCTCTCCGGCGGCGAACGTCAGCGCGTGGCGATCGCGCGCGCGTTGGTCAACAACCCGGCGTTGGTGCTGGCGGACGAACCGACCGGTAACCTGGATAAACGCACCGCGGACAGCATCTTCGATCTGCTGGGCGAGCTGAACGTGCGCCAGGGCACCGCTTTCCTGGTGGTGACGCACGATCTGCAGCTGGCCAAGCGCCTGAGCCGCCAGCTGGAAATGGCCGACGGCCACCTGCAGGCGCAGCTGACCCTGATGGGGGCCGAATAATGGCGGGAGCCTCACTGTCCTTCCTGACGGCCCTGCGTTTCAGCCGCGGCCGTAAACGCGGCGGCATGGTGTCGCTGATCTCGGTCATCTCCACCATCGGCATCGCGCTGGGGGTGGCGGTGCTGATCGTCGGGCTGAGCGCGATGAACGGTTTTGAGCGCGAGCTGAAGAACCGCATTCTGGCGGTGGTGCCGCACGGCGAGCTTGAGCCGGTCAATCAGCCGTTCAGCGGCTGGCCGTCGATTCTGCAGCGGGTGGAAAAGGTGCCGGGCATTTTGGCCGCCGCGCCGTACATCAATTTCACCGGCCTGATGGAAAACGGCGCGCAGCTGCGCGCGGTGGAAGTCAAAGGCGTGGATCCGCAGCAGGAGAGCCGGCTGAGCGCGCTGCCGCAGTATGTGCAGGGCGACGCCTGGGCCAACTTCAAGCCCGGCGAGCAGCAGGTGATCCTCGGCAAGGGCGTGGCCGACGCACTGGGCGTTAAACAGGGCGCCTATGTGACGGTGATGATCCCCAACAGCGACCCGGAAATGAAGCTGCTGCAGCCGAAGCGCATTCGCCTGCATGTGACCGGCATTTTGCAGCTCAGCGGCCAGCTCGATCACAGCCTGGCGCTGGTGCCGCTGGCCGACGCGCAGCAGTATCTCGACATGGGTGACAGCGTCACGGGTATCGCGCTCAAGATGAACGACGTGTTCGCCGCCAATAAACTGGTGCGCGACGCCGGCGAAGTGACCAATTCTTATATCTACATCAAAAGCTGGATCGGCAAGTACGGCTACATGTACCGCGACATCCAGATGATCCGCGCCATCATGTATCTGGCGATGGTGCTGGTGATCGGCGTGGCCTGCTTCAACATCGTTTCCACGCTGGTGATGGCGGTGAAAGACAAAAGCGCCGACATCGCGGTGCTGCGCACCCTGGGCGCTAAAGACGGCTTTATCCGCGCCATCTTCATCTGGTACGGGCTGTTGGCCGGGCTGCTGGGCAGCCTGAGCGGCGTGGTGATCGGCGTGATCGCCTCGCTGCAGCTGACTAACATTATCCGCGGCATCGAGAAACTGGTCGGTCATTCCTTCCTGTCGGGCGATATCTACTTCATCGACTTCCTGCCTTCCGAGCTGCACTGGCTGGACGTGCTGATCGTGCTGGCGACCGCCATTGTGCTGAGCCTGTTGGCCAGTTGGTATCCGGCGAGGCGCGCAAGCCGCATCGATCCGGCGCGGGTGCTGAGCGGACAATAACACCAACGGGGAGGCAGCGATGCCGCCCCGTTTTTTTAGCCTGGGGATGGGTTATGTACTACGGTTTCGATATGGGCGGCACCAAGATTGAGCTGGGGGTGTTCGACGACAACCTGCAGCGCATTTGGCAAAAGCGAGTGCCGACGCCACGTGAAGACTACCGGCAACTGCTGGCCACGCTGTGCGATCTGACCCTTGAGGCGGATGCGTTTTGCGGCCGGCGCGGCAGCGTCGGCATCGGCATACCGGGCCTGCCCAACGACGATGACGGCACGCTGTTTACCGCCAACGTGCCGGCGGCGATGGGGCGTCCGCTGCCGCGCGATCTGGCGGCGCTGATCGGGCGCGAGGTGCGCGTCGATAACGACGCCAACTGCTTTGCGCTGTCGGAAGCCTGGGACGACGAGTTCCGCCGCTACCCGACGGTGCTGGGCATCATCCTCGGCACCGGCGTGGGCGGCGGCCTGATCGTCGATGGCAAGACGGTGCCTGGGCGCAACTATATCGCCGGCGAGTTCGGCCATTTGCGCCTGCCGGTGGACGCGCTCGAGGTGCTGGGGCGTGATGTGCCTCGCGTTGCCTGCGGGTGCGGCCATCAGGGTTGCATTGAAAATTACATATCGGGCCGCGGTTTCGAATGGATGTACGCCCATTTCTATGGCCGGCGCTTGCCTGCCATCGAGATCATTGCCCATTATCAGGCAGGTGAGCCGCAGGCGGTGGCTCACGTCGACCGCTTTATGGACGTGCTGGCGATCTGCCTGGGTAACCTGCTGACGGTGCTGGATCCGCATCTGGTGGTGATCGGCGGCGGGCTGTCGAATTTCGACGCCATTTACCAGGCGTTGCCGCAGCGGCTGCCGGCGCACCTGCTGCGGGTGGCCCGGCTGCCGCGCATCGAGAAGGCGCGCTATGGCGACGCCGGCGGCGTGCGCGGCGCGGCGTTCCTCAATTTGGCGCGCCCAACGTAATGGGCGTTGAGGCCGGGCGTGAATGTATGCAGCCAACAACGCCGCAACGTCCAGTAAGAAGGGTAAACAGGGAAAAGTAAGGAGAGAGTTAATGTACACTCGCCATCGGCTGTGTCAGTTTCGCAAGAGTAAGCATGTGCTGCATCAGCGCTTTCGTTCACGCATTTTTCATCGTGACACCATGGCGGCGGCCGAGCTGAAAAAGCCGTTTGTGGTGGTGTTGACCGGGGCCGGCATTTCGGCCGAGTCGGGCATTCGCACCTTCCGCGCCGCGGATGGGCTGTGGGAAGAGCACCGGGTGGAGGACGTCGCCACGCCGGAAGGTTTTCAGCGCGATCCGGCGCTGGTGCAGGCGTTTTACAATGAACGCCGCCGCCAGCTGCAGACGGAGGAGATCGCCCCGAACGCCGCACACCGCGCGTTGGCGGATTTGGAAGAGTGGTTGGGAGACAACTTCCTGCTGGTCACGCAAAACATTGATAACCTGCATGAGCGCGCCGGCAGCAAGCGGGTGCTGCACATGCACGGCGAACTGCTGAAGGTGCGTTGCACCCAGTCGGGGCAGGTGTTCGAATGGCCCGGCGATCTCAGCGTTGACGATCGTTGCCATTGCTGCCAGTTCCCGGCGCCGCTACGGCCGCACGTGGTGTGGTTCGGTGAGATGCCGCTGGGCATGGATGACATCTACCAGGCGCTGAGCAAGGCCGATTTCTTCGTCGCCATCGGCACCTCCGGCCATGTCTACCCGGCGGCCGGCTTCGTGCATGAGGCGCGGCTGGGCGGCGCTTACGCCATGGAGCTGAACCTGGAACCGAGCCAGGTAGAAAGCCAGTTCGATGAGAAACACTACGGTCTGGCCAGCGAAGTGGTGCCGCGTTTTGTGCACAAGTTCCTGGTGGGCAAGGTGGCGCGGGCCGACCGGCCCTGAGAAAGGCATCAGGGCGCAATGCGCGCCCTGATGGGATGGCGGGCGTATTAGCGCCCGGCTTTCAGCTTTTGGAAGTAGCTTTCGTACAGCGTGCTGGCGTCGCCGACGTCGTTTTGCCACTCGCCGTGCTCAATCACCGCCTTATCCGGGTAGAGTGACTTGTCGTTGGCGATCTCCGGCGACAGCAGCTTCTTCGCCGCCAGGTTCGGCGTCGGGTAACCGATGGTCTCCGCCACCTGCACCGCGATTTCCGGCCGCAGCAGGAAGTCGATCAGCTTCAGCGCCCCTTCGACGTTGCGCGCGTTGGCCGGAATGGCCAGGCTGTCCATCCAGAAGATCCCGCCTTCCTTCGGCCAGACGATCTCCAGCGGCGTGCCGGCCTGGCGCGCCACAAAGGCCGAGCCGTTCCACACCATGCCGACGTTGACTTCCCCTTCCATAAACGGGTTGCCCGGGTTGTCGGAGTTGAAGGCCAGCACGTTTGGCATCAATTTCTGCAGCTCGTGGTAGGCGGCTTCGATCTCTTTCGGGTCAGTGGTGTTGCCGGAATAGCCCAGCTTGAGCAGCGCCATCTGGAACACTTCGCGCGCGTCGTCGGTCAGCAGCAGGCGGCCTTTGTACTGCGGTTGCCACAGATCGGCCCAGGCGGTGACGGTGGACGGATCCTGCGCGTCGCTGTTGACGCCGATGGCGGTAGCGCCCCAGATGTAAGGGATGGAGTAGTCGTTGTTGGGATCGAACGGCTTGTTCAGCAGGGTGGGATCGAGATCCTTGAAGTGGCTGAGCTTGCTCTTGTCGATTTTTTGCAGCATGCCTTCCTTGCTCATCTTGGCGATGAAGTAGGTGGAGGGCACCACCAGATCGTACGCGCCGTCCTTGTAGGTCTTCAGCTTGGCGTACATGCTTTCGTTGGATTCATAGGTGGAATAGATCACCTTGATGCCGGTTTCTTTGGTGAACTGCTCCAGCAGCCCCGGCGGGACGTATTCAGTCCAGTTATAGAAATACAGCGTTTTGCCGTCAGAGGCGTTTGCAGAGCAGAAACTCAGCGCCATCATCCCGGCTGCGAGCAGATGTGACCACTTTTTCATGCAGCGTATCCTTCAGCAGTAGTGAGCCGAACCCGTATGGGCTGCCGTTTTCGGCCGCGCCATACCCCAGAAAGGGGCCATTATAGGGGCCGGGGCGGGGTGGGTAAAGGCGGTTATCCCGCTGGCAAATCAAGGGGTTCAGCGCCTTAAAGCGCATCACAATTTGTGTGTCTCGCGCTGGACAGGCGGTGAAGCGCGTGCGAAACAATAATTTTGGCGAATAAACGAGGGCAGCGATGAATTTCAAACAGGTCTTCAGCCAGGCTGAGCTCAGCAAGACGGATCTGACGATTTTGCACTGCATTCTCGACAACCCGGACGCCTGCATCGACGACGGCATCCGTGCGGTGTCCGCACGCTGCTACAGTTCCCCCTCGACGCTGGTGCGGCTGGCTAAAAAGCTGGGCTTTCGCGGCTATCTCGAACTGGTCTATTTCATCAAATTCAACCTGACGATGGCGCCGGCTTACCAGGCGGAACGCGCTACGTCGGCGGCACCGCCGGCCCAGCAGGCGCAGTTTCTCGATCTGCTCGACAACGGCAAGATCCTGATCCACGGCAGCGGTTTTTCGCAGCTGGTGGCTCAATATATGTACAACAAGTTTATGACGCTGGGTGTAGACAGTTATCTGTCGCTGTGGCCGGATTTCGACATTCTTGACCGTGAGACGCGCTTTCGCTTCGACATGGTGATCGTGATTTCAAAGTCGGGCAACAGCGGCTCGGCGCTGAGCTGGAGCGAGGCGGTGAAGCGTAACCGCATTCTGCTGGCGGCCTTCTGCGGCGACGGCGGCAGCCCGCTGGCGCAGCAGGCCGACATGACCTTTCTGTTTGAGGACCGGCAAAAATACGATCACGATATCTACTATCCCAACCCGTTTTTCGGCCACTGTCTGTTGGGATTCGAGAATGTGATCACCGCCTGGTTTGAACGTCGCGGCCGCTGACGGCCGCACCGTTTAGCGCCAGTGCCCGGCATACGCGCGGTGGGCCTGCAGGTACTCCTCTACCAGCGTTTTTGCCAGCGAGTAGGAGTTGACCAGCGGGTGCACCATCAGCGCCTTGATGGCCAGTTGGCGGTTGCCGGTCAGGATCGCCGCCACCGCCAGCCGTTCGTACTCTTTCACCTGCGAAATCAGGTTTTTCTGGGTGTCGGGAATATCGCGCATTTTGACCGGCTGAATGCCGGCGCTGCTCAATTCGCAGCTGATTTCGATCACGTCATCCGGGTGCAGAAAATCGAGCGTGTCGCGGTTTTGCATCGACACCACCACGCGTTTTTGCCGGCCGCTGTTGACCGCCTCCAGAATGTCGATCGCCACCCCGGCATAGCCGCCGCTGTCCGGCTGCTCGATAAACTGTTGCAGCGTCAGCATCTCGCGCGTTTTCACCTTGCCCTGGTTGGACTCGCGCTGCATGTAGGAGTTTTCGCGCTGCAGATAATGGCTGAAATAGACAGAGAAGGCGTGTTCCAACTGGTGGGGGATGTCCAGCTCGCCTAACTCTGACAGCATTTGGCGGTTGATCGCCGCGATTTGTTCGCCGCGGGTCTCGCCGCCCGCGACGATGGCGGCGATCGCCTGCTCACGATAGTAGTAATAATAGAGATACTCGTTGAGCATCAAATTGTCCGACAGCGCCACCAACTCCGGCGAGAAGTATTTCATGCAGGTATCACGATACAGGCGCGGATCCGCCAGCAACCGTTCCGTGACCGGTTCGCCGTTGACGCGCGCATTGCGGAACCAGGAAAGATGGTTGAGGCCGAAGCAGTCGACGCTCAGTTGGTCTTCGCGGCAGCCCAGCAGCTCTGCCAGTTCGCGGATAAACTCGCTGGGGGCGTCGCAGATGCCGTAGACCCGGCGTTGGAAGCCGGATTTGATGATCGCCTCGGTCACCATGCCGGAAGGATTGGTAAAGTTGAACAAGACCGCGTCCGGCGAGGAAAGCTGCTCGATCAGGCGGCAATAGTCGAGGATCGCCGGAATCGAACGCATCGCCATGGCGAAGCCGCCGGCGCCGGTGGTTTCTTGCCCGAGCAACTGGTGATTGAGTGCGATGCGCTCGTCATGGATGCGGCCTTCCTCGCCGCCGATGCGCAGGGTGGTGATGATGTAGTCGGCGCCTTGCAGCGCCTGGCGCGGATCGCTGCTGAGGCTGAAAGCAATGTCGCCGCGAATGCGCTGGAATACGCCCTGCGCGAGGGCGCCGTAGATCGCCAGATGGCGCTCATCGGTATCCATAAACACCACTTCGGTAATGCCGATGCGATGGGCGTTATAGGCGATGGATTTGGCGAGGAACGGGGAACGCACGCCGCCGCCGCCGAGAACGGTTAATTTCATTCGATATCTCCCATTAATAAAGCGTTAGAGTGCCGCTAAATATTTTTCTACCTGATTTTTGACCTTGCCGACCGTGACGCCGTAAATCACCTGCACTTCACGGCGATTCTTCACTACGCCTTTGGCGCCGGTGCTTTTTAACGCGGCCTCATCCACCCGCGTCATATCCTTTAATTCCACCCGCAGCCGGGTAAAGCAGTTATCGACGGAAATAATGTTTTCCTTGCCGCCCAGCGCGCGAATAATGATGCCGCTCGGCTCGTCCGGGGTATTTTTGCGGTTCCGGTAATCCTGTTTGGAATAGAGTCTGACGTCCTGATCATCTTCACGACCCGGCGTCTTCAGATTGAGCTTCAGCACCAGCGTTTTGAACACCAGGTAATACACCGCAAACTGCACCAGGCCGATGACCACGTACAGCGGCCAGCGGGTGAGGGAAACCGGCAGCGGCAGGTTATAGGCCAGGAACTCGACCAGCCCGCTGGCGCCCCAGGGGCGCACCTGCAACAGGTTGCAGGCCACCTGCGACAGCGCGGTCAACACGGCATGGATCACCCACAGCAGCGGAGAGATGAACAGGAAAGTGAACTCAATCGGCTCGGTGATGCCGACCAGGATCGAGGTGGTGATGGCCGGGATCAGAATCGCCTTGGCCAGCATTTTCTTTTCCGGCTTGGCGGTGTGATAGAAAGCCAATGCCGCGCCCGACAGGCCGAAGATGGTCACCATCCCTTGCTGTGAGAAGCGCAGCGCTTCGTTCATCAGCGGCGAGATGCTCGGGTCGCGCATATAGGCCAGGAAAATCGCCTGCGAGCCGGAGACGGTCTGGCCGTCCTGCACGATCGAACCGCCGATGCTGGTGAGCTGGAACGGCGACCAGATAAAGTGGTGCAGCCCGGTGGGGATCAGGAATTTCTCAAAGAAGCCGTAGACGAATACCCCGAGCGAGCCGGCGCTTTTCATAAAGCCGGTCAGCGCGATCAGGCCCTGTGAGATCGCCGGCCACAGGTAGCTGAAGGCGACGGCGTACAGCATGATGATCGGCGTCATGGCAATCAGCACCAGCTTGGCGCCGCCGTAGACCGAGAACACGCCGTTGAGTTCGACGTTGCACAGGCGGTTATGCACCCAGGCGATGGTGACGCCGAGGATAAGACCGAGGAAAATGCCCATATCCACCACGGTAAAACCCAGCAACTCCGTCTGCCCGGTGCCGTAATATTCGCCGTTGATCTTGGCCGCGACGTGGCCGCTGAATTGCAGATAAGAAGAATTGGCGCCGAGGAACATGATAAAGCACATCACGGCGACCAGCGCCGCTTCGCTTTTCTTGTCTTTGGCCAGGCCGTAGGTAATGCCGATGCAGAAAATCAGCCCGAGGTTGCCGAATAATGGCCAGAAGGTATCGCCGATCATTTTACCGATAGAGAAGACGGCGGAATGTTCATTGATTAATGTGGCATTGGTGAGAATAGAACTGAGCGCCAGGATCAGACCGATTACCGGCAGGAAAAATATCGGCCCCATCATGGCTTTGGAGAAAAGCTGCAGCTTGCTTAAGATATTATCGATAATACCTTTCATGGCAGTTCCTTTTTATATTTTAATGGATGGCGACGTTGCTGAATAAACTCCCTGGAAGCGAGAAAAAAATAAGGCACCTTGCCTGAATTCAGTTATAGGGGGAAGTTTTCGCCGCTGCAATCGGCGGGGCGGAAATAGGCACCGATGGTCAGGGAGTGACAACCGGTGCCGGTTGTGAAGGGGATCACAACCGGGCGCCGCAGCGCCCGGCGGGAAGGGTTACTCGGCCTTGGGCGAGCGATCGCGCATCACCCACTGGCTGGCGATCACCAGCACCAGCGACAGCAGCAGCAAAATGGTGGCCAGCGCGTTGACCTCCGGCGAGACGCCGACTTTCACCATCGAGTAGATCTTCAGCGGCAAAATCTCGTAGCTCGGCCCGGTGACGAAGGAGGAGACCACCACGTCGTCCATCGACAGGGTGAAGCTCAGCAGCCAACCGGCCGCCACCGCCGGCATCGCCAGCGGCAGGATGATTTTGCGCAGGATGGTGAACTCGCTTGCGCCGAGATCGCGCGCGGCTTCCAGCATCTTCACGTCGAAGCCTTTCAGGCGCGCGTAGACGGTCACCACCACGAACGGCAGGCAGAAGGTGATGTGCGAGAACAGCAGCGACCAGAAGCCGAGCGAAATGCCCAGCAGCATGAACAGCACCAGCAGCGAGATGGCCATCACTATGTCCGGCGACATCATCACCACGAACAGCATGCCGCCGACAAACGGTTTGCCGCGGAAGCGGTAGCGGTACAGCGCCACCGCGGTCAGCGAGCCGATCAGCGTGGCGAAGGTGGCGGAGAGCACCGCCATGGTCAGCGAGTGGCCCGCGGCCTGCAGCAGGCTGTCGTTATTCAGCAGGGTGCTGTACCACTTGGTGGTAAACCCTTGCCAATTGATGCCGAAGCGCGAGGCGTTGAAGGAGTTGACGATCAGGATGACGATCGGGATATACAGATAGGCGTATACCAGCGTCATAAAGCCGCCGCGCAGCAGACGTCCGATCATGCCAGATCCTCCTTCTTGTTCAGCAGGCGTGCGGCCCGGTAATAAACCAGCAGCAACAGCCCCATCACCAGCGTCAGGCAGATGCTGGTGGCCGCGCCGAACGGCCAGTCGCGGATATTGAGGAACTGGCTTTTAATCACGTTGCCGATCAGCAGGTTTTTGGCGCCGCCCATCAGATCGGCGACGAAGAACAGCCCCATCGCCGGCAGCACCACCAGCAGGCAGCCGGCGATAATGCCCGGCATGGTCAGCGGCACGATGATGCGGATAAAGGTTTGCAGCTTGCTGGCGCCGAGATCGCGCGCCGCCTCCAGGCAGGACTTATCGAGCTTTTCGATGCTGGAGTAGAGCGGCATCACCATAAACGGCAACAGGATATACACCAGGCCGAGGACGACCGCTTCCGAGGTGTACATGATGCGCAGCGGCTTGTCGATGACGCCGATCCACAGCAGCGCGTCGTTGAGATAGCCCCGGGTGCTGAGAAACAGCTTCAGGCCGTAGATGCGGATCAGCGAGTTGGTCCAGAAGGGCACGATCAGCAGAAACAGCAGCAGCGGCCGCACCTTCTGCGGCAACCGCGCCAGGATAAAGGCGAACGGATAGCCGATCGCCAGGCAGCACAGGGTGGCGATCAGCGCCATGTTCAGCGAGTGCAGCAGCACCTGGGCGTACAACGGATCGAACAAGCGCCGGTAGTTGTCCAGCGTGAACACCATCTGCACCAGGTTGGCGTCGTCGCGGGTCAGGAAGCTGGCGCCGATGATCATCAGGTTCGGCATGAACACGAACAGCAACAGCCAGGCGACGACGCCGACGATCACCACATTCTGGAAGACTTTACGCGATTTCTTCATCGGCCAGCACCACCTCCCAGCTTTCAACCCAGGTTACCGCCATCTTCTGATTGAGCGAGTGATCGACGTCCGGATCGTCTTCGTTGAAGAATTCGCTGACCATCACCGTTTTGCCGCTCTCCAGCTCGACCACCGATTCCAGCGTCATGCCTTTGTAGTTGCGCTCGCGCACGTAGCCGATCAGCCCGTCGTGCTGCGCGCTGTCGTTCACTTCTTCCACCCGCAGATCCTCCGGACGCAGCAGCACCTTCAGCTTTTGGCCCGGCTCTACCGGCAGATCGGCGTAGATGTCGCACTCGCGGCCTTCCACGTTGGCGCGCACCCGCTGCGGATCGAGGCGTTGCAGGACCACCGCGTCGAAGATGTTGATCTCGCCGATGAAGCTGGCGACGAACAGGTTCTTCGGCTCTTCGTAGATCTCACGCGGCGTGCCGTCCTGCTCAATGCGGCCTTCGCGCATCACCACGATGCGATCCGACATGGTCAGCGCCTCTTCCTGATCGTGGGTGACGAACACGAAGGTGATGCCCAGTTTGCGCTGCAGCGCTTTCAGTTCGTTCTGCATCTGCTTGCGCAGCTTGTAGTCCAGCGCCGACAGCGATTCGTCCAGCAGCAGCACCTTCGGCTTGTTGACCACCGCGCGGGCGATGGCCACGCGCTGCTGTTGGCCGCCGGAGAGCTGGCCCGGCCGCCGCTTGGCAAAGTCGTCCAGCTGCACCATGCGCAGCGCCTCTTCGACGCGCGGCGTCAGTTCCGCCGCCGGCACCTTTTGCATGCGCAGGCCGAAGGCGACGTTGTCGAACACCGACATGTGCGGAAACAGAGCGTAGCTTTGAAACACGGTGTTGACGTGGCGATGTTCGGCCGGAATGGCGGTGATGTCCTGGCCGTCGAGCACGATGCGGCCCACATCGGCGTCTTCCAGACCGGCGATCAGGCGCAGCACCGTGGTTTTGCCACAGCCGGAGGGGCCGAGAATGGTGAGGAATTCGCCGTGGTTAATCGTCAGATCCAGATCGGCAATGATGGTTTTGCCATCGAACGCTTTGCTCAGGGCATGCAGTTCAACAAGGGGAGTCGGAGAGGATGTCTCAGTCATTTATCGTATTACTCTATCCCGTGGGCTAATGCAGATAGAACCGTAACTGGAAAAGACTGCCGGAGCTTGCGGGATACCCGCTGATCAAATGAAGCTCAAACCAGTTACGCCAATGGAAATTTTTCGAGCGCGCATGATAGACGCTGAATGCCGGAATTGAAAGCCGATCCGGCCCAGATGCCGCGTTTTTCATCATGATAGCGACAAATGACCCTGTGATGACAGCATTATTCCCCTCAGAAATCATCACAAAGATTAATGATATTGGCGAATTCTGGTTAAAAATGACCTGACGCAATATTTGATCCTGATCGGTTCCGCATAATGAAACGCGATATTCTGAGGGGCCGCTACCATGGACAAATTACTTGACCGCTTTTTCAACTACGTCTCTTTCGACACCCAGTCCAAAGCGAACGTAAAGCATGTGCCGAGCACCGACGGGCAGTTGAAGCTGGCGCGTGCGTTGCAGCAGGAAATGATCGCGCTCGGCTTCGAGCGGGTGTCGCTCAGCGAACACGGCTGCGTGATGGGCACCTGGCCGGGTAACGTCGCCTGGCCGGTGCCGGCGGTCGGTTTCATCGCCCATCTGGATACTTCGCCGGATTTCAGTGGCAAGCACGTCAATCCGCAGATCGTCGAGAACTATCGCGGCGGCGACATTGCGCTCGGCATCGGTGATGAAGTGCTGTCGCCGGTGATGTTCCCGATCCTGCACCAGATGCTGGGGCAGACGCTGATCACCACCGACGGCAAAACGCTGCTGGGCGCCGACGACAAGGCGGGCATCGCCGAGATCCTCACCGCCATGGTGCGCCTGCGCGCTCGCAAGATCCCGCACGGCGACATCCGCGTGGCCTTCACTCCGGACGAGGAGGTGGGCAAGGGGGCGCAGCTGTTCGACGTGGCGGCCTTCAATGCGGAATGGGCCTACACGGTGGACGGCGGCGGCGTCGGCGAGCTGGAGTGCGAAAACTTCAACGCCGCCTCGGTGACGATCAAAATCCTCGGCAACAGCGTACACCCCGGCAGCGCCAAGGGAGTGATGGTCAACGCGCTGTCGCTGGCCACCCGCATTCATCAGGCGCTGCCGGCGGACGAAGCGGCGGAGACCACCGAAGGCTACCAGGGCTTTTATCATCTCAGCAGCATCAAGGGCAGCGTGGAGCGCGCCGAAATGCACTACATTCTGCGCGACTTCGAGCGCGAAGGGTTCGAGGCGCGCAAGCGCAAGATGGTGGACATCGCCCGTGAGGTCGGCAAAGGCCTGCCGCGCGATTGCTATATCGAAGTCAGCATCGAAGACAGCTATTACAACATGCGCGAACAGGTGGCGGAGCACCCGCACGTGATCGCGCTGGCGCAGCAGGCGATGCGCGATTGCGACATCGAACCGGTGATGAAGCCGATCCGCGGCGGCACCGACGGCGCGCAGCTGTCGTTCCGCGGCCTGCCGTGCCCGAACCTGTTCACCGGCGGCTACAACTACCACGGCAAGCACGAGTTCGTGACGCTGGAGGGCATGGAGCAAGCGGTGGCGGTGATCATGCGCATCGCGGCGCTGGCCGCCGAGCGGGCGCGGTAAACACCTTCGTTCCCCGGCCGGCTTGCGCCGGCCCGCACTCCCTTTTCTGATCCGCCCGGCGGGGCCCAGCGCGCCCGCCGTTCACTTTATGACCGCCTTTCTCACGGTTGTCTTGATCGTCAGAGGGCTGGCCGCTTTTAGCAGCAATTCCGAGTGTGTAATAGATAAAAATTAAACGAGCAACTTTTGGCTTGGTTAAAAACTATTTATAAACAATCGCGGTTCCACGTGAATTACTTGCCACTTCCAATGAGGTTATTTTGAAGTAAGCACCCCCCATTTTATCTGCTTGGTCAGATAACCCCTGGATAATCTCTGATGTGGAAGCGTTAGGATTACTGTAACTGACACTGCCAATTTTATTTTTTCCAGCAGGAAGCGGTGTTGAAAATGTCACCTCAGTCGCAGCCATGCTGGCAGCAGAGAAAATGATTGCGCTGAAAATAATTATTTTCTTCATGGTAAGTTCTCCATTTGTATGATTTCTTGAATGTGTAAATATTTTACGATAAAAATTTTCTTTGTGATAAACAAAAGAAGACATCGGATGAACATTAACGGTCAATATGGAATAGGATTCTTCTTCTGTTTTTGATATTTTAAAGTCATCTATGGCTGAATAAAGAGATTTTTACGATATCGGTCAGGTGTGGTTCCAGATATTTTCTCAAACATGATAATAAAGGAAGATGGATTCCCATATCCTAATTGCCAGGCGATTTCTTGAATGGTCATACTGGTTTTCAACAAAGACAGTGAGTGGATAAAACGCAGGCGCGAACGCCATTCACGAAATGGCATGTGTAATTTCTCGTTAAATCTTCTGGAGAGCGTTTTTTCTGAGGCGAAGACTTTCTTACCCCACTGCTGCAGCGTACAGTTATCACCCGGATTATTGTGCAGGTATTCAATGATCGGGCTTATATATTTATCTGTAGTGCTCGGCAAGTAAGTTAGCCTTTTTGAGCTCTCTTCCAGTTGGTCGATAATGACATTCGAAAGATTGAGATCTTTATCATTGGCCAGGATGTCCACGTGACGGTCTAAGAGGTCGTTAATGATAGCTCGATTTATTTCTGAAACCTCAATAATGCACGGCGTGGCAGATAAACGATGGCAATATTTAGCGGGAATCGAGATTGAGCAGTAGTCCGTATTTTTCTCGTTATAGCTGGAATGCAGAATGCCAGGGGGGATCCACACTGAGTATTGCCAGGGCGCGATGAGGCTTTCCTCATTGTTAATGTTGATCTCCATAACGCCAATATTGATGACATTAAGCTGACCCCAATCGTGTTTATGCAGTACCACTTCGGTGTTTGCCGTTAGAGAAGCGCTAAGTACGCTAATATATTCATCGGATATCTTTAATCCTTCCAGCAGCGAATTATGGTAGTTTTTATTCTTCATAAACGGCTCCAATCTCATTTATAATTGAGAGAA
This sequence comes from Serratia nematodiphila DZ0503SBS1, assembly GCF_000738675.1. NCBI lineage: Bacteria > Pseudomonadati > Pseudomonadota > Gammaproteobacteria > Enterobacterales > Yersiniaceae > Serratia > Serratia nematodiphila. The sequence continues at coordinate 4,005,768 of NZ_JPUX01000001.1, read as the reverse complement.
TACACAGGGAAACTCTCTTCAACTCACCACTCTCTTCTGCTATCTGTGCCTGTAGTGCGCCTGCACAGTCTGGGTCCACATGAAGAATGCCCTCTTTGGCCCACAGCTGCAACTGACGGATTAACGGTAAAAGCGGCGTATTTTCAAGCCTGTGAAATTTTACATGACACATGATGATGTACAACGACATCAGGTCGGCTAAAACGCTAAAGTCATCACGGGTGTGCGCGATCAACATTGCACTTCTGCGCAGTTTATCGTGCATGCTTTTTAGCTGGGCATGGAGGTCAAAACTTTCCTTTTTAATGTCCTGGAGAATGAGCGTTATTGCATCTTTTATCAGATCGCGATTTTTGATTTTTTTGCTTTCTGGAAACAGCATAACCAGCCCCAGGCCTGCAATGCCTACGCCGGCAATCCCCCCCAGAGAACTCTGCATAAAGACGGAGAAACTGACCGGCTCACCGTTGGAAGGTTGAACAGAGAAGTAAAACTGTGTCAGGAAGGTGATACCGATTAAGAATGTCTTACTTTCGACCAGCAGCCTGCCACCGTAAATCATAAATGGCAGTTGAGAAAAGAAGTAAATGGCAGGCTGCGTATAGGCATAGCTAAAACCATAGATGAAATGAATATAAATCCACGCACCAATGACGCCCTGGATCGTACCGTTAAAAATCTCTTTGGCTGCACTCAAGGGGGCAGGGAAAGATGAGAGCAGGACGATATAGACAATGCCCAGAATGGTCATATCACTCCCGCCATCCCACCCTGACAGGTACCACAACGTAAACAGCAATACGGATACCAACAAGGTTCTGATTCCACGCTGTAACGCTTGGGAAACCGATTTGTACTCCGGAAAGCGATGAGGTCGGTCAATCGCCTTATCGCGAAATTTTCCCCACTCTCTTTTATAACGTACCGATTGGGTCACGATGTTGTCGTAGTCGCGCTGAATATTGACGGAGATTTCACCACCAATACGCAACGAGTGTCGCAGTGTGTTGGCGTAGAAAAATGCCATCAGGGCCACATAGGAAAAGCGGTCAAACAGGTTTGCGGAACGCAGGCTAAATGCGGACTCATATTTGATAATGGTTTTATTGGCGATAAGTTCCGAGACATTATTGAAGTTACCCTTAAGTTCATCGAGAGATACCTCTTGCCTTCTGGCGATCTTTTTGTGCAGTAGCAGCGCGCCTCTATAGATGGACAGAATCCTCTCGTTCACATTGAAGTTGCTGTAGTGCATAAACATAAGCAGGGAAGTGACCACGAGTATCCCCATACCCATCGTGACATCAGTAGCGCGAAAAATTAAGTTATGGAATGCCCTCTGTGGGTCTCCCAGTACCGGGATGGATATGAATGCGTATGTATATCCGGCAAGCTGATATATATAGGTATTTTCGCTCATGACAAAGCTCGACACCACAGTCATGGTCGTTACCCACAGAAGCGAGAGGCCAATGAAAAAGAATGGATTTTCCGGAAACAGGAACGCAGCAATAAAAGAGAACAATATCCCCAACCCGGTGCCGATCAGCCGGTTTCTGGCCTTGAGATATAGGGTGCCGACAAAAGACTGTGAAACGACAATTGCACTCATGATGGAGGTGGCGACACCGTCGATGCTAAAGTAAAAGGAGCACAGTTGAATAATAAATATGGCGATACTGAGATGGATGATGCGCAGCGCGCTTAGTGATATTTTCATTGTTCCTCGACGATTTCCACCGTGCAGGTCATGCCGGAGATCAGTGCTTCGTAGCCTTTTTCGTGGGGATCGATAACGATGCGCACGGGGATCCTCATTGGCAGGCGAACCCACTCAAATGTCGGATTGATATCGTGTAACTCACCGGTGCTGCTTTTATCGCTACTGTCAATGATGCCGCGGGAGATGCTGTCGACTCTCCCTTCATATTGATTATTTTTATTCAGCAGGATAATTTTTGCTTTCTGATTAGGCTTGATTCTTTGGATCTGATCCTCTTGGAAATAGGCATATACATAGAAAGAGTCCTTTTTTACGATTGAGACAATGTTTTTTCCCGCATTCAGATAATCGCCGGGGTGAATAAGCAGGTTGGTAATATAGCCGTCGGTGGGGGCATAAATTCTAGTTTTACTTAGAGCAAGTTCCGCTTTGCGGTTTTCCTCAACCGCTGATGAATAGTTCGCCAGTGCCATTGCGTAGTTCAGTGCGGCGTTTTCTACATCTTCTTGGCTGATGACCTCTCCGGCCAAACCCTTTCGTCGGTTATACCTATTTTTTAGACGACTGACTTCAACCTTTTTTGACTGCATGGCGTGATAACTTTCTGCGGCGATGATTTTGTATTCGCGTTCATCAACGACAAATAACAGCTGCCCTTTTTTAACGGGTTGGTTATCATGCACATAGACACTTTCCACATAGCCGTTGACCTCGCTCGACAAGGCAATGACGTCACTCCTCACTCTGCCATCGCGGGTCCATAGACCGTATACTTGTTTCGAATAAACAGCGTAAACAGAGATACACCCTAGAACAAATATCAGTAATGTCAGGTAAATATTTCTGGTGGTTTTCATTTCAGATCCAGCGAGTAAATAGTGAGAGGCTCATTAAGTAGAGCGAAAAACAGAAAAGAGGTTTATGCCATACGTTTTTCCAGAAGCTTAAATGCTTAATTACAGATAACACTATTTTATACAACAACCAAGATTCGATTAATGTCTTGAGAATGTTTGGAAAGGCCATACCTAAAAGCACTGAATCTTCCATTAGTTAAGTTTTACGTTAATCAGGTTTGATATTTATTATCACATGTCTTTTTTTGTTCACAGTAAACAAAACCGGACGCTGGGTTAACAATACCGGACAGATGGCCATTAAGATGGCTACGATGCCACTGCTATAAGTATGGGTATCAAGTGTAAAGTATAAATCGATCCTCTAAACCCCATGTGCTTTAGCCATCCTCCTTAAGTTCGGTGTCGGCCGATATATCCGCTGATGTCATGTTGCTCAGAGATTTGCGTAATTTTTAAGCGTTATATTCAAACGTGATGATGGGATAAGTTGCCACATTGCTAGAGGCGTAGTGATGTGATTTTGGAGCGGGGCACTATTGGAAGCGATAAATAACGGCCCGCTCTGGAGGGCCGTTATTGTGGTTTAGTGGGGTATTCCAAGAACTCAGTCGTTAAAGTACCAATAGCCGCTGTTGACCAGCGCGGTCAGCAGCGCCAGGAACGACGGATCGTCCACCGCGTCGCCGAGCAGGGCGGCATCGACGCTGAAGTGCTGGCACAGGGTGTCTGCGGCCTGCAGCTGGTCGGTGTCGATCAGCTCGCCGTTGACGAAGCAGCGATCGCCGACGCGCAGCACGCGCAATCCGCCCAGGCGCTGCAGCGCTTCACCCTGTTGCAGCAGTTCGTAGATTTCCCCGGCCTGATACGGCGGCTCCGGCGGCGCCAGATCCAGCTCGTGGCGCGACTGGGAGATAAACTCGCCGAACCAGTGCTGGAAGTGTTCCGGCTGTTGCACCAGATCCAGCATCATCTGCCGTAAGGCGTCCACTTCCTGCGGCAGGATCTCCGCCGGGTGTTCGCGCAGTTTAACGTCCGGATCGGCGTAGCGCTTGCTGCCCAGCTCGCGCGCCAGCACGTAGTCGGCGAAGCCGCTCACCAGCTCACGGCCGTTCGGCGCGCGGAAGCCCACCGAGTAGTTGAGCGCGTTTTCCAGCGCGTAGCCTTCATGCGGGAAGCCCGGCGGAATATAGAGAATGTCGCCCGGCTCCATCTCTTCGTCGATGATGGCGTCGAACGGTTCGACCTGCAGCAGATCCGGGTGCGGGCAGTGCTGTTTCAGCGGCGTTTTTTCCCCGACGCGCCAACGGCGGCGGCCGGTGCCCTGAATGATGAACACGTCGTACTGATCGAGGTGCGGGCCGACGCCGCCGCCCGGCACCGAGAAGGAGATCATCAGGTCATCCATCCGCCAGTCCGGCAGTTGGCGGAACGGGCGCATCAGCGCGGCGGAAGGCTCATGCCAGTGATCTACCGCCTGCACCAGCAGCGACCAGTTGTTTTCGCTCAGGTGGTCGAAGCTCTCGAAGGGGCCGTGCGCAACCTGCCAACGGCCGTCCTGGTGGCTGACCAGACGGCTGTCCACTTCGTTTTCCATCGCCAGCCCGGCCAGCTCATCCGGGGAGATCGGATCGATAAAGTTTTTGAAGCCGCGCTTCAGAATCACCGGACGCTTTTGCCAATAACGTTGCAAAAAATCGTTCCAGTCCAGATCTAATTGATAATCCATGTTCTATTCCAGGATAGGGGAGTGAGCCTGAGTGCGATTATAACGGAAGTTTGGCCCCGTGGATCGGGGCCGCAGCGGCATAATTTACTCGTTGTGGTGGGTGTCGTGCTGGCGGGCGAAGGTGACCTGCATGCGCGCGCCGCCGAGCGGGCTGTCGCTGATGACGATTTCGCCGTCGTATTGCTCGATGATCTCCGCCGCCACCGACAGGCCAAGGCCCTGGCCGGGGCGCAGGGTATCCACCCGCTGGCCGCGCTGGAAAATCAGCTGGCGCTTGCTTTCCGGGATGCCCGGGCCGTCGTCGTCGATAACGATGGTGAGGTTTTTCTCGGAGTGCAGCGAGGTGATCTCCACGAACTCCAGGCAGTATTTGCAGGCGTTTTCCAACACGTTGCCCATCACTTCCATAAAATCGTTCTTCTCGCCCATAAAGGTCACTTCCGGCGAGATGTCCAGCGTGATCGCCACCCCTTTGCGCTGGTAAACCTTGTTCAGCGCCACCACCAGGCTGTCGAGCAGCGCCGGCACCGAGTGGATCTCGCGCGTCAACACCGTCTGGCCGGAGTTGATGCTGGCTCGGTGCAGGTAGTAACCGATCTGCTGCGAGATGCGCCCGATCTGATCCAGCATGATCGGCTCGGCTTCTTCGATGGTGGTTTGCTTGCCGCTGCGCAGCGAGCGCAGGGTGCTTTGCAGCACCGCCAGCGGCGTTTTCAGGCTGTGGGTCAGATCCGACAGGGTGGTGCGATATTTGGTGTAGCGCTGGCGCTCGTTGCGCACCAGAATGTTCAGATTGCGCACCAGCCCGCGCAGCTCGCTGGGCGGATTTTCGTCGAGCTGATCGCGCTCGCCGTTCTCCAGCTCGCCCACCTGATTGACCAGCGCCTTGATCGGCCGCAGGCTCCAGTAGGCCGCCAGCCACAGCAGCGGCACCACCAGCAGCAGGTTGGCCAACAGCACGTAGCTGAACCACTCCCACACCACGTCGGATCGCTGCAGCTCCTGCGGAATGCTGTCGACCACCACGATGGTCAGCGCCGGCAGGCGAGGCGTGGCGGCATAGGTGTTGACCGCCACCGAGTGGGTCAGCGCGTTCTGATCGGTATCGTCATAATTCTTCAGCTGATCCTGCGCTTTGGGGTTATCCCCCAGCACTTCGCTACTGATGCGGGTATCGGTGTCAATTTCGTAGAAGCCGGACTCCTGCAGCCATTCCTTGTTGATCAGCTTCTCGAGTTCCGGCACCTTGCGCTGGCTCCACAGCAGGTTGCCTTTATCGTCGTAGATAAAGACCAGCGTCGGGAAGTTGAGATCGAGATCGGGGGGAATGGCGATGGTGAGCTTGTTGTCTTTCCACTGCGCCAGGCTGAAGAACAGGTTGCTCTCGCCGCGCAGCAGACGGAAGGCGGTTTTGTCGAAGCTGACGATATAGCCGACGACCGCCACCAAACCGTAAGAGAGCGACAGCGCCAGGATCACCCCGGCGGTCGCCATCAGGAAGCGGGCACGCAGCGAAAACGGTTTTTTATTCTTGTTGAACATCATGTTCACTTCGCGTCAAAACGATAGCCCTGGCCACGTACCGTGGTGATCACTTCATGCGGGTATTCCGCCTGCACTTTCTTGCGCAAACGGCCCATCAGCACGTCGATGGTGTGGCTTTCACGCAGTTCGGCGTCCGGGTAGAGCTGCAGCATCAACGAATCCTTGCTCACCACCTTGCCGGCGTTGCGGATCAGGGTCTCGATGATGGTGTATTCAAAGGCGGTCAGCTTGATCTGTTGATCGTTGACGCTCAGTTCGCGGCGCGACAGATCGATCTGGAACGGCGGCAGCACGATCACTTGCGAAGCCAGGCCGCTGTTGCGGCGCATCAGCGCCTGCATGCGGGCGATCACTTCTTCCAGGTGGAACGGCTTGGTGACATAGTCGTCGGCGCCGGCTTCCAGCACCGCCACTTTGTCCTGCCAGCTTTCGCGGGCGGTCAGCACCAGGATCGGCAGCTTGGTCTGATGGGCGCGCCAGCGGCGGATCAGGCTCAGGCCGTCTTCACCCGGCAGGCCGAGATCGACGATGGCGATATCCGGCGCGTGTTCCTGCAGGAAATAATCGGCTTCCTTGGCGTCTTCGGCCGCGTCGACCTGATGGCCCATCTCGCGCATCTGAACGGAAAGGTGGTGACGCAGCAAACCATTATCTTCAACAACCAGTACTCGCATGGCGAACTCCTGTGACTATGCGGGTGAACGTCCTGTCACCCACGCGATAAAAGGGAACACGCTCTGCGGCGTGTCAGGGAATAACGCGGCCACCTGAACCATTTTGACAAAAAGTGCTGAGGCTATGGTAGGTATAACCCGCCCGGCTCGCAAGAGAGCCGAAGCAATGTATTAAAATAAGCGTTATCAATTTGTTCGCCGACATTATCGACAAGCTCTGATAAACGTCGGATAAACAGCGGCGGGGCAACATTAAACGCAACTTAAACGCCCCGGGCATTGCCCGCGAAAGGGAAGTGTGAGCCGGGGCGCTTGATAAGCTTTAAAGGTACTAATAAGGTATTATTGAGGCAACGGTACATTTTCTCAGGAGCGACGGATGAAGCAGTTAACCCAGGCAGAACGCATAGCGGGCGCACTTTACGGACAGATGCTGGGCGACGCGCTCGGCATGCCTTCCGAGCTGTGGCCGCGCGAGCGGGTTAAGCGCCATTTCGGCTGGATAGACGGCTTTCTCGATGGGCCGGCGGAGAACACCGCCGCCTGTTACTTCAAAGCCGGGCAATATACCGACGATACCGCGATGGCGTTAGCGCTGGCCGATGCGCTGCGGGAAGCGGAAGGCGAGGTGGTGCCGGAACTGATCGCCCGCAACGTGATCCGCTGGGTGGACAGTTTTGACGCCTTCAACAAGAACATTCTCGGCCCCAGTTCCAAACTGGCGTTGAGCGAGCAGAAAGCGGGCACGCCGATCGCCGAGTTGGAAAACAACGGCATCACCAATGGCGCGGCGATGCGCATTTCGCCTTTGGGCTGCGTGCTGCCGTCCGCGCCGCTGGAGGATTTCTGCCAGCAGGTGTGGCTGGCCTCCAGCCCGACGCACAAATCCGACATCGCCGTCGCCGGTGCGGTGGCGATCGCCTGGGCCGTCGCGCGAGCGGTGGAGGGCGCGGACTGGGTCTCGATTCGTCTGGCGCTGCCGGGCGTGGCGGAGTATGCCCAGCGCCGGCAGGAGACGACGTTCAGCCCCTCGCTGGCGGCGCGCATCGAGTTGGCGTTTCAGGTGGTGGATGAGGCCGCCGATCCCGAGCAGGCCTCTGAGCGGATATATCAACTGATCGGCGCCGGGGTGAGCACCATCGAGTCGGTGCCGGCGGCGCTGGCGATGGTGCAGCTGGCGCAAACCGATCCTACCCGTTGCGCGGTGCTGTGCGCCAACCTGGGCGGCGATACTGACACCATCGGCGCGATGGCCACCGCTGTCTGCGGTGCGCTGCACGGTGCAGAAGCGATCGAACCCGGATTGCTGGCGGAGTTAAAACGGGTGAATCCGCTGGACGTTGAGGCGTATGCCCAGGCGTTCGTGCGTTTTCGCCGCCGCCGACAGGGCGAGGCGTAACGGATCAGCTTTCGCTGGTAAACTCATACATGTCGCTGCGGCAGAAGCTTTCGCTGTATTCGACAGGCTTCTTGCGGTGGTCGAACAGCGTCTGGCGCACGATCAGCAGCGGCATCGGTTCTGATAGCTGCAGCGTCCGGCGGATATCGTCGTCGGCCATCGCCGCGCTGACCTGGCTGCGCAGCGAGCCCATCTCCACATTATTGCGCCGGAAGTAATCGTAGAGCGAGATGCCAATCTCGTCGATGTTGGCAATCGCCGCCGCCACCACGTAGGACACCGCCACCGACATCGGCCGCCGATCGATAAAGTGAATGCGTTTGAGTTGGTAGATCGGCGCTCCAACCGCCAGCTGGAGCCTTTCCGCCAGTGCGGCGCTGGCCGGCACCCGCTCGCGGCTGATCCATTGCGTGTCCGGCTGACGCCCCTGTTGCGCCGCCTCGCGCGAGAACCCTTTGATGTCCGCTAAGGAATAGCGCAGCTTCGGCGCGGGCCGTTGCGGCTGGATGAAGGTGCCGTAGCCGCGTGAACGGCCGATGATGCCGTCTTGCTCAAGGCAGGCCAGCGCTTTGCGCACCGTGATGCGCGAGATGCCGAGTTGTTCGGTGAACAGGCGCTCGCTAGGCAGGAAATGCCCCGCGCTCAGCAATCCTTGCTCGATAGCCTGGCGCACCGAGGCGTTAAAGCGCAGATACAACGGCATCGCGCCCGCGCTGGCCAGATCCTGCAGCAGTTTTTCCAGCAGACGCTGGTTGATCTCCTTGCTCATAGCTGACGGAAGTCCTGTAGCCGCAATGCGATGGCTTATTTAAGGGGATTTCGCCGGGCAGCGCAACTGCCGCCGCCGCTGGGAGAAATGAGGTAGAGTAGTGTGCTATCGCCCCAGGCTCGGAGAAACAGACTGCCCATGAGTGACACCCCACGACACGCGGACGACGCGGCAATCCTGGCAGCCTTCACCCAGCAGCGTCAGCAGGGGCTGACCCGACGTTCGGCGCTGCACCAGGCCCTGTTGCGGCTCATCACCGCCGGGGAACTGCCGTGGCGGGCGAAGCTGCCGCCGAGCCGCGCGTTGGCGGCCCGGCTGGCGGTGGCGCGTGACACGGTGGAACAGACTTACGCGCGGCTGGAGGCGGAGGGGTTCATCAGCCGAACGGTGGGGCGCGGCAGCTTTGTGCGTTATCGCTGCGATACGCTGCTCGGCCGTGAACTGCTGGCGACGCAGGCAGGCCAGGAGGCGCGGCTGGCGGAACGCGAGTTAAGCGATCGCGGCCGGGCGTTGCTGGCGGTCAGCCATACGCCGCACACCAGCCGCCAGGCCTCGTTGACGCCCTCGCTGGCGGATCTGCGGGCGTTTCCCATCGATTCATGGCTGCAGTGGGAAAAGCAGGCGCTGCGGCGGCACGGCGAGCGGCTGTTGGGTTATGCCGATCCGCAGGGCTTGCCGGAGCTGCGTGCGGAGATCGCGCACTATTTGCAGCGGGAGCGGGGCGTCAAGGCGACGGCGGAGCAGGTGATCGTGGTCACCAGCTCTCAGCAGGCGCTGGCGCTGTGCACGCAGGTGCTGTTCGATCCCGGCGATGCGGTATTCGTCGAAGAGCCGGGTTACCAGGGGGCGAAAAAACTGGTGCAGTCGGCGGGGCTGCAGGCGCGGCCGATCGGCATTGATGAGCAGGGGCTGGACGTCGGGCAGCTGATGCAGGCTTCGGGCGGCGGGCGGGGCGTTTACATCACGCCGTCCCATCACTACCCGCTGGGGTACTCGCTGAGCCTCGAGCGGCGTCTGGCGCTGTTGCAGTGGGCCCAGCGTCGGCGGGCCTGGATCATCGAAGACGATTATGACGCCGAGTTCAACTACGATCGACAAACCAAGGCGGCGCTGCAGGGGCTGGACAGCGGCGGGCGCACGCTGTACATCGGCACCTTCAGCAAGACGCTGTTTCCGGGGCTGCGCATCGGCTTCATGATTGCGCCGCCGCAGCTGGTGCGGCCATTGGTCGCCGCCAGGCAGTTTCAGGACGGCTACACCTCGGCGCTGGCGCAGATGACGCTGTTCCACTGCCTGCACGAGGGCGGCTACGCCGAGCATCTGCGCAATATGCGCACGCTTTACAAGGCGCGGCTGGATGTGCTGTACGATGCGGTGCAACGCCATCTCGCACCCTGGACGCGCCCGGCCTTGCCGCAGGGTGGGCTGCAGCTGGTTTGCCCGTTGGCGGATGCGGCGACGGAGCGGCGGCTGGTGGCGGCGGCGGCCGAACGGGGCATCCGGCTGTACGGCCTGGCGGACTTCTACACCGGCGCGCCGCAGCGCGGGGCGCTGGTGCTCGGTTTCTCGGCCTACACGCCGGACGAGATCGTGCGTTTTATCGCCACGCTGGCGCAGGTGTTCAACGCGCTGCCGCGGGAAAACGGCGGTTAAAATTGGTCTGCTCGCCGTTTTGAATTGGTCCGTATTACGCCGTCGCTGCGCGGTGTATTCTGCCGCTATTCGGTTATTTCCCTAATGGAAATAATATCTTAACCCGTGAGGCGCTATGAACCCATCAAATCGTGAAGTGACCATCCGCAGAATCAATGGCGACGACAGAGCGCAATGGCTGGCGTTGTGGCAGGGCTATCTCGACTTTTACCGCGCCGAGGTGGCGCCGCAGGTGACCGATCGCACCTTCGAACGCTTGGGGCAGGATGAACAGGTGTACGGGCTGGTGGCGGAGGATGCCGACGGCCGGCTGCTGGGGCTGATGAACCTGGTATTCCATCCGTCCACCTGGAGCGCGGTGGGCTATTGTTATATCGAAGATCTCTATGTGTCGCCGCAGGCGCGCGGCCATAAAGTGTCGGAAAAACTGTTCGAACAGGCGTATCGGCTGGCGGAGGCGCGCGGCAGCGATCGGGTCTATTGGATGACCCAGGAGTACAACGCGCCGGCGCGTTCGCTGTACGACAAAATCGGCAGAAGAAGCTCGTTTATCGTGTATACCCGTTAACCGCAGGAGGCGCGTATGGCAATGAATCGTTATGGTCAGCCGATTGGCGAACCGATGCCGGATTGGCAGCCGGCTCGCCGCCCGGGCGGCGCAACGCTCGGCGGGCGTTTCTGTTCACTGGCGCCGCTCGATCCGCAGCGGGATTACGCCGCGCTGTATGACGCTTTCCAGCTGGCGCCGGACGGCCGCGACTGGACCTATCTGTCTATCGAACGGCCCGACACACCGGCGGCGATGTTGCAGCACCTGGAGACGCTGCAGGCCAACCCGACGCTGGTCAATCTGACGGTGTTCGACGCCGCCAGCGACGCGCCGGTGGGGACGGTGGCGCTGATGCGCATCGACGAGGCCAACGGCGTGCTGGAGATCGGCCACGTCAGCTGGTCGCCGTTGATGAAACAGCGCTCCAGCGCCACCGAAGCCATCGCGCTGCTGCTGCGTTATGCCTTCGACACGCTGGGCTATCGCCGCTGCGAGTGGAAATGCGACAGCCACAACGCGCCGTCGCGCCAGGCCGCGCTGCGCTTTGGCTTCCGTTACGAGGGCAACTTCCGCTTTGCGGTGATCGTCAAGGGGCGCAGCCGGGATACCGACTGGTTCGCCATCACCATTGACCGTTGGCCGGCGGTGCGGCAGGCGCTGGCGCGTTGGCTGAGTGCGGACAACTTCGATGCGCAGGGGCGGCAGATTGCCCGGCTGCAGGTGTTGCGCGGCGAATAAGCAAAAAGGCGGCCCGTGGGCCGCCTTGTCGTTGTGGGTCTAACGCGCTTACTTCAGCTCGTCGACCATGGTGGTGGCGCGGCCGATATAGTTGGCCGGGGTCATCGCCTTCAAACGGGTTTTCTCTTCTTCCGGCAGCGCCAGGCCATCGATGAACGCCTGCATGCCGGCGGCGTCCACGCGCTTGCCGCGGGTCAGTTCTTTCAGCTTCTCGTAAGGCTTTTCGATGCCGTAGCGGCGCATCACGGTCTGGATCGGCTCGGCCAGCACTTCCCAGTTGTGATCCAGTTCGTCCAGCAGGTGCGCCTGGTTGACTTCCAGCTTGCTGATGCCCTTCAGGGTGGCCTGATAGGCGATCAGCGCGTAACCCAGGCCCACGCCCAGGTTACGCAGCACGGTGGAGTCGGTCAGGTCGCGCTGCCAGCGGGAAACCGGCAGTTTGCCCGCCAGGTGGCCCAGCACGGCGTTGGCCAGCCCCAGGTTGCCTTCGGAGTTTTCGAAGTCGATCGGGTTGACCTTGTGCGGCATGGTGGAAGAACCGATTTCGCCGGCGATGGTCTTCTGCTTGAAGTGGTTCAGGGCGATGTAGCCCCAGATGTCGCGGTCGAAGTCGATCAGAATGGTGTTGAAACGCGCTACGCAGTCGAACAGTTCGGCGATGTAGTCATGCGGTTCGATCTGGGTGGTGTACGGGTTCCAGGTGATGCCGAGCGAGGTGACGAACGCTTCGCTGAACTGATGCCAGTCCACTTCCGGGTAGGCGACGATGTGGGCGTTGTAGTTGCCGACCGCACCGTTGATTTTACCCATGATCTCCACGCGCTCCAGTTGGCGGTACTGGCGCTCCATGCGGTAAGCCACGTTGGCGAACTCTTTGCCGACGGTCGACGGGGTCGCCGGCTGGCCGTGGGTGCGCGACAGCAGCGGGATATCGCGGTATTCCTGCGCCAGCCCTTTCAGCGCGTCGATGATCTTGCGCCAGTAAGGCAGCACCACGTCCTGACGGGCGCTTTGCAGCATCAGCGCGTGCGACAGGTTGTTGATGTCTTCGGAGGTGCAGGCGAAGTGGATGAACTCGGACACCGCGTGCAGCGCAGGCACCGCCGCCACTTTTTCCTTCAGGAAATACTCGACCGCTTTCACGTCGTGGTTGGTGGTGCGCTCGATGGTTTTGATGCGCTGTGCGTCTTCTTCATTGAATTCCGCGACGATTTTGTCGAGGAAAGCGTTTGCGTCGGCGTCAAAAGCGGGAACTTCCTTGATTTCTGCGCAGGCGGCCAGTTTTTGCAGCCAACGTACTTCAACCTGTACGCGGAATTTCAGCAGACCGTATTCGCTGAAAATGGGGCGCAGTGCGCTGACTTTATCACCGTAGCGTCCATCAACGGGGGAAACGGCGGTCAGTGAGGATAATTCCATCGGTAGCAACTCCTGGGATCGATTAACAATGAGCAACGATATTTTGCGCCTGTTTGAACAGACGATTACGGGAAAACATTAACTGCAGGCGGCTGCCGCCGACCTGTTGCCACAGCACGGCGGCGCGAATGCCGGCCAGCAGCGTGGCGCGAACCTTGGCCTGCACCTGCGGATTCTGCAGGATGGCCGGCGAACCGGTCACCTGGATGCGCGGCCCGAGCGGGCTGACCACGTCGACGTAAATGCCGGCCAGCGCGCTGATGATGGTGTCCGACTCAAGATCGAAGTGCGCCAGCTGGCGCTCGAGCTGGCCGAGGCGTTCGCCGAGCGTGTTCATCGCCTGTTTGTTGGCGTTGAGCTTGCGCTCCAGCACCATCAGGCTGATGGTGTAGCGGGTCAGTTCCGCGCCCGGCCCTTTGTTGTTGGCATTCAGCACGCCCATCAGGGTTTCGAGGCCGACCATCAAATTGCGTTCTTCGCCGCCGAACACCGCCAGCGTGGAGGGCGGATCCATTTGCAGCAGGCTTTTCAGCGAGGTCTGAAACGCTTCGCGGTTGCATTGCCCTTCATGGGCCAACTGCTGAACCAAACGCGCCGACTGGCTGATGCCCGCCATGGCCAGCGTGATGTCATAATAATTCTTCGCCACGATGACTCCTGTAAACGCGGTGAACGGTACATGGCTTACTGCATAAGGTTGTGTGTATCGCAGGGGTAACGGCGGCGGCCGCGAACGGTAACGATCGGGCGTGGCTGTAACAACGATGACAACGAATGCCGCGGATCATGCCACAAAATCGAGGGTAAACCCAGCGTCTAATACGTCTGCGGTGAGGCGGAAGCGCCGTGCGGCGCAGAACTGCGCAAATAGGCGAGGAAAATCGCCGACGCGGCGGCGCGAACTTATTGTTGCTGCGGCAAATAAAGTGCGGCGGCTGCATCTATACTGCCAACGTGAACCCTCAAATAAAGACCTTTATATGCACGTAAAAAACAAGCAGCCACTGCCGGCGGTGACGCTGGCGGCCATCGGCGTGGTGTACGGCGATATCGGCACCAGCCCGCTGTATACCCTGCGCGAATGCCTGACGGCGGAGGAGGGCATCACCCTGACGCCGGCCTCGATTTACGGCTTTTTATCGCTGATTTTCTGGCTGCTGACGCTGGTGGTGTCGATTAAATACATTTGTTTCGTGATGCGTGCCGACAACGACGGCGAGGGAGGCATTCTGACGCTGATGTCGCTGGCGATCCGCAAGCTGGATGCGCGCTGGGTGCCGGCGGCGGTGCTGATCGGGCTGGTGGGCGGCAGCTTCTTTTACGGCGATGGGGTGATCACCCCGGCCATTTCGGTGCTCTCGGCCATCGAGGGGCTGCAGATTATCGCCCCCGAGCTGGATAGCTTTATCGTACCGCTGTCGCTGCTGGTGCTGACGGCATTGTTCGCGATCCAAAAACGCGGCACCGGCAGCGTCGGCAAACTGTTCGCCCCGGCGATGGTTATCTGGTTCCTGACGCTGGCGCTGCTGGGCCTCGGCGGCATTTTGCATCACCCCGGCGTGCTGCGGGCGCTGAACCCTTACTGGGCGGTGAATTTCTTCCTCGAATACAAGGCGGTGTCATTCTTTGCGCTGGGCATGGTGGTGCTGTCGGTCACCGGCGCCGAAGCGCTGTACGCCGATATGGGCCACTTCGGTAAAAAACCGATCCGTCTGGCGTGGTTTACGCTGGTGGCGCCGGCGCTGGTGTTGAACTACTTCGGTCAGGGGGCGCTGCTGCTGGCCAACCCGGCGGCGATCAATAACCCGTTCTTCCTGCTGGCGCCGACCTGGGCGCTGATCCCGCTGCTGGTGATCGCTACGCTGGCGACGGTGATCGCCTCGCAGGCGGTGATCTCCGGCGTGTTCTCGCTGACGCGGCAGGCGGTGCGGCTGGGCTACTTGCCGCCGATGCGTATCATCTATACCTCCGATCAGGAGTCCGGGCAGATCTACATTCCGGTGGTGAACTGGCTGCTGTTCGCGGCGGTGCTGATCGTGATCGTCAGCTTCAAACACTCCAGCAACCTGGCCTCGGCCTACGGCATCGTGGTAACCGGCACCATGCTGCTGTCGTCGATTCTGCTGAGCATCGTGGCGGTGAAAAACTGGGGCTGGCCGCGCTATCTGGGCGGGCTGATGCTGCTGGTCATGCTGTGCATCGACGTGCCGCTGTTCGGCGCCAACCTGATCAAGCTGGCGACCGGCGGCTGGTTGCCGGTGGCGCTCGGGCTAATCATTCTGCTGATCATGCTGACCTGGAAGACCGAGCGTTCGCGCCTGATCCGCCGATTGCGCGACAATCAGGAAGGGCTGAGCGCGCTGATCGAGTCGCTGGAGAAGGCGCCGCCGAAGCGGGTGCCGGGCACCGCGGTGTTTATGGAGCGCACGCCGCATGCGGTGCCGCTGGTGCTGTTGCATAACCTGAAACACAACAAGGTGCTGCACGAGCGCGTGGTGCTGTTGACCATCGTCACCACCGACATGCCGTACGTGCACAACGTGCAGCGGGTGGCGATCGAACAGCTGTCGGCGAGTTTCTGGCGGGTGGTGGCGAGCTACGGCTGGCGCGAGACGCCCAACGTGACGGACATTCTTTACCGCTGCGGGCTGGAGGGGATGAGCTTCACCATGAATGAGACCTCGTTCTTCATGTCGCGCGATACGCTGGTGCTGGGCAAACGGCCCTGGTATCTGCGCGTGCGCGGCAAGGTGTTCCAGCTGTTGCAGCGCAACGCGCTGCGGGCGCCGGATCTGTTCGAAATCCCGCCGAACCGGGTGATTGAGCTGGGAGCGCAGGTGGAATTTTGAATAAAAAAACGCTGCGGTAAACGCAGCGTTTTTCTTGGGCGGCAGGCGAATTACGCCAGGCGCTGTTCGATGATGCCGCCGCCGAGGCAGATTTCGCCCTGGTAGAATACCGCCGACTGACCGGGGGTGACGGCGGAGACCGGCTCGTCGAAACGCACTTCGATGCGTTCGTCGTCGAGCGGGGTCACGGTGCAAGGGATATCCTGCTGGCGATAGCGGGTCTTCACCGTGCAGCGGAACGGGCCGCTCAGCGGCAGACGATCCACCCAGTGCAGCTGCTGCGCGATCAGGCCTACGGACATCAGGCGCGGGTGATCGTGCCCCTGCGCGACGACCAGCACGTTGTTGGCCACGTCTTTATCCACCACGTACCACGGATCTTCGCTGCTGTCTTTCAGGCCGCCGATGCCCAGCCCTTTGCGCTGGCCCAGGGTGTGATACATCAGGCCCTGGTGTTCGCCGACGGTCTGGCCGTCAACGCTGACGATCGGGCCCGGCTGGGCCGGCAGGTAGCGGCCGAGGAAGTCGCGGAACTTGCGCTCGCCGATAAAGCAGATGCCGGTAGAGTCTTTCTTCTTGGCGGTGACCAGCTCCAGTTGCTCGGCGATGCGGCGCACCTCCGGCTTCTCCAGCTCGCCGACCGGGAACAGGCTCTGCGCCACCTGCTCGTGGCTCAGGGTATAGAGGAAGTAGCTCTGATCTTTGTTGCCGTCGACGCCGCGCAGCAGGCGGCTTTTGCCGCCCACGTCCTGGCGGCGCACGTAGTGGCCGGTGGCGATGAAATCGGCCCCCAGATCTTCGGCGGCGAACTCCAGGAAGGCTTTGAATTTGATCTCTTTATTGCACAGGATGTCCGGGTTCGGCGTGCGGCCGGCCTTGTACTCCTCCAGGAACAGCTCAAACACGTTGTCCCAGTATTCCGCCGCAAAGTTCACCGTGTGCAGTTCGATGCCCAGCTTGTCGCAGACCGCTTGCGCGTCGGCCAGATCGGTCGCGGCGGAGCAGTACTCTTCGTCGTCGTCTTCTTCCCAGTTCTTCATGAACAGCCCAGCGACCTGATAGCCCTGTTGCTGTAACAGATAGGCGGTAACGGAAGAGTCGACGCCGCCGGACATACCGACGATTACTTTTTTCTGGCTGTTGTCTGACATGGGGATCTCACGAACTTGAACACGAACCGTGCTGATAAAAACAAGCGCAGGATTTTACCACGTTGGCCGCGCCGGCGCACTGTTCATCTTGTGCTGCCCGGCGCCCTTAATGCGGCCAGGCGAAGCTGCCGACCAGCGACAGCGGGTAGCGCTCCGGCTGCTGATAGCTGCGAATGCTCTCCGCCACCAGCGCGGAACGCAGGTTGGGCGCCTGCAAAATCTCGTCGGCGCTCAGCCACAGGCAGCGATCGATGTCGCTGTCGTGCGGCTCGGTCGGCAGCGGCTGTTCCAGCTCGATGACGAAGCAGAAGCGCAGAAACGGCGTGCGATCCGGCGCGATCCATTGGTGCAGGCGCAGGAACGCCTGCGGCGTGGCGCGGATGCCGGTCTCTTCCCACAGCTCGCGCTCGGCGGCCTGCACCAGCGTCTCGTCGGCCTCCAGATGGCCGGCCGGCTGATTCCACAGCGCTTTGCCGTTGATGGTTTCTTCGACAATTAAAAATTTGCCGGCGGCGTGCACCACGCAGGCGACGGTGACGTGCGGTTTGAACATGCGGTCTCCTTACAGCGGTTTGTCGATGCGCCGATAGATATCGTCCAGCTCGGCGATGCGGGTGCGGTAGCTTTTGAGCAGACAGGCGGTGTCACCGCCGCACCGCTGGCGCTTGGTCAGCCAGGCTTGCTGGCTGTCCTGCATCGCGCCGCGCGCGCCCATGGCGAACAGGCCGCGCAGAAATTGATATTTGGTGGCCATTTGCACGTCCAGATCGTTCAGCGTGCGGTTGGCGCAGATGGCGCGTTCATCGCTGCCTGCCGCCTTGGCGCAGTCGAAGCTGGCGGCAGGGGCGGCGAACGGGGCCGCCAGAGCGGCGAGCAGCAGCGCGATCGGAACGTGTTTCATGGCGCCTCCATCAGTTATCGGTCTACAGGGAATCGATGGTTTTCCATTCACCGGGCTGCAGTGAACCCAGCGAAAGATTACCCATACTGTAGCGAATCAGGCGCAGGGTAGGGAACCCGATATGCGCTGTCATGCGGCGCACCTGGCGGTTTCGCCCTTCGAACAGGGTGATTTTCAGCCAGCTGGTGGGGATGGATTTACGCTCGCGGATCGGCGGATTGCGCGGCCACAGCCACTGCGGCTCGGCCACCAATTCCACCCCGGCGGGCAGCGTGGGCCCGTCTTTCAGCGTGACGCCGCTGCGCAGCGGCGCCAAATCACTCTCCTGCGGCGCGCCCTCGACCTGCACATAGTAAATTTTGCCGGTGCGTTTGCCAGGCTGGGTGAGCTGCGCCTGCAGCTGGCCGTCGTTGGTCAGCACCAGCAGCCCCTCGCTGTCGCGATCCAGGCGCCCGGCGGCGTAAACGTCGGGGAAGGGGATGTACTCTTTCAGCGTGGCGCGGCCGGCTTCGTCGGTGAACTGCGGCAGCACGTCGAAGGGCTTGTTGAATAACACAATGCGGCGCGGCCCCTTCGGCGCGGCGGGTTTGGCGGCATTCGGCTTGCTGAATCGTTTAACGTTGTGATTTCTAACAGAGAATTTTTTCATAACGGTTGAGATTACGGATGATAAGCGCATTATAACCGAATCCGTTTCGGATTGGCGCGGACCGAATATTCAAGTAGTATCTACACGCATCTTACAAAGCATTAACAAAATTGCGCTTGAAGGAGAGGTTGATGGAAAGCAAAGTAGTTGTTCCGGCAGAAGGTAAAAAAATCACGGTTGACGCCCAGGGTAAACTGGTTGTTCCTCATAACCCGATCATTCCGTTCATCGAAGGCGACGGCATCGGCGTTGACGTGACTCCTGCCATGATCCACGTGGTTGATGCGGCCGTTAAAAAGGCTTACCACGGCGAACGTAAAATCTCCTGGATGGAAATCTACACCGGCGAAAAATCTACCCACGTTTACGGTAAAGACGTGTGGCTGCCGGACGAAACTCTGGACCTGATCCGCGACTACCGCGTCGCCATCAAAGGCCCCCTGACCACCCCGGTCGGCGGCGGCATCCGTTCTCTGAACGTGGCCCTGCGCCAGCAGCTGGACCTGTACGTGTGCCTGCGCCCGGTGCGTTACTACCAGGGCACCCCAAGCCCGGTGAAACAGCCTGAGCTGACCGACATGGTGATCTTCCGCGAAAACGCCGAAGACATCTACGCCGGCATCGAGTGGAAAGCCGGTTCCGCCGAAGCGGACAAAGTGATCAAATTCCTGCGCGACGAAATGGGCGTGAAGAAAATCCGCTTCCCGGAGCAGTGCGGTATCGGCGTGAAGCCATGCTCCGAAGAAGGGACCAAGCGTCTGGTGCGTGCGGCGATCGAATACGCCATCACCAACGACCGTGACTCCGTGACCCTGGTTCACAAAGGCAACATCATGAAGTTCACCGAAGGTGCCTTCAAGGATTGGGGCTATGAGCTGGCGCGCGAAGAGTTCGGCGGCGAGCTGATCGACGGCGGCCCATGGCTGAAGATCAAGAACCCGAACACCGGCAAAGAGATCGTGGTTAAAGACGTGATCGCCGACGCCTTCCTGCAGCAGATCCTGCTGCGCCCGGCGGAATACGACGTGATCGCCTGTATGAACCTGAACGGCGATTACATCTCCGACGCCCTGGCGGCCCAGGTCGGCGGCATCGGCATCGCGCCGGGCGCCAACATCGGCTCCGACTGCGCCCTGTTCGAAGCGACTCACGGCACCGCGCCGAAGTACGCCGGCCAGGACAAAGTGAACCCAGGCTCCATCATCCTGTCTGCAGAGATGATGCTGCGTCACATGGGATGGTTCGAAGCGGCTGACCTGATTGTTAAGGGCATGGAAGGCGCCATCGCCGCCAAGACCGTGACCTATGACTTCGAACGCCTGATGGAAGGCGCTAAACTGCTGAAATGTTCAGAGTTTGGCGACGCTATCGTAAAACACATGTAATGGTGTTAAAGCGTTAAATGAGAACGGGAGCCTTAGGGCTCCCGTTTTTTATTGTAAGCCTTAAACCACCTCCTAAGGAGGTGGTGATTGAACCTGTGAGGCTCTAGCCTGAAGGAAACCCATGCCGGAATATTCCAGCTTACTCACCACAAGTAAGAAGGAAATCACCAACATGGGTTTATACAGGAGTTCATCACATGTGTTCTGGCGTTGCAAATACCACCTGGTTTGGACGCCAAAGTATCGATTTAAAATCCTCCGCGACAAGGTGGGCAAAGAGCTCTACCGAACAATTTATATCCTCTGCAACATGAAGGACTGTGAAGTTCTTGAGCTAAATATTCAGCCAGATCATGTGCATCTGGTCGTGATAGTCCCCCCGAAGCTATCGATTTCGACGTTGATGGGCGTCCTGAAAGGACGCAGTGCAATCCGGCTTTACAATCGTTTCCCACATATACGAAAGAAGTTGTGGGGCAATCATTTTTGGGCAAGGGGATACTTTGTCGATACGGTAGGGGTAAACGAAGAAATTATCAGGCGATACGTGAAGTATCAGGATAAGAAGGACCAAGAGATCGAACAGCAGATGGAGCTGTTGCAGGATTAACTCGAAAATGGCCCCCTTTTAGGGGGCGTCGTGTAAAGCCACCTCCTCAGGAGGTGGTCTTTTACTGTTCCAATTGCATGGGTTATTGCGCTGCCGCAATCCGGCGCCGGAGCCAACAGAGCAGGGCTGTTATGCAATTGCGCGAGATTGATATCAGCTCGAACAAGGGGAGAGTTACCTCATTATTCCCGGACAGACGGCTGATGGAATCGTGGTGAAAACCTTTACATGGCACGCTGTGCGGAGGCTGGATTTGTACTGATCTCAGGAAAGTTGCTGATCGGCGACGTCATCATAATGTCAGTGAGAGCGGATGAACTGAACCATGCCGGTGCGCACTCGCTGGGGGCGTGATGCTCCATCACATGTACGGTCAGCTAAGTAATCGTGTCCCTTACGAGTGATATTGGCAGGAACGAACAATCACGATTTTGCGTTTTAACGGGTGAACTTCTTGACTTCAACTGTTAACATTAAAGGGGATTATTATTCTATAGGAAAAGGATTAAATGAGAGAGTTTGGTTTTTTATTGCTGGCAGTAGGTGTCGTTTGGCTGCTGATAGCTTTTAACATGGACACCTATGTTTTTACTGGGTATGG
The DNA here is from genome assembly GCF_000738675.1 of Serratia nematodiphila DZ0503SBS1. Taxonomy (NCBI): domain Bacteria; kingdom Pseudomonadati; phylum Pseudomonadota; class Gammaproteobacteria; order Enterobacterales; family Yersiniaceae; genus Serratia; species Serratia nematodiphila. The sequence goes on along the minus strand of NZ_JPUX01000001.1, from coordinate 3,984,566 downwards.
TGAACGTGTCAATAACATTGGTTTGATCGCATCTAAACAGAATCACTTGCTGATATCATCAGTTATTTCTATTTGCGCCATTTTGATGATCATCTTTGGGAAATCGTCGTCTAAGGCAACCAATGTATATGTAAAATGCCCGTTCTGTGCTGAAGAAATAAATCCTGAAGCAATAAAATGCAAGCATTGCGGTAGTGATGTATCGGTTCAGTTGAAAGTACAGAAAGAAAACAAGTTCTCATTTTATGGATTTGATCATAATTTATTGCTATCAGAAGATGATAGTTCAACACTAAATGACAGTGAGGTGATGAAATTAGCTAATAAAATCAAATCAATATCAAATTCAAGTCGTGATTCTTATATTTTTGGTGAGCATCAATCAGATATCACATACATTAAATACAAACTCCCTAAAGCTGTTCAAGATGAGTTTGTAAAAAGGTTAAAATACTGGCTTGCTAAATAAAACTTATTCGACAAGAAAGCCGCGCCATGCGCGGTTTTTTTATGGGGCGAGTATGCCTTTTAAGATTCCTGAAATTAAATGAATTTGCCTCTAAGGTGTTCTGAAAACGGGGGCTGGGAGAGTTTACCGTTTATTCTCCGGAAGTCCAATTTAAACATTAAAAGCCCTTGCTGCAATTCTACCTGATTTACAAAAATTTATGCTGGAAAGCTGGGGGGCAATTATTCTTGGGAGGCTATAGTCTGAAGGAAACCCATGCCGGTATATTCCAGCTTACTCACCACTAGTAAGCTGGAAATTACCAATATGGGTTTATACAAGAGTTCATCACATGTGTTCTGTCGTTGCAAATACCACCAAGTCTGGACGCCGAAGTATCGACTTCAAATACTTTGCGACAAGGTGGGGAAAGAGCTCTATTGAACAATTTCCATCCTCTGCAACATGAAGGTCTGTGAGGTTTTGGAGCTAAATATTCACCAACTCACGAGCATTTGTCCCACCGAAGTTATCGACTTATACGTTGATGGACGTCCTAAAAGGATGCAGTGCAATCCGCCTTTACAGTCGTTTTCCGCACATACGCAAGAAGCTGCGAGGCAACCATTTTGGGGCAAGGGAATACGGTAAGGATAAACGAGGAAATTATCAGAGATACGTAAAGCATCAGGATGAAAGAGACCAGGAGATCGAACAGCAGATGGAATTGTAGCAGGATTAACTCGAATATTGCCCCCTTTTAAGGGGCTTCATGTAAAGCCACCTCCTCAGGAGGTGGTCTTTGACTGTCTACTGTCCGAATGCACAAGGTATCGGACAAGATCACCGCGCGGCGTTAGCCGATTCACGCACCACCAGCACAGGGCAATTGGCGTGGCGGACGACGGCGGTGGCATTGGAGCCGAGGAGATAAGTGATCGCAGAAGGGCGGTTGGAACCCATCACGATAATCTCCGCGTTGAGCGCATCGGCGAGCTCCAGGATCTGATCTTTAGGATCGCCGACGGCAACGTGCGTGGTCACTCTATCTTCAGGCACGCTGAATTCTTTGGCCGCTTTTGCCAGCCCCTCGGTTGCTACCGCAATGATTTCGTCTTTGGTTTCTATCGCCGCCGTGGCGGCAAAGCCGAAAGCGGCATAGGTGGCGCGCGACGGGATCACCGCCAGGAAATGGACGTGGGAGTCTTCGAGCCTGGCGAGCGCGTTGACATGCGGGATGACCTGCTGTGTTAATTCCGGTTCGGTAATATCCACGGGAACCAAAATAGTTTTGTACATACACCCTCCTTATCGTTTTCAAAAAACTCCACTTTTTGGATTATAGCTGCTTAACGCCGAGAAAACGGCGATCGGTATGGCAGAACCAAAGAAATTGACCGCCAACAGGGAAAGTATGCAGAAACCGTTGTTGTGGCAATTGATTAGAAGCGGCTGATTCTGGCCGTTAAAGGCATGTGACGGCGTAACCAGCTGGGTGTTCGTGAACATGGCATCCAGCGATCCGGTTTATCTCAGCATTGTGAGCCAAAAGACCGTGTTGAAATTTATGTGTAGTGCTTACAAAGGATGAGTGAAAACGTGTATGCCGCCGCTGTCTATTCATACGTTATTCTGTCAAAAATTGGTGCGTCACTGCTGGTGTAGTGACGGACTTCACAGCCCCTGGCGAAAGTTTTAAGGTCAGTTGCGGTGTATATTGATCCTGTATAACGTATTGGCCGGGGCTCTTTGCGTGGCCCAGCGTCAACTGATTTCACTACTGAGAATTATCCATAAGGACAGGGATATGAAAAGAACGCATTCAGGCTATAAAACCGGCGTTGCCACAGTATTGGCGGCGATGACCGCGCTGGCATTAACGGGGTGTGCCAAGAGCACGGCCCCCAGCCAAACCGATCCGGTAAATAAAGAGGTTGACGATCTTTTCACCAACCTTGGCGACCCAAAGAAGCCGGCGCCGGGAAAAGAGAAAGAACACTATATCGCCCAGTTGCAGGCCGCGATTCAAAGCCATTTGAAAGATGCCGAAGCCTACTCAGGCAAGCGTTGCACATTGAGCATCAAGCTGGCGCCGGATGGTATGCTGATCAGCATTCGGGCTGAACAAGGGGAACCGGAACTTTGCCAGGCCGCGATCAAAGCAATCGCCAATGCGCGTCTGCCTAAGCCGCCAACGGCCGCGGTTTACGAAGCGGTCAAAAGCAGCACGTTGGAATTTCGCCCGCAGTGAATAAACAACACTGTTTCCGTGCAACGCTATCCCGGTCAAGGCCGGGATTTTTTATTGCCGTCACCCTGCGTTAATGGGTGAAAATCACTAAAGCCCTTGATGAATGGTGACGATAACCCTTAAAACTCCTGATTATAAAAGAGTGGCCATGCGTTTTTTCTGGGTCAACATCGGTGGCAGCGTCGCGGAAGTTTTGAAGGGCGAATTCCTATGGGCGCCGCAATATGGAATAAATAAGACTGGGAACATGTTTAAACCTGCCGGGTGGGAAACGGTCAAAAAAGTCAAAGAGGGTGACCTGATTTTTTGCCACAAAGGTAGGAAGATTATCGGCGTGGCGACAGCGGTACGCGATGCTTACTCTGCACCGCGGCCTGAGCATCGGGTCGCGGGACCGCCGCATATTGCGGGTACCCAAGTCGATTTGGAACTGACGCGTCTTGAACTCCCTATTGATGTTTCCCTTTTTAATCAGGCGTTCATACGCATGCACAACCAGGCTTGCCTTCCGCGCGTTTTTAATAAGAAAGGCGGATGCACCGAAAACTATATGTGCGAGATCCCCGCGCCGGCAGCCGCGTTGATCGCCGGTTTTATCTCGGAAAATCTCTCTATCAACCTCCATGCGGATACCGTCGAAATCACCAGAGAGGTCGGTGGTGAGCAAGAAAGGGTGATTCAGGCGCGGATTGGGCATGGTCCCTATCGCGATAAAATGTTTAAGCGGTGGGGAAATCGGTGCGCCGTCACGGGGATTGCTGAGCCGTCCATTCTCATTGCCTCTCACATCGTTGCCTGGTCGATTGCGACCCCAGAAGAGAAAGTGGATCCGCACAATGGTCTGCCGTTAATCCCCAATCTGGACAAGCTGTTCGATCGCGGCACGATTAGTTTTGCCGATGATGGACGTCTGCTGTATCCACAGACGAAGAGCAGCTTGTTAGATGAGTTAAAGATCCCGCTGGATGCGAACATTAGCGGGTTGTCTGAAAAGAACAGAGCTTACCTGCGGCGGCATCGAGCGAGATGGGGTTTTGAAGTAGAACCCTGATGCAGGTTTGCAAATCAGGACCGGGGCTCTTACCGATACATCATCGCGCTCACGCGCTCGCTTCGGTCTTTAAAACCGTTGCTGCGCATCGTGACCACATAGTAGCGATAGTGATGTTTCTGTGCGTATTCGCGCACCAGATCTTCGGCGAACAGGCCGCTGAAGGTGACGGTGGTGACGAACGTCAGCCCTTTCACTTCGTAGGTGCTGATCTCTTGCGGGGTGCCGATATACGGCGGCGGGAACACGGTTTTGTGGAACTGGCAGCCCGCCAGCAGCAGGGTAAACAGCAGGGCGGCGGGTATTTGCGGTATGCTCATCGGGAAAAGCTTTCCTTCCTTGGCGTGTGTTTTAGTAACTCTATAATAGGATTACAAAATTCGGCGGGGATGTAAAAATTATCCCGCTTCGGTTGCCGTTTCGTTGAAGCGGTGTCGCCGTATCCATCAGCATGAGGATTAAAACATGTTTGTTCGCCAGGCCACTGACAGCGATGTCGCAGCCCTGATCGCCCTCGACAGCGTCGCCGAACACGAACCGCAGCGTGCGGCGCAGATCCGCGCCTGGTGCGGGCAGGGGGATTGCTATCTTGCCGAGGAACAGGACGTGGTGATGGGATACGGTGTGCTGCACTATCACTTCTTCGGCTGCGGCTTTATCGAGATGCTGATGGTCGGCGAGCGCTATCGCCGCCGGGGCGTCGGGCAGGCGTTGATTACGGCATTGAAGTCCCATTGCCGACACCCGAAGCTGTTCACTTCCACCAATCGTTCCAACCTGCCGATGCAGCGGCTGCTGCTGAACGCCGGATTTGTCGCCAGCGGCCAGATTGACAATCTCGATGACGGCGATCCGGAGCAGGTCTTTTTTACCCCGCTGCGCTAATACAGTCGGACATCGACCGCCTGCTGTTGCAGCCAGGTGCTGACGTAGCCATAAGCGGCATAGAAGGCCAGCAGCGCGAAGATCAGCACCGAAAGCGAGGCCAAAAATTTGACGTCGCCGTGCTTCGAAAGCTGGTAAGCGCAAGAGATAAAGGCCAGCAGGCACAGCAGGGTGAAGGCGATGGCCAGCGTGGCGTAGAAAATAAGCATAACGAAACCCGTTCTTCCTTGTGAGCCTGGCAAGGATACCACAGACAAAAAAAGGGGCCCAAACGGGCCCCTGCGTGATTCGCTGCGGGAGGTTTACTCCACCGCGTCGGGATGGTTTTTGCCTTCCTCGATAAATTCTTCGTCGATCTCTTCGATGTTCTCCTCGCTGTCGCGGCCGGACAGGATGTTCCAGCAGGCGATGAACAGCGCGGCGATCAAGGGGCCGATGACGAAGCCGTTGATGCCGTAGATCTCCATGCCGCCCAGGGTGGAGATCAGGATCAGGTAGTCCGGCATTTTGGTGTCTTTGCCCACCAGCAGCGGGCGCAGGATGTTGTCCACCAGGCCGATCACCACCACGAAGAACACCACTAGGAAGATGCCTTTCCACAGCATGCCGGTGGCGAAGAAGTAGATCACCGCCGGCACCCAGATGATGGCGGAGCCCACGGCCGGGATGATCGACAGGAATGCCATCAGCGCGCCCCACAGCAGGCTGCCGTCGATGCCGGTAAAGTAAAACGCCAGCCCGCCGAGCGCGCCTTGCACCACGGCGACCACCACCGTGCCCTTGACGGTGGCGCGGGAAACGGCGGCGAACTTCACGAACAGGTGGTGTTTCACGTGCTGGGAGAGCGGCAGCGCTTCGAGCGCCAGGTTCACCAGATAGGGGCCGTCTTTCAGCAGGAAGAACAGCAGATAGAGCATCACGCCGAAGCCGACGACGAAGTTGAAGGTGCCCTTGCCGATCAGGAACACGCTGCCCGCCAGATATTGCCCGCCCTTGAGCGCCACCTCGGAAAGCTGCTTTTGGATCTCGGCGGCGCTGTTGAGGTTATGCTCCGCCAGGAAGCGCTGCGCCCAGCCGGGCAGGTGGCGCATAAAGTCCGCCAGCATGGTCGGCAATTGGCTGTTGTTGGTCTGCAGCTTGGTGTAGATCACGTTGAATTCCATCGCCAGCGACGAGGCGATGATCGCCAACGGCGTGAACACGATCAGGCAAATCAGCGCCACCGTCAGCAGCGACACCACGCCGTTGCGTTCGCCGACGTACTGCTTCAACTTCTTTTTCACCGGATGGAAAATCACCGCCAGAATAACCGCCCACAGCACCGAGGAGTAATAAGGCCCCAGCACGTCGAGAAAAGCGGCGGTAACGATGAACAGGATCAGAATAAAGAATCCCTTGGAAATGCCTTTAGACATCATAGTCGTCCCTCAAAAGATGAATTTTCAGCATAGATGAACTGAATGAAAACAACACTATCATCACCTTTGCTTAACCGGTAGGGGATTTTTAGTGGCGTATTCCATAGGGTTATTAAGGGCAAGGCGGGCGCCGCACGGTGAACAGGCGGCGGCGTGAGAAAAGAAAGAGGGCTAAATAATTAACAAAATTTATCGATTGTGTTTCATTTTGTGAGCCGCGCTTGCCGCCTGCGCCAGGCTTTCCTAGTTTTTAGGAGGGCGGCCGTTCGCCCGATACCACGAAGGAGTATGCAAATGACTGAACACAAACGACTTGCCGTTATCGAAAAGGTGCTGCTGATCGCTTTCGCCGGCGTGCTGGTTTATCTTGCCGCGACCGGCGCCTTGTCATTATCGGGTCTGGACCATCACTGGCCTTATCCTTCGCGCTGAGCGTGATTGATCTCACCACGCAGACCCGATAACGATAACTAGCGGCTGTACCCTACGACACTGGATCCCCAGAATAAATCACCCGTCATTCGCCTCGTTCTTTGGCGCGCAGGGCGGTGACGCTCTCTCCGCCGACGCCCCAGTTGTCGGTGGCTACCTCGTCAATCACCACGAAAGTGGTGTGGCGTGGCTTATTCAGCACCCGCTCCAGCAGCGTGGTGGCTCCTTCGATCAGCATGCGCTTTTGCGCGGCGCTGACCCCTTCGTCGGTCACTTTAATGTTGACGTATGGCATGGCGTTTCTCCCCGGTTTCACCAGACGCCGGCGGTGGCGCCGCCGTCAACCGCGAGCGCCGCGCCGGTAACGAAATTGGCATCGGTCAGATACAGCACCGCATCGACGATGTCCTGCGGCTGGCCGACGCGGCCGGTTGGAGCCAGTTGCCGCATCTGCGCCAGGCTCTGTTCATCATTTTGATGCATCGGCGTGGCGATGATGCCGGGCGCCACGGCGTTGACCATCACGTTGTGCGGCGCTAACTCCAATGCCAGCTCGCGCACGGCGTGGTTAAGGCCGCCTTTAATCAGCACCGGCAGCAAAGCGGGCACTTTGCTGTTGGGCTGCATGGCGATCGACGCGGTGATGGCGACGATGTGGCCGGCGCCGCGTTGCTGCATATGCCGGGCGGCGGCCTGCGCCGGGTAGAAGAAGCCTTTCAGATTGGTTGCCACCATCGCGTCGACCTCCTCCGGCGTATAGTCGGCGATCGGCTTGGCGATAAATATACCGGCGTTATTGATGAGAATATCTACCTGACCAAAAGCCTGTATCGCCAGGCTGAACAACCGTTCGGCGGTTTCCGGCAGCGCGATGTCTCCCGGCGCCAGCAGCAGATTGGCCGGGCGGCCGAGTTTGTCCGCCGCCGCCTGCAGCCGTACAAGCGAACGGGCGTTTGCGACAACCTGATAGCCGCGCGCCAGGTAGGCTTGCGCGATGGCGAAGCCCAAGCCGCTCGATGCGCCCGTGACGATGACCGTTTTTACTTTGCTCATTTTCTCTCCTCGACAGGATAGGGATTGATCGTACGTGAACGGTAATCCATACCTGATGATTGAAAAATGAGGGGGAAAGAACTTTAATTTATACCTTATGTAATGAATTGGCAGGGAGAGACATGCAACGCCATTTTGACGACGTTCAGGTGGGCAGCATTGAGCTGTTTTGCCTGACGGTAGAAACCGGCAGCTTCACCGCAGCGGCCAATGCCGCCGGGATAACCCCTGCGGCGGTCAGCCGCTCGGTCGCGCGCCTGGAGACGCGATTGCAGGCGAAGCTGTTTATCCGCACCACGCGCCAGATGCGCGTCACGGATGCCGGCCAGCGTTATTACCTGGAATGTCGCCGGGCGCTGAGCCAGCTGATGGAGGCCGAGGCGAGCATTTCCGGCGAACGGGACAAACCGGTGGGCACGCTCAGCATCAGCGCGCCGACGCTGTACGCTCATTTTAGGCTGTTGCCGCGTTTGCCCGAGTTTGCGCAACGCTATCCCGATCTCAAGCTGAATCTGCACGTCAGCAATCAGAATATCGATTTCTCCGAAGATAAATTCGACGTCGCCATTCGCGGCAGCGAGCTGAACGACTCCGGCCTGGTGGCGCGGCGTCTGGAGGAGGCTGAACTGATCGTGGTGGCGACGCCGGGCTATTTGCAACGCCACCCTGCGCCGCTCACGCCGGCGGATCTGGCCCGGCACGATTGCATTCAGTATGCGTTGCCCAGCACCGGCAGAAAAACCGCCTGGACGTTTAAGGTTCAGGGCGAAAACAGCAACGTGGATACTGCCGGGCGCTGGCTTTGCCAGGAAGATTACCTCGCTACGCTGACGCTGGTGAAAAGCGGCGCCGGACTGATGCAGGTGTATCGCTTTACCGTCGAACAAGAGTTGAGCAGCGGGGCGCTGGTCGAGGTATTGAAAGATTATGCCGGCGCCTCGCGTCCCTTCATCCTGCTTTACCCCTATGCGCGCTTTGTCCCGCTGAAGGTGCGGAAATTCATCGATTTCCTGACGCAAGCGTAGCCGCCAGCGCCAATACCGCTCCAGACACCGCCGCAGCCAGCACCAGCCACGCCGGGGCCGCCCAGCCGGCTGCGGCCACGATGGCGCTCAGCGCGACCGGGCCGATCACCTGGCCGAGGTAGTTTCCCTGCATCACCAGCCCGAGGCTCAGCGGCAGCAGCGTCGGTTCCGGCGTCGCCGCCGGCGTGGCGGCCAGAATGGTGGCGGGCAGTATGCCGGCGATGGCGCAGAACAGGAAACACAGCGGGATCAGCAAGCCGTTGGGCGTCATCGGCAGGAAAATGCCGACGCCGAAGACCCCGATCAACAGGCTGGTGGCGGCGAGCAGCGTTCTGGCGGGCAGCCCGCGCGACAGCAGCACGCCGGCGGCGAGGTTGCCGATGATGTTGGCCGCCACCGCCGCCGCGCTGATGCCGCCGGCGGCCGCCAGCGACAGGCCGATGCGCTGCATCAGAAAGATCGGCAAAAAGGTCATTACCGAGAAAAACTGCAGGTTGTAAGCGGTGAACATCAGCGCCAGCAACAGCGGCTGGCGTGCCCGCAGCATCGCGCCCAGCGCTTGTCGCAGCGGCAACGGCGGAACGTGCGCCTTGGCGGCGCGGCGGGACGTGGTCAGCGGCAGCAGCAGGGCGGCCAGCAGCGTCAACGCCGCACCGGCCTGCCAGCTCTGCTGCCAGTCGGCCAGATGGGGGCCGAAAAACAGTGAAATGGCGATGCCCGCCGGCATGAAGGTGCTCCAGATGCCGAACACCAGGTTGCGCTGTGCCGGGGCGACGATGCGGTTCAGCACCGCCGGCGAGGCAACCACTACGATCACGAAGCCGAGGCCTTCGACAAAGCGGCTGACGATCAGCCCGCTGAAGTCGTGCAGCGTGGTGCCGGCGAAGCTGGCGGCGCTGATGATCAGCAGCCCGAACGCCAGCAGGCGCCGGTCGCCCCAGCGGCGCACCAGCAGCCCGGCGGCGATGCCGCCGAACACTCCGACGAAGGGAAAGGCCGAAATGACCCAGCTGAGCGCCTCCAGCGAGCGGCCGAACTCGGCCTGCAGCGCCGGCAGCGCGATGGTGGCCTTGCCCACGTGCAGTGCTGCGGCGATGCCGGCGAACAGCACGTTGATGACGGCCAGCCAGGGCGTGGCGGCGGGGGAAATGCGGTCGATGGCGTCCGGTCTAATCGCAGTCATAACACTCTCCAGTGGCGGTAACGCCCTCACTATGCGTCTGCGCTACGACAGAAGTCGTTCAAATGCTGCGCTGTCACGTGGGAAAATTATTCATTTCGAGCTTTAATTTGCGCGCCTCGTTGTTTGGTGCGCCAGCGTGCCGCCCGGCGTGGACGCTCGCCCCCCTGCAGCGGTTTACTGTTCCGGCACGCAGCAGGCGTGTTGAATTCACTTTATAAGGAGCAGTGTATGTCAGAGATGATGAACGAGAGTAGGGCGCCGGCCATTGAATGGAGCTATGGCGGCCGGGGCGATGATATCAGCAGCAGCCTGAGCCTCGACACGGTTGAGGAGCAGCCGCAGGGTTTCTTGATGACGGTCGATCGGCCGGTGCAGATCTTTACAGAGGCGCTGTCGCCGATGATGGCCTTTGTCACGCTGTTGCGCCCGCTGTATGCCAAGACCAGCGCAGGCTTCCAGTATGTGCCGGTTTCTAACCCCTGGACCGACGTGCAGCGCCTGCCGGCCAGCGCGGGCTATCTGGGCGTGCAGGTCAACGCCGGGCTGTTCTTCCACGGCGCCAAGCCGACGCACTATAAAGATCGCGACGGCCAGATGAAACCGATCGACGGCGGCACTATTTTGCAGAACATCACCGTGCTGCATCAGGTGGCCCAGCCGCTGGGGCCTGGCGAAGGCGCGGTCTGAGCCGGCAGTGCTATCACGGGGCCGGACGCGGCCCCTTATCGCGCCTTGAAACCGTGCGCCGGTTGGGTAAAACTGGCTGTCTATTCAAGGAGAAGAGTATGTACAGCGACAACGAGAAAAAGTTTTATATCATCCTCAACCGCAATCACGAACCGGCCACGCTGTTTAACGCCTCCTGCCATCTGACGGCGGGCATCACCGATCTTATCGAGCAGCGCGAGTTTCACCACTATCCGAGCAGCCTCGACGGCATCAGCGCCAATATGAGCCACTACCCGATCGTCATCCTGCAGGCTAAAAACAGCAGCCAGCTCAGCAACCTGATCCTCAAATGCAAGGAGGAGGGCGTGCTGTCCAACTTCTTCACCACCACCATGCTGTCGCACTCCGCCGAGCAGCAGATCGCCGACACCGCCAATACCCCTTACGAGCAGTTGGATTTCGTGGCGGTGGCGCTCTACGGCGACACTGAACAGCTTAAGCCGCTCACCAAGAAGTTCTCCGTCTACCGTTAATCGCGAACGGCATCACATCAGGGGCGGCAACGGCTATGATATTTTTCCATCAAATCGTTGATGGAGATGAACATGAGCGGCAAGAAAACCACCATGGCGGCCATCGCCAGAGAGGCGCGGGTCGGCATCGCCACCGTCGATCGGGTGATCAACCAACGCGCGTCGGTGCGGCCCGTCACCCAGCGCCGGGTGATTGAGGCGGCGAAAAAGTTGGGGTTCGCGTTGGAGAAGTCCCACTGCCTGTCGGCGGTGCTGGGCAGGCCGGAACGCCGCCTGAGAATGGGGTTCATCCTGCTGCGGCGCGAACACTCTTTCTATGCGCAACTGGCTGATGAACTGATGGCGCAAGCGGCGCCGTATCATGAGCCGGGTCAGCCGCCGCAGTTTATCTTTCACTCTCTCAATGCCATCGGCGACACCGCCGCCGCCATTAGCCAATTGAGCCGCCAGGTGGAAGCGATCGGCGTGTTGGCGCTGGATCACCCCCTGATCCACTATGCCGTAGAAGAAGCCGCCCAGGCGGGCATCAACGTTTTCGCGCTGCTGTCGGATTTATCGGTGCCCAGCCGCGCCGGCTACATCGGTCTGGATAATCAAAAAGCGGGCCGCACCGCCGGCTGGGCGGTGGATCGTCTGTGCCGGCGGCAGGGCGACGTCGGCGTGATCATCGGCGACAACCGTTTTACGTGTCAGGAGGCCTGCGAGATCGGTTTCCGCTCCTACCTGCGTGAGCAGATGAGCGGCCAGCGTGTGCTGGAGCCGGTGCGCAGCCTCGAGGACGCGGAAACGGCGCGCCGGGTCACGCGTGAACTGCTGGCGAGCCACCCGGAGCTGGCGGCGCTGTACGCGCCGAGCGGCGGTGTGGAGGGCATTATTCAGGCGTTGCGAGAGAGCGGCCGGCAGCGCGACATCACGCTGGTGTGCCACGGCCCGGTGCAGGGCGGTGAAATGGCGCTGCTCGACGGCACGGTGGATCTGCTGCTGTGCCACCGCATTCCCGAATTGGCCGCCACGATCGTCGAGACGTTGCTCGCCGCCGATGAACAACCGGGATTACGGCACATCATTAATCGCTTCGATGTGATCACCAAAGAAAACCTCTGACGGCCGATGAGTGGTGGTTGCCGAGAGCAGCGCGCAACCAGGCGCCGCCTATATTTGATTAAAAACCATCAAATATTTTATCAAAAATAGCGCGATCTCTATCAAAAAATAAAATTTTCATTATTGATGGTTTTGGAATTTTTGTTTGATACTGCCGGCATTCCCTGCAAAAAAGGAGCCGTCGCCATGACTTTGCCTATCGCCAATGCGCCCTGCAGTTGGGGCGTAGATGATCCGAACAACCCCCATTTGCCGCCCTACGCCACGGTTCTGCAAGAAGCGTCGGCGGCCGGCTACCGCAGCATCGAGCTGGGGCCGTGGGGCTATCTGCCGACGCAGAGCGAGGCGCTGTGCGCCGCGCTGGAGCAGCATCGTCTGTCGCTGGTGGCCGGCACGATTTTTGACGATCTGGTCAGCGAGGCGAACATTGAGCGCCTGCTGGATCTGACGCATCGGATTTGCCGCAACCTCTCGCGGGCGCCCAGGGCAGAGCCGAGCGAGGGCGATCGCGCCGCGCCGCCGTTCCTGGTAATTATCGATTTCGGCAATCCGCAACGCGCCAGATTCGCCGGGCGTTCAGATTTAGCACCGCGTTTGTCGCAGGCGGAGTGGCAGAGGATGATCGGGCACATTACGCGCATCAGCGAACTGGCCTGGCGGGAATACGGCGTGCGGCCGGTGGTGCATCCGCACGCCGGCGGCTGTATCGAGTTCGCCGACGAAATCGACCGGTTGGCGGCGGACATTCCGCATCACACCGCCGGATTGTGCCTGGATACCGGCCATCTGTATTACGCCGGGCTGGACCCGGCTGCCTGGCTGAGCAAGCACTTTGAACGTCTTGATTATCTGCACTTCAAAGACGTCGATCCGCAGGTGTTCCGCGAGGTGCTGGCGCGCGGCGTCGATTTTTTCACCGCCTGCGCTGAGGGCGTCATGTGCCCGTTGGGCAGCGGGGCGATCGATTATCCGCAGCTGCGCGCGCTGTTGGCCGAGCGCGGTTACCGGGGTTGGATCACTATCGAGCAGGAGCGCGATCCGCGCAATGTGCAGGGCAGCCTGCAGGACGTCACCGCCAGCTTGCGCTACTTGCGCGGCCTCGGCTTTTAACCAGGAGAAACACGATGATCAACGGCAGCAAACCTTTGGCGAGATCGTTGCGCTGGGCATGGTCGGCGGCGGCGGCACCAGCCAGATTGGTTACATCCACCGTTCGGCGGCCTTGCGCGACGGCGCGTTTACTCTGTTGGCCGGCGCGTTCGACATTGACGCCGAACGCGGGCGTGATTTTGGCCGGAGTCTGGGCGTGGCGGCGGAGCGCTGTTATGCGGATTATGCCGAGATGTTCCGCGCCGAAGCCGCGCGGGCGGACGGCATCGAAGCGGTCTCGATCGCCACGCCGAACAACACCCATTACGCCATTTGCCGGGCGGCGCTGGAGGCGGGATTGCACGTGGTGTGCGAGAAGCCGCTGTGTTTCAGCGTCGAAGAGGCGCAGGCGCTGGCGGCGCTGTGCGAGCGGCAGCGCAAAGTCATCGGCGTGACCTACGGCTATGCCGGGCACCAGATGATTTTGCAGGCGCGGCAGATGATTGCCGATGGCCGGCTGGGGGAAATTCGGCTGGTGAATATGCAGTTCGCCCACGGCTTTCACGCCGCGGCGGTGGAGCAGGATAATCCCAGCACTCGCTGGCGGGTCGATCCGCGCTTTGTCGGCCCCAGCTATGTGCTGGGCGATCTGGCGACCCACACGCTGTTCCTGGCGGAAACCATGGCGCCGCAGCTGAAGATCCGGCGGCTGATCTGCAGCCGACAAAGCTTTGTGCCGTCGCGCGCGCCGTTGGAGGACAACGCCTATGTGCTGATGGAGTATCACAACGGCGCCATCGGCTCCGTGTGGGCTTCGGCGGTCAACTGCGGTTCGATGCACGGCCAAAAGGTGCGCATTGTCGGTGAAAAGGCCAGCCTGGAGTGGTGGGATGAACAACCCAATCAGCTGCGCTTCGAAGTGCAGGGCGAGCCGGTGCGGATCCTGGAGCGCGGTATGCCGTATCTCGCCGCGTCGGCGCTGGCGGACGATCGCATCGGCGGCGGCCATGCGGAGGGGCTGTTTGAAGCCTGGTCGAATCTCTACCGCCGCTTCGCGCTGGCGATGGACGCCACCGATCGGCGCGACGCGGCCTTCCTGGCCGACTTCTGGTACCCGGACGTGCAGGCCGGCGCGCTGGGCGTGAAGTGGGTGGCGCGCTGCGTGCAATCCGCCGAAACCGACGCCGGCTGGGTCGCCTTCGACTGAGCGCGCGATTCGCTCAGACGCTGGCCCCGTCGTAGCTGTGGATCTGTAACGCATCGAGCGCGACGTCAGGCACGCAGCGCAGATTGACGGCGCACATCGCGGCGCCGTCCGGCGCGGTGCCGTAGGCAAAGGGCTGGGCGCCGCAGACTCGGCAGAACTGATGGCGGATCTTGTGCTGATTGAAGGTGTAGGTGCTGAGCTGGTCTTGGCCGCTGCTGAGCGTGAACGCGCTGATGGGAAAGAAAGACAGCAGCAGGCCTTTGCGGCGGCAGATCGAGCAGTTGCAGCTGAGGGCTTCGGTCGGCAGTTCGGCGTCTACGGAGAAGGTGACGGCGCCGCAGTGGCAGCTTCCCTGGAATGACATGGCGATGATCCTGTAACAGGGGAGGGTGTTTGCCCAGTATAGTGCAATTTATCGTCACTCGGCCGCACCCGGTCTGGTTTCCTTAGTAAATGCACGGTTTTCTGGTAGGTTAGAGGTTAACGTCATCAAAAGGAGATCGCGATGTTAGAACATTACTATCCGGCCAATATGGGCGCCGAACCGGTCACGGACGAACAGCACAAACGGCTGGTGGCGGTGCAGGCGGCGCTGGAACTGATCAAGGCCACGCTGTCAGACACCAACGATGGCAACGGCGTGGACTTCCAGCTGAAGGCGGCGGAGAAGCACATCGGTCCGATGGCCGACGCCATTCAGGAAGCCCTGAAGTAACGGTTCGCCGTCACGTCAACCGCCCGTATCGGGCGGTTTTTTTTTGCGCCGATTACTGCGATTTTTTTAGTGGCGCATTGCCTTTTTCCCGGCTGGTGCCACGAGCGGCGCGATCCTACTCTAGCGATCCGAGTCCTCATCAGGGTCATGCTCATGTTCCGCTTCAGCTTCTTTTCTTTCTTATTGCCGTGCCGCCGATGCGTCACCCAGTTGGCCGGCGCTGCGCTGTTGCTCTGCGGCGTTATGCAGGCGCAGGCCACGCAACGCATCGAGTTTTCACCGGACCCCGCCGGCGCCTACCCTGAGGGCATTGCCTGGAATGCACGCGCCGGTGCGTTCCTTATCTCCTCCCTGCGCGGCGGGCAGCTTGGCCTGGTCTACCCGGATGGCCGCTATCGGCGGTTTTCCACCGGCAAGGGGCTTATCACCACCTCCGGCATGCTGGTGGACGCCGAACGCAACCGGGTGCTGGTGTGCAACGAAGACGTGGGCGTGTCCCGCAACTCTGCCGCCGGCACGCGCAATCGCGTGGCGCAGGTGCTGGAGTTCAATCTCGATACCGGCGTGCTGCAGCAGACGTACGACCTTTCATCGCTAAGCCATGGGCCGACGCTGGCCAACGATCTGACGCTCGACGCGCAGGGCAATATCTACGTCACCGACAGCTTCCAGCCGCAGATTTACAAGATTGATCGGGCAACGCACCAGGTGTCGATTTTGGTGCGCTCAGCGCGCTTGATGCCGGCAGACGCACCCGCCGCTGCGCAGGGCACGCGGCCCTATCTCAATGGCGTCGTGTATCACCCGGACGGCTTCCTGATTGCGGCGGACTACACCCGCGGGCTGCTGTGGAAGGTGACGCTGGATAACGCGCCTGCGGTAAGTGCAATCAGGTTGCCGCAACGCTTAAAAGGGCCGGACGGGTTGCGGCTCAAAAACGCCCATGAATTGGTGATCGTACAGTCTTTTCCGGGTGAAAAGGGGAGCATGTCCGGTGACGTGACGCTGCTCTCCTCGACCGACGGCTGGGCGAGTGCGCGTGTCGCCGCGGTCGCCGCACCGCCGGGATTGGATGGGCCGACCGGCGCCGCGCTGCGCGATGGCGAGGTGTGGGTCGTCAACTCCCGTTACCCCCGGCTGTTTGCCGACGTCGCTCAGGCGGAAAGTACCAAGACGTTCAGTATCGTCAAGGTGACGTTCGAGCCGGCCGCAGCGGATGGCCGCTGATCGACGACGATTGCCAACCGCGCCGGAATAGGATTAAATGCGCACTGACTGTATAAATAAACAGGTGTGCTGCGATGAGTCTGATGTTGAAGGGTGAAAAGATTGACCGTAACCGCTTTACCGGCGAAAAAATTGAAAACGGCAGCTTTATGCTGTGCGATTTTTCAGGCGCCGATTTGACCGGCACCGAGTTTATCGGCTGCCAGTTTTACGATCGCGACAGCCGACAGGGCGGTAATTTCAGCCGCGCGATCCTGAAAGACGCCAGCTTCAGAAGCTGCGATTTGTCGATGGCCGATTTCCGCCATGCCAGCGCGCTGGGGGTGGAGATCCGCGAATGCCGCGCGCAGGGCGCCGATTTTCGCGGCGCCAGCTTTATGAACATGATCACCAGCCGCACCTGGTTTTGCAGCGCCTATATCACCAAAAGCAACCTGAGCTATGCCAACTTCGCCAAGGTGGTGCTGGAGAAATGCGAGCTGTGGGAAAACCGCTGGCACGGGGCGCAGGTGCTCGGCGCCAGTTTCAGCGGTTCCGATCTGTCCGGCGGTGAATTCTCCGGTTTCGACTGGCGCGCCGCCGATGTCACCCAATGTGATTTGAGCAACGCGGAACTGGGCGAGTTGGATTTACGCACCACCGCTCTGCAGGGCGTTAAAATGGACAGTCACCAGGCCGCTCAACTGCTGGAGCGGCTGGGGATCGCGATCATCGGCTGAGTAACTGCCGCAGTCCCAGTGCGATGATCAAGGTGCCGCAGGCGCGATCGATCCAAGCCTTGCTGCGGCGGTAGGCGCCGGCGACAGGCGCGTGCGACAATACCAGCGCCACCAGCCCGTACCACAAGCTGGCTATCACCGCGACCTCCAGCAGCATGGCGAGGAAAGTCGGTGTAGAAACATGGCTGGGCGCCGCTGATGAGAAGACGGCGGCGTAAAACGCAATGGATTTGGGGTTGGCGATGTTGGTGGCAATACCCTGTAGAAAGGCGGCGCGAAAACCGCTTTTTCCGGTGGCCGCAGGGGTGCCGGAAGAGGGCGCCGCCTGGGCGATAAGCCGATAGCCGAACCACATTAAATAGCCGGCGCCGGCGATTTTAATCGCCATAGCCAACCAGGGGAACAGGGCGAAAACCACGCCGATGCCAAGAAGGGCGCTGCTCGCCCAGAACAGATTGACCAGCACGATGCCGGCCACCAAGGCAAACGCCTCTGTCCGGCGTGCTGAAACGGCTTTGTGAGCGACAGCGACGAAATTGGGGCCGGGGATCACCACGCCGACAATATACACGGTGAAAACGGCGAGTACGGCGGACATATCGATCATGGAAGATTGCCTGTTACAACAAGAGTACCGTTAGTTTTATAACGAATCCCGCACAGAATCCACCCGACCGATCGCGCCGCCGCTCCGATGACGGCCGGGAAGAATTACGCATGCGGCACATTCCGGTGAATGTCTGGGACACCGAGGCGATGGCGCTCGTCGACCGTTTGCCGAGGGGGCAGGCGAGGGAACCGGCGCTGGGCTAAACTTAAGATGCATAAGAAACATGCGGCAAGGAGCGCCATCCTGTTTACGGATCTGACGAGGAGGGCCGCCATCATGGCTTACCGGCATATCGTTGTCGCCACGGATCTCAGCGAAGACGCCGAGTTCCTGCTGGGCAAGGGCGCCAGACTGGCCGCCGCGCTCAATGCCAAACTTTCCCTGATCTATATCGACATCCACCGCGCCGGCTATTACGTCGATCTGGGCGTGGGCGATTACAACTACACCGATCGCACCTTTTCGGAGCGGGTGAAGAATATGCTCAATGCGATCAAAGGGCAGTCGTCGTATCCGGTGGAAGAGGTGATCGTCAGCCGCGGCGCGTTGACGGAAGAGCTGAACCGGGTGGCGAAGGAAAAAGGGTTCGATCTGGTGATCTTCGGCCATCATCATGATGTCTGGAGCCGACTGGTCTCTTCGGCGCGTCAGGCGATCAACGAGCTGAACGTTGATCTGCTGGTTGTTCCCATCGAGAAAAAATAGTCGCGGCCGCCTGCGGGCGGCTGCCGTTTTCCATTCGCATCGCTTATCTCTGGGTGAAGATAACCGCATACCTGCAATAATTTCGCTTGCTGACAATCCGCACGAAAAATAGTGACTGCCTGGAATTTTATTTTCTCCATCAATATGTTGGCCAAAATCCGATAAAGGTTAATCCAGCGCATTGAAATCACTGCCATACCTCTTTTTGGTTAATAAACCGCACGTTTTGACTGGCTCTCCGCGAAGAGGCGTCTTATCCTCGGGGTAATGAGATTTGTATGACTTATATAAATACGTTCACATGGAGGAGGTCTCATGCGTTTTGACAATAAAGTCGTGGTTATCACTGGTGCGGGCAATGGCATGGGGGAAGCGGCGGCGCGGCGTTTCTCCGCCGAGGGCGCCATTGTGGTGCTGGCCGACTGGGCCAAGGAAGCGGTGGACAAGGTCGCCGCTTCGCTGCCGAAGGGCCGGGCGATGGCGGTGCATATCGATGTGTCCGATCACGTCGCGGTTGAAAAAATGATGAACGAGGTGGTGGAAAAACTGGGCCGCATCGACGTCCTGCTGAACAATGCCGGCGTGCACGTGGCGGGCAGCGTGCTGGAAACCAGCGTCGACGACTGGCGTCGCATCGCCGGGGTTGATATTGACGGCGTGGTGTTCTGCTCCAAATTCGCCTTGCCGCACCTGCTGAAGACCAAGGGCTGCATCGTCAATACCGCGTCGGTGTCCGGCCTGGGCGGTGACTGGGGCGCGGCCTATTACTGCGCGGCGAAAGGCGCGGTGGTCAACCTGACGCGCGCCATGGCGCTCGATCACGGCGGTGACGGCGTGCGCATCAACTCAGTCTGCCCGAGCCTGGTCAAAACCAACATGACCAACGGCTGGCCGCAGGAGATCCGCGATAAGTTCAATGAGCGCATCGCGCTGGGGCGCGCGGCGGAGCCGGAAGAAGTGGCGGCGGTGATGGCGTTCCTGGCCAGCGACGACGCCAGCTTTATCAATGGCGCCAATATTCCGGTCGATGGCGGGGCGACCGCCTCGGACGGCCAACCGAAGATCGTCTAAGCGTTAACGCACAGGCCCGGTCAGGATGACCGGGCCTGCTGTTTTAGACGCCGATGCGGTCGCGCAGCGTGTAGTAGGCCGCGCCGATGGCGGTGAACGGGATCTGCAGGTTGCGCCCGCCGAAGAACGGCAGGTGCGGCAGCTTGGCGAAGGCGTCGAAGCGTTCGGCGTCGCCGCGCATCAGCTCGGCGATCAGCTTGCCCGCCAGATGGGTGCAGGTCACGCCGTGGCCGCTGTAGCCCTGCATGTAGTACACGTTATTCTCCAGCCGGCCGAACTGCGGCATGCGCGACAGCGTCAGCAGGAAGTTGCCGGTCCAACGATAGTCGATACGCACCCCTTTCAGCTGCGGGAAGGTCTTCAGCAGCTTTGGCCGGATCAGGTTGTCGATGTCGTCCGGATCGCGCGCGCCGTACACCACGCCGCCGCCGTACAGCAGGCGATGATCGGCGGTGATGCGGTAGTAATCCAGCAGGTAATTGCAGTCTTCCACGCAGTAGTTCTGCGGGATCAGCGCCTGCGCGATCTCCGGCGCCAGCGGTTCGGTGGTCACCACCTGAGTGCCGCACGGCATGCTGCGTTTGGCCAGCCGCGGCTCCAGCTTATCGCCCAGGTAGGCGTTGCCGGCGACGATGACGAAGCGCGCCTTCACCTGGCCGTTGGCGGTGCTGATGAGCGCCGGTTCGCCGTGGCGGATGTTCGTCACCGCCGATTGCTCGAAGATGCGCCCGCCCTGCAGGCGAATCGCCTCGGCCTCGCCCAGCGCCAGATTGAGCGGATGGATGTGGCCGCCGCTGTGATCGAGCAGCGCGCCGACGTAGCGATCGCTGGCGACCTCCTGGCGCACCCGGTCCGCATCGAGCAGCTCGAGCTGGGTATTGCCGTAGCGCTCCCAGTTGCGCTTTTGCTCGATCAGCGCATGAAACTGCTTGTTGTTCAGCGCGGCGAAGATGCCGCCGGGGCGGTAGTCGCAGTCGATGGCGTAGCGGCTGATGCGGCTGCGAATGATCTCCGCGCCTTCAAACATCATGCTGCCGAGCAGGCGGGCGCTTTCCGCGCCGTAACGCTCTTCAATCACATCGATGTCGCGGCTGTAAGAGTTGACCAACTGGCCGCCGTTGCGGCCGCTGGCGCCGAAACCGATGCGCGCCGCTTCCAACACCACCACGTCGTAACCGGCTTCCACCAGGAACAGCGCGGAGGAGAGGCCGGTATAGCCGCCGCCGATCACGCAGACGTCGCATTCGATCGATTCATTCAGTTGCGGATAGGGCTGATGAGCGTTGGCCGTGGCCGCATAATAGCTTTTTACGTGTTCAGTCATGATGTAAGCCCTTATTCCAGCGAGATCCAGGTGGTTTTCAATTCGGTGAATTTGTCCAGCGCATGCAGCGATTTGTCGCGGCCGTTGCCGCTCTGCTTATAGCCGCCGAACGGCACGGTCATGTCGCCGTCGTTGTAGTTGTTGACGAACACTGTGCCGGCTTTCAGCTGGCGCGCCATGCGGTGCGCCCGCGCCAGATCGCGGGTCCAGACCGCGGCGCCGAGGCCGTAGTCGCTGTCGTTGGCCAGTTGCAGCGCCTGTTGCTCGTCGTCGAAGGCGGTCACCGCCAACACCGGGCCGAAGATTTCATCGCGCGCCACGCTCATGGCATTGTCCACCTGGGTGAGGATGGTCGGCCCCAGATAGCCGGCGTGGTCGCCCTGTGGATGGTCGCGCCCGTCGAGGAACAGTGCGGCGCCCTGGCTCAGCCCCCGCTCGATATAGCCGGCCACTTTCTCGCAGTGGCCGCTGTCGATCAGCGTGCCCATCACCGTGGCGGGATCGAGTGGGTCGCCGGGGATGAAGGCCGCCGCATGTTTGCGCAGCGCCTGCAGGAACGCTTGCTGAATGCTCGCCTCGACCAGCAGGCGAGTGCCGGCGATGCACACCTGACCCTGATTGTAGAAGATGCCGGCGGCGGCGCTGCGGGCGGCCTGATCCAGATCCGGGCAGTCGGCGAAGACGATGTTGGCGCTTTTGCCGCCGGCCTCCAGCCAGACGCGTTTCATGTTCGATTCGCCGGCGTAAATCATCAGCTGTTTCGCCACCAGCGTAGAGCCGGTAAAGGTGAGGGCATCGACGTCGCGGTGCAGCGCCAGCGCCTTGCCGGCGTCGTGGCCATAGCCGGGCACCACGTTCAGCACGCCGTCCGGCAACCCGGCCTGTTGCGCCAGTTTGCCGAGCAGGATGGCGCTCAGCGGCGATTTTTCGGAGGGTTTGAGCACCACGCTGTTGCCGGCGGCCAGCGCCGGGCCGAGTTTCCAGCAGGCCAGCAGCAGCGGGAAGTTCCAGGGCACGATGGCGCCGACCACGCCGATCGGTTCGCGCTCGATCAGCGCCAGCGCATCGCGGCCGGTGGGGGCGATTTCGCCGTACACCTTATCGATCGCTTCGGCGTACCAGCGGATGCAGCGGATAGCGCCCGGCACGTCGTCGCGCAGGCTGTGGCGAATCGGTTTGCCGGTGTCCAGCGTTTCCAGCAGCGCCAGCTCTTCGTGATGCTGCTCCATCAGATCGGCGAAGCGCAGCAGCGTGGCTTTGCGTTGCGCCGGCGCGGCCTGCGCCCAGTCGCCGCGTTCAAAGGCGGCGCGCGCCGCGCTGACCGCCCGATCGATGTCGGCGGCTTCACCGCGCGCGACCTGCGCCAGCTCACGGCGGCCGGCGGGATCTTCCACGGCGAAACGCTTCCCCGCGGCGGCCGGCTGGTAGCGGCCGTCGATAAACAGCTGGTGCTCAATCTTCAGGGCCTGCGCCCGTTGTTGCCAATACTGCAAATGGTGAAAGTTCATGCCTGGCTCCGTTGGATCAGAATGTCGTCGGCGTATGGGCGCTGATAATCCGGCAAATGCGCGCCGACGTGTTGCTGAAGCTGTGGGGAATGCCGGTATTGATGGCGTAGCTCTGCCCGGCCAGCAGGTGATAGCTCTGGCCGTTGACCTGCAGCACCACTTCGCCCTCCAGCAGCGTGCCGATCTCTTCCCCTTGGTGTTTGATGCGCTCGCCGGTGGTGGTGCCCGGTTCGTAGGTCTCGATCATCATTGCCAGCGTGCGGTTCGGATCGCCGTTGTGGATCAGCTTCATCGAAACGCCCTGGCTGCCGATTTCGATCAGATCGTCACTGCCTATCACGATCTGCGGCTGCGCCGGTTTTTCCGGCTCGGCGAAAAACGCCGACAGCGACAGACCGTATACCGTCAGCAGTTTTTGCAGCGTGCTGATGGCCGGGCTGACCTTATCTTGCTCGATAGTACTGATGGCGCTGTGGGTTAACCCAGACAGTTCGGCGACCCGGCGCTGCGACAACCCCAATTGTTGACGGATCTGCGACAGACGTTTTCCCGGTGCCAAGCTGACGTCGCTCATGGGCGTTTTTCCTTTTGATAGTTCCGACAGGCGGTGATGAAACCATCAAACAACAGGCGCGACAGGGCGTACTCGTCGCTGTTCCACTCCGGGTGCCATTGCACGCCGAGCGCGAAGGGCTGATCGCGCACGCTGATCGCCTCCACCAGTCCGTCGGCGGCATGCGCCTCGATGCGAACGCTCGCGCCCAGAGTTTTGGCGCCCTGGCCGTGCAGCGAGTTCACCCAGAATCTGTTGCAATCCGGTATCAGTTGCGAAAGCAGCCCCCCTTCCTGAACGATGACTTCATGGGCGGGGGCGTATTGCTGTTCCAGCGGCAGGTCGTGATCTTCACGATGCTCCAGCAGCTCGGGCAGTTCGTACAGGCGGCGATGCAGGGTGCCTTGGGTGGCGACCACCATCTCCTGCATGCCGCGGCAAATGGCGAAAAGGGGAATGCGCCTGTCGAACGCCTGGCGAAGCAGCGCCAGGCTCAACGCGTCTCGGCCGGGATCGGCGTCAGGCTCATCGCCGTTTTCACCATAAAGGTGCGGCTGCACATTACTGGGGCTGCCCGGCAGCAAAATGCCGTCGAGGCGCGGCAACAGTTCCGCCAGCATTTCCGGCTCCGCCAGCGCGTGCGGCAGGGCGATCGGCAAGCCGCCGGCGGTGATAACGGCATTCAGGTACTTTTCTTGCAAGGTCTGTGTGAGGTGCCCGTTTAACCTATACCTGCACATGACGACGCCGATGACTGGTCTGTTAAATATATTGTCCATGCTATCCCCTTGGTACGTTCGAAATTATGAACGATAAGCTTCTCCACCGCCGATTTCGTTCAATATTCTATAAATCTAGCAGTCGATTGGGCAATATTCAAACCAAAAGTAACACTTGCAAAACAAATTTGTTTCATCTACGTTTCATTTGTGGGCATTATATTGAACAAAACGGTCAATAAACATCGACGACAGCAAAACACAAACGGCGGGTGAACCATGCAGACCAACATCGTAGAAGTGGAAAACTTTGTTCAGCACAGTGAAGAGAGACGAAGTAGCGCGTTCCAGCGCGAAGTGAAGAAGTACCTGGAACGTTATCCGTTAACCCAACATGTCGACGTACTGCTGACCGATCTGAACGGCAGCTTCCGCGGCAAACGCATCCCGGTCGGCGGCCTGAACAAACTGGAGAAGGGCTGTTATTTCCCCGCGTCGGTATTTGCGATGGATATTCTCGGCAACGTCGTAGAAGAGGCCGGGCTGGGGCAGGAGCTGGGCGAGCCGGATCACGTGTGCGTGCCGGTGCCGGGCACGCTGACGCCGTCGGCCGCGGACCCGCAATATATCGCGCAGGTGCTGCTCACCATGCTGGATGAAGATGGCACTCCCTTTGACGTTGAACCGCGCAATGTGCTGAACCGAGTGTGGCAGCGTTTGCGTCAGCGCGGGCTTTCCCCCGTGGTAGCGGTAGAGTTGGAGTTCTATCTCATCGATCGTCAACGCGATGCGGAGGGCTATCTGCAGCCGCCTTGCGCGCCGGGAACCCAGGAGCGCAACACCCAAAGCCAGGTGTACTCCGTCGATAACCTGAACCATTTCGCCGATGTGCTGAGCGAAATCGACGAGCTGGCCCGTTTGCAGGGCATTCCGGCGGACGGCGCGGTGGCGGAGGCGTCGCCGGGGCAGTTCGAAGTCAACCTGCACCATACCGATGATGTGCTGCAGGCCTGCGACCATGCGCTGGCGCTGAAACGGTTGGTGCGCATGGTGGCCGAGAACCACAATATGCAGGCCACCTTTATGGCCAAGCCGTATGAGGAGCACGCCGGCAGCGGCATGCACGTGCACATCAGCATGCTGAATGCGCAAGGCGACAATGTGTTCGCCGACGACGACGGCGAAGATTCGGCGCTGCTGAAACAGGCGCTGGCGGGCATGATCGCCCTGATGCCGTCCTCGATGGCGCTGCTGGCGCCGAACGTCAACGCCTATCGCCGTTTCCAGCCCGGCATGTATGTGCCGACCCAGGCTTCCTGGGGGCATAACAACCGCACCGTGGCGCTGCGCATTCCCTGCGGCGATCGCGACAACCACCGCGTGGAGTATCGCGTGGCGGGCGCCGACGCTAACCCTTATCTGGTGATGGCGACCATTCTGGCCGGCATTGTCTACGGCCTGGAAACCGCATTGTCGCTGCCTGAGCCGGTGACCGGCAACGGGCTGGAGCAGGACGGGCTGCCGTTCCCAATCCGCCAGAGCGACGCGCTGTACGAGTTTGAACATCAGCCGGTGCTCAATGCATTGCTGGGCGAACGCTTCAGCCATGTCTACCTGGCCTGCAAAACCGACGAGCTGGTGCAGTTCGAGCGCCTGATCACCGAAACCGAAATCGAGTGGATGCTGAAAAACGCCTGATCCCGCTCACCCTGCGACTACCGCGCGCGTCCGGCGCATTTCATCGGCTCTCCTGTGGCCGGTGAGGCTGCGCGCTGCGGTAAAGAATTTCTTCTATCACGGCGTACAGGACGCCGACGAGGAAATAACCATGACTCAGTCATCCCCATGCGCAGGCGTTTGCCTGTGCCGCAGTGCCTACGGGCCGGTCGCCGGCCGCCCGACAGTGACCCCAAATCGTTTTTCCCGCCGCCTGAACAGCAGTTTCCCCGCGGCCTCTCTGAATGACATTGCACGGTTGACAGCAGAGGACCAAAAGGGGAACTGCCATGACGATTAAAGCCATCGACAGCGGCCCGGCGGGCAAACCACAGCTGCGCAAATCCCTCAAGCTGTGGCAGGTGGTGATGATGGGCCTGGCCTATCTGACCCCGATGACAGTGTTCGACACCTTCGGCATTGTCTCCGGCCTCACCGACGGCCATGTGCCGACCTCCTATTTGCTGGCGCTGGCCGGCGTGCTGTTCACCGCCATCAGCTACGGCAAACTGGTGCGCCAGTTTCCCACCGCCGGTTCCGCTTACACCTATGCGCAGAAGGCGATCAACCCGCACGTCGGTTTTCTGGTGGGGTGGTCGTCGCTGCTGGACTATCTGTTCCTGCCGATGATCAATACGCTGCTGGCGAAGATTTACCTGACCGCGCTGTTCCCGGAAGTGCCGCCCTGGGTGTGGGTGGTGGGCTTCGTCATCCTGATCACCGCCATCAACCTGAAAAGCGTCAATCTGGTGGCCAACTTCAATACCCTGTTCGTGCTGGCGCAGGTGGCGATCATTCTGGTATTTATCTACCTGGTGGTGCGCGGCCTGCACAACGGCGAGGGGGTGGGCACGGTGTGGAGCCTGCGGCCGTTCCTCAGCGAGAATGCCCACCTGCTGCCGATCATTACCGGCGCGACTATCCTGTGCTTCTCGTTCCTCGGTTTTGACGCGGTCACCACGCTGTGCGAGGAGACGCCCGACGCCGCCAAGGTTATTCCGCGCGCCATCTTCCTGACTGCGCTGTACGGCGGGGTGATCTTTATTAGCGTTTCGTTCTTTATCCAGCTGTTTTTCCCGACCATTCAACGCTTTCACCAACCCGACGCCGCGCTGCCGGAGATCGCGCTGTACGTCGGCGGCAAGCTGTTCCAGTCGATTTTCCTGTGCGTGACCTTTATCAACACGTTGGCTTCCGGCCTGGCGTCGCACGCCAGCGTGTCGCGCCTGCTGTATGTGATGGGGCGTGACAACGTGTTCCCGGAGAAATTCTTCGGCTATATCCACCCCAAATGGCGCACGCCGGCGCTGAACGTACTGATGGTCGGGCTGGTGGCGTTGTCGGCGCTGTCGTTCGATCTGGTGACCGCTACGGCGCTGATCAACTTTGGCGCGCTGGTGGCCTTTACCTTCGTTAACCTGTCGGTGATCAGCCACTTCTTTATTCGCGAAGGGCGCAACAAAAGCTGGAAGGATCGCTTCAACTTCCTGTTCCTGCCGCTGGTGGGGGCGTTGACGGTGGGGGTGCTGTGGCTGAACCTGGAGAAGAGCTCGCTGACCATGGGGCTTATCTGGGCGACGCTGGGTTTCGGCTATTTGGCCTGGCTGACCCGACGTTTTCGTCAGCCGCCGCCGCAGTTGGAGCGGCAACCGCAGCAATAAATTCACAGGCGGGAGTTTCCCGCCTTTCTTTTTGGCGCGTGCGGCAGTAGAGTGAAAAAACTGATAAAAAATAACCTATTGGACCTGCCTTATGCCCGCTTTGCCCTTGCGTACCCGCGCCACGTTGCTCGGTTTGTTGGCCATCGTGCTGTGGAGCAGCGTCGTCGGCCTGATCCGCAGCGTCAGCGAAGGGCTGGGGCCGATCGGCGGCGCGGCGATGATCTACAGCGTCAGCGCGGTGTTTTTGCTGGTGGCGCTCGGCGTGCCGAAATGGCGCAGCTTTCCGCGGCCTTATCTCATCGTCGGCAGCCTGCTGTTCGTCAGTTACGAGATCTGCCTGTCGCTGTCGCTCGGCTACGCCAATACCCGCCTGCAGGCGATAGAAGTGGGCATGATCAACTACCTGTGGCCCTGTTTCACCGTGCTGATGGCGTTGGTGCTTAACGGCCAAAGAGCGAAATGGTGGCTGCTGCCGGGGCTGCTGCTGTCGCTGTTCGGCATCGGTTGGATCATGAGCGGCGAGGGCGGCTGGTCGCCGGCGCAGATGCTGGCCAACGTGCGCAGCAACCCGCTCAGCTACGCGCTGGCCTTCAGCGGCGCGGTGATCTGGGCGCTGTATTGCAACCTGACCAAGAAGATCGCCCAGGGCAGCAACGGCGTGGTGCTGTTCATCGTGCTGACCGCGCTGGCGCTGTGGCTGAAGTATGCCTTCAGCGCGGAAAGCGGCATGCAGTTCAGCCTCGGCGTGACCGTAACGCTGCTGTGCGCCGGGGTGGCGATGGGGGCGGGGTATGCCGCCTGGAACGTCGGCATCTTGCACGGCAACATGACGCTGCTGGCCACCGTCTCCTATTTTACCCCGGTGCTGTCGGCGGTGTTCGCCGCGTTGGTGTTGCACACCTCGCTGACCGTCAATTTCTGGCAGGGCGTGGCGATGGTCACTCTCGGTTCGCTGATCTGTTGGCGGGCAACTCGCGGAAATTAACGGAAATTATCCGCTGTCGTCGCAATGTTGAACTAGAATTTAACTAGCCATGTTGCCTGAAGGAACGACGACGATGAGAAGCGACATTCAATTTATTCAACAGCCTGAAATCGACGTGCATCACTATGAGCGCGGCGATACCGTTCGCCTGACCACGGCGAATTTGCGACATGAATATCAGCTCGACGTTTATATTTTGCGTCGCGACGACAAGCTGATTTACGGCTCGGTCGTCGCGGCGGCGCCCAAGACCGATATTCCTGTCGCCAGTTGGGAGGTGAAAAACGGCGAAGAGGTGGCGTTCCGCCAGGAAAACATCGCCAAAGCGGTGCCGGCGGTGAACTGATTTTACGTTCCGCACTTTCTCCTGATTCTGATGAAGGCCGACGCTGGCGCGTCGGCTTTTTCTTTTCCAGGGCGTGATCACGCCCTGATGTCATTTGGCTCAAAAACTGCGCTAAAAAACGCGGTGCATGACAAAAATCACAGCGAATGTGAATTTGCATGAAACATAATTTGACAAATGTGAACGCAATCGATTACCTATTCGCGAAATGCGTAACTGGATCACAGATTCTTACAGTCAGTGGTTTCTATAATGCGCGCGTCATCCGAGTTTCTGTGTGAAGACAACGCCAGGTGTCGGCAGACTCATTGTCATCTTTTCTAAACGGGCAGGAAATGGCCCTTTAAGCATGTGGTAATAAAATGAAAAAAATAGCTCTCGCAGCAGGTGTACTGCTCGCAGCGTCTTACAGTGCATCATCAATGGCTGATAGCAAAGACAGTCAATATGTCTCCGACTGGTGGCACCAGAGCGTCAACGTGGTGGGCAGCTACCACACCCGTT
The DNA here is from genome assembly GCF_000738675.1 of Serratia nematodiphila DZ0503SBS1. Classification (NCBI taxonomy): domain Bacteria; kingdom Pseudomonadati; phylum Pseudomonadota; class Gammaproteobacteria; order Enterobacterales; family Yersiniaceae; genus Serratia; species Serratia nematodiphila. The sequence goes on along the minus strand of NZ_JPUX01000001.1, from coordinate 3,955,855 downwards.
TCGGGCCGCAGCTGAATAACGACGTGTATCTCGAATACGAAGCCTTCGCCAAGAAAGACTGGTTCGATTTCTACGGTTACGTTGACGTGCCGAAATTCTTCGGCGTAGGCAATACCCCGGATCGCGGCATCTGGGACAAAGGCTCCCCACTGTTTATGGAGATTGAACCACGTTTCTCCATCGACAAACTGACCGGCACCGATCTGAGCTTCGGTCCGTTCAAAGAGTGGTACTTCGCCAACAACTACATCTATGATCTGGGCCACAACGCCGACGGCCGTCAAAACACCTGGTACATGGGTCTGGGCACCGATATCGACACCGGTCTGCCGATGAGCCTGTCGATGAACATCTATGCCAAATACCAGTGGGAAAACTACCAGGCCGCCAACGAGAACAGCTGGGACGGTTACCGCTTCAAGGTGAAATACTTCGTGCCGCTGACCCAGGTGTGGGGCGGCAACCTGAGCTACATCGGCTTCACCAACTTCGACTTCGGCTCCGATCTGGGCAAGGACAGCCATTGGGTTGACGGCACCGGCAAACAGGTGCGCACCAGCAACTCTATCGCCTCCAGCCACATTTTGGCGCTGAACTACGATCACTGGCACTATTCTTTCGTGGCGCGTTATTTCCATAACGGCGGCCAGTGGCAGGATGGCGCGGATATCGGCACCCCGCAGGGCCCGATCAAGTCTACCGGTTGGGGTTATTACCTCGTGGTCGGCTATAACTTCTGATTTTCCGTGCTATCAGAAACAGAAAACCCCGCCTGGCGGGGTTTTTTTTCGTCATCACTGGGCTTGTTCAACCGGGAGATGCTTCACCGGCATAAACAGTCTGCCTTTGATCACGTGACATTCATTATTTATCCAACTAATGATTTGTTCACGGCTGACGCCTTCCGACTGCGCGTACTGATGAAGATCGCCGTTAAAGTGCCGAGTGATGTATTCCATGAGGGTCATTTGCACGTCTTTTGCTCCTGAACGCCCACCCGTTGCCAGCCTGGCCACCGCGGGAGGTTGAGGTTTCTCAGACAGCGAATGTAAATTATCGGCAACGAAATCTCAACATAAAGCACCAGATTGGGGCGACAGCGGCGGGAAAAAGAATCCCGCACGGAGAGGCGGGAAATGTTCGCTATTATCATTATGGATGATAAGAATAAGATTTGAGGTGCGACGAAAAAGAGCACGCTAACTCTTTTTTGTTACCTTCCCACGCTAGCGTAAGGCTTATTTTTCTTCAAGAAAAATCTGAAACAAGCATCGGCATTTTCGAGGCGTTTTGCGTTGAGACAAGGTTTGAAAGCGAATGCCGTAAAAGCGCGCCGTTATCTCGGATTTTTCCTTATACTTTGTCTGGAAAAGGCCAGCTATAGTCAACAGAGTCACCCACGCAGGAATACACAACATGAACAAACGTCGTACGACTCTCACGGTGTTGGCGCTGATTGCATCGCTGGGGTTGTCATCCGCCCCGGCCTTGGCCGACAAAGGCGGCAATGGTAACGGCAACGGAAACGGCCATGGCAACAGCGGCAATCACGGCAATAACGGTAACCATGGCAACAACGGCAATAACGGTAACCATGGCAACAACGGTAACAACGGCAATCACGGCAACAAAGGCAATAAAGATAAAGGCGGCTATAGGAACGACGATAATCTGGTATCAGTCAGCCTCTCGCGCGACCGCGCCCGTTCGCTGGCGCACAACTATGGCTTGACCGGCTACAGCTCGCTGCCACCGGGCATCGCCAAAAATCTGGCGCGCGGTAAACCGCTGCCGCCGGGCATCGCCAAAAAAGTGGTGCCTTACTCGATGCTGCGTGAGTTGCCGCAGTACCCGGGTTATGAGTGGCGTATCGCCGGCGACGATCTGGTGCTGGTCGCACTCAGCACCGCGATTGTGGCCTCCGTGATCAATGGCGTTTTCGACTAACGTTTGTCGAGCGTTATCGGGCCTCGCTGCGGCGGGGCCTTTTTATTTGCCAGCGCGGGGCGGACGTGGTGAACTTTGGGCCTTACGTTTTCACTGCATCATAAGGGAGGCGCCATGTTCAGGGCGTTATTGATAGCGTGTTGCCTGACCAGTTTTCCCGCGTTGGCGGGCGGCGGCGCCGCTATCGGCGAGCTGGTGAACCAACGGCTGTCGTTGATGAAAGACGTGGCCGGTTACAAGGCGCAGCAGCATTTGCCGATCGAAGATCTGGCGCAGGAGGCGAAGGTGTTGGCCAGCGCGCAGGCGGAGGCGGGGCGTTTGGGGTTGGAGCCGGCGTCGGTGCGGCCTTTTATCGCCGCGCAGATGGACGCCGCCAAGGCGATTCAGTACCGCTATCGCGCCGACTGGCTGGCGAGCCCGGGATCCGGCTGGCAGCCGCGCCCGTTGGCGCAGGTGCGCCCGCAGATCGCGCAACTGAGCAGCCAGATATTGCAACGGTTGGCGGAGCGGCTGCGTGCCGGCCCGCTCGGCGAGGCGGATCGGGCGGCGTTTATGGCGTCGGTGGATCAGGTGAATCTCAGCGACGCCGACAAACGGCGGCTGGCGGATGCGCTGCTGGCGGTCAAAACCGGCAGCGCACGCTGAGCGTCAGTCGCGGCCGACGGTGCTGCGGCGGAAGGTCAGCATCCGGCTGCGGTTGGCGATGAGATCCACGTTGTAACCGCGGAAATAGAGGCAAAAGCGTTTTAACCACGGGCCGTCCTGGCACTCCACCAGCATGCGGCCCTGGCCGAGCGGGCTGAGCGTGCCGGTCTGCGCCGCCGGGCCGACGCCGATATGCACCCGATTGCCGCGAATTTCAAAGGCGGTGCGATAGTGCGGGTGATACCACAGCCCCTGTACATGCTTCAGGCAGTCGCCGTTGGCCGTGACCGGCAGGAAACGGCGCGCCACATGCCCGACTTCGCCCTCGATCGCTTCGCCAGTCCATTTCAATTTGATCGGCATATGGGCGGACAGCGACACCGCGTACCCATCCTCGCCCTGATACAGTGGTTCATCGCTGCCCAGATAGGCCAGGTTGCCATCTTTGACCTCCAGCCAGTGCGGCTCCGCCAGGGTGGCGTAGAGGCCGTCGGGGATCGCGGCGCTGCGCTGCGGCAGCGGTTCGCCCAGCAGCGCGGCCATCACCTGCAGGGCCATACCGAAACTGTCGCAATCTTCTCGGTTGGCCACCAGCGCGACGCCGGCCTGACGGTCGGGCTCCAGCAGGAAATAGGTTTTGTAACCGGCGTGGGAACCGCCGTGGCCGAGCAAGCGGCGGCGGCCCAGCGGGGTTTGCGCCAGACCCAGGCCATAGGCGCTGAGCTGGCCCTGATTAAGGCGGCGCGGTGCGCCGAGTTGCGCCAGCACGCCCTGGCCGGGGCCTTCGTCCGCCAACAGCGTCTGCAGCCAGCGGGTGAGGGCGTTGAGGCTGCCGGTCAGGCTGCCGGAGGCGGAAAGGTGCAGGCCGGCGCTGGCGTGTTGCCAGCCCTGCGGCGCACGCCAGTAACCCGGCACCAACCCCGGCACCACGTCGAACCAGCTTTCCGGCGCCCGCATCTGCACCTGCAGCGGCCGGGCGATGTGCTGTTGCACCAGTTGGTCGAAATCATACCCTTTGCTGCGCAGCGCGGCCTCCAGCAGCCGATAGCCGGTATTGCTGTAGGCGATCTCGCTGCCGGCTTCGTAGTTCAATTTCTCCAGCCCCTCGACAAACTGCATCACCGGCTGCGCCTCGCTGACGGCGTGCAGCGAGATGCCCAGCAGGCCGAGCGTCTCGCGCACGTCGGGCAGGCCGCCGGTCATGTCCAGCGCCTGGCCGACGGTAACGTCCGCCAACGCGGGCTGCAGGGCGGGGAGCAGTTCACCCAGGCGTTGCTCCAGCCGAATGGCGCGCTCGGTGGCGTTCAGCGCCAGCGCGGCAAAGATATGCTTGGTCACTGAGGCATAACGCACCACGCTGTCGGCGGTGAAGGGGGTGTTCTGCGCCAGATCGGCCAGGCCGGCGCAGGCGGTGGCGCGGCGTTGTTGGGCGTCAAACAGGGTGATGGCGCCGCCGGGTTCGCCATGCCGTTGCCAGCCGGCCAGCAGTTGTTCGGCCAAGGCGCCGGCAGCGCGCCAGTTTAACGGTGTTACAGACATAGGGCCTCCAGAGAGTATTCGAAACGGGCCAGCTCGGCCACACGCCGCCCGGCGCTGAGCGCGGGCTTTTGGGCTGATTGTGGCGCAGTGCGTTTTTCGTCGGCCGCCGTTTTGTGCGCTGTTTGGACCAGTTAGCGGGGAATCACGCGAAACTTTGATATAGCGCGCAGATTGCTGCTGGCGTTGCGGTTAGAGGCAGGAGAAAAACAGGCGCCCGGCGGCGCCTGTAAAGGGGGTTCAATTCAGTCTGGCGGCACCGTCCAACAGGCTTTCAATCATCTGCTTGAGCAGGCGCTGCAGCGAGGCGGCGCGCTGGGGCTCGAACGCGAAAGGATACTGTTCGGACATGTAGTTGACCTGCGCCAGTTCGAGCTGGATCGCATGCTGTTGCTGCTGCGGTTGACCATAGGCGCGGGTGATATAACCGCCCTTGAAGCGGCCATTCAGCACGTGGGTGTACTGCTGTTGCTGCTCGCAGCAGGCGACCAGCCGATCGCTCAGCGCCTGGGCGCAGCTTTCACCGCCGTTGGTGCCGAGATTGAGATCCGGCAGCTGGCCGTCGAACAGCCGCGGGATCACCGAGGCGATCGAGTGCGCGTCGAACAGCAGCGCATAGCCGTGGCGCGCTTTGAGGCGCGCCAGTTCGTTCTGCAACTGCTGATGATAAGGTTGCCAAATTTGCTGCAGGTAGACGGCGCGTTCTTCGTCCGTCGGCGCTTTGCCCGGCAGGAAGCTTGGGCGGCCGTCGAACAGCACGTCGGGATACAGACCGGTGGTGGCGGTGGTGTACAGCGGCTTGTCGTCCGCCGGGCGGTTCAAATCGATGACGAAGCGCGAATAGTTGCCGACCAGTACGCTGGCGCCCATCGCCCGGGCGAAGTCGTACAGCTGCGGAATGTGCCAGTCGGTATCGGGCAGCGGACGGGCATCGTCGGTCAGCCCGGCCTCGACCGCCGGCGTCAGTTGTGTGCCGGCGTGTGGGATGCTGATCAGCAGCGGCAGGCTGCCGGTCTGGAAGCTAAAAGGATCGCGAATGGTCATTGACGTACTTCTCCTCGGAAAATCACCGTACAGGGCAGCTGGCCGCCCAACCAATAAGCCAGTTCCGCCGGCCGCGACAGCGGCCAGTGAACGAAGTCCGCCACCTTTCCGGTTTCCAGCGTGCCGTGGCTGTGCTGCAGCCCCAGCGCTTTGGCGGCGTGGGTGGTGACGCCCGCGAGCGCCTCTTCCGGCGTCAGGCGGAACAGCGTGCAGGCCATGTTGATCATCAGGCGCAGCGACAGCGCCGGCGACGTGCCGGGGTTGGCGTCGCTGGCGATCGCCATCGCCACGTGGTGTTTGCGGAACAGCGCTACCGGCGGGCATTGGGTTTCACGCAGCAGGTAGTAAGCGCCCGGCAGCAGCACCGCCACGGTGCCGGCGTCGCCCATGGCGCGGGCGTCTTGCTCGGTAGCGTATTCGAGATGGTCGGCGGAGAGCGCGTGATGGCGCGCCGCCAGCGTGCTGCCGCCGAGGGCGGAGAGCTGTTCGGCGTGCAGTTTGACCGGCAGACCGGCGGCTTCGGCGGCGGCGAAGACGCGCTCCACCTGCGCCGGTGAGAACGCCAGATGCTCGCAGAAGGCGTCGACCGCATCCGCCAGACCGGCGGCCGCCGCCTGCGGGATGATGGTGTCGCAGACCAGATTGATGTAGTCGTCGGCGCGGTTGGCGTATTCCGGCGGCAGCGCATGGGCCGCCAGACAGGTGGTTTTCACCTCGACCGGCAGCAGCTCGCCCAACTTGCGCGCCACCCGCAGCATTTTCAGTTCGCTCTCCGGGCTGAGGCCATAGCCGGATTTGATCTCCACGCAGGTGACGCCTTCCGCCAGCAGCGGCCGCAGGCGGAACAGCGCCTGCTCCAGCAGCAACTCTTCGTCGGCCTCGCGGGTGGCTTTCACGGTGGAGATGATGCCGCCGCCCTGCGCGGCGATGTCGGCGTAGCTTACGCCGTTCAGCCGCTGTTCGAACTCGCCGCTGCGGTTGCCGCCGAACACCAGGTGCGTGTGGCAGTCAACAAAGCCGGGGGTGATGATGCCGCCGTCGAATTTCACCGTTTCGTCCGCGATAAGATCGGGCGGCAGCGCCGCATGTTCGCCAATCCAGACAATCTTGCCGTCGCGTACGGCGATCGCGCCGTCGGTCAGGGTGTGATATTTACCGTCGCGCATGGTGACGATATCGGCGCCGTGCCACAGGCTGTCACAGTGGATCTCAGACGTCATTGCTTTCCTCCGCCGGAGCCGCAGCTCCCACATGGTTGTATATACAATTAAAAACAACCTAACGCATTCACCGGGATGTCACAAGAGGCGGGCGAGATTTTGTTATCAGGATGTGATCGACAGCGGAGATGCGGGCGCAGGGCGCGCCCGCCGGGGTTCAGACTTCGCTGGTGAAGCGGCCGAACAGCTGATAGCGGCTGCCGGGGTACAGCAACCGCGCCGAGGTGACCACGGTTTTGCCGGACCAGGTGCGGCGATGGATCAGCAGGCCGGGTTCGTGGTCCTCCAGCTGCAGCAGCTCGCGCTCGCGCCGGGTGGGGATCACCGCTTCGACGATGTGTTCGCCGGCGGTCAGCGGCGCGGCCTGCGTCAGGTAGGTGTAAGGGGTGACGCGGTCGAAATCCTGCTTCAGGTAATCCGGCGCCACCAGCGGGTTGACGCAGCGGTCTTCCACCTGCACCGGCACGTCGTTTTCGTAATGCACGATCTGGGAGTAGAACAGCCGTTGGCCGGGCTGAATGCCCAGCGCCGTCGCTTCTTCCTCGCTGGCCGGGCGGGCCTTCAGCTCGAGGATTTTACTGCCGTGGCGATGACCGCGCGCGGCGATCTCATCGGCGATGTTGTGCACTTCCAGCAGTGCGGTATGCGCCTTGGCTTCGGCGACGAAGGTGCCGACGCCCTGCATGCGGATCAAAAAACCTTCGCTGGTCAGCTCGCGCAGCGCGCGGTTGATGGTCATGCGGCTGACGCCCAGTTCCGCCACCAGTTCACTTTCGGAGGGCACGCGCTGGTGCGGTTGCCAATGCCCCGCACGGATTTGATTCACGATCGCCTGTTTGACCCGTTGGTAGATCGGGGCGGGGGCATCGCTCATTGCAGCCGCCAGTTGTAACACGGTCTGTTGTTCAGCCACGACGTTAACCTCGTCAAATAAAAAAATAATAACACCAGTTTACTGTTGATGTCGGCGTATGTATATGTATATACAACTAGTGGCCGTCGCGCCAGAAACTTGCCGGCGGCCGCCAAAAATTCCTGAATGCGCGCCATCGCCGCGCCTCATTCACCGTTACATCAACCGTGGAATACTGCCATGCCTGCTTATTTTGCCCCACGCGCTTTGCTCCCTGAGGGCTGGGCGCATAACGTCCGGCTGGACGTCGATGCGCAAGGTTATCTGACTCAAGTTACCGCCGACGCTGAACCGCAAGGCTGCACCCGGCTGCACGGCGACGCGGTGCCGGGCATGCCGAACCTGCACTCCCACGCTTTCCAGCGCGCGATGGCGGGGCTGGCGGAAGTGGCGGGCAACCCGCAGGACAGCTTCTGGACCTGGCGCGATCTGATGTACCGCCTGGTGCAGCGTCTGACGCCGGAGCAGGTGGAGGTGGTCGCCCGTCAACTGTATATCGAAATGCTCAAGGGCGGATACACCCAGGTGGCCGAATTCCACTACCTGCATCACGACGCCGACGGCAAGCCCTACGCCGATCGCGGTGAGATGACCGGCCGGCTCAGCGAGGCGGCGCATCAGGCCGGCATCGGCATGACGATGCTGCCGGTGCTGTACAGCTACGCCGGTTTCGGCGCCCAGCCGGCCCAGCCGGGGCAGAAACGTTTTATCCAGGACACCGAAAGCTATCTGCATCAGCAGCAGGTGATTGCCCGCCAGCTGGCGGATCGCCCGTTGCAGAATCAGGGGCTGTGCTTCCACTCGCTGCGTGCGGTGGAGCTGGGGCAGATGCAGCAGATTTTGGCCGCGTCGGATCGCACCTTGCCGGTGCATATTCATATCGCCGAGCAGCAAAAAGAGGTGAACGATTGCCTGGCGTGGAGCGGGCAGCGCCCGGTGGCCTGGCTGTATGACCATCTGCCGGTGGATCAGCGCTGGTGTCTGGTGCACGCCACCCATCTGGATCGCGACGAGCTGGAAGCGCTGGCGCGCAGCCGTGCGGTGGCCGGCCTGTGTTTGACCACCGAAGCCAACCTCGGCGACGGTATTTTCCCCGGCGACGCGTACCTGCAGCAGCAGGGGCGTTGGGGCATCGGTTCCGACAGCCACGTTTCGCTCGACGTGGTGGAAGAGCTGCGCTGGTTTGAATACGGCCAGCGGCTGCGCGATCAGCGTCGCAATCGCCTGACGACGCCGGAACAGTCGGCGGTGGGCGATGTGCTGTACTCGCAGGCGCTGCAGGGCGGCGCGCAGGCGTGCGGCGCGCCGATCGGTCGGCTGCAGAGCGGCTATCGCGCCGACTGGCTGGTGCTGGACGGCGACGATCCGTATCTGGCGGCGGCGCCGGACGCCTCGATCCTTAACCGCTGGCTGTTCGCCGGCGGCAAAGAGCAAATTCGCGACGTATTCGTCGGCGGCCGGCAGGTGATCGAGCAGGGACGGCACGCGCTGCAGCAGCAGAGCAGCGCCGAGTTCCTGCAGGTGCTGAAAACCTTTCAGCAGGAGGCGTAATGAGCCTGACCCGTTTTAACTTCGCCGCGCTGCCGGTCAGCCCGTGGCGCAACGGCGGTGGGGAAACCCGCGAAATCGTCAGCTGGCCGCCGGGCGCGCAGGATTTTGACTGGCGCGCCAGCATCGCCACCATCGCGCAGGACGGGCCGTTTTCCGCCTTTGCGGGCATCGATCGTTCGATCACCCTGCTGGAAGGCGACGGCGTGCGGCTGTTCAGCGCTGGGCATATCGACCATCAGTTGGCGCGCGTCGGGGAGCCGTTCGCGTTTTCCGGCGACGTGGCGCTGGAAGCGACGCTGCTGGGCGACGCCAGTCAGGATTTCAACATCATGACGCGCCGCGGCCGGCAGGCGGCCGAGGTGCGGCGCAGCACGGCGCCCGTCACCCTGCTACCCAACCGGGCAGGCGTGCTGTATGTGCTGAGCGGGGTCTGGTCGCTGCCGGGGGGCGGCGAACTGAGCGCGCGCGAGGGCGTCTGGTGGGCGGCGCAGGCGGTGAGCGGCGAGGTGAGGCCGCTGACGGCCGACGGCGCTATTCTGTGGGCGGACATCACAGCCTGCTAACGCGGAGTAGAGTCCTGCGCCTGGTTATGGGATTATTCACTTTTCCTCATTAATCATAAAGAAGGGCGCATGGCTTCGCTGAAAGACGTCGCAAAACTTGCCGGAGTCTCGTTGATGACGGTGTCCCGCGCCATCAATGAGCCCGGCAAGCTGCGGCCGGAAACCTATCGGCGCGTCAAACAGGCTATCGACCAGTTGGACTATGTGCCGGATCTGTCGGCGCGGCGTATTCGTGGTGACGGAAATCGCGTACAGACGCTCGGCGTGCTGGCGCTGGACACCGCCACGACGCCGTTCTCGGTGGACATGATCCTGTCGATTGAAAAAACCGCGCGCGAGCACGGCTGGAACAGCTTCGTCGTCAATCTGTTTGCCGACGACAACGCCGAACAGACCGTCGATCTGCTGCTGGCGCATCGCCCGGACGGCGTGATCTTCACCACCATGGGGCTGCGTCAGGTGGATGTGCCGGCCAAACTGTTGGACAAAAGGCTGGTGCTGGCCAACTGCGTCAGCCCGGCGCATGCGATCGCCAGCTACATTCCTGATGACGAGCAAGGCCAGTATGACGCGATGCGCACGCTGATCGCCAAAGGCTATCGTACGCCGCTGTGCATACATTTACCGGCGGATACGCTGGCGGCGGGGCTGCGCCGCCGCGGTCTGGAGCGCGCCTGGCGCGAAGCTGGGCGCGATGTTGAACAGCTGCGGCAGTATCATCTCGATCTGAGCGGCGGCGATCAAGGCTATCGCGGCTGCGTCGCGCTGCTGGCGCGGCATTTCTCTGCCGGCCGGCGCGATTGCGATGTCGTGGTATGCGGGAACGATCGGATAGCCTTTCTGGTGTATCAGGTATTGCTGGCGCAAGGATGGCGGATACCGCAACAGGTGGCGGTGCTGGGCTACGACAACATGGTTGGCATCGGCGAGCTGTTCCTGCCGGCGTTGACGACGGTGCAATTGCCGCACTACGAGCTGGGCCGCCTTGCGGCGCTGCATGTGATCGAGCAGCGGGAACAGCGTGATACGGTGAAAGTGCCTTGCCCGCTGTTGGAGCGTGGTTCGCTGTAACCGCACCGGGTGCGTCGCTGCGCGCCCGGTGCTCATTTCCACTACCCCCAGATGCTAGCCAGCCGCCATCCTGTGATGGGCTCGAACTCAGCCCGTCCGCCCTCGGCAAACAGGCTGAGGCGGCGATCCCCCTCCGTCGGATAAATGCGGCTGGTCAGGCAGGCCAATCCCTGATTAACGAAAATCTCCAGCGATGAACGGTCGATAAAGATCCGCAGCGACAGGATGTCACCCTCCGGCAGCGGCACGCTGCGGCAGGTGCTCAGGGCGGGGTTTTCATGAAAACGTTCCAGTACCAGTCGGTGCGCCTGATTATCGACGAACAGCCGCGCCGCACTCCCGATGGCCAGCCCGTAACGCTCGGCGTCGTTGTCGGCCGGTCTCAATGTCAGAGTGAGTTCCTGCACATCGTTCGCCAGCGGTAAATGCTGATTGGTCAGCGTCTGCGCCAAAAACGAGTGCGACGCTCGGCGCAGCGCCGCCAGTTCACGCGCCGGGTTCATGCGGACGCTGCCGTCGGCGGCCAGCGTCAGCTCGCGCGGCAGGGTGAGGGCGCCGGCCCAACGGTGCGCTTTGCTGGGCATCGGTGATTCCCACATATCCATCCAGGCAAACAGCAGCCGACGGCCGTCGGCGGCGGTGAAGGTCTGCGGCGCATAGAAATCGTGGCCGGCATCCAGCTCGCAGAAGGGTTGGGTCACCCTGAAGTCGCCGTCCGGTCGCCAGTGGCCGAGCAGATAGCCGCTCTGGAAGCGATTGCGGTAGCGGTAGCCCTGTGCCGCCAGGCCCTGCGGCGAAAACAGCAGCAGGTGTTGTTCCCCCAGCGGGAAGAAATCCGGGCATTCCCACATATACCCTTGATGCGCCGTTTGCGCGCCGGCCAGCACCCGATCGAAGCGCCAGGCGCGCAGGTCTGCAGAACGGTACAGGCGTACCTGGCCCAGGCCGTTTTCTTTAGCGCCGACCACCAGCCACCATTCGCCGTTCTCGCGCCAGACTTTCGGATCGCGGAAATGCTGAATGCCGTCCGGTGGGGCCAGCACCGGCCCGTGCTTGACGAAGCGTATGCCGTCTTCGCTGGTGGCCAGACATTGCACTTCCCGCACCTGGCTGTCGTCGCCGGGCTCGCCCAGCCACACGTGGCCGGTGTAAATCAGCGTCAGCACGCCGTTGTCATCCACGGCGCAGCCGGAAAAGCAACCGTCTTGGTCATAGGGCGCATCGGGTGCCAGGGCGATGGGCTGGTGCTGCCAGCGGATCAGATCGCGGCTGGTCGCGTGCCCCCAGTGCATGGGCCCCCAGTGTTCGTTATAGGGGTGATGCTGGAAGAACGCATGATAGACGCCGTCAATACAGATCAGGCCGTTGGGATCGTTGATCCAGCCGGCGGGCGGCGCGAGATGGAACTGCGGGTAGTAATCATCTCGGCGCTCTGCGCGCAGGGCCTCGACCGCATGGTCGGCTTGAGCTAAGGCAGTGTTCATTGGACAGACTCACTTGATTTAATGGCGGATGGAAAGGGCGCTGCCGTGGCGGAACGTTCGCCGCGCAGCAGGAAACAGGAAACAAGCGTCGTGGCGGCGACCGCACAGCCCATCAGCAGATAGGTGTCGGCAAAGCCGATGCGGTCATAACCGTAGCCCGCCAGCGGCGACAGGAAGCTGGCCATCACCTGGGTGATAAACTGAAAGCCCACCAGGTACAGCGTGGAGGAGAGGCGGCTGTCGAAGCGGCTGGCGATGTATTTGAAGATAGCGATCAGCAGGATCGGCAACTCTACGGCGTGCAGCAGTTTCATGGCGGAGATCATCAAGGCGCCGCTGACCAAGCCGGAGCCGAACATGCGCAGCGCCATCACGCTGCCCGCCAGCAACAGCCCCTGCTTGGCGCCGATGCGGTTCACCAGCAGCGGAGCCAGAAACATACCGCCGGCTTCGAGGAAGACCTGCAGCGAGTTGAGAAAACCGTACATCTCGTTGCCCTGTTCGCGTGACGCGAACTGTGAGGCGAAGTAGACCGAAAATTGTTGATCGAAAACGTTGTATACGCTGATGCCGAGCACAAACACCACCAACGCCCAGAAGCCCGGCATGCGCAGCAGCGCCAGCGCGTCCTGCAGCCGCAGGTTCTCCGGTTTGCCGAACGCCAGGCCGGCCATGGCGTTCGGCTTCAGCTCGCGCACCTGGCTGAGCAGCAACAGAAACACCACGGCGGCGGCGGAGGCCAGCCAGAAATTGATGTTCGGATCGATATTGAAGATAAAACCGGCCAGAAAGGTGGCGCTGGCCCAGCCGAGCGAGCCCCACATGCGGGCGCGGCCGAATTCGAAACCGCTGATGCGGCTGACGCGCTCGGTATAAGATTCCAGCGCGCCGATGCCGGCGAAGAAAGTGGCACCGATGAACAGCCCGCCGACCAACGCACCCAGCGGCAGGCTGCTCGCCAGCAGCGGGGCGTAAACGTAGATAAAGAACGGGCCGGTCAGCAGCAGCATCACGCCGAGAAACTGCAGCAGGTGCTTGCGCAGCCCAAGTTTGTCCTGAATAAAGCCGTACAGCGGCTGTGCGCACAGCGCCACCAGCGAGATAGCGGAGAAGATCAGGCCGGTCTCGGCGCCTTTCAGGCCGATCTTCTGATTCAGCCAGAGTGAGATCAGTGAAAAGCTGGAAGACCAGGTGAAGAAAAAGAAGAACAGCAGGCTGCTGAGCAGCACGTAATATTTTTTCGTTTCGCGGTTCATGGATAAGGTCCCGGTGAGTGAAATAAGCTTTATTGTTAACGTTAACTCGCGAAGGGATGAAGCTGTCCGATATCACACATGCGATGTTAATCACAAAAGTTAACGTTAACATCATTGATTTGTGATGTTTCTCACGCAGAGACGCGGATTAACGAGCGTGGTTACTCATCCTGCGGGGGGACATGAAACGGCGGCGATTGGCTGGCGGCCGCAAAGCGGGCGATCAAGAAATCCAACAGCAGGCGCACGCGCGGCGGCTGATAGGGCGAGCGGCGAAACACGGCGTAGATCCCGGCTTCATGCGGGGTGAAGTCGGGAAGAATGACTTTCAGACGCCCGCGGCGGATATCGTCCGCCGCATCCCAGATGGTTTTACGCGCGATGCCGTGCCCCGCTAAAGCCCACTGGCGCGCCAGCGCGCCGTCATTGGTCTCCCAGGCGCTCTCCAGCGGCACCGTGTGGCTCCAGGCCTGGCCGTCCAGGGAGAAATGGAACGTATTCAGCGGGCCGGCTGCGGTCACCAGTACGATAAAACGATGGCCGGTGAGATCGGCCGGCGTGCGCGGCTCGCCATATTGCGCCAGATACGCCGGAGAGGCGCACAGCACGCGTCGGCTGGCGGCCAGGCGCCGCGCGATGAGCGTTTCTTCGCGCGGCGCGCCGAAACGAATGGCGATATCCAGATCGTCCTGCAGCAGGTTGGATAGGGAGTCCGACAGTGTCAGCGCGATCTGCAGCCGGGGGTGTTCGGCGCAAAATTCTTCAATCCACTGATTGAGAAGGTTGCGCCCGAAATCGGCGGAGGCCGAGAGGCGAAGTTTACCGCACACGCCGCTTTGGCTGGCCTGCAGAGCCGCCTCGCCGTCGGCAATCGCCTGCAACGCGAGGGTGCAGTGTTGCAGATAAATGCGCCCTTCTTCAGTGAGACGCAGGCGGCGAGTGGTGCGATCGAAGAGTTTACTGTGCAGCGCCGCTTCCAGCTTGAACAACCGCGCGCTGGCGGCGGCGGGGGAAAGGCCGAGTTTGCGGCCGGCGGCAGAAAGGCTGCCCGATGCCGCCGCTTCGGCAAATAAACGCATGTCGCCCAGTCTGTCCGTTGCCATTTTTATCAATCTGGATTTGAAAATAATTCAAATGGTAGGCTAATTATCAATCCGTATGCAAGGTGAGACGCTGATGACTCTGCAATTGACCATGGGAGTTGTTGGTAATGAATGTTCACTCTGTTTCCACCGATAGCGATAATGCGCATGGCGCGCTGCCGCCGCTGAAAGCATTGCTGGCGCTGACGATGAGCAGCTTCATCGCGACCGCTAATGAGACTGTGCCGGCCGGCATGCTGCCGCAGATAGCCCGAGGCATGAGCATCAGCGAGGCGTGGGCGGGGCAAATGGTGACGTTGTGCGCGCTGGGCGCCGGGGCGGCGGCGATCCCGCTGACGTTGGCGCTGGGCGGGTGGCCGCGTCGCCGACTGCTGCTGTTGGCGATCGGCATCTTTTTGATCTGCAACGCGGTGACGGCGTTGTCACCCTGTTTTGGCGTGACGCTGGGGGCGCGCTTTTTGGTCGGCATCGCTACCGGGGTGACGTGGAGTCTGCTCGCGGGTTACGCGCGCCGTCTGGCCATCGTCTCATTGCAAGGGCGGGCGATGGCGATCGCCATGCTGGGGATCCCGCTGGCGTTGGCGTTGGGCGTACCGATGAGCGCCTGGCTTGGCGAACTGTTGGATTGGCGCTGGATTTTTGCCGTGCTGGCGAGCTTGAGCGCGTTGCTGCTAGTGTGGATCCGGCTGACGCTGCCCGAATTTTACGGTCGCCGAACGCCAGGCAATGCGCATTTGCGTGAGGTTTTCTGTCTTCCCGGCGTGCGGCCTATCCTTGCCGTATTGGCGTGTTGGATCCTGGCTCATTACACGCTGTATACCTATCTTGCGCCCTATCTTGCCGCGCGCGGCCTGGCGGCCAGGGTGGATTTGGCGCTGTTGGCGTTCGGCATCGCCGCCGTTGCGGGCATTGCGCTGACCGGCTTATGGGTGGATCGCTGGCTGCGTGCGCTGGTGCTGTTCAGCCTGGCGGCCTTCGCGTTGGTGGCGCTGGCGTTTGGCGTGGACGGTTTGCCCGCCGGGGCGGTTTACGTTGGCATGGTGGCATGGGGATTGAGTTTCGGCGGTGCGCCGACGCTGTTGCAGACATCACTGGCGGATGCCGCGGGTGAGCATGCCGATCTCGCCCAGTCGCTGCTGGTCACTTTCTTTAATCTGGCTTTTGCCGTCAGCGGCGCGTTGGGCGGAATTCTGCTGGCAAACGTCGGCGCTAACGCCATCCCCTGGATGGTTTTTTCCCTGTTGCTGGTGGGGTGGAGCATTGCCTGGGGCAGTGCAAAGCGCGGCTTCAGCGCCGAACGCCGCGCCGCGCTGAGGGGGCGGCGTCGCCCCCTGTAGCGAGATTAACGTTCGCTCAGCGAACGCAGGTGATCGTCACGGCGCAGCGTCATCAGCGCAAACAGGCTGACCACCGACGTGGCGACCACGTAGTAGGCGGGAATATCGATATTGCCGGTCTGTTTGATGAGGCCGGTGATAATCAATCCGGCAGAGCCGGAAAACACCGCATTGGAAAGTGAGTAAGCCAGCCCCAAACCGGTATAGCGCACCCGGGTCGGGAACATCTCCGCCAGCATCGCCGGGCCGGGACCGGCCAGCAGGCCGACCACGGCGCCGGCGATCATCACCGCCAGCCCTTTGACCCACAGTGAACTTTGCGCATCCTGCAACAGGTGCAACAGCGGAAAGGTGAACAGGATCACCGCCGTCACCGCCGTCAGCATCACCGTTTTTCGTCCCAGCCTGTCGCTGATGATGCCCGCCGGCAGAATGGTCAGGGCGAAACCGACGTTGGCCAGCACCGTCGCCACCAGCGCCTGTTGGAAGGTGGCGTGCAGCGAGGTTTGCAAATAGGAAGGCATCACCACCAGGAAGGTATAACCGGCGGCCGACCAACCCATCATGCGGCCGATGCCGATCAGAATGGTTTTCACCACGCCGCCCAGCTTCGCTTCCGGCGGTGGGGCGGCGTGTTCCGCACGTTGCTGCGCCTGGGTGAACGTGGGCGTTTCCTCGAGCTTGAGCCGCAGCCACAGCGCCACGGCGCCCATCGGCAGCGCCAGCAGGAAGGGAATACGCCAGCCCCAGTCATGCAACTGCTGTGCGCTGAGCAGCGCGGCCAGCAGCGCCACCAGTCCGGCCCCGGCCAGCAGGCCGAGCGCGACGGTCAGCGATTGCCAGGCGCCGAACAGCCCGCGCTTGCCCTTGGGAGCAAACTCGGTCATCAGTGATACCGCGCCGCCGAATTCGCCGCCGGCGAACAACCCCTGAAACATGCGCAGCAGCGTCAGCAGCAGCGGGGCGGCGACGCCGATCGAGGCGTAGGTCGGCATGACGCCGATCAGCGCGGTGGCCAGCGTCATCAGCAGCAGAACCGCAATCAGCGTCGGCCGGCGGCCGATGCGATCGCCGATGCGGCCGAAGATCACCGCGCCGATCGGTCGGCAGAAAAACGCCAGCGCAAAGGCGGCGTAGGTGAGGATCAGGCTGGTGATTTCATTTTCACCCTGCAGGGTGAAAAAATTGGCGGCGATGACGGTGGCCAGAAAACCGTATACCCCGAACTCATACCATTCGATAAAGTTGCCGACCGATCCGGCCAGCAACGCCTGACGCGAGCGGCGCGCGTCGAGAGTCTGTTGATTCATCCCCGTTCCCATACTTTTGAATTATTGTTCATCTGTTCTAAATTTATACGACAAAACAATCAATTGATTTCAGCGGGAACTGTGAGGCGCGATTCACCAGAGCAACGGCGCTGGCTCACGGCCATTTTCGGCGTAGTACAGCGACGGCAGGAACTGCGCCAGATAGCTGAACTCGTTGTAGCAGTGGCGCATCAGGTTAAACCCGATGTCGTCCGCCAGTTCGTCGTGGGCGTTGGCGCAGGCTTTACCTAGCAGGAAGCGGCTGCGCAGCACGCACCCATAGGGCGTATCACGTACCAGATGCAGCATCTCGCCGTCACAGGGATCGCCGTTGTCATCCAACGCCACCTGATCGCCGAAGCCGATGCGCGCGCAAACGGCGGCGGAGATTGCCTGCGCGTCGCGCGCCTGGCGCAGCGGCTGCGGCGCGAAGAAGTCCTCGGCGGCGTGAAACTTGAGGCGCGCCGCAACCGGCGGCAGCTCCGCCAGCCATTCGACCGCTTCGATGCTGGCGCCGACGTAGCTTTCCCCTTTTTTCCAGTGGCGATCCCAGCCGCGATGTTCGACGTGATCGTGCGGGTGCCACCAGTTGATGTGCTGGGTGTTCTCGAAGAAGGTGAACCACCAGTCCAGCATGCGCCCTTTACAACCGTGCAGATCGGTTCGAACCGCTACGGTGAGCAGGCCGTCGGCGCTGCGGCTCAGCCCCATTTCCAGCCGCAGCGGCTCGGGCCTGAGCAACTCGTTGATATCGTTGACGCCCCAGGGCGCCAGCAGGGAAGGGTGTGTCATAATGGGTTCCTGTTTTATTTTGGAAACTAAATGTGTTTCCAAAATAAAGCTATGTCGTTATGCTGAGTCTGTCAACGCTTGTGAGGAACAATTATGGCGAACCCGAATGAAGAACCGCTGCGCGATCGCGGCCGGCCGGCCACGCCGGAAACGGCGCTGCGCGCCGCGCTGACGCAGGCGACGCTGGCGCTGCTGCTCGACGGCGGATACGCCGCGGCAACGGTGGATGCAGTGGCGAAACGCGCCGGGGTAGCTAAAAAAACCCTGTATCGCTTTGCCGCCAATCGCGATGAGCTGGTGGCGCAGGCGGTGAGCGGCTGGACCGAGGCGTTTCAGCCGGCCTTCGCACAGGATGCCGGGCGGCGGGAGGCGGTTGCGCCGCTGTTGGAAACGGGACTGAAGGCGGTGGCGCAGCAGGTGCTGAGCGCCGAAGCGGTGGGCATGTTTCGGCTGCTGCAGAGCGATTTCCCGGGGCGTGAGGCGCTGCTGGACAGCTACCAGCGCAACGGCATTCAGCGCGGGCGAGCGACGGTGGCGGATTGGCTGCGGCGCCAGCAGCAATACGGCTGGTTGCTTGCGCGCGACTGGGCGCAAACCAGCGATCTGCTGCTGGCGATGACCATCGCCGAACCGCTGCGCCAGATGACGTTGGGGCTGCTGCCGCCAGGCAGCGCGATCGACGAACGCATCGCGGCGGCGGTGGCGCTGGTGATGCCGGGGTTGCTGCGCGGCGAAAACGCGGATTGCGCCGCATTGTGAGCCGCATTCATCTGTGGCATGTTAATTGTTCAATTTATGTCACTATTTTGCGATGCCCCCATGAATGCTGCTTACCCGTTCAAACAGGGCGATCTGTTCGCCTTGACCGTTTTTCTGGCCGTCGCCACCCATCGCAGCTTTCACGCGGCGGCGGTGGAGCTGGAGGTGACGCCGTCGGCGGTCAGCCACTCGATAAAAAACCTGGAACAGCGGCTTGGGGTGAGGTTGTTCAACCGCACCACGCGCAGCGTGGCGCCGACCGAAGCGGGTGAGCGTTTGGCGGCGCAGCTGCGCCCGGCGCTGTCGTCTATTTCGCAGGCGCTGCACGAAGTGGATGAATGGCGCGCCACGCCGAGCGGCACCGTACGCATCAACGCCAGCGAAGGGGCAGTCAGGCTGGTATTGCGTCCGTTGCTGGCCGATTTCCTGCGCGAGTACCCCCATATCCATCTGGACATCGTTTGCGACGGCAAGCTGAGCGATATCGTCGCCGAGGGGTTTGATGCCGGCATTCGGCTGGCGGAAGCCGTACCGCAGGACATGATCGCGATGCGCGTCAGCCCGCCCGTACGTTTCGCCGCCATCGCCGCGCCCGGCTATTTCGCCGTCCATGGGCGCCCGGCGACGCCGCAGGATTTGCTGCATCATAACTGCATCCGCTTTCGCTTCGACAGCGGCACGATTTACCGCTGGGAATTCGAACGTGATGGCGTGAGCGAGTCGATCGGCGTTACCGGCTCGCTGACGCTGACCGATCAGCCTCTGATGGTGGACGCCGCCATCGACGGTATCGGCATCGCTTTCGTTCCTGAGCATTTGGCGCTGGAAGCGCTGCACGACGGGCGTCTGGAGCGCGCGCTGGACGCGTGGTGTCCGGCTTATCCGGGGCTGTGCCTCTACTACTCCGGCCATCGCCACGTGTCGGGCGCGCTGAAGGCGTTGATCGAGTATCTGCGCGCGGCGCAGTCCTGATGCGTTCGCGTTCTGCTTTTGGCTACGCCAATTAGTGAGCCGCCTTCATCTCCACAGTGAGGTTCGCCTGCATTGTTGCGGCGCGGAGCCTGCCTTACGCTCATGAGGAGACGCCGGGCAACCGCCGGGCGCCACCCTGCTGCGAGGAGTTGATGATGGAAAAGAAGATGAAAGCGGTGGTTATGACCGGCGCCAATCGGCCCTGGGAAATCAGACAGGTACCGATGCCCCGGGCGGAACCGGGGCAGGTCCTGGTCAAAGTGCACGCCTCGGGCATGTGTTATACCGACGTATGGGCGACGCAAGGATATGGCGGCGATATTTATCCGCAAACGCCCGGCCATGAAGTGGTGGGGGAAGTGGTTGAGGTGGGGGCCGGCGTGCATACGCGGCAGATTGGCGATCGCGTCGGCACCACCTGGGTGCAATCGGCCTGCGGCCGCTGTCCGTACTGCCGCGAGAATCGGCCGCTAACCGGGCAAACGGCGATGAACTGCCCGGCGCCGCGCACCACCGGTTTTGCCGCCCAGGGCGGCCACGCCGAGTATATCGCCATCGCCGCTGAAGGCACGGTGTTGCTGCCGGACGGGCTGTCTTACATCGACGCCGCGCCGATGATGTGTGCGGGGTATACCACCTGGAGCGGCCTGCGCGACGCGGCGCCGCTGCCGCATGAGACGGTGGCGGTGTTAGGCATTGGCGGGCTGGGGCACGTCGCGTTGCAACTGTCGAAAGCCTGCGGTTTCGATACCGTTGCCATCACCCATTCGCCGGACAAGCACGCGCTGGCGAAGCAACTGGGCGCCGATCGCATCGTCGCCTCCGGCCAGGCGCTGCGGGAGAACGGCGGCGCGGACATTCTGCTGGTGACCACCAATGACTTCGACTCCGCGCAGGAGGCGATGAGCGGCTTGCGGGTCGATGGCCGCGTGGTGCTGTGCGGGCTGGACTTCAGTAAACCGTTCGCGATCTCTTCCGAAGGGGTGCCGTTCCATATGATGCGTCAGCGGGTGATCGGATCGACCCACGGCGGGCAGCACTACCTGAGTGAGGTGCTGAACCTGGCGGCGAAAGGCAAAGTGAAGCCGATGGTCGAGACTTTCACGCTGGATCAAGCCACGGAGGCTTATGAGCGGCTTGCCTCTGGCAACATGCGTTTTCGCGGCGTTTTCGTGCCGTCGGCGGCGTGAGAAAAGGGCCGAGGGTTCGGCCCTTGCAGACAGGTATGAAGGGCGCTGCGGCGCCCTGGTTGCTTTACAGCTTAGGCCCGGCCTTCACCAACTTTTCGCCCGCCGGGGTGACGGTATATTTGGCGAAGTTGTCGATAAAGCGCTGTGCCAGATCCTGCGCCTTCTCCTGCCACAGCGATTCGTCGGCGTAGGTTTTGCGCGGATCGAGGATCGACGGATCGACGCCCGGCAGTGCGGTCGGCACGTTCAGCCCGAAGATCGGCAGCGTGAAGGTCTCGGCCTGCTCAATGTCGCCATTCAAGATGGCGTCGATGATGCCGCGCGTATCTTTGATCGAGATGCGTTTGCCGCTGCCGTTCCAGCCGGTGTTCACCAGGTAAGCCTGGGCGCCGGCGGCCTCCATGCGTTTCACCAGCACTTCGGCGTACTGCGTCGGGTGCAGCGTCAGGAACGCGGCGCCGAAGCAGGCGGAGAAGGTCGGCGTCGGCGCGGTGATGCCGCGTTCGGTGCCGGCCAGCTTGGCGGTGAAGCCGGACAGGAAGTGGTATTGAGTCTGCTCCGGCGTCAGGCGCGATACCGGTGGCAGCACGCCGAAGGCGTCGGCGGTCAGGAAGATGATTTTGCGCGCGTGGCCGGCTTTGGACACCGGCTTGACGATGTTCTCGATGTGATAAATCGGGTAAGAGACGCGGGTGTTCTCGGTTTTGCTGGCGTCGTCGAAGTCGATGCTGCCGTCGGCCAGCACGGTGACGTTTTCGAGCAGCGCATCGCGGCGGATCGCCTGATAGATTTCCGGCTCCGCCTGCGGCGACAGCTTGATGGTTTTGGCGTAGCAGCCGCCTTCGAAGTTGAACACGCCGTCGTCGTCCCAGCCGTGCTCGTCATCGCCGATCAGCTGACGCTTAGGATCGGTGGAGAGGGTGGTTTTGCCGGTGCCGGACAGGCCGAAGAATACCGCCACGTCGCCTTGCTCGCCGACGTTGGCCGAGCAGTGCATCGACGCGATGCCCTGCAGCGGCAGCAGATAGTTCATGATCGAGAACAGGCCTTTCTTCATTTCGCCGCCGTACCAGGTGCCGCCGATCAGCTGCATGCGCTCGCTCAGATTGAAGGCGACGAAGTTCTCCGAGTGCAGCCCTTGCTGCTGCCAGTCCGGGTTGGTGCATTTGGCGCCGTTCATCACCACGAAGTCCGGCTCGAAGTCAGCCAGCTCTTCGTCGCTCGGGCGGATAAACATGTTTTTCACGAAGTGCGCCTGCCAGGCCACCTCGGTGATGAAGCGCACTTTCAGACGCGTGTCGGCGTTGGCGCCGCAGAACGCGTCCACCACGAACAGACGCTTGCCGGAGAGCTGATTGCCCACCAGCGTCTTTAGATGCTGCCAGACTTCCGGCGAGAGCGGCTGGTTGTCGTTCTTGCCGGTGCCGTTGTCCGACCACCAGACGGTATCGCGCGTGGTGTCGTCGCGCACGATGTATTTGTCCTTCGGCGAACGGCCGGTAAATTCACCGGTCGCGACGTTGACCGCGCCCAGTTGGGTGAGGGTGCCGCGCTCCAGCGGCGGCAGGTCGGCGCGGGTCTCTTCGGCGAACAGCAATTCATAACTGGGGTTATAGACGATGTCGGCGGCCTGATGGATGCCGTAGCGAGCGAGGGTTTGTGGGGTAACAGCGCGTGAAGACATATTCTACTTCCTTATGAGTCATATTATGCCTCTTTCCCGTGCGGTGCCGCGCGCAGGATTGAGATTCGGATCAAGCTGACCGGATTCAGCTAATGCGTTTCCGGTTCTTTATTAATAAAACAGGGGGCTTTTTCGCCCTCCTATAGCATAGCAGCGAATTTAAGCCTGCTTACTTTAATTACAAAATGCTGACGATAATTAATTAAAACCAACCTTGGCGGAGGGTCACAATATTGAATTTCGCCGGCGTAATTTAGTTTTGCATTTTTATTTTTTATCATATTGTCAGGGCTGTCTACTGTTTTATTTCTTATTAGAAAAAGCGAAATCCACAATAGGATTTTTCGTAATCATTTGTTTTTGCTTGGCTATGGCAGAGTTTTTGCGCCAGGTGAATCTAACCGTACTGTACGCTTGTCAGCAGGGTGAATAATGAAACAGATAAATGCAGAACTGGCCTGTGATAAAAATACGGCATCGTCCGAATCCTCAGGGTTAATTAATCAACTTCGTCAAATGGATATCGGCGCGGTACCGATCGCCTTGTTTATCACGATTTGCGCGATCGTAGCGATTTCCGCCTACGCCAACTTCCTGCCGAAGAATATGATCGGCGGCCTGGCGGTGATAATGACGCTGGGCTTCGCGCTGGCGCAGTTGGGAAAAAGTATTCCCGTGCTGCGCGATATCGGCGGGCCGGCCATTCTGTGTTTGATGGTGCCGTCGGTGCTGGTCTATTTCAATGTCTTCCAGCCTAACGTCATGGGCACCGTCCATCTGCTGATGAAAGACGCCAACCTGCTCTATTTCGTCATCGCCAGTCTGGTGGTCGGCAGCATTCTCGGCATGAACCGGGTGATCCTGATCCAGGGGATGATTCGCATGTTCGTGCCGCTGGTGGTGGGCACGATCACGGCGGTGATCACCGGGCTGCTGGTGGGCAAGCTGTTCGGCTTTACCTTCTATCACACCTTCTTCTTTATCATCGTGCCGATCATCGGCGGCGGCATCGGCGAGGGGATTTTACCGCTGTCGCTGGCCTATTCGGCGATCCTGGGCTCGACGCCGGACGTCTATGTCGCGCAGCTGGCGCCGGCGGCGGTGCTGGGCAACATCTTCGCCATCGTGACCGCCGGGGTGCTGGCGCGCATCGGCATGCAGCGCAAGGCGCTGAGCGGCGACGGCATGCTGATCCGTTCGGCGCAGGAGAACGCGATGTTCGCCATCAAGGAGCAAGGCGGCAACGTCGATTTCCAACTGATGGGCGGCGGGCTGCTGGTGATCTGCGCCTTCTTTATCGTCGGCGGCCTGTTCGAACACATCGTGCATATTCCCGGCCCGGTGCTGATGATCCTGTTCGCGGTGCTGTGCAAGTACTGCCGGGTGATCCCGGCTTCGATGGAAACCGGCGCGCACAGTTTCTACAAGTTCGTCTCCACCGCGCTGGTGTGGCCGCTGATGATCGGTCTGGGTATGCTGTACGTGCCGCTGGAAAGCGTGGTGGCGGTGTTCTCGGTCGGTTATGTGGTGGTCTGCGGCTCGGTAGTGCTGTCGATGGGGCTGGTCAGTTTTCTGATTGCGCCTTACCTGAAGATGTTTCCGGTGGAAGCGGCGATCGTCACCTGTTGTCACAGTGGCCTGGGCGGCACCGGTGACGTGGCGATCCTGTCGGCGTCGAACCGCATGGGGCTGATGCCGTTCGCCCAAATCGCCACGCGCATCGGCGGCGCTTCCACGGTCATCGGCGCGACGCTGCTGCTTGGTTGGTTAGTCTGAGTCCAGAGTATCTTATGGATAACCGGGGTTGGATTGCCCCGGTTTTTTTATGCGTTTTTTTTCGCTTATCGTGATAGTGCTGATTATTGCCTTGAAAATCATTCGTGTGGCGCAAATGCATAGCCGTACTTTATCTAAGAAAATTCTGTAATCGGTGAAAATGTGTCTATTCTTTTCTCTTAAGGGATTATCGTTCTCATTCAGAGTGCCGAGGGAAGGCGCCATCGCATTACCGATATCCCCGTATTGATTCAACACCGGGCCGCTGCCGTTCAGGCAATCCGCCAGTTGGGGCATCCCCCCGATTGAATTGACGAATATGGAGATAAGGTTATGTCATCAAGCAATGCTTCCGTTAAGGCCGAAGGCGTATTAGCCCTGCTGGGCGCTTATAAACCCGATGAAGACGACACCATTACCGTGCTTCATCCGTCGAAAACGTTCGAAAACGCCGGCCTGGAGCTGGTGCGCGGCGATCGCAGTTGGCACGACAAGAGCGTGACCGACACGCCGGTCTCTTTGACCTACAGCTTCTGGGAAAAGGCGCCGGGCAACATGTCGAGCATGGGCATTAGCGGCTTCAGCAGCTTTAACGCCGAACAGCGCGAGCAGGCTAAACTGTCGCTGCAGTCATGGTCAGACGTGGCTAACATCACCTTCACCGAAACCAGCAACACCGCCGCCGCCAACATCAAATTCGGCCTGTTCGACTACAGCTCGCGCGGCTCCTATGCCTTCGCGTATAACCCGGACACCTCGCCTTCGGTCGCCGGGCAGACCTGGTATAACGCCAAGAACCACACCTTCGTCAACAACCAGATCCATGAGAACGAGTACGGCCGCCAGACCTTCACCCATGAAATCGGCCATGCGTTGGGGCTGCAGCACCCGGGCGACTATAACGCCGCACCGGGCGTCAGCATCACCTACGCTAAAGACGCGACCTACTTTGAGGACAGCCGCGCGCACAGCCTGATGAGCTATTTCAGCGAAAGCAACACCGGGCAGGACTTTAAAGGCGCGTACTCTTCCGGGCCGTTGCTCAACGACATCACGGCGATCCAGCATTTCTACGGCGCCAACATGACCACCCGCACCGGCGATACGGTTTACGGTTTCAATTCCAACACCGATCGCGACTTCCTCACCGCCACCGGCGCGCAGGACAAAATAATCTTCACCGCCTGGGACGCCGGCGGCAACGACACCTTCGATTTCTCCGGCTTTGGCCAGAATCAGCGCATCAACCTGAATGAAAAGGCGTTCTCGGACGTCGGCGGCCTGAAAGGCAACGTGTCTATCGCTGCCGGCGTAACGATTGAAAACGCCATCGGCGGGTCGGGTAACGATGTGCTGGTGGGCAACGCCGCCGATAACGTGCTCAAGGGCGGCGCGGGCGATGACGTGTTGTACGGCGGTAAGGGGGCGGATCAGCTGTGGGGCGGCGCCGGCAAGGACACCTTCGTCTATTTCGCGGCGGAAGAGTCAACGGCGGCGGCGCCGGATTGGATCCGCGACTTCGTGCGCGGCGAGGACAAGATCGATCTGACGCTGTTCAACACCGGCAGCGCCGACGGCATTCGCTTCGTCGATCAGTTCAGCGGCAAGGCGGGCGAGGCGACGCTGAGCTACGATGCGCAAAATCACGTCAGTGACGTGGCGATCAACCTGGGCGGCGCCTTTGACGGCAGCGATTTCCTGGTGAAAGTGGTGGGACAGCCGCTGGATGCGGGTGATTTCGTGCTGGCCTGATGCAGACAACAAAAATAGGGCACTTTGGGCAAAAACCCGACAATTCCTATTAATTACGTCATATTAGCGTGACATAGTAGCGCGCAGAAGGCCGGGCTTGCATACCTCGGGCTTCTGTCGGATCGCCAACCTTCTTCGGTTGGCGATTCATTTTCCGCCTTTCAGCATGTTGATGGCGGCGCCGAGCAGGATGCGCCGTTCGATATCGTTGCTGTCCGCCAGCTGCCGCGCCAGATGTTTTTCCAGCGTTTCCACCGACAGCGCTTCGCCGCGATGACGCAGCTGCATCACGCCGTCGCCGATCAGGCGTGCGACCTCATCCCATACGGGTTTAATCTCCTGTTCCGAGAACGTCATGGTCTACCTCGGCTGGTTGATTTCTGCCCAATGTAGCAGCTGAGCTGCGGCTTCGCTACCCGCCGCATAAAACAGGAAATATAAAAAACAAGCCATCAGTATTTCTTCTGGTTTTTACGCTCAATACTTGCGGTGTCGAAAAGCAGGAGAAAACATCATGAACTGGGTCGAAACCTTGGCGGAGTACTACCGCCTGAGCCGCACGGGTGAAACGCAGCATTGGCTGTGTCGCCGCTGGTTGCTTCAGGGGGAGGCGCGTTTGGCCTATTTGCGGGAGTTGCTGGAGCCGACCGCGCCACGGCGGCGGTGAACAGGGCGCCGGCGTTGCCGGCGTCATTTCGCGGGATCAACCGAAGGCGATCGCCGCCCAACGCAACAGCAGCAGCGCTAGGCAGATCAGCAGCAGCACCACCACCATTTTACCGAGCTTATTGCCCATGCGCTTTGTTGCCACGCTGTCCTCCCTTTTAGCTGAAATACCACCCGCCGGCGAGGAGGATGAGGAAAAGCGTCACTAACGCGACGCCGTTGAGTAAGTCGCTGAACGTATCGTCAGCATCGATGTCATTTTGCCGCATGTTACCGCCTGGCGGACGCCATTGGGTGAATAATGTTCACAGTATGCCCCCCGCCGCGCGACAGGCACAGCGAAGAACGGTAAAAACGCGTAAAGGTGGCGGTGGCGGAACGCGCAGTCGCGCCTGCGACGGATGCAGACGGCCGGCAATACGTTGTACTATCCTGTCTGCATTGAGGCATTTTTCCAAAAGGTATAATCATGGCGACGGCAATTCCACAGAAATACGAACACCTTGAGCGTTGGGCATTCGGCGATACCGAGCAGCAGGCCGATGAAGTGGTGCAATTGATCCTCAATGGCACCAAAACGGCCACCTGTTCCAACCTGGACGGCGAGGGGATCCCGCAGGCCGGCGATCTGTTCCTGGTGGTGGACGGCAAGGGGAAACCGGTCTGCGCGGTTGAGCTGACCGCGGTGGAAATGAAAACTTACGATCAGGTCGATGAAACGCACGCCTTTGCCGAAGGCGAGGGCGATCGCTCGCTGGCGCATTGGCGCAAAGAGCTGCAGCGCTTCTTCGAAGAGTACGATCTGTTCTCGCCGGACATGACGCTGGTGTTGATGAATTTCAAAGTCGTCGACAAATTCTAATCTTATGCGCGCCGTTCCCTACGAGTGCCAGTGGGCGAGCCCGGAGTTGGCCGCCGATCTGATAGCCGGCCGCGCGACGCTGGCACAAGACGAAAATTGGGCGCGCAGCGGCGCCCGCGATCGGGCAGAGTACATCGAGTGGGCCAACCACGTGTGCGGCATGGCCTGCCTGAAAATGGTGCTGGGCCATCGCGACGGCGAAACGCCGCCGCTGTTGGAACTGGCGCGCTGCAGCCTGCCCTACGGCGCCTATGTGCGCGAGGGTGAACGGATAAAGGGCCTGATTTACGCGCCGTTCGTCGAGTACGTGCGCGAGCAGTTCGCGCTGCACGCGGAGGTGAAGGTGGGGCTGGAAGCTGCCGACGTGCCGGCGCTGCTCAGCGAATGCCGCTACTTTATCGCTTCGGTGCATCCCGCCATTCGCCGGCCGGAGAGCACACCGCCGCACAGGGGCGGGCATCTGGTGCTGATCACCGCCGCCGATGCGCAAAGCGTGACCTTCCACAACCCTTCGGGCGACAGCCCGGCGACGCGCGAGCGGGTATGCCTGCCGCTCAGCCGCTTCGCCGCTTTCTTTGCCGGCCGCGGCATCGCCATCGCATAAAAAAACGCGCTGTTTCCGATGAAAACAGCGCGTTGTCAGCCGTTCTGATGCACTATCATGCCAGCCGCATCACCCAGGCGTCCGCCTGCCGATCGTAGTGTTGCTTGTACAGCAGCGACTGTTTGCCGTCGAGGATCGCCGGGATGCTGGTGTGTTCATCCCAGCCGTCCAGCTGCATGCACAGATCCGGATCGGACTTGCAGGGAATGCTCAGGGTGCCGGCACGGTCGGCGCCGGCGTGAAGATGCGCGTCATCGACCTCGAAGCTGCCAATTTTTACGACGGTTTTGCTCATGGGAACTCCTTGCTCAATGGTGTGGTAGGAGGTTAGACCAGTTCGGTCATCGGTAAGAGCATAGCCAAATGAGCAAAAAATGCCACATAAAAATTACATTTTGGAAACAATTTCCACGCCGGCAAAACACAACGCCTAGTACTCCACCACAAAACTGAGGTTGTCTTGATAGCTGCCGACCGCCACTTCCGTCTGCGCCGCATTGACCGCCGCCTTATACGGGATGCTTTGCGCCAGCCCGGTGCCGGCGCCGCTCTGTTTGTTGGTGCTATCCCAAACGGTCGTCGTGTTAGGCAAGTAAATCTGGTACTGCATGAAGTTGCTGGTGCCGCTTTTCATGCGCCGCCAACCGGTGACCGGGTTATTGCCGTTGGTGAAATAGGTGTTGTATCCCTCGGTTTTGGTGCAGGTCAGGGTGATGCTCTGATTGACAGGATTGAACTGCCCGACCAACGCCATGCTGCCGAAGTTGACGTTGGGCGCGGTGCCGATCAGGCAATCTTTGGTGATGGTGACGCTGACGCTGACCGTGCTGGGTTTATCGACGCCGTCCCACCAAACGCACAGGCCGAGCACGCCCAGACCGCAAATATGGTAATTCCAGATCAGGTTGATGCTGTCGGTATAGGTTCCTGCGCGCACGTTGGCGCCGGCGGTGGTTTTGATATACAGCGGAAAGTTGACGTTGGAGGAAATCAGGATCAGCGACAGTAGGTTGAGCGAGCTGTAGTCGATGGTTTGGCCGATGCTGTAAGGATATTGGTAGTTGGCGTCGGGATAGATCAGGTAAGCGATTTTATCGCCGGAACCGTCGGTGTTGGCAACCGCCATATTGTTGGTGGTGGAGGCGATTTTAACCGTGACGGTGTTTTGCGACAGCAAACTGAGCCCAAGCCCGGTGCAGTTGAGGCCGGCAGTGCCCTGGGCGTTAATCTGCCCGTTGTAGACCACGAAAGAGCTGCTTCCCGGTAAGGTGACGGTGCCGTTGGTGGTGGCGCAGTCGGCGAATGCGCGCTGACAGAGCAGCAGCGAGAGGGTTAGCAATAAGGCTTTCAATCCCCGAAACATAGTGACTCTCCGTCGTTGAATTAGCGGCAGACAACCGGGCCGACGCGCTGGATGCCCTGAGGCTTCGCCAGACTGAATTCCGCCTGACACGGCGGGCTGCCGTCGGCCGGGATCACGCTCAGACGATTGTGTTGTTGCACCGGGTCGATATAGGTCATGCCGTCCCAACCGACATAGCTTTGCTGATTGCCGCCAACCACCGCCACCTGGCTGCCGTTGGCTAGCGGTTTGCCTTGCTCGTCAACCAGTTCGACGTCGGCGGCGGAGATGGGTTGGATGGGGAACTCAACCAGAAAACCGCTGTGATCGCGAATGGCGACGGTTTTTTCCACCGTCGGCAGCGCGACGTCGGCGGGCAGGCTAAGCGGATCAATCTGGAATTTCGCATGGTAGTAAGAGGTGACGGTAGGCACCAGTAAATAGCCCTGGGCATCGGTCTTGCCGATCGGCTGGTTCTCATAGCTCACCGGAATGTCGGCGTATCCTTGCGTGGACACCAGCGCAAAGGCATCGTTGATGGTGTTGGTGGCGTATACGCCGCCGTTCATCGCCACCAGCGAACCGCTGATTTCGCCCCAGTGGTTGGTTTCATCGCGGGTGCCGTATACGCCCGCTCGGGCTTCGAGTCTGCGGGTTCGCCAGGTCAGATCCGCCTGGCGGTAATCGCCGCCGCTCGGGTTATTGGCGTAGGCCAGATTCCAGCCGAAACCGCCATCGGTCGGCGCGGCGCGGCTGTAGCTGACGCGTTCGCTCCAGCGGTTGTTGTTGTCGCGCGCGGCGCTGAGGCTGGCCGTGCCCCAGCTGTCAAACGGAATGGAGAGCTGCAGTTGGGCGCTGTAACCGCTGCTGCCGATTTCCCGGTTGAGGGAGGCGTACAGGCTGCTGTTGCGCCAAAGCGACACACTGTAGGACAGGTTCACCAGGCGGGTCCGTTGAGCGATGGCGTCGCGAACGTCAAAATAACCGGCGCCGAGGCTGCCTAGCCGGCCCAGGCTGACGCTGCCGGTCAACTGATCGGTGCGACGGCTCAGACGGTAGTCGCTTTTATACACGGAAATGTCGCCAAAATCGGCGCTGCGCAGGATGCGTTGCGCGTTGAGGCTGAAACGTGGGTTGCTGTAGGTGTAGCCAAAGCTGCTCTGATCGCCGTGGTTGCCGGTGTAGCGATAGACGGGCTGAGGATCTGGCTGCTGCAACGGCCTGCCGGTCAGCGGGTCATAATAGGCGGGGGATGGTATCGGCCGGCCGCCGTTAAACGCGTCGTCGCTGGCCTGGCTGACGCTGTAGGACGCGTTGAGAACCCCCCATTGTCCGACGCGAATGTCGGCGCCGCCGCCGCCGACCGCCAACTCGGCTGCGCCTTCGGCGCGCCCTTCCAGGGTTAACCAATCAGTGACGCCGTAACGTAAACTGGCGCTGCCTACCCATTGCCCGTAATCGGCAGAATTCAACCCGTAGTTGCGTCGCAGCAAGCCGGTGGAAATGCTGAAATCGCTCATGCCGGTCTGCAGCAGGTTGCTGGCCACGTAGAACGGTACCGTGGTGCTGACCTGGCGGCCGAGGGCGTCGGTGGTGACGACGGTGGCCTGACCCGCGCCGTTAATGTAGGGCACGCTGTTGAGGGTAAACGGCCCGGGATTAATGTTGGTGGTGCTGTTTTTATAGCTGTTGATGTATAAATCGACGCTGCTGGGCAATGCCGCCTGGCCGGAAAACTGCGGCAACGGGTAGGTGATAAGATCCGGGCGCACCGCGAAATTGCGCGCCAATTGCAAGCCGCCGATGCGCACGGCGCTGCTCCAGGGGAGCGAGCCGGTGGTAAGGTCACCGGCGATCACACTCAGCATCCGTTGATCATCGTTGAAACGCCAGTAGCTGTCGTACCGAATATAGCGACCGCCATCGTCGTTTGGCCCGCCGTTAAACCCGCTGCGGTAGATGCCGGTGTTGGCGACGACGCCGAACCCGTCGAACAGGCGCTGTTCGCTCCACGCCGACAGGTAGCCCGGCCGGCCATTGCCGTTGCTTTGGCTGGCGTAGATGTCGTAGTTGAACAGCAAACCGAGGCTGCTTTGCGCCGGCAAGCGCTGCAACGGTGAACGGGCGCTGATGGTTTGCTGCGGCAACCAGTCGTTGGGCACGTTGATCAGCAACTGCTGGCTCTCGCCGCTGTAGCTGACATCCACCTTCTCCAGCCGATCGACGGCGATTTCTTTCGCCTGTTTATCCGCTACCGGCAGCCCGGCGTCGAGCAGTTGTTGGGGTGTCATGTAGTAATGGCCGCCGCGGTAGTTGACCGGCACGACGTTGCCGGTTTGGCGCCCGTTGACGACCGGCTCCAGATACAGCGTGGTGTCCGGCATGCTGACGGCGCTGGGCGGCGGCGGCAGATCGTCGCCGAGCGCAAACGGCAGCCAGCCGCCGGCCGCCATGCTCAGCATGGCAAACGCCAGCGGCTTAAGGCTGAAGCGCCGCGTCGATAGCCTCCCTGTCGGCTGCACCTGGGCCTCAATAAGACGGAATGACTACGGGCTGTTTGTTGTCATTGACCGTGGCCATCAGCTTGCCGCTGCTGAAAGCGCCTGCGGGCGGCAAGGCGAAGCGCATCTGTGAACCGGGCAGCACGTATCCCATCAGGCCAGGATTCAGGCTGCGGCCTTGCAGCGTCACTTTCGAGATACGGGCATGCACTGCGCCTTGGTTTCGCACCTCCAGCCAGCGTTCGCTGCTTTGCTGCTGTAGACGATAGCTGAGCTGGGGTTGGCTGGCGGTCGCGTAATCGCGCGGTTTTTCGCTGTCCTGTTTGGTCCAAATGCCTTTGCCGCTGACGAACAGCGGCACCGAGTAGCGCATCTGGAATTTCAGCCCCATCTCCGCGCCGCCGGGAGCGGCGCTCGACGCTGGTTCTTTCACCGGCACTTCATCGACCAAAATGCGGTAGGCGCGCTCCTGTCCCGCCGCCGGGGCCGACTGTTTGATCAGGCGTATCAGTTGGCGTTTGCCTGGCGCTATCGACGCCACCGGCGGGCTGGCGATCACGTCGCTTTGGTTGCTGTAATCGTCTTTGCTGGCGGTTTGCTGCCAACCCAGCACGCGAATTTGCATATAGACCGGTTTGCTGTCGCGATTTTCCAGCCACAGCGCGGTGGCCTGCTGTTGATCTTCAATCACCGGATCGATCGGCCAAATGAGAATGGAAGCCGCGGCCAGGGCGTGCTGTTGGCTTGCCAGGAGCAAGGCTGCCGTTAACGGCAGTCGGAAGGGTATGCGCATAACTCAATCCTTATTGCAAAAAACTTAATAAGTGACCGTCAACAAGACCGTATCGCTGTAAACGCCACTGGTGGGCAGGGTACTGGTCGAAAACAGACGGGCGTAAACCTTGATTTCTTGCGTGCTGCCGGTGGCGGCGACGGTCTGCGCCGCACCGCCGTTGGCGCCATCTCCCCAAAGGGTGGCGTAGTTGCTGTCTTGATAAAGTTGATACAGCAGCGTTTCCGCCGTGACGGCATTTTGTAATTTTCTGCCGCCGGCGATGGATCCGGTCACGTGATTGCCGACGCCGAGGGCCAGCGTAACGCTCAGCCCCGGGTTGCAGCGAAACAGCACCGAACCGGCACCGCTGCTGGAGACGATGCTGACTGCGTTGCTCAGCGAGGACAACTGGCCGAAGTTCAGGGTGCCGAAGGTGGTCACGTCACTGACGCCGCTGCCCAATACGCAGCCTTTTACCACGGTTGCATTGACGGTGAACGGCTGGCTTTTGGTCAAATCGTTGACGCCGGTATCGCTTTGGGCCGGGGAGAGCGGCAGGCAGAACAGCAAACCGCAAATGGAAGCGCGCATCGTCATTACCAATTGATCGTGACCTGTACCGTATCGGTGTAGCTGCCTGTCGGGGGTGTGGACTGCGCCGGGATCATGCCATAGACCGGCAGCCAGTTGTCCGTACCGTTGGCGGTTTGTGACACGCCCGTCAGATTATCCCAAATGGTGCTGTGGGCGGCGTTGGTGTACAGGTTGTAATTCACCCGTTGGCCTGCCGCGCTTTGCAGGTAGCGGGCAGCGGTATTGCCGCTTTGCCCGCCGCCAAGCAGAACGCTGTAGCTGGTGCCGTTGGTGCATTTCACCCGAATGGCGCCGGCGTTTTGCTGCCCGGCGACGCTGGTTGCGGTGCTGAGAAAATACAGCGTGCCGAAATTCAGCGTGCCGAAGCTGACGTTGCCACCTGAGCTGCTGCCGGCCTCACAGGCGCTGAGCAAGGTCGCGCTGACGCCGAGGGTCGCGGTTTTACTGTCGGCCTGCGCCAACAGGCTGCACGCCCATAATCCGCAGCAGCAAAGCGCGCGCCGCACCGTTACCAGGTGACCGTCATCGTGACGGTGTCGTTATAGGTGTCCGCCGCCGGGGTAGATCCGGCCGCCGGTACGCGGCCATAGACGATCAGCGGAACGGCGGCGCCGGTGCCGGTGCCGGTTCGCGCGTTGGCGCCGCTGCCCCAGGCGGTGGTGCGTGCGGCATCCTGGTACAGGTTATAACTGATGAATGCGCCTGCCGTGCTGGCCATGCGGCGTTGGGTGCCTGAAGTGACGTGGAGCCCGTTGTCCAGCGCCACCGTGTAGTCTGTGCCGGTGGTGCAGGTCAATGACAGCGTACCGGCCCCCCCTGCGCCGGTGGCGCTGGCGTCGATGATGTTGGCCAGTGAAGAGTAAGTGCCGAAGCTGATAGAGCCGAAGTCGTTGACGGAACCGCTGCTGTTGCCGCCTCCCACGACGCAACCGGCGCCGATGGTCAGCGTCACGCCTAACGTGCCTTGAATGGTGCCTGCTGCGTTAGCCGCGCCGTTGGCGCACAGCAGGGTTGCTACCGAGGTCAATGCCATCAGAGTTTTTTTCATCTTATATTCCTTGCCGTATGAGAGAAAGCCCGCAAAGACGCCACCCAGAGGTGGGTTGAACGTATTCATTTAGCTGCACTTTAATTAATAGAATAAGAATCGGGAATTGTCTTGATGAAAACGAGAAACTTTTTATTCTCATTCCCCGGCTGGCGGGGCTTTCAGGCGAGGTATGCCGATAAAGTGAAATGATTAGAATAATAACGAACGGCGATGGGAATATTATTAGCGTTATTTTATCGCCGGGGAGTTTCATTCCCCGGCGCGGTATTGTTTACAGGTGGAAATCCAGTGCGCCATCCCGCACCAGCTCGCGCGGCAGGTTATTCTTGATACGGCTGCCAATGCGCTTGGCGATGCCCAGAGGTTGCCCCTGATAGGTGACGATGCACTCGTCGCCCGCCGGTGGCTGCTGCGGATAGAGATCGCGGCCGTGATACCACTCCTGGGCCAGCGCGGCGTCCAGCTCGAAATGCTGTTTGCCGCCGGCGCCCGCGAGGGCGATCGCCGCTTCGTGCTGCCAACGGAAACCTTTCGGGAAACGCTCCGCCAGCTTGAGACCGATGCGCGAGAAGCGCACCTTGCCGAACAGCGGCTCCAGCTCGGCCGGGAACAGCCAGATTTCCTTATCGCGCTCCCACAGCCGGCTGTCATCGCCCCAGGTTAAGCCGGATGCGGCGGCGGCTTGGGCGACCAGCGCCGTCTCTTTGCCGGACAGCGGGCTGAACGGAAACTTACCGACTTTATAGGTCGGCTTCGCCAACGGTGCCACGGCGTGCTGTTTGCGCAGACGGGCGACGAAAAAGCCTTCGCTGTCGTAAATCTGCGGGAAGACGTGCAGAAAACCTTCGGCGGTCAATGCCTTGTCGGCGCCGGGGAACAGCGAACCCAGCGGCTCGACGCTGACCGCGTCGCCGTAGGTGTCCAGCAGCCAACGCACCACCTGCTGATTTTCCTGCGCATTGAGGGTACAGGTGGAGTAAACCATCACGCCGCCCGGCGCCAGCGCATGGAACGCGCTGTCGATCAGCTCGCGTTGGGTGGCGGCGATTTCGGCGACGCTGTCCGGCGACCAGTTGCTCATGGCGTCCGGATCCTTGCGTACCACGCCTTCGCCGGAGCAGGGGGCATCGAGCAGAATGGCGTCGAAGCTCTCCGGCAGCGCGGCACCGAACACCCGGCCGTCGAAGTGGGTCAGCGCGGTGTTCTTCACGCCGCAGCGGCTGATATTGGCGTGCAGCACTTTCACCCGGCTGGCGGAGTATTCGTTGGCGACGATGCCGCCCTGGTTGCCCATCAACGCGGCGATCTGGGTAGTTTTGGATCCTGGCGCCGCCGCCACGTCCAGCACGCGATTCGGCGCCGCGGCGCCGGCGAACAGCGCGCTGACCGGCAGCATCGAACTGGCCTCCTGAATGTAAAACAGGCCGCTCAGGTGTTCGGCGGCGCTGCCGAGGCGCAGTTCCTCATCGTCACGTTCGATCCAGAACCCTTCCGCGCACCAGGGAATGGGCTCCAGTCGCCAGTCGTAATCCTGCACCAGCACTAGGAAGTCGGCGACGCTGATTTTCAGCGTGTTGACGCGCAGACTGCGGCGCAGCGGGCGCTGACAGGCGGCGATAAAATCTTCCATCGCCAGCTCGGCGGGCATGATGGCGCGGGTGGCGTCAAGGAAAGCGGGGGGCAGAAAAACGGCGGTGGATTTGGCCACGGGGCGAACTCTCAGGGTGCAATAAAGACAAGGGCGAGAGTTTATCACAAAGCGGAAAAAAACAGAGCCCGACGTTGCCGGGCCCTGAGGGAAACGCGAAAGTTAATCGCGCGGAATGGCGGTGCCCCAGGTTTTCCAGTCCTTCGGCTCTTCCGGATTCAGCAGGAAGTGCTTGTTCGGCGTCGCTTTCGGTGCCAGCGGAATAGTCGGCGGGGTGGCGAAGGCGATACCGCCGCGGATGAACTGCTGGAAGGTGCCGCTCTTGATCACGCCGCCGGTCAGGCCGAACTGCAGGTTGTAACCCGACGCCAGCCAGAACACGCTGTTGTTGCGCACCAGATGCTGATACTTCTTGCTGATGCGCAGCGCGACGTGCACCCGGTCGGACATGGCGCCAAGGTAGAAACCGGTGATGGTGCCGACCTCCACGCCGCGGAACAGCACCGGCGTGCCGATCTGCAGCGAGCCGGTTTCGGCGGCGTCGAGCACCACGCTCAGGCCGTCCAGATAGCGCGAGTCGGTGATGCTGGCCTGCTGCAGCTCGAAGGTGCGCAGCTCGCGGCCGCGCCCCGGCTCCACGTTGATATAAGGCTGAAGCAGGGTGTCGAGGTTGCTGACGCCGGCGGCGGAGATCTCCGGCGAGACGATCGAGAAGCGGCTGCCGAGACGCGCGAAGGTCTGCACGTATTCCGGATACAGCACCGCCTTGGCCAACACTTCGTTGCGCTCCGGCGCCAGCTGCAACGACTCTACCTGGCCGACGTCGATGCCGAGGTAGCGCAGCGGCATACCCGCCGACAGCTTGCTGGCGTCGTAGGTTTTCAGCGTGATTTGGCTGCCCACCGCGCGGGCGGCGGTTTCGCTGGCGTACAGCACGCGGTTGGCGCCTTTGTTCAGCGTCACGCCCTGTAGATTATCGAAGCTGATGGCGCCTTTCAGCGCGCGGTTGAGCGGCGAAGCCTGCACCGTCAGGCCGCTGCCGTTGAGCTGCACCTTGGCGCCGCCTTCGGCCCAGAAGATGCTTTCGCGCGTCAGCAGCTTGCGGTATTCCGGGCTGATGTAGACATCCACCTCAAACTCGTTGGCCTTCGGCCGAACATTGACGATCTCGCCCACCTGGAATTTACGATACAGCACCACTGAGCCGGCCTGCACGTCCGGCAGGCTGGTAGCGCTGAGGGTCAGGGTGGTGGCGGGGGCGTTGCCGACGATGCCTTCCTCGGCTTTTTCGCTGTTGGCGTACAGCGGGTACTGGCCGCCAGGCTCCCCTTTGCTGCCGGGGATAATGCGCACGCCGCCGTCTACCCACTCCTGCGCGCTGGCGCCGAGCACTTCCATGCCGTCGATGCCCAGCTTGACGTCGAGGCGGCTGTTGACCACGAATTTACTGTCTTTGTGCAGCAGGCCGCGATATTGCGCATCGATGGCGGCGGTGAACACCACGCCGCCGGCGGTCAAGGTGCGGCTCAGGATTTGGCCGACTTTCACGCCGTGCACCACCAGCGGCTGCCCGACGTCGATGCCGTAGCTTTGCGGCGCCGTCAGCGTGACGGTCAACACGCCCGGCTGTTGCAACAGCGTTTCGCTGCTGTCCAGCACGTTGAAGCGCTGCTGCGGTTCGCCTTCACCCGGCACCAGTTCCAGCGTGGTGCCGGTCAGCAGTTGGCTGAGCTTGGCGTCGTTGAGGCTGATGCGCGGGCTGCGCATCACGATGCGGGTGCCGCTGCGCATCAGATCGACCACCGAAGGATCGATGGTCAGTTCACCGATGACCTTGCTGTCCTGTTGCAACGTCAGTTTGGTCAGGGTGCCGACCTGCAGCCCCTGGTACATCAGCGGCGTGCGGTTTTCACTCAAATTGTTGCCGCTCGGCAGATCCAGCAGAATATTGACGCCGCGCTGGCTGTGGGCCAGGTCCGGGTAAAGGGTATAGCTCTGATCGCCCTTGGCCTGCTGGCCATCGGCAGGAGAATCGAAGGCAATGGCGCCGTTGACCAGCGCCGCCAGGCTCTCCATCTGCACCGTGGCACCGGACAGGCTGAAATCGCCCTTGAAGCCGGAAACGTTCCAGAAGCGGCTGTTGCTCTTCACCAGGTTGGCGAAGCGGCGGTCGATCAGCACGTCGATGGTCACGCCCTTGTTGCCTTCGCTGATGGTGTAGTCATACACCTTGCCGACCGGGATTTTACGGTAATAGACCAGCGAGCCACTGTTGAGCGAACCCAGGTCGTCGGCGTGCAGGTGAATCATCAGCTCGCCGGTGTTCAGGCGGTACTTCGGCTGGGTATCGAGCGCGGTGAAGTGGGTTTGCTCCTTGCCGCTGCCGGGCATCATGCCGATATAGTTGCCGCCGACCAGCGCATCGAGCCCGGATACCCCGGCCAGCGAGGCCTTGGGCGTCACCAGCCAGAACTGGGTACCTTCGCGCAGCGAGTCTTCCAGATCGCTTTTGATACTGGCTTCCACCACGATGCTGCGCAGATCTTTGCTCAGACTGATTTTTTGCACCGTGCCGACCTCAACGCCCTGGTAGCGCACTGGCGTGCGGCCGGCGACGATGCCCGCCGCCGATTGGAAATCGATGGTGACGGTGGTGCCGCGTTCCTGGACATTGTTATAGACCAGCCACCCGGCGATCAGCAGGGCGATGAACGGCAGTAACCAGAACGGTGAAATGCGGCGTTTGTTCTTGACCCGCGCTTCAGTCGGTGTAGTCGGCGTTTCCTGTTGCATGTGCATCCCAAATCAATCGGCTATCGAGCCACTCAACGGCAAGAATAGTCAAAATGACCGCCGAGCCAAAGTAAAACGCGGCCGGTCCCATAGTAAAAGATAACAGCTGGTCGCGGTTTACCAGCGACATCATCAAGGCGATAACGAACAGATCGAGCATCGACCAGCGGCCGATCCAGGTGACCAGACGCAGCAGACGAATGCGTGTCTTCAGGCTGTGCGAGGTTTTGAGGTGGATGCTCAGCAACAGCGTGATCAGCACGATCACCTTGGTAAAAGGCACCAGCACGCTGGCGATGAACACGATGGCGGCGATCGGCACATTGCCGGAGGTGGCCAGTGAGACCACGCCGGAGAAGATGGTGTCTTCCATCCGCACGCCGTTGGCGTAAATGATGGAAATCGGCAGCAGGTTGGCCGGTATCAGCAGGATCATCGCCGCGATCAGCGCCGCCCAGGTTTTCTGCAGGCTGTAGGGCTGGCGGTGGCACATCGGCACATGGCAGCGCGGGCAGCGGCCGCGCGCGTCAGGGTAGCCGGTATAGTGGCAGGACAGGCAAATATGCAGCGCCGCCGGCGGGCCTTCCGGCTGTTCCTGCGGATAGTAACGCTCCCACAGCTGCTCCAGGTTAGCGTGGATCAGCGTCAGGATGCTGAGCAGGGTGAGCGACAGGTAGGCGATCAGCGCGCTGCCCGCCTGGATGTCGGCGTAATCCTGCACCTTGATCGCCGCCACCGCCATGCCGATCAGATAAATGTCCAGCATCACCCACTCTTTGAGCCGCTCCAGCATCAGCAGCACCGGGCGCAGGTTCATGCCGAGCGCGTGGCCGAAGCGCAGGTACAGCAACGACAGCGCCAGCGTCAGCGGGGCGCCGATGGTGCAAAACGCCACCATGCTGGCGGTGAGCGGATCGCCCTGGCGGCTCATCTGCCAGATGCCCTCCAGCAAACTGGCGTCGATGCGCGTGCCGAGCAGGCGGATGCTGATCAGCGGTTCGGTGAAGGCGAACGGCATCAGCAGCAGCATGGTGATCGCCATGGCGGTCAGACGCGTCATCGACCAGTCGCGGCCGTGCACCACCTTGGCGTTGCAGCGCGGGCAATAAGCGGCCTGATTGCCGCTGAGCGGCGGCAGCATGAACAGCAGGTCGCACTCGCAGCAGCGTTGGTGGCGCGCTTTGGAAAGGGGGGCGGTGATCGCGTGTATTTTCATTTTTGACAAGTAGCTGCCCTTGAGCCCGCCGGAACTGTCAGCGTAGCTGAAAAATAAACCGGCCGCGTCACCGGCGATCGGGCGCCGGACGGTAAAACGAGGTAAACCGGGATTCTGAGCGGCAAACATACCCCGAGCGACGGGGTTTTGTGAAGCAACAGATGATTAACCTTGTGGCTATACGCATTTAATGCTTATTTTATAGGGCCTAAGCTTTGGGCTTCTGGCCATCTTCACTGTTTCAATGGTTATCACATGACAAAAGAACAATTCTACGCGGAATTAAAACGTGATCTGAGCGCGTTGCTCGGCGGGGAGACCAACTTTATCGCGGCGCTGTCCAACGCCAGCGCCTTGCTCAACGAGCGTCTGGATGACGTGAACTGGGTCGGTTTCTATCTGATGGATGGCGCTCAGCTGGTGCTGGGGCCGTTCCAGGGCAAGATCGCCTGCGTGCGCATCCCGGTGGGCAAGGGCGTGTGCGGCACGGCGGTGGCGGAAAATCGCGTGCAGCGCGTCGGCGACGTGCATGCGTTCCCGGGCCATATCGCCTGCGATGCGGCCAGCAACGCGGAAATCGTGCTGCCGCTGGCGGTTGGCGGCCGAGCGATCGGCGTTTTGGACATCGATAGCACGGTTTATCAACGCTTCGACGAACGGGACGAAGCGGGCCTGAAAGCAGTGGTGGCGGGGCTTTGTGAGCAACTGGAACAGTGCGACAGTGCGAAATATGTGACTGTGGCGGCAAGTTGATCGACGGTTAACGTGGCAATTACCGATGGCGTCATTATAATGACGCCTGTTCATGCCTGTGGCTTGTTGGCAATACCGTTGTAATCAGGAAATTTCATGGAAAATCAACCTAAGTTGAACTCTAGTAAAGAAGTCATTGCTTTTCTTGCCGAGCGTTTTCCGCTCTGCTTTAGCGCCGAAGGCGAAGCTCGTCCGCTGAAAATCGGTATTTTTCAGGATTTGGTAGAGCGCGTGCAGGGGGAAGAGAATCTCAGCAAAACGCAATTGCGTTCTGCCCTGCGCCTGTACACCTCAAGCTGGCGTTACCTGTACGGCGTTAAAGTCGGCGCGCAGCGCGTCGATCTGGACGGCAATCCGTGCGGTGAACTGGAACAGCAGCATGTCGATCATGCTCGCCAGCAGCTTGAAGAAGCCAAAGCGCGCGTTCAGGCACAGCGTGCCGAACA
This sequence comes from Serratia nematodiphila DZ0503SBS1, assembly GCF_000738675.1. Classification (NCBI taxonomy): domain Bacteria; kingdom Pseudomonadati; phylum Pseudomonadota; class Gammaproteobacteria; order Enterobacterales; family Yersiniaceae; genus Serratia; species Serratia nematodiphila. The sequence continues at coordinate 3,914,699 of NZ_JPUX01000001.1, read as the reverse complement.
AAACGCCAAAAAACGTGAAGCCGCCGGTGAATCCGCCGATGCTGCGCCACGCCGTCCGCGTCCAGCCGGTAAAAAGCCCGCTGCACGTCGCGAAGGCGGAGCCGCGCCGGAAAACCGCAAGCCGCGCCCACAAACTCGCCCACAGCCCGCTCGCCAACCTCGTGCAGCCAAAGAGGAAAGCCAGCCGCGTTATGCGCCAGTCACGGATATCTCTAAACTGCAAATTGGCCAGGAAATCAAAGTCAGAGCAGGCAAGAGCGCGATGGATGCTACCGTACTCGAAATCGCTAAAGATGGCGTACGTGTGCAGCTCTCTTCCGGTCTGGCGATGATTGTGCGCGCAGAACACTTGCAGTTCTGATACGGAGGCCAACCCAGGCATGAACAAATTCGTCAGATTAACAGCGATTGCAGGGCTGCTGTGGGCGGGTGTCAGTTACGGCGCGGAAACAGCCAACATCCGTATCGGCCAACTGCCCCAACTGCAACAGGAACCCCAGCACGCTACGGTGAGTGAACGCGTTACCTCGCGCTTCACTCGCTCTCATTACCGCCAGTTCGCCCTTGACGCGGAGTTTTCAGGCAAGATCTTCGATCGCTACCTGAACATGCTGGACTACAACCATAACGTATTGCTGGCTGCCGACGTGGCGCAGTTCGCCGGCAAACGTAATCAGGTTGGCGAAGAGCTGAAAACCGGTAAGCTGGACACCTTCTACGCGCTGTTCAATCTGGCGCAGAAACGTCGTTTCGAGCGTTACACCTATGCGTTGTCGCTGCTGGACAAGCCGATGAACTTTACCGGCAACGGCACTATCGATCTCGACCGCAGCAAAGCGCCGTGGCCGAAAGACAAGGCTGAGCTGGATAGCCTGTGGGATGCGAAAGTCACCTATGACGAGCTGAACCTCAAGTTGACCGGCAAGACCGACAAAGAAATCCACGACACGCTGACCAAACGCTATCAGTTCGCCATCAAGCGCCTGACGCAAAGCAACAGCGAAGATGTCTTCCAGCTGGCGATGAATGCCTTTGCGCATGAAATCGATCCGCACACCAACTATCTGTCTCCGCGCAATACCGAGCAGTTCAACACCGAGATGAGCCTGTCGCTGGAAGGCATCGGCGCGGTGCTGCAGATGGATGATGACTACACCCTGATCAACTCGATGGTGCCGGGCGGCCCGGCGGCGAAGAGCAAGGCGATCACCGTAGGCGATCGCATCGTCGGCGTCGGCCAGGCCGGCAAACCGATGGTGGACGTGATCGGCTGGCGTCTGGACGACGTGGTGTCGCTGATCAAAGGGCCGAAGGGCAGCAAGGTGCGCCTGGAGATCCTGCCGGCCGGCAAGGGCACCAAAACCCGCGTGGTCACCTTGACCCGCGAGCGCATCCGCCTGGAAGACCGCGCGGTGAAAATGACCATCAAGACCGTCGGCAAAGAGAAGGTGGCGGTGTTCGACATCCCTGGCTTCTACGTCGGCTTGACCGATGACGTGAAAGTGCAGCTGCAGAAGATGGCCAAGCAGAACGTCAAGAGCGTGATCATCGATCTGCGCACCAACGGCGGCGGCGCGCTGACTGAAGCGGTGTCGCTGTCCGGCCTGTTCATTCCGAGCGGCCCGGTGGTGCAGGTGCGCGACAACAACGGCAAAGTGCGTGAAGACGCCGACACCGACGGCGTGACCTACTACAAAGGCCCACTGGTGGTGCTGGTCGATCGCTTCAGCGCCTCCGCTTCCGAGATCTTCGCGGCGGCGATGCAGGATTACGGCCGCGCGCTGATCGTCGGCGAACCGACCTTCGGTAAAGGCACCGTGCAGCAGTACCGTTCGTTGAACCGCATCTACGACCAGATGCTGCGCCCTGAGTGGCCGGCGCTCGGTTCGGTGCAGTACACCATTCAGAAGTTCTACCGCGTCAACGGCGGCAGCACCCAGCGCAAGGGCGTGACGCCGGATATTCTGATGCCGACCGGCGTTGATCCGGCGGAAACCGGCGAAGCGTTTGAAGACAACGCCATGCCGTGGGACAGCATCAATGCGGCGACCTACAGCAAGACCGGCGATATGGCGCCGTTCGAGCCGGAACTGCTGAAAGATCACCAACAGCGCATCGCGCAGAATCCGGAGTTCCAGTACATCGCGCAGGATATCGCGCATTACAAGGCGCTGAAGGATAAACGCAACATCGTGTCCCTCAATCTGGCGGTGCGCGAGAAAGAGAACCACGATGACGATGCGACCCGTCTGAAACGCATCAACGAGCGTCTGGAGCGCGCGGGTAAGAAGCCGCTGAAATCGCTCGACGATCTGCCGAAGGATTACCAGGAACCGGATCCGTACCTGGATGAAACCGTGCATATCGCGCTGGACCTGGCTCATCTGGAAAAGGATCAGCCCGCTCAGCAGCCAACGCCGGCTAAGTAAGGCCGCGTCTGGCAGGATGAAAAACGCACCCTCGGGTGCGTTTTTTTTGGGGTTGCGGCAAGCCCGGCTTAAGCCGGTTTCTTGCGGTGACGCAGCCCGAGCTGAATGCAGGAAACCACCACCAGCAGGCAGCCGAACAGCGACAGCAGCAGCGGGATCTCATGCCAGAACAGCCAACCCCAGGCGATGTTGAACACGATGCCGATATAGCGCACCACCGAGACCACGATCAGGTTATCGGAAGAAAAGGCCTGGGTTAAGACGACCTGCCCCAACAGCGACACCAGGGCGATGGCGAGCAGAATGGCGAACTGATAGGCGTTGGGCCAAACGAATGCGTTCCACATCAGCGGCAGCGAGATCAGCGTTGCGATGAACAGGAAATAGAACACGATCTCGTAGTTATGGTGGCGCTTGCTGAGTTTGTTGACCGACAGATAGGCGATCGAGGCGAACACCGCGCTCATCACGCCGACCAGCGACGCCAGGGTATAGGCCGAGAAGTGCCACGGCCGCACCAGCAGCACGGCGCCGATGATGACCATCGCCAGCCAAAATGCGGTATTGGCGTTGACCCGTTCACGCAGCACCAGCAAGGAGAGCAAAATGGAGAAAAACGGCGACAGATAGGCCAGCATGCTGGCGTCGGCCAGCGTCAGATGGGCGATGCTGTAAAAATAACAAATGAGATACAGCCCGCCCATGGTGCCGCGCAACACCAGCAGCGGCCGGTCTGCGCGGCTGAAGGCGATGCGGTGGCGGTACATCAGCAGCAGAACCAGCAGACAGCCGATGCTGCTGCGAAAGAACACGATTTCACCGGTGGGAATAGCATCGGAGATGGTTTTAACCAGCGCGTTCATGACGCTGAAAATCAACGAGGCAAAAATGGCCAGTAACGCACCCTGATTCATGCTTGCCTCCGCCATTGTCGGTAAATGATGTCCGCCTGCTCGTCGCAGGTATCGTCCAGCAACGAAGGATGGCAATGCTCGGCGCCGATCCGGGTGACGAAGCGCTGCAGCGCCTGCTGAAAGCGCGCCAACAGACGCTGGGCGGCGGGCATCTCGACGTCAAGCCGCTGCGCCAGCAAGACCAGGACGCGCAGTTTGCACACGTCCTCTTGCGGCACGCGCGGCAGGCGCCAGCGCCCCTGGGCATCCTGGAAGACGCGGGCGACCCTGACGGCGGAAAAATCATAGTAGCGGCCCTGCGCGTCCGGCTCGGAATAGGGGTCGACCAGCAGCGCGGTATAACGCGTAAACAGCGCATAGCATTGCTCCGTCGGCGCGAGCTGCGGGAATTGGTCAATCCAGCGGCGGCTCACCATACGGGGCGGAACCGGGTAGTTGTCGTCATTCAAAAAGCGCAGCAGGTTAATGGCCTCGATGCCGAGCCGGTTGAGCAACTGCTGGTAATCCTGCGAGAGCGCCAGCATGTCGGCGATCGCCTCGGGACAGATGGGGCCCTCGGGGTGGGTTTTATACAGGTACTGGATCGGCCCCTGCGGCTGGAATATCGCCTGCAGCGTGGTATCGGCCAGTGCCAGCGGAGGATGAACATAATTGGTGATGCTGAAGCGCTCGGCGGCGAGCAGGCTGTCGCCGCGTTGGGCGTCAATGCCGTGACGCGCCAGCAGCGAGCAAAGCCAGTCGAGTTCGGCGCAGTCTGACCTTGCGCCTGCACCGGCCAGATAAATCCGCTGCTTGAACGCCTTGGTGTAGGCGCGGTAAGGCTGCTCGGCGTTCTGGTACTTGGTATCGGCGTAGTAGCTCGACAGGCTGATGACCTCGACGTGGGATTGTCCGGCGTCCTGCAGCAGGCTTTGCGCCATCAGGCCGGAGCCGATGGAGGGAGAGAGCAGGATCAGTGAGCGCAGTTGGGGCAACGCCGCCCATGGCACCTGTCGCAGCACGTCATGGTATTGATCGGCGGGGACGGCAAGGATCAGTCTGCGCCAGGCGCCGCCGACCAGTGACAGATCATCGTAATAGCGATCAATCGTCACCTGCGCATCGTCTTGGGTGCGCTGCGCCTTACCGGCGCCCGTCAGCCACAGGCTGGGCGTGTGCGCCAGATGTTGCTTCAGGCGGCGCCCTTTTTCGCTGGGGCGGTTGTACAGGCCGATGCGCGCATTGGCCGCGGCCTTGATGTCCGCAGCCAGTTGGATCGCCGCCGGGCCGGCGCCGAGGATCAGGGTGGGAAAGGCATTATTCATGGCGGTGGGGCTCCAAAATCAACAGATCGTACAGCGGGGTGGCGAGCGGTTTACCGCTGACGCGCCAGGGCGAGCCGGCGGCCTGGTGGTGGTAAGGGCAGTTGAAGATCGACTTGAGGCCGTTGCCATAGCGCACCAGCAATTTGCCGCACTGGGGCAGCAAAGGCCGCAGCGCCTTCAGCAAACCCTGCTTGTCCGCCACCAGGGAGGCGATGATGATGTGATCGATATCGTTTCGCGTCAGGCCGTTCAGCTTGTCGATGCAGGGCATCTGCTGCACCAGCCCCAGGTGGCGCGTGAGCCGGCGGGCAAAACGCTGGGCCCCCGGATCGCAATCGTAGCAAATGACGGTGGCGGAGAGCCTGGCGACCAGCGCCAGCGCCGTGGTGGGCAATGCGCCGCTGCCCACCAGCAGCACCCGTTCGCCGGGTTTAATGTCGGCGGCCGCGATCTCCAGCTGCAGCGCGCGGTCGAAACTGTTCAGGTAGGCGTTGGTTTGCGCCGGTTCCCGGCACAGCGCCGAGACGCGATGTTTCTCGTAGTCGCACAACGCGGCGTTGGCTGTCGCCCGCAGTTGGGCGATCTGCGCCGTTATCAAACGGTCGTTTTCCAGTTTTCGACGGTAGGCCTGCAGCTGTGGTTCGTCGTTAAAGGCTTGCAGGCGGCTGAAACGGCGTTCCAGCAGGGAAAAATGGCGCCGATCTTGCCGGGCGGAGCGGTGTAGCTGGTGAATTTCCTGTTGCAAGCCGGCGAGTTGCGCCAGCATGTCCGCCTTGGTCAGAGTGTACATGGGGATTCTCCGTGTGCGTGTAACAGCTGTGTCGGCAGCAGATAGGGGTAGCCCTGCGGGCTGACGCCGTTTTCGATGCCGACGCCAAATACGCGAGACACCATCGGATGTCCCATCATCTGATGGGTATCGCCGTGGCAAACGACGCGTCCGTGCGCGAGCAGCGTGAGTGAGTGGCAATAGCGCAGCGCCAATCCCAGATCGTGGATCACCAACAGCGTGATGCAGCGGTGACGCCGGCCATAGTCGGCGATCTGATTGAGCACGCGCAGCTGGTGGTGGATATCCAGCGCGCTGGTGGGTTCGTCGAGCAAAATGATCTGCGGCTGAGAGACGAAGGCCTGAGCCAGCATCACCAACTGCCGCTGCCCGCCGCTGAGACGGTTGAAGGGGCGATCGGCGAGCGCGGAAATGCCGCATTCCGTAAGCGCCTGCTCGACCGCATCGGCCTGGGCGGCGCTGACGCGCCAGCTCAACTGGCGTACCTTGCCCAGCAGCACCATGTCAAAAGCGGTCAATGCCGAATCGCAGCGATTAAGCTGCGGCACATAGGCGATACGGCTGGTTTTCGGATCGAGAGGGCGTTCGCGGTAAGCGATCTCGCCGCTGCATGGCACCATGCGGTTAATCGCTTTGAGCAGCGTCGATTTGCCGGCGCCGTTGGGGCCGATGATGCCGCCGAGCTGCGCCTCCGGCCAGCTCAATGAAACGTCTGCCAATAGCGAGCGGCGATGCAGCGAGACGCCGACGCGGGCGAGGGTCAGTTGAGTCATGGGCGTTTAACCTGTCGAGTGACGAAGTAAAACAGCACCGGTACGCCGATCAGGGCGATAACGATGCCGATGGGCACCACGCCGTTCGGCATCACCAGCTTGGCGACGATCGAGGCGCACAGCAGCAGCAGGCTGCCGCAGAGGGCGGAAATGCAGATCAGGTAGCGCTGATCCTCACCCACCAGAAAGCGGGCGAAATGCGGGGCGATCAGCCCGACGAACCCGATGGTGCCGACAAACGAGACCGAGGCGGCCGTCAGCAAGGTCGCCAGCAGAAAGGCCAGCTTGCGCAAGGCGCTGACATTGATGCCCAGCCCCTGGGCCTGCTCTTCGCCGGCGGACAGCGCCGTCAGCCGCCAGGCGAGCCGCAGACTGACGAACAGCGCGCACAGCAACACGACGCCGGTGATCGCCACGCCGTGCATATTGGCTTTGAGCAGACTGCCAAACAGCCAAAAGACAATTTGCTGCATGGCTTCCGGCGAGGCCAGAAACAGCAGCAGCGATTGCAGCGACTGAAAGAAAAACAGCACCACGATGCCGCTCAACACCAATATTTGCGGCGTCATGCCGCGGCGTTGTCCCAGCAGATAGACAGGCACGCAGGCGAGCAACGCCATCAGCGAAGCCAGCAGCGGCGTGCCCAGCGCCAACGCGCCGCCCAGGCTGAAGCCGGTGAGGATCGCCAGCGCCGCGCCGAACCCCGCCGCGGCAGAGATCCCCAGCGTATAGGGGCTGGCGAGGGGATTGGCCAGCACGGTCTGCATCAGCAGGCCCGCCAGCGCCAGGCTGGCGCCGACCACCAGGGCGGTGAGCGTCATCGGCAAGCGAATCGACCAGAAAACCACCTGATGCAGCTCGTTGCCAGGCGCAGAGCCAGGCCAAAGCATCCGCACGATATCCGTGAGGCCAAGTTGCGCGGCGCTGACGGTGAGGTCGATGGCGGTCGCCGCCAGCAGCGCGCCGAGCAGCGCCAGCGTCAATAGCCCGCGGCGCAGCCTGCGCCGTCGCAAAAACGCACGTCCTGTGTGGGCCACGGTTATTCTCCTTGCCAGCGTTGCAAGAAGACGCCGTCCGCCTCTATCGGCAAATATTGATGGTAGAACTGCGCCAGATTGCGCGCGGGATCAACATCGGCAAACGCGGCGGGATAGAGCGCTTTCGCCAGATACTGGACAAAAATAAAGTCGTATATCGTGCGCGCGCCGCCATGGTAAAGCGCATAAAGACGCTGATTTTTTACCGCCGGCAGCTGCGGCCATCCCGCCCGCCGGGCGTATTGCGTCAGGCGCGTCTGTAGGGGGGCTGCCTGCGTGCCGTAGCCCATCGGCACGGCGTTCGGCATGTTTTCCCAGTCGCCACCGGCGAGAAAAATCACCTCGGGCCGTTGGGTCAGGACATAGTCGGCGCGCAAGGGGGAAGGGCTGCCGACGACGCCGGCGGCGATATTGTCGGCGCCGGCCAGCTGCAGCAGCGGCCCCCAGATCGATGCGCCATAGCTGCTGCCGTACTCGCCGGGGCCCTTGTCCCCCAGCTCAATGTAGGTGACCGGCGGCGGCAGCTGCGCCTGGCGGATGCGCCGCCGGGTATCCTCGAGGCTTTGGCGATATTCGTCGGCCAGCCGTTCCGCTCGCTCGGCGTGGCCCATCGCCTGGCCCATCAACCGGATGCTGGCGAGCTTGACTTCAACGCCCTGATTGAAGTCGACGACGATGTAAGGAATGTTGAGCCGTTGCAGCACCGGCAGGAAGTTGGCGAAGCCGTCGAGCTGCCACTTCGCCAGGATCAGCAGATCTGGCCGCGTGGTCAGCAGGCGTTCAAAATCGAAGCTCTGGTTATAGAGCGAACCGACATCGACCAGCTGAGCGAGCCGTGGCAGCGCCGCCTGATAGCGCGCCCATTGGCTGGCACGCAACGCCCAGTCGCTTTTGGAGAAGGCGACGACCTGTTGATAACTCTCCGGGCCGTTCACCGCCAGAAAATCTTCGTAGTAAAAGCCGATATAGGCGCGCTGTGCGGGGGCGGCCAGGGTAACCTGGCGTCCTTCAACGTCGGTGAGGTGAATTTCCGCGTGCGCGACCTGGCAGAAAAGCAGCCACGTCGCCAGCATCCAGACGATACGCGATAACATGATTGACATCCCTTTACGATTAATTGTGGTGTTATAATGTAACAATTAATCGCGAGATTCAAACTTTCGTCGCCGCTGGATCAGGCGGGGCATGATGAAGCGCGCCGAGCGGATATTGGCCTATAAAGCGTGAGGATAACGTTTCTCGTTGTCATGGCGTGCGGGCAAAGAAATTTTTCTGCAAAATCCCTCCGCCTTGCGCAACAATCGTTTACAATTTGCCAAATCCCGGTCGCGCGTCGTTTTTGTAAAGTTTCGTATTTTTAGTAGGTTAATGGCGCGCGACTCTTGAAACTGTGACGAATGCCCATACGATCTAGGGTATCTTGGACAGCGTTTTGTTAACATTTATGAGGAAGTAAACATTTTATGATGCGTATAGCTCTGTTCCTGCTCACCAACCTGGCGGTGATGTTGGTTTTCGGGCTGGTGCTCAGCCTGACAGGAATCCAATCCAGTAGCGTTCAGGGCCTGATGATCATGGCCGGTCTGTTCGGCTTCGGCGGCGCTTTCGTGTCGTTGCTGATGTCCAAGTGGATGGCGCTGCGCTCCGTCGGCGGGGAAGTGATTGAACAACCGCGTAACGAAACCGAAAACTGGCTGCTGGAAACGGTACGCCGTCAGTCGCAGCAGGCGGGCATCGCCATGCCGCAGGTCGCTATCTACCACGCGCCGGACATCAACGCCTTCGCCACCGGCGCCCGCCGCGACGCCTCGCTGGTCGCCGTCAGCACCGGTTTGCTGCAGAGCATGAGCCGTGACGAAGCGGAAGCGGTCATCGCGCACGAAATCAGCCACGTCGCCAACGGCGATATGGTGACCATGACCCTGATTCAGGGCATCGTGAACACCTTCGTCATCTTCATTTCACGCCTGATCGCGCAGGTCGCTGCCGGTTTCCTCGGCAACCGCGACGGTGATGGTGAAGGGGAAGGCAACGGCAACCCGATGATTTACTTCGCCGTGTCGATGGTGCTGGAACTGGTGTTCGGCATCCTGGCGAGCATCATCACCATGTGGTTCTCGCGTCACCGCGAGTTCTATGCCGACGCCGGCTCCGCCAAACTGGTGGGCCGCGAGAAGATGATCGCCGCCTTGCAGCGTCTGAAAACCAGCTATGAACCGCAGGAAGCGGGCAGCATGATGGCGTTCTGCATTAATGGTAAATCCAAGTCGTTCAGCGAGCTGTTCATGTCGCACCCGCCGCTCGACAAGCGTATCGAAGCGCTGCGTACCGGCCAGTACCTGAAGTAATCGGCTGAATGAAATGAAAAACCCCGGCTTGCCGGGGTTTTTTTATGGCATGCCTGAACCGCTTTTTCAGCGTCGACGGGGGTTAACGCGGTGCAAGAACCCCCCGAGTCCATAAAGCCCGCCTTCGAATAACGCCTGTCGGCCTCTCTGTGCGTTTACCGCCGCGGAGCGAGACGACCATGAAAGAGGGTAAGCCGCATCCTGGCTGAGTGACGACCGGCTGTTTGGCTTTGGAAGCGCATGTTATATGCTTTGGCGCAATGACATTTGTCCCTGAGGCCCTATGAAAATCAACCACCTTCCCTTGCTCAACGGTGATGAGCTACCGGCGCGCCTGGCGGAATTGACAGGCGGTATCGCCGATGCGGTTGCGGAACTGTTCAACCGGCATGATGACGATGCTGAACGGCCAGCTATTCGCTGGCATTCAGGCGATCTTCACCTCCCGGCATTTTTCCCCGACGAGCACGACAGCCACGATTACGATTACCTGATCGTGGACGGCGATATGATCGTGGAAGGATGCCTGGCGGTATCGCCGCAGCGCGAGGACGGCGGCATTGTCGTGCTGGGGCGGCTGCAGGCGGATACGCTGATTTGCTGGGGCGGACTGGTCGTGCGTGATGATGTCCGCATACGCCATGCCTATTGCAGCTCAGGAAACGACGGTGCGTTCGTGGTGGGGGGAGATCTGACCGCGCTCACCCTGGTAGAGACGGGGGAGTTTATCCATGTCCATGGCGATCTCGATGCGCGGTGTCTCGCTTCGTTGCAGAACTTCGTTCAGGTTGACGGAAACACGCGCTGCGATTGCCGCATCGACAGCGCTCAGGCCGAAGATCTGATCAAGCGCATGTTCGCCCCTGGCTTACTGAAGGACTTCGAGGGGGTGGATAACGACGGCCAACGCATTGTTGGCTGGTATCCGGATGACGACGCCTATTTAGCATGTCTACGACAGGGCCGCAGCCCTTTGAGGAGCGGCGACTGACGCCAGGCCTGCATCGCGCTCGACGTGGCCCGGCTCAGGCAGGCCACATCGGATTGGGGCCCGGCTCTTTCTATGCCCGCTATTTCACCTCGCGGCTGGGCTGCGCCGTTTGCGCGGTCGATTGGGTGATGCGCAGGCCGCTGACCGCCGCAGCCAGGGTGGCGAACACCCCAGCCAGGATCAGTGAAGCGTGGGTGCCGGAGGTAGGGAACAGGTTGAACATCAGCGCCACCAGCGCGGCCCCCGAGGTTTGCCCCAGCAGGCGGGCGGTGCCCAGCATGCCGCTGGCGCCGCCGCTGCGGTTGCGCGGCGCGGCGGAGATGATGGTGTGGTTGTTGGGCGACTGGAACAGACCGAAACCGGCGCCGCACAGCACCATGCGCCAGATGATGTCCATATTCGACGGCGCCGCCGGCAGCAGCGCCAGCGAGAACAGCCCGAGCGCGAACACCGCCAGTCCAATGCAGCCCAGCAGGCCGGCGTGCACGCGCTCCACCAGCCGGCCGGCGATCGGCGCCATCACCACGATCGCCAGCGGCCACGGCGTCAGCAGCAGCCCGGTCGCCACTTCGTCGCGGCCCAACGCGCTTTGCAGGAAGAACGGCAGCGACACCATCGCCAGCATTTGCGCGGCGAACGAGCAGATTGAGGTGCCCATCGACAGGGCGAAGATCGGGATGCGCAGCAGATCGACCGGCAGCAACGGAAATTCCTGGCGCAACTGGCGGCGCACGAACACCGCGCCAATCGCCAGCAGCGCGGCAATCTCGCTGAAGATCAGCGTCAGGCTCTGGCCCTGGGCGAAGCCGCTGATGGCGGTGATCAGCAGGCCGAAAGTCAGCGCGTTCAGCACCGCGCTGGCGGGATCGAAACGGCGATTATCGCTTTTCTGGCCGTTGGCCGGCAGGAATTTCATCCCCAGCAGCAGCGCGACGATGCCGATCGGCAGGTTGATGGCGAACAGCCACTGCCAGGACGCGACCGACAGGATAGCGGCCGCCACCGTCGGCCCGGCCGCCGAGGAGCAGGCGACGATCAGCGAGTTGATGCCCATGCCGCGGCCGAGAAAACGCTGCGGGTAGATGATGCGGATCAGCGCGGTGTTGACGCTCATAATGGCGGCGGCGCCAAAGCCTTGCAATACGCGGGCGATGGTCAGCGTGAGCAGCGAGTCGGACAGGGCGCAAAACAGCGAGGTGATGCTGAACACCAGCAATCCGGCCTGATAGATGCGGCGATAGCCGACCAGATCGCCGAGCGAGGCCAGCGACAGCAGAGAGACGGTGATCGCCAACTGATAGGCGTTGACCACCCAAATGGAGCTGGCCGGGCTGGCGTTGAGATCGCGCGCGATGGTGGGCAGCGCCACGTTGGCTATCGCGCCGTCGAGCACCGATACGGTAACGCCGAGGGCGATGGCGAGGATCGCCCCATAGCGTTGCGGGACGGGGAGGCCGTCGGAACAAGGACGCATGTTGGTCTCAGCGGTATTTATTCAGGGGAGTATTATCATGCTAATCATATTCGCCCGTGATTGCATGCCCGTTGCCCGCTTAATTGTAAATAGCGGTGAGCGGGCCGGGGTTATCCATTTGGCTTCAATCGCTTAGCGTTCAGCCGCGTTGCGCGCCGCGATCTGTTCCGATTATACTGAAACCCTTGTTTAAATTTCCTGAAACAAAACCGTTAAGTAGGGCATTCACCATGGCTAACGCAGATTCAGACAAGCAACCGGATGCCGTCTCATCCGTGATGAAGGTGTTCGGCATTTTGCAGGCGCTTGGCGATGAGCGCGAGATTGGCATTACCGAACTGTCCCAGCGGGTGATGATGTCCAAAAGCACCGTCTACCGTTTTCTGCAAACCATGAAAGCGCTGGGCTACGTCTCGCAGGAAGGCGAGACGGAAAAGTATGCGCTGACGCTCAAGCTGTTCGAACTGGGCGCCAAATCGTTGCAGAACGTCGATCTGATCCGCAGCGCCGACGTGCAGATGCGCGAACTGTCGAACCGCACCCGCGAAACCATCCACCTCGGCGCCCTGGATGAGGACGGCATTGTCTATATCCACAAGATCGACGCGATGTACAACCTGCGCATGTATTCGCGCATCGGTCGTCGCAACCCGCTGCACAGCACCGCCATCGGTAAAGTGCTGCTGGCCTGGCGCGATCGGGAGGAGGTAGCGCAGATCCTGTCGCAGATTGAATTTATCCGCAGCACCGAGCATACCCTGACCAGCGCCGCCGAACTGTTGCTGGTGCTGGAGCGGGTGCGTGAGCAGGGATTCGGCGAAGATGTCGAAGAGCAGGAGGCGGGGATCCGCTGCATCGCGGTGCCGGTCTTTGACAGGTTCGGGGTGGCGATCGCCGGGCTGAGCATCTCTTTCCCGACGCTGCGCTTTTCCGACGCGGCGCGGGAGGAGTATGTGGCGTTGCTGCACGTCGCCGCCCGGCGCATTTCCGAGCAGCAGGGCTATCACGACTACCCGTTCTGACCGTCATTTCGATGAGCGAGGCGCTGCCATGGCAGCGCCTTGTTGTTATTTCGCGCCGGGCGTCAGCCGCTGAGAAATCCGCTCCAGCATCAGCATCAGCAACAGCGTGGCCGCCACCAGGATCATGGTCAGCGTCGCGCCGTTGGCGATGCTGCCGCGATCGGTCAGGCTGAAGATCGTGACCGGCAGCGTCGCCCAGCTCGGCGGGTAGATCATCATGGTCGCGCCCAGCTCCCCCATCGACAGCGACAGGCTGAGTGCGAAGGCGGAGATCATGTAGGGGGCGATCATCGGCAGGGTGACGTGACGCAGGCGGAACAGCGGCGAAGCGCCCAGGCTGGCGGCGACGTTCTCGTAGTCGCCAGGCAGCCGGGTCAGCCCGGCCATCACGTTGCCGAAGGTAAAGGCGGAAATCAGCACGAAGTGGGCGGCGGGCACGATCAGGAAGGTGCCGTTCATCTGCAGCGGCCCCTGGCTGAACGCCACCAGCATCCCCAAACCGATAGAGACCGAAGGCACCGCGCTGGGAATGAAAAACAGCGTGCCCAGCAGCCGCTGGCCGCGCCCCTGATGGTGGCGCAGCGCCAGCGCCGCCCAGGTGCCGCACAGCAGCGCGAACAGGCTGGCGCTGAAACCGATAGCCAGACTGGCGACCAGCGCGTCCCAGGAGGCGCCGCTGAACGCCTGGCGGAAGTGGTTGAGGGTGAAGCCGCTCGGCAGCACGCCGTTCCACTGTTCACTGAGGCTGGACATCAGGATCACCGCCAGCGGCAGGCAGAAGAACAGGGCGAACAGCGTGACCGTCAGCGTGCAGGTCAGGGTGCGGCCGGTGCGAGACCAAATCAACATCGTCAGTTCCTCAGCCCGGCGCGCGCCGCGGCGTAGCGGTAAAGGGAGAACAGCCCGAGCGACAGCGCGATATTCACCACGGCGATGGTGCAGGCGACGGCGTAATCCGCCTCCAGAATCGCTTTGGCGTAGACCATCATCGGCAGCGTGGTGACGCCCTTGGCGCCGATAAACAGCACGATGCCGAACTCATTGGTGGTCAACAGCAGGCACAGGCTGCCGCCGGCCAGCAAGGCCGGCAGCGCGGCCGGTAAAATCACCTGGCGCACCACGCGCCCCGGCCGGGCGCCGAGGATGCTGGCGGCCTCGAGCTGGCTGCGGTCGATCTGTGACAGCGCCGCCATCAGCGGGCGCATCACCAGCGGCGTAAACACGGTGATTTCCGCCAGGATCACGCCCCAGATGGAGTAAAGAAAGTCCACCGGCGGCAGGGTGAAACCAAAGGTCGCCATCAGCGTGCCGTTCAGCAGGCCGGCGGAGCCGTAGATAAAGGTGAAGGCCAGCGTGATGAGGAAGGTCGGCATGGCGATAAAGGTATCGATCACCCGGGCGATCAGTCGGCTGCCGGGGAACGGCGTGAACACCAGCAGCAGCGACAGCAGGGTGCCGAGCACCAGGCAGCCCAGCGTCGCCAGCAGCGCAATCTGCAGCGTGTTGAGCAGAGCGCCGACAAAGCGGCGGGATTCGAACACCTGTTGCAGCGCGGCGGCGCTGAATAGCCCTTGATCGTCGGTAAACGCCTGTTTGACGATCAGCGCTAACGGGTAGAAAAACAGCGTCGCCAGCACCAGCAGCGGCAACAGGATCCACAGGCGGCGCGGCAAACGCAGCCGCAGGGCCGGGCGAATAAGCGTAGAGTCGGTCATGTCAGTCCTCGATCAGTACCGCATCGTCGGGGGCGAAGTAGAGCGGCACGCGCTCGCCGATCTGCGGCATCCGGCTGCGATGAGTGGTGACCACGCGCAGCGGATGGCCTTCCGCGTCGAACTGCAGGTGCGTCAACTCTCCCTGCCAATGAATATCATGCAGCGTGCCGATGATGCAGTTGCTGCGCTGGGCATCGGCATCGAGCGCAATGTGCTGTGGCCGGATGCACAGCAGCTTGTCGAAGCCGCGTTGTGCGCCGTAAGTGAAACAGCCGATCACTTTGCCGGCGCAGCTGACGGTGGTCATGCCTTGCTGCGCGGTAGTTTCCAGGGCGGTAGCCGGCAGCAGGTTGGCGCGGCCGAGGAACTCGGCGGCGAAGCGGTTCGTCGGATGATGGTACAGCGCGCGGGTTTCGCCGTGGGCGATGAGATGGCCGTCGCGCATGATGCCAATCTTGTCCGCCAGCGTCAGCGCTTCGCCCTGATCGTGGGTGACGTACAGGATGGTCAGATCCGGCAGCTCGCGGTGCAGGCGGGCGATCTCTTCCACCATGCTGTGGCGGATTTGCGCGTCCAGCGCCGACAGCGGCTCATCCAGCAGCAATACTTTGGGGCGCACCGCGATGGCGCGAGCGATCGCCACCCGCTGTTGCTGGCCGCCGGAGAGCTGGTTGGGATAGCGCTTGGCGTAGGCGGACATGCCGACGATGGCCAACGCCTCTTCGACGCGCTCGGCGGTCAGGCCGCGCGGCTTGCCCTGCGCGCGCAGGCCGAACGCCACATTGTCCTCGACGCGCATATGCGGAAACAGCGCGTAGTTCTGTACCACCATGCCCAGGCCGCGCTCATAGGGCGGCACGTCGGTGACATCGACGTCACCGATGGCAATACGCCCGGCGGAGGGCTGCACGAAGCCGGCGATCGCTCGCAGCACGGTGGTTTTACCCGAGCCGGAGGGGCCGATCAGCGCCAGCACTTCGCCGGGGGCGATGGTGAGCGTCAGGGGTTTCAGCACCTCGGTGCCGCGATACGACACGCTGACGCGGTCGAGCTGAATGCCCGACGGCCCGGCGATGTCGAGGCTGCTATCCCGCGCCTCGGCGCGGGAAGTGAGGGTAGAAGGCATGGTCAGCGTCATTCTGTCACCTTGTGCCAGCGGGAGATATCGGCGGACAGGCTGCTCACCACCTGGTTCCAGTCCGGCGCCCAGATCTCTACACCCTGCAGCGCGGCCTGCGACTGCCTGAAGTTATCGTCGGTCGGGGTGACATCCTTACGCACCGGCATGCCGTAGGAAATGGCGCTGACGCTGCTCTGCGCTTCTTTGCTCAGCAGGAAATCGATCAGCTTTTTGCCGTTGGCGCTTTGCGGCGCGCCTTGCACCAGGCCGATGTAGTAAGGCAGCACCAGCGTGCTGCGTTTGCCGTCCGGCCCGGCCGGCCAGAACACCTTCACGTTCGGGTTGCTGCGCATCTGCGCCAGGTTCATCTGCAGATCGCCGTTGGCCACCAGCAGCTCCCCCTTATTGACCAGCGCGGTCAGCTTGCCGGTGGAGGCCGAAGGGCCGACGTTGTTGCTTTGCAGCTTGCCGAGGTAGTCGAAACCGGCGTCTTTGCTGCCGAAGCTGTGAAACGCCTGCAGCATCACCGCGGTGCCGTCACCCGCCTGGCCCGGCGTGGAGTACTGCAGCTTATTGCGGAACTGCGCGTCCAGCAGCTGTTGATAGCTGGCAGGCGCCTGCGGCAGCAGTTTGGCGTTATAGATGAAGCTCAGGTAGTTGTTCACCAGTGGCACGAACTGCGGATGGGCGTCGGCGATCTGCGCCGCATCCTGCGGGGTGAAGTCCTGCAGCAGTTTTTCCGCGGCGGCGCGCTGGATGAACGGCGGCAGCGTCACCAGCACGTCGGCCTGCGGGTTGCTGCGCTCCTTCGACAGGCGCTCCACGATGGCGCCGGAGCCGCCTTCGACGTACTGCACCTTGACGCCGGTCGCCTGGGTGAAGGCGTCGAACTGGGTTTGATACCAGCTGTGATCGCCGTCGTGCAGACCATCGGCGGAGTAGACGGTCACCACCGCATCGGCGGCCCAGGCCGGCGCGGCGCCGAGTGCGATGGCGGTCATCACGACCAGACGAGAAAATTTCATAGCTTCAGCCTCACTGTTGCGGGTTAATGCGAAACTGGTATACACCAGATATGCGGCCAAGCTAATCGGCAAATATGACAAACAAATGAAAGCGGCAAAATATATTTGCCTTAAAAGGGGGATCGAGCGTGGGTGAGGAAGGCGGGGCCGCGGGCGCCGGCCCCGTGATAATCGAGGTTAGAGCGTATCGACTTCGATGCGCAGGCTGTCGTGGCGCCAGTATTCAATATCGAAATCGAGGATGCGGCCGTGCTGATCGTAATTCAGTCGACGCAGCAGCAACGCGGGCAGGCCGACCATGGCGCCGAGCGCGTTGGCGGCGCGGTAAGGCAGGGCGGTCGGGTAGAACGACAGGTGCATGTTGCTGTAAATCAAATCGTAATGCTGTTGATAAACCTCGGTCAGGCTGCCGTTGAGATCGTGCCTGAGCAGTTCCGGCACCCGCTGCGGCAGGCAGTGGTTCTCGCAATAGCAGATGGCGCGGCCGTCGGCATAGCGCACGCGGCGCAGCAGATACACCTGATCGAATGGTTCGAGCGCCAGCGGCTGCATGACGTCGAGCGGCACCGTGGTTTTTTCGCCGGACAGCAGCGCGGTGCGCGGCGTGCGCCCTTGCTCCTGACAGAGACGGTGGAAGTTGGTGTTCTGCGTCGGATCCAGCCACAGCCGTTCCGGCGTGACGAACCAGCCGCGGCGATCGGCGCGGTAGATGGCGCCGGTGGCTTCCAATTGCGCCAGGCTTTCGCGAATGGTGACGCGGGTGGTGGAGAAGATGGCGCACAGCTCGCGCTCCGAAGGCAGCTTATCGCCGGCCTGCAGCGCGCCGCGGGTGATGCGCGCCTGGAGCTGATCCTTGATCTGCAGGTAGTGAGGCATATCGCCCTGATGTTCTTTCATTTCATCTCGCTATGGCATCGGCCCGACATTCCGGCACGCGCTTATTATACATAGCCAGATGAATTTTTTGTTTCACCGCGCTTTGTCGTTTGACCGGGGCTGGAATTTGCCGCCACAATGAGCGCAATCTGGTATAGACCAATAGGTGAATAACATGTCCGATCGTAACTACCTGCTGTTGACCCCCGGCCCGTTGACCACGTCGAAAACGGTGAAAGAGGCGATGTTGTATGACAGCTGCACCTGGGATGAAGATTACAACCTCGGCGTGGTGCAGCGCATTCGCCAACGGCTGGTGGCGCTGGCGACGCCGTCTGCCGGTTATACCTCGGTGCTGCTGCAAGGCAGCGGCAGCTTCGCGGTAGAGGGCGTGCTGGGTACGGTCATCGGCCCGCACGACAAGCTGCTGATCGTCAACAACGGCGCCTACGGGGCGCGGATGATCGAAATGGCGCGGCTGATGGATATCGACCACCACGCCTTTGACTGCGGCGAGGTGAATGAACCGGACGTGGCGGCGATGGAGGCGGTGCTGAAAAGCGATGCGCGCATCAGCCATATCGCCATGGTGCACTGTGAAACCACCACCGGCATGCTCAATCCGCTGCAGAAGGTCGCTGGTCTGGCGGCGCGCAATGGCAAGACCTTTATCGTCGACGCCATGAGCAGCTTTGGCGGCATCCCGTTGGATGTGGACGCGCTGGGCATCGATTTTCTGATCAGCTCCGCCAACAAATGCATTCAGGGCGTGCCGGGCTTCGCGTTCGTCATCGCCCGCCGCAGCGAGCTGGAGAAATGTGCCGGCCGTTCACGCTCGCTGTCGCTGGATCTGTATGCTCAGTGGCGCTGTATGGAGGATCAGGCCGGCAAATGGCGCTTTACGTCGCCGACCCACACCGTGCTGGCCTTCGCGCAGGCGCTGAAAGAGCTGGAACAAGAGGGCGGCATTGCCGCGCGCCACCACCGCTATCAGGCCAATCAGCGGCGGCTGGTGGCGGGTATGCGCGAGCTGGGTTTTGAGACCCTGCTGGACGATGCGCTGCACTCGCCGATCATCACCGCGTTCTATTCGCCAAAGGCTGATACATACCGCTTCGCCGAGTTTTATCAGCGTCTCAAGCAACAAGGCTTCGTGATTTATCCCGGTAAAGTGTCGCAGAGCGACTGCTTCCGTATCGGCAACATCGGTGAAATCTATCCGCAAGATATCGAACGTTTGCTGGCGGCCGTCGGGCAGGCGATGTACTGGAATCAATAAGGATTGACCATGAAACAGATCAACGCAGTGATCCTCGACTGGGCGGGCACCACGGTGGACTTCGGCTCCTTTGCGCCAACGCAGATTTTCGTCGAGTCGTTCAAGCAAACCTTCGATATCGACATCAGCCTGGCGGAGGCACGCATTCCGATGGGGCTGGGCAAATGGCAGCACATCGAGGCGCTGGGCAAGCTGCCGGCGGTCGACGCGCGCTGGCGGCAGAAGCTGGGACGCTCGATGAGCCATCAGGACATTGACGCGCTGTATCAGGCGTTTATGCCGCTGCAAATCGCTAAAGTGATCGACTTCGCCGATCCCATCGAGGGCGTGCCGCAGGTGATTGCCGCTTTGCGCGAGCAGGGGATTAAAATCGGTTCCTGCTCCGGCTATCCGCGCGCGGTGATGGAGGTGCTGGTGCCCGCCGCCGCACAGCGCGGCTACGCGCCGGATTACTGGGTCGCCACCGACGATCTTGCAGCCGGCGGCCGACCGGGGCCGTGGATGGCGTTGCAGAACGCGATCGCGCTGGGCATCGATGCGGTGGCGCATTGCGTGAAGGTGGATGACGCGGTGCCGGGCATTGCCGAAGGGCTGAACGCCGGGATGTGGAGCGTCGGGCTGGCGCTGTCCGGTAACGAGTTTGGCGCCACCTGGCAGGAGTATCGCCGGATGACGGCGGGCGAGATAGAGCGCCGCCGCGCGGCGGCCGCCGATAAGCTGTACGCGGCGGGCGCGCACTATGTGATAGACACGCTGGCGCAATTGCCGGCAGCGATCGCCGACATCAACCGGCGGTTGGCGAACGGCGAGCGGCCGTAACGACCGAACGCGGGGCATAAAAAAACCGGGGATTATCCCCGGTTTTTTCGTTGTAAGCCTTAAACCACCTCCTAAGGAGGTGGTGATTGAACCTGTGAGGCTCTAGCCTGAAGGAAACCCATGCCGGAATATTCCAGCTTACTCACCACAAGTAAGAAGGAAATCACCAACATGGGTTTATACAGGAGTTCATCACATGTGTTCTGGCGTTGCAAATACCACCTGGTTTGGACGCCAAAGTATCGATTTAAAATCCTCCGCGACAAGGTGGGCAAAGAGCTCTACCGAACAATTTATATCCTCTGCAACATGAAGGACTGTGAAGTTCTTGAGCTAAATATTCAGCCAGATCATGTGCATCTGGTCGTGATAGTCCCCCCGAAGCTATCGATTTCGACGTTGATGGGCGTCCTGAAAGGACGCAGTGCAATCCGGCTTTACAATCGTTTCCCACATATACGAAAGAAGTTGTGGGGCAATCATTTTTGGGCAAGGGGATACTTTGTCGATACGGTAGGGGTAAACGAAGAAATTATCAGGCGATACGTGAAGTATCAGGATAAGAAGGACCAAGAGATCAAACAGCAGATGGAGCTGTTGCAGGATTAACTCGAAAATGGCCCCCTTTTAGGGGGCGTCGTGTAAAGCCACCTCCTCAGGAGGTGGTCTTTTACTATGAGACGGCGTTAGCGATGCGCCAATTCGACTTCGTCTTCGCTGTCCATCACGGCTTTGTCGGTTTGCTTCATCAGCTGGCTGGTGATGGTGCCCGCTGCCATGGAACCGTTGACGTTCAGCGCAGTACGGCCCATGTCGATCAACGGTTCGACCGAGATCAGCAGCGCGACCAGCGTCACCGGCAGGCCCATCGCCGGCAGCACGATCAGCGCAGCGAAGGTGGCGCCACCGCCCACGCCCGCCACGCCGGCGGAGCTGATGGTGACGATGCCGACCAGGGTGGCGATCCACACCGGATCCAGCGGGTTGATGCCGACGGTCGGCGCCACCATCACCGCTAGCATCGCCGGGTAGAGGCCCGCACAGCCGTTCTGGCCGATGGTGGCGCCGAACGACGCCGAGAAGCTGGCGATGGATTCCGGCACGCCCAGGCGACGGGTCTGCGCTTCCACGTTCAGCGGAATGCTGGCGGCGCTGGAGCGGCTGGTGAAAGCGAAGGTGATCACCGGCCACACCTTGCGGAAGAACTTCATCGGGTTAACGCCGGTGAAGGCCAGCAGAGCGGCGTGTACCACGAACATGATGGCCAGGCCGATATACGAAGCCACCACGAAGCTGCCGAGTTTGACGATATCGTGAATGTTGGAGCCGGCGACCACTTTGGTCATCAGCGCCAGCACGCCGTACGGCGTCAGCTTCATGACCAGACGCACCAGCTTCATCACCCAGGCCTGCAGGGTGTCGATAGCCACCAGCACGCGCTCGCCTTTCGGCTTGTCGTCTTTCAGCAGCTGCAGCGCCGCCACGCCGAGGAAGGTGGCGAAAATCACCACGCTGATGATCGAGGTCGGGCTGGCGCCGGTCAGATCGGCGAACGGGTTTTTCGGGATGAACGACAGCACCATCTGCGGCACCGTCAGATCGGCCAGTTTACCCACGTAGTTGGTCTGGATCGCCGTCAGGCGCGCGCTTTCCTGCGCGCCCTGCACCAGGCCTTCGGCGGTCAGGCCGAACAGGTTGGTGACCAGCACGCCCACCAGCGCCGAGATCAGCGTGGTGAACAGCAGCGTGCCGATAGTGAGGACGCTGATTTTGCCCAGCGAAGAGGCGTTATGCAGCTTGGCCACCGCGCTCAGGATCGAGGCGAACACCAGCGGCATGACGATCATTTGCAGCAGTTGCACATAGCCGTTGCCGACGATGTTGAACCAGCTGATGGATTCTTTCAGTACCGGGTTATCGGCGCCGTACACCAGCTGCAGGCCCAGACCGAACACCACGCCGACCACCAGGCCGACCAGCACTTTTTTCGCCAGGCTCCATTGCTTGTGGCGGGTTTGCGCCAGCAGCAAAAGGAGCGCGACAAA
Source organism: Serratia nematodiphila DZ0503SBS1 (assembly GCF_000738675.1). Classification (NCBI taxonomy): domain Bacteria; kingdom Pseudomonadati; phylum Pseudomonadota; class Gammaproteobacteria; order Enterobacterales; family Yersiniaceae; genus Serratia; species Serratia nematodiphila. The sequence continues at coordinate 3,892,738 of NZ_JPUX01000001.1, read as the reverse complement.
CACCAGCACGTTAATCACGAGCGGAAGATTCATCCCCAATGTCTCCAATAATCTTTCTTATAAAAACGACTACGCATCACGTATGTCGCGATGTAAATATCGTAACAGTTTGCTGAGTGGCCTACTTATATCCAAATGGAATTTGATATAGCTTTTTGTGTGTTTTTGTTCGTTTTATATACTTCAAGGTGATGGGTTAGGCGGTTTTTTGTGATCAGAGTCTGATATTTCTGATTTGCTCGACATAGGATTGCACCGGCAGGGTGAAATCACCTTGCCAGCAGATGGCAAACGCCACCAGGCACAGACACAGCACCCGCTCCAGCTGGTTGCCTTTTTGCGAGTTGAGCAGCGGCAGGCGAAAACGCCAGCGGCATGGCCACAACAGCGGCACGCCGGCGGGGGTGAGCATATCGGCCAACAGATGGCTGAAGTAGCCGATGATCATGGCGTGCAGCGCATCGGCCGGGATCGGCCAGCTGCGCGGCACATCAAGCTGAAACAGCGCCATGCCACCGGCGATCGCCAGCAGGCTGTGGGTGAAACCACGGTGGCCGAAGGCGCGGGCGATGGGCAGGGCGATCCAGCGCAGGCGCTGGCCCAGCACCGACTTGGGGTGATCGATGTCCGGCAGCAGTGAGGTCAGCAGCGCGGCGGGTATGATGTGCCACCAGTCGCCGGTAGCCAGCTCTGGCGTCACTTCCGCCTTCTTGGCGAAGATCGCGCAAGCGACAGAGAATATAAGGTGTCCTTCCGCGGTCATGCTGTTGCGATTCCGGCTGGTAAACTGTTAATTTATCCAGTATATGGGAAAATTCCCAGTAGTGGAAGCAGTTACCCTGTAACTAATTGTTTATTTTCCCCTGTTTTACAACGGCTTGTTACGGCAGTGGGTAACAAATCATCGATTTTGACGGGCGAGAACAAAAAGCGGGCAATGGGGAGAGTGAAACGGAAAGCAACGAGCGCGGTTTTACGGCGTGCGGCGGGAGGAAGCGGCGGCCTTGAAGCGCGCTGCGTGGCAGTGACAACGCGCTGCGGGCCGTCGCTTTCCCTGCCATGCAGCATAATGAGAACGTCACGCCAATTCAATAAAATGAAACGGTGTTTCGTTTATTTTGCGGTGCGGATCCCTTTTATGTCGCAGAGCGGCAAACCCAGAGCGCCGGTGGCCGGCGCCGCAGAATCAGGCAAAGTGGGCAGGGGTGAGCTGTTCGAGGGTCTCCAACTGGTGATCCGCCAGCGCCCAGCGCGGGTCGTGGCGGTATTCGGCGGCCGGGATCACGATGGAACGCATGCGCGCGGCCTTGGTGGCGATCATGCCGTTAAAGGAGTCTTCCAGCGTGATGCAGCGCAGCGGATCGCTGCCCAGGCGTTCGGCGGCGATCAGGTAGACCTCCGGATGCGGCTTGCTGTACGGCAGGTATTCGGCGGAAACCAATTGATCGAAGTAGCCTTCAAGATCGAACATCTTCAGCACCTGCCGTTGCATGTGCAGCGGCGAGGCGGAGGCGAGACCGATGTTCAGTCCCTGGCTGCGGCACAGCTCCAGTGCCTGCCGGACGCCAGGCAGCAGTGGGCGCGTCTCGTGCACCAGCTCGATGGCGCGCTCGATAATCCGCGCCGACACCTCTTCAAGCGTAACCCCTTGCCACGGCATCGCCTGGTACCACATTTTCACCACCAGATCGATGCGCAGCCCCAGTGTGTCCGGCAGCTTGTGACGGTCGGACAGATCCAAGCCCAGCGCGCCGAAGATATCCAGCTCGGCCTGCAGCCACAGCGGTTCCGAGTCGATCAACAAGCCGTCCATATCAAAAATTGCGGTTTCAATGCGTTGCGAATAAGCCATTAGCGGTTAACTCCTGCCGGCGCGGGTGAATGTGCCCGACACTTTATCATCGCCGGTGACGAGACTAAAACCTTTGCCTGCGCGTTTGGCTTTTGCCAAAACGCAGGATATTCCACACCTCGCGCAATTTTAGCCACCAGCGCTGGTGTTGACGCTCGGTGACCTGTTGCAACATGCGCGCATAATCCAGCACCAACCCCGGCGTCCAGGTCATGCTTTCGCCGCGGCTGCGCAGTACCGCCAGCATCCACAGGTTGGGATCCAGCACCAGCAGCAGAAAACGGCGCCACAGATGTTTATCGCCCAGCACGCCTTCCAACGCGCTGTCGAGCGCGCCGATGACTGTGGTGGAGCAGTTGCGCCGGGTCAGATTGTAGGTGGCGTCCTGCCGATAACGCAGCCAGAATGCGCGCAGCGCCGCCGGGTTATAGCGATAGAACTGAATTTTCTTGTCCGGGGGGCACCAGGCGGCGATCTCGCCCGCCAGGTCGGGCAGGAAACGCCCGTCGACGTTGTTCTGTTCGCCTGCATGCAACAACTGGCGGAAATCCTGAACGGAATGGCTGATGTCGTTGAGCGGGTAGTGGCTGATATACACATCCGGCACGAGCGCCAGGGCGGCGTGACCGGTGGAGATATTGCCGCCGCCGTCGACCGCCGCGATGTATCGGTCGACGATGTAACGCCGGCGCGGATCTTTAGCCGCCCCAATCGGTGTCCAGACATACACTGTGAGCGGCGTGGTTTCATCCGCCGGGGAGGATGGCTGCCGCGCGGGGTGCTGATTCAGAGAGAAGTTTGTCAGTCTGCGGGCGATACGCAATAGAGCCCAGCCGGAAAGCACCATCATCACGCCGAGGCAAAAGGGCACCGTCATCCGATGCGGCGCCGGCCAGCCGACAAAAATCATCAACGAAAGCAGGATCTCGCCGCCGCCCGCCAGCGCCACGGTCTTCCATCGATTGTGCTGAATCACCGTGGAGGAGGCGATGCGCACCGCGCCGTCAAGCAGCAGCGCGCTGCCAAACACCACGGTAGCGACGATGTTATCGTCTGCGGGCACGTCCACTATCAGAAAGGCCATAAACACAAAGCCTAACCCTTTGAGCAGCACCGGCCTGCTGGCCGAAGAGCCGATCACCAGCGCGGCGGATACCGCCACCAGCCCCTCCAGCGCCAGGATGACCGCCAGTGCATCCAGCGCCAGCACCGATCGGCCATCCTGCAGTATGTCGAACAGCATCAGCGCCCCTGCGGCTATCCACAGCCAACCGAACAGCACCAGCAGACGGCGCTGGCCGTGCAGCGCCTGCGCGCCCAGCAATAAGATAATCAGTCGAATCATGGCAGCCTCTGGCTAAACGGATAACGTTATCTCTTCAATGATAGTGCCCGGATGTCGTTAAGCGGTTGATTTCGGCGAATTCGGCTAAGCTTGTAGCACAGTGGGAATGAAGAAAACGGTGGGCGAGTTTCGCCAACTGCAGGTAGACTTAGCCGATTCGGTTACGTCGCTAACAAGGGGAACACATGACGTATCAACAGGCCGGGCGTATCGCCATTTTGAAACGCATTCTCGGATGGGTGGTTTTTATCCCGGCGTTGCTGTCGACGCTGATTTCCGTGCTGGGCTTTATCTATCAGCACAGTGAAAAAACCAAAGGCATCAACGCAGTGATGCTGGATTTTGTCCACGTGATGGTGGACATGGTGCGTTTCAATACGCCGTTCCTGAACCTTTTCTGGTACAACTCGCCGGTGCCGGACGTGGATAAAAGCCTGTTCAGCGGTGCCAATTTGATGTTCATCATCATCTATATATTGATCTTCGTCGGGCTGGCATTGCAGGCTTCCGGCGCGCGCATGTCGCGCCAGGTCAAGTTCATTCGCGAAGGACTGGAAGATCAGATGATCCTGGAGCAGGCCAAGGGCAGCGAAGGGCACACGCGTCAGCAACTGGAGGAACGCATCACGCTGCCGCACCACACCATTTTCCTGCAGTACTTTCCGCTGTACATCCTGCCGATCGTGATTGCGGTGATCGCCTGGTTCGTGATCCGCCTGTTGGGGCAGTTGGCCGGCGCGGCCTGAACCATGAACGGGGCGCCGCTCGGCGCCCCGGAACGTCATGACGCTTCCGGCTGCAACAGTGCCTCCACCGCACGTTGCGCAGCCACCAAATGCTGGCCGCCGAACAGGTTGCTGCGGTTGAGCAGGTAGTACAGCTGATACAGCGGTTGGCGCTCGATAAACCCGGTTCCTAGCGGCCATACGCTCTGATAGCCGTCGTAGATCTGCGGCGGCAGCTCCGGATACAGCGGCAGCATCGCCAAATCGCACTCTCTGTCGCCCCAGTAGCTGGCCGGATCGAACAGTATCGGCCCGTGGGCGGTCATCGCGCAGTTGCCCGGCCACAGGTTGCCGTGCAACAGGGAAGGCTGCGGCTGGTGGTGCTGCAAGCGCAGATACACCCGATCGACGATGTCGTCGATGTCGCCGAAGGTCATGCCTTTTTCCGCGGCCAGCTGCAGCTGCCAGCCGATGCGCTGCTCGGCGAAGAATTCCGACCAGCGGCGTTGCCAGGCGTTGGGTTGCGGGGTGGTGGTCAGATCGCTGTCGAAGTCGAGACCGAACTGCGGTTGCTCGCTCCACTGGTGCAAATGCGCCAGCTGTTGCCCCAGGCAGTAGGCGCCGTGAGCGTCGAGGGGTTTCAGCTGCTGATACTCCAGCAGCAGGAAGCTGTAGTCGCGATCGCTGCCGACGCCGTACACTTCCGGCACCCGCACGCTTTTGCTGCGCGCCAGCAACGCCAGCTGATCGGCCTCGGCGGTGAATATCGGCAGTTGTTCACGGGCGTCGCATTTCACGAACACCTCGTTGTCACCGTAACTCACGCGCCACGCCGGGTGAATGTCGCCCCCGGGCAGTTCAATCCTTTCGCGTATCTCTGCGCTGCCAAGATGTTCACTTAACAGACGGCTAACGGCTTGCCACATGGTATGTCCCCCTCTGTGCTGCCTGATAATTCATTAGGTTAGCGTCTTTCCCGTGGTGAAAACACGACGCGGCGCACAGCCGGCGTCAAAGGCGGCGATTTTTTCAACGCCTCGCCAGCTCAAAGTATATACCCTATTGATTAATTTAAGTGCAATACCGGTTGCAACTTGATGACAACGGATAAGCGAGGGGAGGATAGGATGCGGCGGGGAGCACCGCCGCATCAGAGGGGCGTTTAACTGCCAATGGAGGCGTTTGGGTTACCCTGTAACGGACGCAGCTTGCTGTACAACAAGGCGATAACGAACAGCGCGGCCTGTACGATGACGATGCAGGGCCCGGTGGCGCCGTCGATGTGGAAGCTGACCAGGGTGCCGAGCACGCAGGAGAACACCGACACCACCGTCGCCACCATCAGCATGCGGTCGAAGCGGCGGCACAGCATAAAGGCGATGATGCCGGGGGCGATCAGCATGGCGATCACCAGGATCACCCCCACGGCCTGCAGCGAGGCAACGATGGTCATCGCCAGCAGGCACAGTAATCCGTAGTGCAGCAGCTTGACCGGCAGGCCAATCACCCGCGCATGGTGCGGATCGAAGCAGTACAGCATGAAGTCTTTGCGCTTGAGCAGCACCACCGCCAGGGTGATGCCGGCGATCAGCAAGGTTTGTTTCAGTTCGCCGTCGGTAATGCCCAGCATGTTGCCGAACAGGATGTGGCTCAGGTGCTGGTCGGTATCGATGCGCGAGAACAGCACCAGGCCGAAGGCGAACATGCCGGAAAAGACGATGCCCATCACCGTGTCCTCTTTCACCCGGCTGTTCTCTTTCAGGTAGCCGGTGGCTACCGCGCAAAAAATGCCGGAGAGGAAGGCGCCGATCGCCAGCGGGATGCCGACCACGAACGCCACTACGATGCCGGGCAAGACGGCGTGCGAGATGGCGTCGCCCATCAGCGACCAGCCCTTGAGCACCAGATAGCAGGAGAGCACGGCGCACACCACGCCGGTAACGATGGCGGCGACGATCGCCCGCTGCATGAACGGGTAGGCGAAGGGTTCGCTGAGCAGTTGATACAGGGTGTCCATCAGCGGCCTCCGGTTTGCGAATGCGCCACGCGGCGCCGGGATGCCAGCAGGCCGTGTTTCGGCGCGAAGAAGAACGCCGCCAGGAATACCAGCGTTTGCAGGGTGACGATCACCCCGCCGGTGGCGCCGTCGAGGAAGAAACTCAGGTAGGCGCCGATGCCGCTGGTCAATGCGCCGATGATGATGGCGATGATCAGCAGCCGGCTGAAGCGGTCGGTCAGCAGGTAGGCGGTGGCGCCCGGCGTGATCACCATGGCGATTACCAGAATGGCGCCGACGGTTTGCAGCGCGGCGACGGTGCAGGCGCTGAGCAGGGTGAAGAACAGGATCTTCAGCTTCAGCGGCGACAGGCCGATCGACACCGCGTGGCTTTCGTCGAAGAACACCGCCAGCAGATCTTTCCACACCAGGCACAGGATCAGCAGCGAAACGCCGATGATGATTTCCACCTGCAGCACGTCTTCGTCGGCGATGCCGAGGATATTGCCGAAGATGATCGACTGTACGTTGACCGAGGTGGGGTTGAGCGACACGATAAGCAGGCCGACGGCGAAGAAGGTGGAGAAGATAAAGCCGATGATGGCGTCTTCGCGCAGCCGGGTGATGTGGCGCACCAGCGTCATCGCCAGCGCCGCCAGCATGCCGGTGAAGAAGGCGCCGGCGGCATAGGGCAGGCCGAGGGCGTAGGCGCCGGCCACGCCGGGCACCACCGAGTGCGACAGCGCATCGCCCATCAGCGACCACCCTTTCAGCATCAGGTAGGCGGACAGGAACGCGCAGGCGGCGCCGACGATGGCGCTGACCCAGATGGCCTTCACCATGTAGTTGTAACTGAAAGGTTGCAGCAGAAGGTCCAGCATCAGGATTGTTTCTCCCTGGCCTGGCTGTTGGCCGGCGGATCGCTTTTGGTGTGGCCGTAGAACACCGCCGGGCGTTCATCGTCGGTCAACACCGTGACGGTGCGCGGATCGTTGTCGTCGTGCAGATCCGGGCCGGAAAGGTTGATATGGCGCAGCACGCCGCCGAACGCCTGCTCCAGGTTGCTCTGGGTGAAGGTGGTCTCGGTCGGGCCGGCGGCCAGCACCGTGCGGTTGATGAGGATCACCCGATCGCAAAACTCCGGCACGCTGCCGAGGTTGTGGGTGGAGACCAAAATGAGATGGCCCTCGTCGCGCAGCGCGCGCAGCAGCTCGATAATCGCATTCTCGGTTTTCACATCCACGCCGGTGAAAGGCTCATCCAGCAGCAGCACCGTGCCCTGTTGCGCCAGCGCGCGCGCCAGAAATACGCGCTTCTTCTGGCCGCCGGACAGCTCGCCGATCTGCCGGCCGCGCAGCTCGCTCAGGCCGACGCGCTCCAGCGCCTTGTCGACCCGCAACCTGTCCTCACGTGACGGAATGCGCAGGAAGTTCATCTTGCCGTAGCGACCCATCATTACCACGTCCTCCACCAGCACCGGGAAGTTCCAGTCGACGTCTTCGGTCTGCGGCACGTAGGCGATCAGGTTCTTTTTCAGCGCGTCCGCCACCGGCTTGTCGCTCAGCGACACCTGGCCGGCGGTGGGCCTGACCAGGCCCATGATGCTTTTGAACAGCGTCGATTTGCCGCTGCCGTTGACGCCGACCAGCGCACAGATCGAACCGCCGCTCAGGGTAAAGCTGGCGTTGTGGATGGCGGTGTGCCCGTTGTTGTAGGTTACGGTGACGTCGTCCACGTTCAACTCAGGGCGGGCAAACGGTTCATGGGTCATTGATCGAATCCTTTGGCGATGGTTTGCACGGTGGTGTTGAGCAGGTCGATGTAGGTCGGCACCGGGCCATCGCGAGTGGACAGCGAGTCCACGTACAGCACGCCGCCGTATTTGGCGCCGGTTTCTTTCGCCACCTGCCTGGCCGGCTTGTCGGAAATGGTGCTCTCGCTGAACACCACCGGAATATGGTGGGCGCGCACGGCGTCGATCACCCGGCGCACCTGCTGCGGCGAGCCTTGCTCATCGGCGTTGATCGGCCACAGATAAACCTCTTTCAACTGATAGTCCTGCGCCAGGTAGCTGAAGGCGCCTTCACTGGTCACCAGCCAGCGCTGTGCGGCCGGAATGCGCGCCAGGCGTTCGCGCAGCGGGGCGTCCAGCGCGCCGATTTTCTCTGCGTAGGCCTTGGCGTTGCGGTTATAGGTTTCCGCATTGGCCGGATCGTGCGCCACCAGCGCCTTGCGGATATTCTCGATATACACCAGCGCGTTGCTTGGCGACATCCAGGCATGCGGGTTCGGGTTGCCGTTATAGGGCCCTTCGCGGATCGGCAGCGGGGTAATGCCTTCGGTGACTACCGCCGCCGGCACCTGCTTGATGTTTTCGAAGAAACGCTGGAACCAGCGCTCCAGGTTCATGCCGTTCCACAGGATCAGGTCGGCGTGCTGTGCCTTGACGATGTCGCGCGGAGTCGGTTGATAGTCGTGGATCTCGGCGCCCGGCTTGGTGATCGATTCCACCACGGCGGCGTCACCGGCCACGTTCTGGGCGATATCCTGAATGATGGTGAAGGTGGTCACCACGCGCAGCTTTTTTTCCGCCAGCGCGTTTTGGCTGACCAAGGCGGCGCCGAGCAGCAGGCAGGCGAGCGTGAAAGGGCGTAACAATGCGGCAGAGCGGGAAGGGCGACTGCGACGAAAAGCGCAACTTATCAATGGCATGATGACGTCTCCTGGTTCAAATGAAAATGATTATCAATATCAATTGAAGCGAAGTCAAGCGCCACTTGCCCACCGCCGGCGGGGTATTTCTCCAACTGAAAAATAATACCGTCCGGGGAGTTATAGCATTTTATGTATCAGTATGTAACCGCTGAAGGTAGTCCTCACAGCTGCATATCGCCACCTCCGGCTGTTTTCCCAATGCCAACTGCCCGAACCCCTGCGCCAGGCGCAGTACATCCTCTTGATCCAGCACGGTTATGAACGCAAAACTGTTGCTGCCGAGTTCGTGGTGAACGCCATTTTCGTCTGTCACCGACGTGACAAAACCCTCGCGCGTCAATTGCCCGGTCAGCTTCGCCAGGTCGGTTAATCCCTCTTCCTGATAGCGAAAAGTCACCACAAAGCAGCTTGTTGCAGATTGACTCATAAATCACCTCTTGGTATATGGATAGCTTGAGATTAGCCCAAAAAATTACTGCAGGTGTCCTTACAAGTTGTATATGCTACGCAACTCATTGAAAGGAGTGAGGGATTCTGTGAAAACAAAAATAGGTTGCCTTACGGCAATTTTACTTTTGTCGGGGTGCGCCAAAGACCCGCAAACGGCAAGCAATATTTCAGGCAGTGGCACAACGCGCGGCGGTTGGTTAAAACCCCCTCCGCAGGCACCGGTAAACCGCACGGGCACCCCGGTTGCTTATAACGATTACATTCGTCAGGCGGCCAGCAACTATGGCGTTGACGAAACGCTGATTAAAGCGATTATTCAGGTGGAGTCCGGGTTTAACCCGAACGTGGTCAGCACCTCGAACGCAGTGGGATTGATGCAGCTTAAGGCTTCTACCGCCGGCCGCGACGCCTATCGCATGAAGGGACGAAGTGGGCAACCCAGCTCGCGTGAGCTGAAGGATCCGGCGGTCAATATTGATCTGGGAACGGCCTATATCAATATTCTTCAAAGCCAGCAGCTAGCCGGAATCAACAATCCACAGACTTTGCGTTACGCCACCATCGTTTCGTACGTGAACGGGGCGGGCGCCATGTTGCGCACCTTCTCCTCGGACAAGCGCGTGGCGGTCAATCGCATCAATCAGATGAGCCCGGATGAGTTTTATCAGCACATCCAGAAAAAGCACCCGGCACCGCAGGCGCCGCGCTATTTGTGGAAGGTGACCACCGCCTATCAGGCGATGTCGCAGTAATCCTCTCTTTTGTCGAATCGGCCGCTGAACGCGGCCGATTTTGTTTTCGGTACCGTTCCAGCGCGCGACCCACCTCTCATTTTTCGTTATTTCCTCACCGCTTATCGGAAAAACCGCACAAAAAGTTAAATTTACGTTAGCAGATAAATCTTTACGTTCATTCAATAAGTTACCGGTAACATTTTTGCTTTTGTACGCATTCTGACCTTCAATAAATAGACAAATAAGTAACAAATTATTTTAAAAACCCGTATCGATCGCAAGGTTGCGGTTAAATAGTTGTGACTATCTTTGGATGGAATGTGACATGTCGAATCATAAAACCAACAATTCGCGGCGCGATTTCTTGTTGAAATCGATGACCTTAATTCCTGCGGCGGTAATTGGTGGCAGCGGCGTTGGCACGCTGACGGCACCGACACCGGCGGTCGCAGCCTCGAACACCTCAACGCAGAACGATTACCAACCGACCTTTTTCACCCCGGAAGAGTGGGCCTTCATCAAGGCAGCCGTCGCGCGCCTGATCCCGGCCGACGATCGCGGCCCCGGCGCGCTGGAAGCCGGCGTGCCGGAGTTTATCGATCGCCAGATGAATACCCCGTACGCCACCGGCTCCATCTGGTACATGCAGGGGCCGTTCAACCCCGATGTGCCGAAGGAGATGGGCTATCAGCTGCCGCTGGTGCCCAAGCAAATCTACAACCTCGGCATCGCAGACGCCGACGCCTACAGCAAGAAAACCGCCGGCAAGCCCTTCGCCGAACTGGATGGCGCGCAGCAGGACGCTCTGCTGCAAAAGTTCGAGTCCGGCGAGGCGGAGTTCCAGCAACTGCCGTCGAAACTGTTCTTCTCCTATCTGCTGCAAAACACCCGCGAAGGTTTCTTCAGCGATCCTATCCATGGCGGCAACAAAGACATGGTGGGTTGGAAGCTGATTAATTTTCCGGGCGCGCGCGCCGATTTTATGGACTGGGTTGAGCGAGGGGAGCGTTATCCCTTCCCGCCGGTCTCGATTCGTGGGGAGAGGGGCTAACCATGGCAACGGTAATGAAAAAAGTAGACGCGGTGATCGTCGGCTTCGGCTGGGTGGGCGCGATCATGGCCAAAGAGCTGACCGAGGCCGGCCTCAACGTGGTGGCGCTGGAGCGCGGCCCTATGCGCGACACCTATCCGGACGGTTCTTACCCGCAGGTGATCGACGAGCTGACCTATAACATCCGCCGTAAGCTGTTCCAGGATCTGTCGAAAAGCACCGTCACCATTCGCCATAACAGCAGTCAGACCGCGGTGCCTTACCGCCAGCTGGCGGCGTTCCTGCCGGGCACCGGCGTCGGCGGCGCCGGCCTGCACTGGTCGGGCGTGCATTTCCGCGTCGATCCGATCGAACTGCGCATGCGCAGCCATTATGAAGAGCGTTACGGCAAAAACTTCATTCCGAAGGACATGACCATCCAGGACTTCGGCGTGACTTACGACGAGCTGGAGCCGTTCTTCGACAAGGCGGAGAAAGTGTTCGGCACCTCCGGCACCGCCTGGACCATCAAAGGGCAGAAAGTGGCGCAGAAGGGCGGTAACCGCTTTGCGCCGGATCGCTCCGACGACTTCCCGCTGCCGGCGCAGAAAAATACCTACTCCGCTCAGCTGTTCGAGAAAGCGGCGCTGGAGGTGGGTTACCACCCTTACAACCTGCCGTCCGCCAACACCTCGGATTCTTACACCAACCCGTACGGCGCGCAGATGGGCCCGTGCAACTTCTGCGGTTTCTGCAGCGGCTACGCCTGCTACATGTATTCCAAGGCCTCGCCGAACGTCAACATCTTGCCGGCGCTGCGCATGGAGAAACGCTTCGAGCTGCGCACCAACGCCAACGTGCTGAAGGTCAACCTGACCGACGACAAATCCCGCGCCACCGGCGTGAACTACGTCGATGCGCAGGGCCGCGAGATTGAACAGCCGGCCGATCTGGTGATCCTGGGCGCGTTCCAGTTCCACAACGTGCACCTGATGCTGCTGTCCGGCATCGGCAAGCCTTACGATCCGGTGACCGGCGAAGGGGTGGTCGGGCGCAACTTCGCCTACCAGAACATGACCACCATCAAGGCGTTCTTCGATAAAGACGTGTTCACCAACCCGTTCATCGGCGCCGGCGGCAACGGCGTGGGCGTGGATGACTTCAACGCCGACAACTTCGATCACGCCAAAGAAGGCTTCGTCGGCGGTTCGCCATTCTGGGTCAACCAGGCGGGCACCAAGCCGATCTCCGGCCTGCCGACCCCGCCGGGCACCCCGGCCTGGGGCAGCAAGTGGAAAGCGGCGGTGGCGGATGCCTATACCCATCACGTCTCGATGGACGCCCACGGCGCGCACCAGTCGTACCGCAACAACTATCTGGATCTCGATCCCAACTACAAGAACGTCTTTGGCCAGCCGCTGCTGCGCATGACGTTCGACTGGCAGGAAAACGACATCAAGATGGCGCAGTTCATGTACGACAAGATGGCGCCGATCGCCAAGGCGATGAACCCGAAACTGATCGCCGGCAGCCCGAAAAACGCCAACAGCCACTTCGATACCACCAGCTACCAGACTACCCACATGAACGGCGGTGCGGTGATGGGGGAAGATCCGAAGACCAGCGCGGTCAACCGCTATCTGCAGAGCTGGGACGTGCACAACGTGTTCTCGATCGGCGCATCGGCCTTCCCGCAAGGGCTGGGCTACAACCCGACCGGCACCGTGGCGGCGCTGGCTTACTGGTCTGCCCGCGCCATTCGCGAGCAGTATCTGAAAAACCCAGGCCCATTGGTGCAGGCATAAGGACGGCGAACGATGAAAGCATTTGTACCGGCACTGGTTCTCAGTGCAGTGAGTTTTTCCGTTTGGGCGCAGGATGCCACCGTCAGCAGCGAGCTGATCAAGCGCGGCGAGTACCTGGCGCGCGCCGGTGACTGCGTGGCCTGCCATACCGATGGCAAGAACGGCAAAACCTTCGCCGGCGGCCTGGCGATGGAGACGCCGATCGGCACCATCTACTCGACCAACATCACGCCGGACAAGAAAACCGGCATCGGCGATTACAGCTTCGAGGATTTCGACAACGCGGTGCGTAAGGGCGTAGCCAAAAACGGCAGCACCCTGTACCCGGCGATGCCGTACCCGTCGTTCGCGCTGGTGAAAGAGGACGACATGCGCGCCATGTATGCCTATTTCATGCACGGCGTGCAGCCGGTGGAACAGGCCAACAAGGACTCCGACATCCCGTGGCCGCTGTCGATGCGCTGGCCGCTGAGCATCTGGCGCGGCATGTTTGCGCCGTCGCCGGCGGACTTCGTTGCCGACGCCAAGGCCGATCCGGTGATTGAACGCGGACGCTACCTGGTGGAAGGCCTGGGCCACTGCGGCGCTTGCCATACCCCGCGCAGCATCACCATGCAGGAAAAAGCGTTGAGCAACAGCGAAAGCGACGACTACCTGTCCGGCAGCAACGCGCCGATCGACGGTTGGGTGGCTTCCAGCCTGCGCGGCGACCGCAAGGATGGCCTGGGCAGCTGGAGCGAAGCCGAGCTGACCGAGTTCCTGAAAACCGGCCGTAACGACAAGGCGATCGTGTTCGGCGGCATGAGCGACGTTGTGGAGCACAGCCTGCAATACCTGAGCGACGACGATCTGACCGCCATCGCGCGCTACCTGAAATCGCTGCCGCCGAAAGACGGCAAGCAGCAGGCGGCGCCGGTCGAAGACAGCGTGGCCAAGGATCTGTGGCGCGGCGACGACAGCAAGCCCGGCGCGGCGCTGTATGTCGATAACTGCGCGGCCTGCCACCGCACCGACGGCGTGGGCTACAAGCGCGCCTTCCCGTCGCTGAAGGGCAATCCGGTGGTGCAGACCGAGGACGCGACTTCGCTGATCCACATCGTGCTGACCGGCAACACTACGCCGGCGGTGCAGGGGGCGGTATCCAACATCACCATGCCGCCGTTTGGCTGGCGTCTGAACGATCAGCAGGTGGCGGACGTGGTGAACTTCATCCGCTCCAGCTGGGGCAACAGCGCCAAACCGGTGAGCGCTTCCGACGTGGCCGACGTGCGCAAAGACCGCTCGATGATCCGCGACGAGAAGGAGATGGGCAGCGCCGAGGTGCCGGACCATCCGGACGCGAAGAAGTAAACCGTTTAAGGGCTCCGCAAGGGGCCCTTAGTTTTTCTGCTGCCGCCTGCTTTTTCAGCAGATTGTGTTCGCAAATCGTCCGTTCAGCCGATAAAACATAGACCCGCAGCGGATTTTTCATTATCCTTTGCCGTCCTTTCATCAGGCGTAAGTATGAAATATCGCTTTAATTCACTGATTATTATTAAAAAACTCGCGGAGAAGGATATCCCGTTAGGCGCAATCGTTGTCGCCGCAGATTAAGGTAGACTGTCTCATGAGTACGATTTCTCCCGATTCAGGCATGCTGACGGCCGCTCAGACTGCCAAATGGAACAAAACCGACACCGTCTGGATGTTCGGTCTCTATGCGACTGCGGTGGGCGCCGGTACGTTGTTCTTGCCGATCAACGCCGGCCTGAACGGCCCGCTGGTGCTGCTGTTGATGGCGCTGTTCGCTTTCCCGCTGACCTATTTGCCGCACCGCGCGCTCAGCCGCTTCGTGCTTTCCGGCTCCAGCCGCGACGGCAACATTCACGATGTGGTGGTGGAACACTTCGGCGTGCTGGCCGGCAAAATCATCATGGTGCTGTATCTGATGGCGTTCTTCCCGATCGTGCTGGTGTACAGCATTTCGATCACCAACGCGCTGGACAGCTTCCTGATCCATCAGTTTCACGTGGCGCCGCTGCCGCGCCTCTGGCTGAGCCTGGCCGTGGTGGTGGTGCTCAATCTGGTGCTGCTGCGCGGCAAAGACAGCATCGTGGCGGCGATGGGCATGCTGGTGTTCCCACTGCTGGTGTTCCTGATGGGCATTTCGCTCTATCTGATGCCGAGCTGGAATACCGCCAACTTCGTGCACGGCCTGGCCGCCACCCGCTTCGACACGCCGGGGTTGTGGCATTCGCTGTGGCTGGCCGTGCCGGTGATGGTGTTTTCCTTCAGCCATGCGCCGATCATCTCTTCCTTCGCCTCGACCCAGAAGAGCCTGTACGGCGAGAAGGCGGAACGCCGCTGCGCGCGCATCATGCGCTATAGCTATGTGCTGATCTGCGTTACCGTGCTGTTCTTCGTGTTCAGCTGCGTGCTGAGCCTGTCTCATGAAGACATGCTGCAGGCGAAAGAGCAGAACATCACGGTGCTGACTACGCTGGCCAACAAGTTCTCCAACCCGCTGATCGCCTACCTTGGCCCGGTGATGGCGATGCTGGCGATGGCCAAATCCTATCTCGGCACTTCGCTGGGGGTGACGGAAGGGGCGACCAGCCTGATCGACGGCGTCACGCGCGCGGTCGGCAAGCCGCTCAGCTCGCGCATGACGCACCGCATCTCGGCGGCGTCGCTGTTCCTGCTCACCTGGGCGGCGACGGTGTGGAACCCCAGCGCGCTGCATATCATCGAAACCATCAGCGGCCCGCTGATTGCGGCGATCCTGTTCATCTTGCCGATGTACGCCGTGCGTGCGGTGCCGGCCATGCGCCAATATCGCGCGGCGAGCAACGTCTTCGTGCTGGTGATGGGGCTGATTGCGCTGTCGGCGCTGATCTACGGCCTGATGTGATCCCCTGGGCGCGCCGGCTCCGGCGCGCCTCTTATCCTTCCTTTACACATCCCTTTGCAATTAATCGCCGGCATGCCGGGCGTTATCTTTGATAATGCAAGCCATTCTCATTAGTATTTCCTGAATGTATTCATGACTAAGGAGTCTTTCGTGCACCGTCGAATCACTTTGCCGGCGCTGGTTTGCGCCGCCTTGCTCGCTTCTCCGGCGATGGCCACCACTTATCCGCTGACGCTGACCGACACGTCCGGCCAGACGATCACCCTCCAGCAAGAGCCGAAACGCATCGTGGTGCAGGACGGGCGCGACATTCTCACGCTGGCGCTGCTCGATCGCGCCAATCCGTTCGGCCGGCTGGTGGCCTGGAATAACCTGCTGAAGAAAAGCGATGCGGCGACCTGGGATATCTTGCAGAGCAAATGGCCGGGGGCGAAAAACATCATCGATATGGGATTCAGCGATAAGGGTGAAGTGAACCTGGAGAGCGTGATCGCCAAGCGGCCCGATCTGATGATCGCCCAGCTGCGCTCCAAGCCTTCGCTGAGCCAAACCGGCGTGCTGGATAAGCTGAAGGCGCTGAACGTGCCGGTGCTGTTCATCGATACCATGCTCAAGCCGGTGGAAAACACGCCGAAAAGCGTGACGCTGCTGGGGGAAACCCTCAACCGCGAAAGCGAAGCCAAGCAATATACCGATTATTATCAGCAGCATTATCAGGCCATTCTGGCCAAAACGCAGGCGGTGGAACCCAAACCGCGGGTGTTTTTCGAGGCCAAAGCTGGCCTGAATGGGCTGGAGTCCTGCTGCTTCACCCATGCGCACGTCGGCTGGGGGGCGTTGGTCGAGGCGGTCGGCGCGCGCAACATCGGTTCTGCGCTGCTGCCGGGCGCGACCGGCGACGTGGCGCTGGAAAAAGTGATCAGCATGAAACCGGATGCTTACATCGTTTCCGGCTCGCAGTGGGCCAGCAAGACCAACGCCGCGGTGCCGTTCGGCTATGGCGTGACGCAGCAGCAGGTGGATGAGGCCTTCAACCGCATGAAGCAGCGCCCGGGGTTCTCGCCGGTGTCAGCGGTGAAGGAAGGGCGGTTCTACGGCATCTACCATAACTTCTACAACCACCCGTACAACATCGTGGGGCTGGAGTATCTGGCGAAGTTTATCTATCCGGCGCAGTTCCCGGATTTGGATCCGGCCAAGACCTACAGCGAGATCCTCAGTCGCTTTACCGAAGTGCCGGAAGGCAAGGGCATTTTGGGCGCGCAGGCGCCGGCGGGGAAATAACGGCAACGGGCGCGACGATCGCGCCCGTTTTGTGTGATCAGGCGGCCGGCGTATAGGTGGAGATGATCTCCAGCACGCCGTTGATAATGAACTGTACCCCCATGCACACCAGCAGGAAGCCCATCAGGCGCGAGATCGCCTCGATGCCGCTTTTCCCCACCAGGCGCATGATGGCGCCGGAGCTGAGCAGGCAGCCCCACAGGATCACCGCGACCGTCAGGAAGATGGCGACCGGCGCCACGGCCAGCACCCAGGGTTCAAAACCCAGCGTGTTCGCTTTGACGCTCGACGCCGAGCTGATGATCATCGCGATGGTGCCCGGCCCGGCGGTGCTCGGCATGGCCAACGGCACGAAGGCGATGTTGGCCGATGTCTTGTGGCGCAGCTCGTGCGACTTGCTCTCCACCTCCGGCGCCTCATCGGCGCTTTGTTGCGGGAACAGCATGCGGAAACCGATGAAGGCGACGATCAGACCGCCGGCGATGCGCAGGCCGGGGATCGAAATACCGAAAGTGTTCATCACCACCTGTCCGGCGTAAAACGCCACCGTCATGATGCAGAACACATAAACCGAGGCCATCAGCGACTGCTGATTGCGCTCTTCGCGCGTCATATTGCCGGACAAGCCGAGCAGCAACGCCACCGTGGTCAGCGGGTTGGCCAGCGGCAACAGCAGCACCAAACCCAGTCCGATGGCCTGGAATAACTGCAAAATACCCGTCATAAAGTAGACTCCCTGTGCAACGTTCAGGCCGCCAGGCGGCGGCCTACGAGCTAAACAGCCTAGCCTGCCGCGTGCCTGGCGGCAATGGGGATAGCTCGTAACGTTAATTAACCGTCGGCCGGCGTTTCATCATTGCCGTTGCACTCGCCGGCGAGTTCAGGTTCATCCTCACATCCCAACGGGGCGTCGTTGACCGCAATCGCCCGCGGCGCCGAACGCGCACCAAAATGCATCAGCCCCTATAACGTCGTTAATACCTCGCACCCCATGATGAGCGCAGGCTGAAAAACGAGCGGCGCTCAGAAAAAAAACGCACAATTTTTGTGTTTTATGGCCTTTTTCGCCGCAATTGGCCGGTAAAGGCCGACGTTCAGCATCAATTGCTACACCCCGCAGGCTCAGCTGCCTACCATAGGCGCGCTTTAAAACGATAATGAGATTGATTATGCAAGACGAGTTGAAACTTTTACTGGGGAAAATCAGCGCATTCGCGCTTTCCGCCGCCTTCATGGCGGCATTGGTCGGTCTGGTGTTTATCGATGTGCACTGGTTGCATAACTTCGTGCATGAAACCTCGCTGACCGAAGCGGCGCAGGAACTGTTGCTGCTCGCCATCGCCGGCGGTTTTTTCGCCGCGGCCTGGCGGCAGGCGGAACGCCGCTCCGCCTGGATGCTGGTCGGCGGCTTCTTTCTCTGCATGCTGATCCGCGAGATGGACTTCGCTTTCGATGCGCTGTGGCACGGCGCCTGGGTGTGGTTCGCGCTGGCGGTCACCTTGGTCTGTCTGTGCCATGCCGCCAGGCACATTGCGGCGACGGTGCGCGGCCTGGCCGATTTCGTGACGCATCCCGGCTACGGCATGATGTGCGCGGGCCTGCTGTGCATTCTGGTGTTTTCACGCCTGTTCGGCATGAGCGCGCTGTGGCAAACGCTGATGCTGGACGGTTACAACCGGGTGGTGAAAAACATGGTGGAAGAGGGCTGCGAACTGCTGGGCTACGGCCTGTGCCTGCTGGCCACCCTCAGCTACATGAAGACCGTTTTTGCGCCGAATGAGGCGGAAGTGTGAGGGCGGCGGCGCTTTATTTATCCGGAACAATTTTAGTGATACTATTCGCTTAGCCGAATGCGGCTGAGAAGGTATGCGTTCCATTCTGTATACCCAGTGAGGTTTCAATCTGGCAATTGTGGGCGAGATCTGAAACCTGGCTGACCAAACCCAAAATCCAATTTTCGTACTGCATGTGATCTGTCGTGTGGGTCACCACTGTAGATAAGGAATTATTAATGCCTGTTATTACTCTTCCTGACGGTAGTCAGCGTCATTTCGACCACCCCGTTTCCCCGATGGATGTCGCGCGCGATATCGGCCCTGGCCTGGCGAAAGCCTGTATCGCCGGTCGCGTCAATGGCGAACTGGTTGATGCCAGCGATCTGATCGAATCGGATGCGCAGCTGGCCATCATCACCATCAAAGACGAAGACGGTCTGGAAATCATGCGCCACTCCTGCGCGCACCTGCTGGGTCATGCGATCAAGCAGCTGTGGCCGGATACCAAAATGGCGATCGGTCCTGTTATCGACAACGGTTTCTATTATGACGTGGATATCGACCGCACCCTGACGCAGGAAGACCTGGATCTGCTGGAAAAGCGGATGCACGAGTTGGCCGATAAGGATTACGACGTCATCAAGAAGAAGGTCAGCTGGCAAGAAGCCCGCGACACCTTCGCTGAGCGCGGCGAAATCTATAAAGTGGCGATCCTGGATGAGAACATCAGCCATGACGATCGTCCTGGCCTGTATCACCACGAAGAATACATCGACATGTGCCGCGGCCCGCACGTGCCGAACATGCGTTTCTGCCACCATTTCAAGCTGCAGAAAACCTCCGGCGCTTACTGGCGCGGTGACAGCAAAAACAAAATGCTGCAGCGTATCTACGGTACCGCCTGGGCAGACAAGAAGCAGCTGAACGCCTACCTGCAACGCCTGGAAGAGGCGGCCAAACGCGATCACCGCAAGATCGGCAAACAGCTCGACCTGTATCACATGCAGGAAGAAGCGCCGGGCATGGTGTTCTGGCACAACGACGGTTGGACTATCTTCCGCGAGCTGGAAGCCTTCGTGCGCATGAAGCTCAAAGAGTACCAGTACCAGGAAGTGAAAGGTCCGTTCATGATGGACCGCGTGCTGTGGGAAAAAACCGGCCACTGGGAAAACTACAAAGACGCCATGTTCACCACCGCGTCGGAGAACCGTGAATACTGCATCAAGCCGATGAACTGCCCGGGGCACGTGCAGATCTTCAACCAGGGCCTGAAGTCGTACCGCGATTTGCCGCTGCGCATGGGGGAATTCGGCAGCTGCCACCGCAACGAGCCGTCGGGCTCCCTGCACGGCCTTATGCGCGTGCGCGGCTTCACGCAGGATGACGCCCACATCTTCTGTACCGAAGAGCAGGTGCGCGCCGAAGTGAACGAATGCATTCGCATGGTCTATGACGTGTACGGCACTTTCGGTTTCGACAAGATCGCCGTCAAGCTGTCGACTCGCCCGGAAAAGCGCATCGGCACCGACGACATGTGGACCCGTGCGGAAGAAGACCTGGCCGCCGCGCTGACCGAGAACGGCATTCCGTTCGAGTACCAGCCGGGCGAGGGCGCCTTCTACGGACCGAAAATTGAATTTACCCTGCATGATTGTTTGGATCGCGCATGGCAATGTGGTACCGTGCAGCTCGATTTCTTCTTGCCGGGCCGTTTGGGCGCTTCGTATGTTGGCGAAAACAACGATCGCGTCGTGCCGGTAATGATTCACCGCGCCATTTTGGGCTCCATGGAACGCTTCATCGGTATCCTTACCGAAGAATACGCCGGGTTCTACCCGACCTGGATCGCTCCGGTGCAGGTGGTGGTGATGAATATCACCGACAGCCAGTCTGATTACGTCCAGCAATTGACCAAAAAACTGCAGGATGCAGGTATTCGCGTGAAAGCGGACTTGAGAAATGAGAAGATTGGCTTTAAAATTCGCGAACATACTTTACGTCGAGTCCCTTACATGTTGGTGTGCGGCGACAAAGAGGTCGAAGCCGGCAAAGTTGCCGTTCGTACCCGCCGTGGCAAAGACTTGGGAAGCCTGGACGTAAACGAAGTCGTAGACAAGCTGCTGAAAGAGATTCGCAGCCGTAGTCTTCATCAACTGGAGGAATAAAGTATTAAAGGCGGAAAACGAGTTCAACCGGCGCGTCCTAATCGCATTAACAGAGAAATTCGCGCGCAAGAAGTTCGCCTAACCGGCGTCGATGGCGAGCAGATTGGTATTGTCAGTCTGAATGAAGCTCTTGAAAAAGCTGAGGAAGCGGGCGTTGATTTAGTAGAAATCAGCCCAAATGCCGAACCGCCAGTTTGCCGAATCATGGATTACGGCAAATTCCTCTACGAGAAGAGCAAGTCGACGAAAGAACAGAAGAAGAAGCAAAAAGTTATTCAGGTCAAGGAAATCAAATTCCGTCCTGGCACCGATGATGGCGACTATCAGGTCAAACTACGCAACCTGATTCGCTTTCTGGAAGATGGCGATAAAGCCAAAATCACCCTGCGTTTCCGTGGGCGTGAGATGGCGCACCAGCAGATCGGTATGGAAGTGCTTAACCGCGTCCGTAAAGACCTGTGTGAAGATATGGATCTGGCAGTGGTCGAATCCTTCCCTACGAAGATCGAAGGCCGCCAGATGATTATGGTGCTCGCTCCTAAGAAGAAACAGTAAGGCTTACAAGTAATGGAACCCGCGCGGCGCTTGCGCTGTGTGGGTTTTATTCGCCCAACTGATTCGTTGTTTAACAATGCGAAGTGGATTTAATTAAAATGCCAAAGATTAAAACTGTACGTGGTGCAGCCAAGCGCTTCAAAAAAACCGGCAGCGGTGGTTTTAAGCGTAAACATGCCAACCTGCGTCATATTCTGACCAAAAAAGCAACCAAGCGTAAACGTCACCTGCGTCCGAAAGGCATGGTGTCTAAAAACGATCTGGTCCTGGTTACCGCGTGCCTGCCGTACGCATAAGCCATTTTTTTTGAATTTAGAATAAGACTTTAGGAGAGAGCATATGGCTCGCGTAAAACGTGGTGTAATTGCACGCGCACGTCACAAGAAAATCATGAAGCAGGCGAAAGGTTACTACGGTGCCCGTTCGCGCGTATATCGTGTTGCCTTCCAGGCAGTAATCAAAGCAGGTCAGTATGCTTACCGTGACCGTCGTCAACGTAAGCGTCAGTTCCGTCAGCTGTGGATTGCACGTATCAACGCAGCTGCTCGTCAGAACGGTCTGTCTTACAGCAAGTTCATCAACGGCTTGAAAAAAGCCTCGATCGAAATTGACCGTAAGATCCTGGCTGACATCGCAGTCTTCGACAAAGTGGCCTTCGGCGCACTGGTTGAGAAAGCGAAAGCAGCTCTGGCGTAAGTCAGTTGAAGAGGGAGCTTGCTCCCTCTTTTAATCTTTGTTTTCAGCGACAAATATTGACTTTTATTGCCCGCCGCTATATCACTGGTGGACAATTATCGACAAGGTACCGCAATCATGCACGCAGCTATTTTTCGTTTCTTTTTTTACTTTAGCGCCTGATTTCAGGAGGCTTTGCGCGTAAGAAAAGAAACGAAAAGTAGCGCCTAAGCCTCCCTCGTGGAGGCTTTTTTGTTTTTGGCCATCGCCTTGCCTTGCACATTGTTGTGGCGAGGGCGGCAGACACTCAGTCGGCCCTGTGCCGCGCAGGTGAGTCGCTTGGCCGACAACGCATTGAAAAGTCTTTGAAGATTGCTCAAAGGCGTGTTCGAATAATAGATAACAATTACTTAGGGCCATCCCGGCCAGAGGAAGAGGAAAGCAATGCCACATCTCGCAGAGCTGGTTGCCAATGCCAAGGCAGCCGTAGAAGATGCCCAGGATGTTGCCGCGTTAGATTTGGTACGCGTCGAATATTTTGGCAAGAAAGGTCATTTCACCTTGCAGATGCAGTCTCTGCGTGACGTACCGGCGGAAGACCGTCCGGCGGCCGGCGCGGTGATCAACCAGGCCAAGCAAGAGGTGCAGGACGCCCTGAACGCGCGTAAGAACGCGCTGGAAAGCGCCGCGCTGAACGCGCGCCTGGCGGCTGAAACCATCGACGTTTCCCTGCCGGGCCGTCGCATGGAGAACGGCGGCCTGCATCCGGTGACCCGCACCATCGACCGTATCGAAACCTTCTTCGGCGAGTTGGGCTTTTCCGTTGCCACCGGCCCGGAGATTGAAGACGATTACCATAACTTCGACGCGCTGAACATTCCAGGGCATCACCCGGCGCGCGCCGACCACGATACCTTCTGGTTCGACGCCACACGCCTGCTGCGCACCCAGACTTCCGGCGTGCAGATCCGCACCATGAAGAACCAACAGCCGCCGATCCGTATCATTGCGCCGGGCCGCGTTTACCGTAACGACTACGATCAGACTCACACCCCGATGTTCCACCAGATGGAAGGGCTGATCGTCGATAAAGACATCAGCTTCACCAACCTGAAGGGCACGCTGCACGATTTCCTGAACAACTTCTTTGAAGAAGACCTGCAGGTTCGTTTCCGTCCGTCCTACTTCCCATTCACCGAGCCGTCCGCTGAAGTGGACGTGATGGGCAAGAACGGCAAGTGGCTGGAAGTGCTGGGCTGCGGCATGGTACATCCGAACGTGCTGCGCAACGTCGGCATCGATCCGGAAGTTTACTCCGGCTTCGCCTTTGGCATGGGCATGGAGCGCCTGACGATGCTGCGTTACGGCGTCACCGACCTGCGCGCATTCTTCGAAAACGATCTGCGTTTCCTCAAACAGTTTAAGTAAGGCGGGAATATCACATGAAATTCAGTGAACTCTGGTTGCGCGAGTGGGTAAACCCGGCCATCAGCAGCGAAGCATTATCCGATCAAATCACCATGGCCGGCCTGGAAGTGGACGGCGTGGATCCGGTTGCCGGCGCGTTTAACGGCGTTGTGGTGGGGGAAGTGGTCGAGTGCGGTCAGCACCCGAACGCCGACAAACTGCGCGTCACTAAAGTTAACGTGGGCGGCGATCGTTTGCTCGACATCGTCTGCGGCGCGCCGAACTGCCGTACCGGCCTGAAAGTGGCGGTCGCCACCGTGGGCGCGGTGCTGCCGGGCGATTTCAAAATCAAAGCCGCCAAGCTGCGCGGCGAGCCTTCGGAAGGCATGCTGTGCTCGTTCTCCGAGCTGGGCATTTCCGACGATCATGACGGTATCATCGAGTTGCCGCTGGATGCGCCGATCGGCACCGACATCCGTGACTACCTGAAACTGAATGACAACACCATCGAGATCAGCGTTACCCCGAACCGCGCCGACTGCCTGGGTATCATCGGCGTCGCGCGCGACGTGGGCGTACTGAACCAGGTGGCGCTGACCGAGCCGGATATGAGCCCGGTGGCTGCCACCATCGACGCCACGCTGCCGATCCGCGTTGACGCGCCGCAGGCCTGCCCGCGTTATCTGGGCCGTGTGGTGAAAGGCATCGACGTCAAGGCGCCAAGCCCGCTGTGGATGCGTGAAAAGCTGCGTCGCTGCGGCATCCGCTCCATCGATGCGGTGGTTGACGTCACCAACTATGTGCTGCTGGAGCTTGGCCAGCCGATGCACGCTTTCGATCTGAGCCGCATCGACGGCGGCATCGTGGTGCGCATGGCGGAAGAAGGCGAAACACTGAGGCTGCTGGATGGCAGTGAAGCCAAACTGAACGCCGACACCTTAGTGATCGCCGATCATCAAAAAGCGTTGGCGATGGGGGGCATCTTCGGCGGCGAGCATTCTGGCGTCAACGGGGAAACTCAGGACGTGCTGCTGGAATGCGCCTTCTTCAGCCCGCTGTCGATCACCGGCCGCGCGCGTCGTCACGGCCTGCACACCGATGCTTCTCACCGCTATGAGCGCGGTGTCGATCCGGCGCTGCAGTACAAAGCGATGGAACGCGCCACGCGCCTGCTGCTCGATATTTGCGGCGGTCAGGCCGGCCCAATTATCGACGTGACCCACGAGAACGAACTGCCGAAGCGCGCCACCATCACGCTGCGCCGCGAGAAACTGGATCGCCTGATCGGCCACGTGGTGCCAAGCGAGCAGGTCAGTGACATTCTGCGCCGCCTGGGTTGCCAGGTGACCGAGCAGGGCGACAGCTGGCAAGCGGTCGCGCCAAGCTGGCGTTTCGATATGGAGATCGAAGAGGATCTGGTGGAAGAAGTGGCGCGCGTTTACGGCTACGACAACATCCCGGATGTGCCGGTGCGCGCCGATCTGGTGATGACCCAGCATCGCGAAGCCGATCTGACGCTGAAGCGCGTGAAGACCATGCTGGTCGATCACGGTTATCAGGAAGCGATCACCTACAGCTTCGTCGATCCGAAGGTGCAGGCGCTGCTGCACCCGAATGAAGAAGCGCTGATCCTGCCAAGCCCGATTTCGGTAGAAATGTCGGCGATGCGCCTGTCGCTGTGGACCGGCCTGCTGTCTGCGGTGGTGTATAACCAGAACCGCCAGCAGACGCGTCTGCGCCTGTTCGAAAGCGGCCTGCGCTTTGTGCCTGATAGTGCGGCAGATCTGGGTATCCGTCAGGATGTCATGCTGGCGGGCGTGATCGCCGGCCATACGCACGATGAACATTGGGATCTGGCGCGCAAGCCCGTCGACTTCTATGATTTAAAAGGGGATCTGGAGTCCGTCCTCGAGCTGACCGGTAAATTATCCGAAATTCAGTTCCGGGCGGAAGCCAATCCGGCCCTGCATCCAGGGCAAAGTGCGGCGATTTATTTGCACGGCGAACGCGTAGGTTTCATCGGTGTGGTTCACCCGGAACTTGAACGTAAACTGGATCTTAACGGCCGCACCGTGGTGTTTGAACTGGAGTGGAACAAGCTTGCGAGCCGCGCCGTGCCTCAGGCGCGGGAGATTTCGCGCTTCCCGGCAAACCGCCGTGATATCGCCATTGTGGTGGCTGAAAACGTCCCCGCAGAAGATATTTTGGCCGAGTGTAAGAAAGTTGGCGCAAATCAGGTAGTTGGCGTAAACTTGTTTGACGTGTACCGTGGCAAGGGCGTGGCAGAAGGTGACAAGAGCCTGGCTATCAGTCTGGTATTGCAGGATACCGCTCGTACACTGGAAGAAGAGGAGATAGCCGCTACCGTTGCAAAATGCGTAGAGGCTCTAAAACAGCGATTCCAAGCATCCTTGAGGGATTGAACCTATGGCGCTTACTAAAGCTGAAATGTCAGAACACCTGTTTGAGAAGCTTGGGCTTAGCAAACGGGACGCCAAAGACCTGGTGGAACTGTTCTTTGAAGAGGTCCGTCGGGCTCTTGAGAATGGCGAACAGGTAAAACTGTCGGGTTTTGGCAACTTTGATCTGCGTGACAAGAACCAACGTCCGGGGCGTAACCCGAAGACCGGCGAAGACATTCCGATTACGGCGCGCCGTGTGGTGACCTTCCGTCCGGGGCAGAAGCTGAAAAGCCGGGTAGAAAACGCCAGCCCGAAAGGGTGAGTGACGTGACATCAAAAAAGGCCGCTTGCGCGGCCTTTTTCTTTTCTGAGACAAAATTCAGCCCATTCCTAATGGGCAATGCATGAATTAAGATTATTCATTAAATCACCTCGGCGAAAATTTATTTAATCTCAATTACGGAGTATTCTTATATCTTATTTTATGTGGTGAGCAGCCATATTTGTTGTTTCAATAACGGCCGTAATAATGGCCAGGGCCATCGCCGCGGTGGCCACCGCCCCCGTGCGGGCCCCAGCAGCAGGCGCTCAGGGTTGAGGCCAGGGCTACAACGGTCAGCAGCATACCGATACGTTTAATCATCTTATAATCCTCCGGTGGAAATCCATTTAACTATAATTGCCGCGCCGCTTGAGAGACGTCAGTTATTCGTTAAATCTTGTCAGTGGTTATGATAATTAAAGGTGGCTGCAAACAGTGTAGGGATTGTGTAAGGCCGTCGAAAACAATCTGAAAATAGGCATCGGTGAGATAGTCGTTAAATAAGCACGCTGATATAACCACTGCAGCAAGAAAATAGAGTGAGAAGGTGAAATGAAAAAGATCCTGTTGCTGGTGTGTTTCCCGCTGTTGCTGCCGCTGGCGGCGAAGGCCGATGTCTCCGTCGATATCAACGTGCCGGGCGTTTCTCTGCATCTGGGGGATCAGGACCGTCGCGGCTACTACTGGGATGGCTACGACTGGCGTCCACCGCAGTGGTGGCATGCGCACCAGGGTCGCGGCCTGGGTGAGCGCAATGCGCGCGGTATGTACTGGGACGGCGGACGCTGGCAACCTTCGCCGCCGCGTGGCTATGAGCATCGTGGGCCGGAACGCAGCGGCAATCCATTCCACGGCGATCGCGATAGTGGCGACCACGACCGCCGTCATGACGATCGCGGTGACCATGACCGCCGCGATGGCGGCCGCGGCCAACCTTATCCACCGGGCAACTCCGGCTCGCATCGTTAATCCCTGAGTTTATCGGCGGCTGGTTTTGCCATCATTGTTGCGATGACGGGCAAGGCCAGCTGCTGCTTTCCTGAGCCACTATCCACGCAAGACTTCCCCTTGCGGCGTTAACCCCCTAATATTCGACTCAAACGTCAATTATCCGGCCACGACAGCGGCCGGCAGGGAACCGCCGCGCATGCCAACCAGCCGTACCTTCACCTTACTGTTGCAACATCAACGCTACCGCGATAAACGCCAGCTCAGTCTGTTGGCGCTGGGCGTGGCGGTGGCGTTGCTGGTCAGCCTTTGCGCCGGCGACCAATGGATATGGCCGTCAGAGTGGTTCAGCGATCGAGCGCAACTGTTTGTTTGGCAACTGCGTTTGCCGCGCGCGCTGGCGGTGATGCTGGTCGGCGCCGCCCTGGCGGTGGCGGGCGCGGTGATGCAGGCGCTGTTTGAAAATCCTCTGGCGGAGCCCGGTCTGCTGGGCGTCGCTAACGGCGCCGGCGTAGCGCTGGTGCTGACGGTGTTGTTGGGGCACGGTTTGTTGCCGGTGGCGCTGATGAGCGCCGCCGCGATAGCCGGTGCGCTGGCGATGACCTTCTTGCTGCTGGGCTTCGCTCGCCGGCGACGTCTGACCAATGCACGGCTGTTGCTGGTCGGCGTGGCGCTGGGCATCGTGTGCAGCGCGCTGATGACCTGGGCGGTCTATTTCAGCACCAGCCTCGATCTGCGGCAGCTGATGTACTGGATGATGGGCGGTTTCGGCGGCGTTGACTGGCGCCAAAAGTGGCTGGTGCTGGCGCTGCTGCCGGTGTTGCTGTGGCTGTGTGGCCAGGGCCGAGCGCTCAACCTGATGGCGCTGGGCGAGGTGCAGGCGCGCCAGCTCGGGCTGTCGCTGCATGTGTGGCGTAACCTGCTGGTGCTGGCGATCGGCTGGCTGGTTGGCGTCAGCGTGGCGCTAGCCGGGGTGATCGGCTTCGTTGGGCTGGTGATCCCGCATATTTTGCGGCTCACCGGCCTGACAGACCAGCGCTATCTGCTGCCGGCCTGCGCGCTGGCGGGGGCCGGGGTGTTGCTGGTGGCCGATGTGATCGCCCGCGTTGCGCTGCTGGCGGCCGAGCTGCCGATCGGCGTGGTGACAGCCACGCTGGGGGCGCCGCTATTTATCTGGTTACTGACCCGGACAAAAGGCGTAAGGTAGTTTTCTTCATTCACCTGCCATTAAAAAACCAAAGGATGACAACCGATGAACAAGCCAATCGACAACCTGCCGTTACAAACCATCGAAAATCAGACGACCACGCTGGGTGCCTATCAGGGCAAGGTGCTGCTGGTGGTCAACGTGGCCTCGGAGTGCGGCCTGACCAAGCAGTACGAAGGGCTGGAGACGCTGTACGAAACCTATCGCGATCGGGGGCTGGAAGTCCTGGGGTTCCCGTCCAATGAATTCCTGGGCCAGGAGCCGGGCAGCAACGAAGAGATCCTGGCGTTTTGCCGCGGCACCTTCGGCGTGCAATTCCCAATGTTTGCCAAGATTGAGGTGAACGGCGAACACCGTCATCCGCTGTACCAAGCGTTGATTGCCGCACAGCCGGAGGCCGTCGCGCCGGAAGGCAGCGAGTTCCTGGCGCGGATGACCAGCAAAGGGCGTGCGCCGAAGCATCCCGGCGATATTCTGTGGAACTTCGAGAAATTCCTTATCGCGCGCGACGGCACGGTGATCCAGCGCTTCTCGCCGGACACCACACCTGAGGATCCGGCGCTGGTGGCGGCGGTGAAACAAGCGCTGGCAGGATAATACGGATGCTGCAACTCGTTGAGGTTGGGGTGGCGGGGCGCCTGGCGCCTTTTTCGGCACAGATTGACGGCGGGTTGCAGGTTCACCTGATCGGCCCAAATGGCGCAGGGAAGAGTACTCTGCTGGCGCGGGTGGCGGGCATGCTGCCGGGGCGGGGCGAAGTCTGCCTGGACGGACGCGCGCTCTCCGATTATCCGGGGAGCGAGCTGGCGCGCCGACGCGGTTATCTCAGCCAGCAACAGCCGCCGGTGTCGCTGATGCCGGTGTTTCAGTATTTGGCGTTGCACCGGCCTGCCGGCGCGGCGCAAACCGAGGTGGAACACACCATCCTCTATCTGTGCCAGCGGTTGAAGCTGGTGGATAAACTGTCACGCATGCTGACACAGCTTTCCGGTGGAGAATGGCAACGGGTGCGGCTGGCGGCGGTATTGCTGCAGGTGTGGCCCAGCGTTAACCCGCACAGCCGATTGTTGTTGCTGGATGAACCAACCAATAGCCTGGATGTGGCGCAAAAGGTCGCGCTGGATCGCCTGCTGCGCGAATTTTGCCAAAGTGGGCGCAGCGCGCTGGTGTGCGCGCACGATCTGAATCATACCCTGCAGCAGGCCGATCGGGTTTGGTTGCTGCACGCTGGGCAGTTGGTCGCGCAGGGCATCACCCGTGAGGTGATGGCGCCCGCACTGTTGTCGCAGATCTATGAAGTGGATTTCCACCTGCAATGGGTGGGGAGCCAGCGTTGGATCATGACCCGCACGGCTTAATTCGCCCTGGGGTATAAATATAAACGAAAACTAAACGTAGTGAATATAAATAGCCGGGTAGTCATCGGCTATTATTGTGCTGCCTCTCATTTTCTTGTGAGTTTTCTTGAAAAACGTCAATGACGTGCTACGCTTGATTCGGCAAAAATAAAATAAGTAAATAATTATTAATAAATATAATTACCTGATTTACATAATAAATTTAAATTAATGATGACAGCGCCTATCCATCAGTTCTCTTACTGATGACAAGCCTCGTCTTAAGGTTTAGTTAAGCTTGCACCCTTACATTGGCAGTTAATCCACGGAAACGATTCTTCTCTGGCGTTTAATATTCGTTAAACGAAAGGGATTTACAGTGTCATCAAAAGCAGTTCGATACGTTTGGGGTTAACTATGGATCAATTTTTGCCTTTCTCTCGTCCGGCCATCGGCGACGAAGAAATCGCCGCGGTAGAGAAAGTGTTGCGTTCCGGCTGGATCACTACCGGGCCGCAAAACCAGCAACTGGAAAATGACTTCTGTTCCACTTTCGGCTGTAAGTACGCCATCGCCGTCAGTTCCGCCACGGCGGGTATGCACATCACGCTGATGGCGCTGGGCATCGGGCCCGGCGACGAAGTCATCACCCCTTCGCAAACCTGGGTTTCTACCCTCAACATGATCGAACTGCTGGGCGCTACGCCGGTGATGATCGACGTTGACCGTGAGACCTTGATGGTCAGCGCCGCCGATGTCGAGGCTGCCATCACCCCCAAAACCAAAGCGATTGTTCCGGTGCATTATGCCGGTGCTCCCCTGCAGATGGATGCGCTGCGCGCCGTGGCCGAACGCCACCGCTTACCGCTGATCGAAGACGCTGCCCACGCGGTCGGCACGCGCTACAACGGCGAATGGGTCGGCGCACGCGGCACGGCGATTTTCTCTTTCCATGCGATTAAAAACGTGACCTGCGCCGAAGGCGGTCTGATCGCCACCGATGACGATGCGTTGGCGGATCGCCTGCGTTGTCTGAAGTTCCATGGTCTGGCCGTCGATGCCTTCGATCGCCAGCAGCTAGGCCGCAAACCGCAGGCCGAAGTGGTGGAGCCGGGTTACAAGTACAACCTGTCCGACATTCACGCGGCGATCGCCGTGGTGCAGCTGTCGCGCTTCGCTGAGCTGAACGCACGGCGTAAGGCGCTGGCACAGCGCTACCTGAGCGCGTTGGAAGGCTCGCCGTTCCAACCGTTGGGCGTGCCGGATTATCCGCATGACCACGCCTGGCACCTGTTCATGGTCCGCGTCGATCCGGCGCGTTGCGGCATCGATCGCGACCAGCTGATGGAGCGCCTGAAAGAGGTTGGCGTCGGCACCGGGCTGCATTTCCGCGCCGCGCACACCCAGAAATTCTACCGTGAGCGTTATCCACAGCTTTCTTTGCCGAATACCGAATGGAACTCGGCGCGGCTGTGCACCTTACCGCTATTCCCTGACATGACCGACGCCGACGTGGATCGCGTGGTCAATGCCTTGTCTTCTGTTGTGGAGTCTTTACGTGTCTCGCGTTGAACCGATTAAAAAAGTGTCGGTAGTCATTCCGGTATACAACGAGCAGGAAAGCCTGCCGGCGTTGCTGGAGCGTACTACTGGCGCCTGTAAGCAGTTATCTCAACCTTATGAAATCATCCTCGTCGACGATGGCAGCAGCGACAACTCCGCTGACATGCTGACCGCGGCGGCGGAAAAGCCGGACAGCCACGTGATCGCCGTTTTGCTGAACCGCAACTACGGCCAGCACTCGGCGATCATGGCCGGTTTCAACCAGGTGACCGGCGATCTGGTGATTACGCTGGACGCCGATCTGCAGAACCCGCCGGAGGAGATCCCTCGTTTGGTCAGCGTGGCGGAAGAGGGCTATGACGTGGTGGGCACCGTGCGCGCCAACCGTCAGGACTCCTGGTTCCGCAAAAGCGCCTCGCGCGTGATCAACATGATGATTCAACGCGCCACCGGCAAGTCGATGGGGGACTACGGCTGCATGCTGCGCGCCTACCGTCGTCATATCGTTGAGGCGATGCTGCACTGTCATGAGCGCAGCACCTTTATCCCGATTCTGGCGAACACCTTCGCCCGCCGTACCACCGAGATCGACGTGCGCCACGCTGAGCGCGAGTTTGGCGACTCCAAGTACAGCCTGATGAAGCTGATCAACCTGATGTATGACCTGATCACCTGCCTGACCACTACGCCGCTGCGTTTGCTCAGCGTGGTCGGCAGCGTCGTGGCGCTGTCCGGGTTTGTGCTGGCGCTGGTGCTGATTGCGCTGCGTCTGCTGCTCGGCCCTGAATGGGCCGCCGGCGGCGTGTTCACCCTTTTCGCCGTCCTGTTCACCTTTATCGGCGCCCAGTTTGTCGGCATGGGGCTGTTGGGTGAATACATCGGCCGTATCTATACCGACGTGCGTGCGCGTCCTCGCTATTTTGTTCAGAAAGTGGTCGGTGCACAGCATGACCACAATACTCAGGAAGAAGAATGATGAAAGCTATTGTATTTGCTTACCATGATATTGGCTGCGCAGGTCTGAAAGCGCTGACTGAGGCGGGTTATGACGTGCAGGCCGTGTTCACGCACACCGACGACCCTGGTGAGAACAACTTCTTCTCCTCTGTGGCCCGTTTGGGCGCCGAATTGGATCTGCCGGTCTATGCGCCGGAAGACGTAAATCACCCGCTGTGGGTTGACCGCATTCGCGCACTGCAGCCGGACGTGATCTTCTCGTTCTATTACCGCCACATGCTGAGCGACGAGATCTTGTCGCTGGCGCCGCAGGGCGGTTTCAACCTGCACGGCTCGTTGCTGCCGCGTTACCGCGGCCGCGCGCCGGTGAACTGGGCGCTGGTGAATGGCGAAACCGAAACCGGCGCCACGCTGCACAAAATGGTGAAACGCCCGGACGCCGGTGACATCGTCGGTCAGCAGAAAGTGACCATCGCAGACAACGACACTGCGCTGACGCTGCACAAAAAAGTGCTGGAAGCCGCGCAGATCGTGTTGAAAGAGCAGCTGCCGAAGCTGAAGAACGGCACCGCCACCTTCACCAAGCAGGATGAGTCTCAGGCCAGCTACTTCGGTCGCCGCACCCCGGCGGACGGTGAGATCCTGTGGCACAAATCTGCCAAAGAGATCAACAACCTGGTGCGCGCCGTCACCGAGCCGTACCCGGGTGCCTTCAGCTACCTCGGTCAGCGCAAGCTGATCGTCTGGCGCTCTCGCGTGCTGGACACCCAACACGATAAACAGCCGGGCACCGTGCTGAGCACCTCGCCGCTGGTCATCGCTTGTGGCGAAGGTGCGCTGGAGATCGTCGCCGGTCAGAACGACAGCGGTCTGTATGTGCAGGGCAGCCGCCTGGCGCAGGAAATGGGTATCGTCACCGACGTGCGTTTGGCCGCCAAGCCGAATGCCGTAATGAAACGCCGCACCCGCGTGCTGATCCTCGGGGTTAACGGCTTCATCGGCAACCACCTGACTGAGCGCCTGCTGCGCGATGACCGCTACGACATCTACGGTCTGGATATCGGTTCCGACGCCATCAGCCGCTTCCTCGACAACCCGCGTTTCCACTTTGTGGAAGGCGACATCAGCATCCACTCCGAGTGGATCGAGTATCACATCAAGAAATGCGACGTGGTGCTGCCGCTGGTGGCGATCGCGACGCCGATCGAATACACCCGTAACCCGCTGCGCGTGTTCGAGCTGGACTTCGAAGAGAATCTGAAGATCGTTCGCGACTGCGTGAAATACAACAAGCGCATCATCTTCCCGTCCACCTCAGAAGTGTATGGCATGTGCGACGATAAAGAGTTCGACGAAGACCATTCGCGTCTGATCGTCGGGCCAATCAACAAGCAGCGCTGGATCTATTCGGTCTCCAAACAGCTGCTGGATCGGGTGATCTGGGCTTACGGCGCCAAAGAAGGCCTGAAGTTCACGCTGTTCCGTCCGTTCAACTGGATGGGGCCGCGCCTGGATAACCTGGACGCTGCGCGCATCGGCTCTTCCCGCGCCATCACCCAGTTGATCCTCAACCTGGTGGAAGGTTCGCCGATCAAACTGATGGACGGCGGCGCGCAGAAACGTTGCTTCACCGACATCAACGACGGCATCGAAGCGCTGTTTCGCATCATCGAGAACCGCGACGGCCTGTGCGACGGCCAGATCGTCAACATCGGCAACCCGACCAACGAAGCGAGCATTCGCGAGCTGGCGGAAATGCTGCTGGAAAGCTTCAACAACCACCCGTTGCGCGATCGCTTCCCGCCGTTTGCCGGCTTCAAGGACGTAGAGAGCAGCAGCTACTACGGCAAAGGTTACCAGGACGTCGAGCACCGCACGCCGAGCATCAAAAACGCTCACCGCCTGCTGGGCTGGCAGCCGACCATCGAGATGAAGCAAACCGTCGCCGATACGCTGGACTACTTCCTGCGCACAACCGTTCAGGAAGGGAACGGTGCATGAAGAAAGTCGGTCTGCGGGTTGATGTAGATACCTTCAGCGGCACCCGTGAAGGGGTGCCGCAGTTGCTGGACCTGTTCGAAAAGTACGACATTCAGGCCAGCTTCTTCTTCAGCGTGGGACCGGACAACATGGGGCGCCATCTTTGGCGCCTTTTGCGTCCGAAATTTCTGTGGAAAATGCTGCGTTCGAACGCCGCCTCGCTGTACGGCCTGGATATTCTGCTGGCCGGGACCGCCTGGCCGGGGCGCAATATTTCGCGCGCGTTGGGGCCGCTGATGAAGCGCACCGCCGAAGCCGGCCATGAAGTCGGGCTGCACGCCTGGGATCACCAGGGCTGGCAGGCCAAGGTCGGCAAGTGGAGCGAGGCGCAATTGACCGAGCAGGTGCAATTGGGCGTCGACGCCCTGAGCGCCTGCACCGGCCAGCCGGTGAAATGCTCCGCCGTGGCGGGCTGGCGCGCCGATACGCGCGTGCTGGAGGTCAAGCAGCGCTTCGGCTTCCATTACAACAGCGATTGCCGCGGCACCCATCCGTTTCGTCCGGTGCTGAGCGACGGGCGTCACGGTACGGTGCAGATCCCGGTGACGTTGCCGACCTTCGATGAAGTGATTGGCAGCGAAGTCAGTATGGCCGACTTCAACGACTATATTCTGCGCGCCATCGAGAACGATCGCGGCGTGCCGGTGTACACCATTCACACCGAAGTGGAAGGCATGTCGCAGACGGCGATGTTCGAACAGTTATTGCAACGCGCACAGCGGCAGGGCATCGAATTCTGTCCGCTGAGCGCGCTGTTACCGCAAGATTTGGCGTCACTGCCGTTGGGCCGCATCAAGCGCGCTCCTTTCCCCGGCCGCGAAGGTTGGCTGGGTTGTCAAACCGATGTGAAGGACGTTACATGAAGGCGCTAAAAGGATCCTGGGCCATTCTGCTGGCCGTTTTTTTTGCTCTGGTTTACCTGATCCCGCTTAATGGCCGCCTGCTGTGGCAGCCGGACGAGACGCGTTATGCCGAGATCAGCCGTGAAATGCTGCAGCGCGGCGATTGGGTGGTGCCGCATCTGCTGGGGCTGCGCTATTTCGAGAAGCCGGTAGCGGGTTACTGGTTCAATAACATCAGCCAATGGCTGTTCGGCGAAAACAACTTTGCGGTGCGCTTCGGCTCGGTGTTCAGCACCGGCATGACCGCCTTGCTGGTGTTCGCGCTGGCGATGCTGATGTGGCGCAATGCGCGCCGCGCCAGCCTGGCGGCGCTGATGTTCCTGTCGATGGTGCTGGTGTTCAGCATCGGCACTTACAGCGTGTTGGATCCGATGATTTCGCTGTGGCTGGCGGCGGCGATGGTCAGCTATTACCTGACGCTGAAGGCCTCTTCGGTCAAGGGTAAGCTGGGCGCCTACGCCTTGCTGGGCCTGGCCTGCGGCATGGGCTTTATGACCAAGGGCTTCCTGGCGCTGGCGGTGCCTGTGATCGCGGTGATCCCGATCGTCATTCAGCAACGCCGCATCAAGGATCTGCTGTGCTATGGCCCGGTGGCGATCGTGACCGCTACGCTGCTCAGCCTGCCGTGGGCGCTGGCGATCGCGCAACGCGAACCCGATTTCTGGAATTATTTCTTCTGGGTCGAGCATATTCAGCGTTTCGCCGAAGATAATGCTCAACACAAGGCGCCGTTCTGGTATTACCTGCCGGTTCTGCTGGCGGCGGTGCTGCCTTGGCTGGCGCTGCTGCCCGGCGCGCTGCTCAAAGGTTGGCGCGAGCGCGTACAGCGTCCGGAGCTGTTCTTCCTGCTGAGCTGGGCGCTGATGCCGCTGATCTTCTTCAGCATCGCCAAAGGCAAGCTGCCGACCTACATTCTGCCGTGCATGGCGCCGCTGGCGCTGCTGATGGCCGCTTATGCGGAAGACTATGCCGCCACGCTGCGCGCCAGGCTGTTCAAGGCCAACGCCTGGTTGAACGGCCTGTTCGGGGGGATCGGCATCGTGGCGCTGGTGGTGTTAAGCTCCGGCCTGCTGCCGAAAGCGCATCTGTTTACTCC
Source organism: Serratia nematodiphila DZ0503SBS1 (assembly GCF_000738675.1). Classification (NCBI taxonomy): domain Bacteria; kingdom Pseudomonadati; phylum Pseudomonadota; class Gammaproteobacteria; order Enterobacterales; family Yersiniaceae; genus Serratia; species Serratia nematodiphila. The sequence goes on along the minus strand of NZ_JPUX01000001.1, from coordinate 3,856,561 downwards.
CCAGGAGTGGCCGAAAGTGGTGCTCGGCCTGATCGCCTTCGGTGGTTGGCTGCTGTTCGCACTGGTTTCTGCGCGCGATAACGGCCGCCAATGGCGCTGGGCGGCGGCTTGCCCGGTGCTGCTGTGCCTGGTGATCGGTTACGCCATCCCGCAACAGGTGACCGATTCCAAACTGCCGCAAAACTTCGTCCGCGCCACGATGGCCGAACTGAGCGACAGCCGCTATGTGTTGAGCGACAGCGTCGGATTGGCGGCCGGCCTGGCCTGGGAGCTGAAGCGCAGCGACGTGCTGATGTACAGCCAGAAAGGCGAGGTGGCCTATGGTCTGGAGTATCCGGACGCCAAGGGGCACCTGATCAGCGATGCCGACTTCCCGCAGTGGCTGGCGCAGGCGCGCAAGCAGGGCAATGTGTCGCTGGTGTTGCAGCTGTCCCGCGGCGAAGCGCTGCCGCAGGAGCTGCCGGCCGCAGACAAGGTGGATCGTATGAACCGCCTGGTGCTGATGTGGTATAAACAGCAACCATGATCGGTTTTTTGTTGGTGATAGTGGTCAGCCTGCTCACCTGTGGTGGGCAGCTGTGCCAGAAACAGGCGGCGCACTGCTGGGAACGGGCAGACGAGGCGCGGCTGAAACAGACGCTGCGCTGGTTGGCGCTGGCGGTGTTGCTGTTGGGGCTGGGCATGGCGGTGTGGCTCAATGTGCTGCAACGCCTGCCGCTCAGCCTGGCTTACCCGATGCTCAGCCTGAACTTCGTGATGGTGACGCTGGCGGCGCGCTGGCTGTTTCATGAGCCGACAACCGTTCGCCACTGGTGCGGCGTGGCGTCGATTATGCTGGGGATCCTGCTGATGAGCGTGCATTCATGAGGGGCTATGCCTGGGGCGCCGCCAGCGTGTTGCTGGTGACGCTGGCGCAGTTGCTGATGAAGTGGGGCATGGTGCAAATCCCGCTGATGTCGTTCGCCGACGTCTCGTTGGCGCTGATCGGCGACTACTGGCTGCCGCTGCTGGCGGTGAGCGGTGGCATCTTCGGTTATGCGCTGTCGATGCTGTGTTGGTTCTTTGCGCTGCGCCATCTGCCGTTAAACCGCGCTTATCCTCTGCTGAGCGTCAGCTATGCGTTGGTTTACCTGGCGGCGGTGATCCTGCCGTGGTTTAACGAATCCGCTACGCTGCTGAAAACGTTGGGCACGCTGTTTATTCTGTTCGGCGTCTGGCTGATTAACAGCAAACCCGAGACAAAATCGCCGGAATAGCGCCAAAACCGGCGATCCCGCCATTATCTCCCTTATGGCGCTTGCCTTTTTCACCGTGCGGGAGATAAATTAACGCCAAATGGCGCTCTCCTTACGTGATGCCGGCTTTGCCTCGCAGGCGGTGTGGTGGTGTACCGGATGGCATAATGCGGCGACGTGTTCAATGAAGGGATATTATGCGGATGCGTGTGTGGTTTTTATTAGCCAGTTTGATCCTCGCCGGGTGTAGCAGCCATGCGCCGCCGCCCAGCGGCCGCCTCGCGGACTCTATCGTGGTGGTGGCCCAGCTCAACGAACAGTTGCGCCAATGGTACGGCACGCCATACCGTTACGGCGGTCTGGATCGCGGCGGCGTAGACTGTTCCGGCTTTGTTTACCGCACGTTCCGCGATCGCTTCGACATGCAACTGCCGCGTTCGACCGAAGAACAGACCTCACTGGGCACCAAGGTTTCACGCGATGAGCTGATGCCGGGCGATCTGGTGTTTTTCAAGACCGGCGGCGGTGAGAACGGCCTGCACGTCGGCATTTACGATACCAACGACCAATTTATCCACGCGTCGACCAGCCGCGGGGTGATCCGCTCCTCGCTCGATAACGTCTACTGGAAGCGGGTGTACTGGCAGGCGCGACGCATTTAGCCTTAACCCGTTGATTTGGTGTATCATGGCGGCATCTCGTGTTTTGAACGGTGCCTGCCATGAACAGCCTGCGTTTATTGATCTCCGACTCCTACGATCCCTGGTTCAACCTGGCGGTGGAAGAGTGCATCTTCCGCGAAATGACCACGCAAAAAATTCTCTTCCTGTGGCGCAATGCCGAAACGGTGGTGATTGGCCAGTCGCAGAACCCCTGGAAAGAGTGCAATACCCGGCGTATGGAGCAGGACGGCATTCGGTTGGCGCGGCGCAGCAGCGGCGGCGGGGCGGTATTTCACGATCTGGGCAATACCTGCTTCACCTTTATGGCCGGCAAACCGGGCTACGACAAGAGCGTCTCGACCGACATCATTCTGCAAGCGCTGCGGCAGTTGGGCGTCACAGCCGGCGCGTCGGGGCGCAACGATCTGGTGATGGAAACCGCCGACGGGCCGCGCAAAATATCCGGCTCGGCCTATCGAGAAACGCAGGATCGCGGTTTCCACCATGGCACGCTGCTGCTGAATGCCGATCTGGAACGGCTGGCGGACTACCTGAACCCGGATCCAAAAAAGCTGCAGGCCAAGGGTATCACTTCGGTGCGTTCGCGCGTCGCCAACCTGGCGGAGTTTTTGCCGGGCATCAGCCATGAGCAGGTATGCGACGCTGTCGTGCAGGCCTTCTTCGCCCACTATGGCGAAACGGCCGAGCCGGAGATCATTTCGCCGGATGTATTCCCCGATCTGCCCGATTTTGCCGCGCAGTTCGCCAAACAGAGCAGTTGGGAATGGAATTTTGGCAAGGCGCCGGCGTTCAGCCACTTGCTCAACGAACGCTTTGTCTGGGGCGGCGTAGACCTGTTCTTCGATGTGGAGAAGGGGGCGATCGTTCGCGCGCAGGTATTCACCGACAGCCTGAATCCCGCCCCGCTGCAGCGGTTGGCGGAGATGCTGGTGGGCTGCGCGTATCGAAGCGAGCCCGTTGCCGCTTGCTGTGACCGGCTGATGGCGGACTATCCTCAGCAGGCGGCCGAATTAGCCGAGCTGCGGCAATGGCTGAGCGAAACGATCCGCTAGCGCAGGCCTGGTGATGAAGGGATGAGCGTGCTCATCCCTTTTTTTATCGCTGAAATCGACGTTTTGCAGGGTGGTAGCGCAGATTTTCTGAAAATCAAGGTGGGCATTTTTTTACGTTTTCAATGCCGCGAATAACGGGCGGAATTGATGCGTTATTAAATTTAATCAGTCGTCGTTAACGGCAGGGAAAATTGGCGTTAAGAAGGAAAGATTATTTTACTTTATTTAGGATTTTTCTTAAATAAAACAAAGGAGATAAGTCAAATTTAGCCATAAATCCATTCAACTTAAGTCAAATACCTTTTCGCATAACGCGTTTGGCGGCTACCTTGGCATAAGTCCGGCTGCTTTTCTTTGCGCCTTTTACGATTGTCGTATAGCTTTAATCTATCAATTAAATGATATTTCATGGGTATTTACATTGATATTTCCGATTAATCCCAGAGGGATTGATCGATAAAATGTATTGATATACGATGATACGCTAGCCATTCATCCTGTGGCATTAAAATGAACATCCAACTCGAAGCTGACTTTATTAGTAGCTATGTTTTTCAACCTGTTTACTCAATGGAGGGCGGGCTGTTGGCGGTGGAAATGTTGAGCCGTTTCAACAGTCTCGACGGTGATTTAGCCATGCCGGCCGAAATTGGGATTAATTTATTGGCGCCTGAACAAAGGATTGAGTTATTTAATGAGCAACTGAAACTTGCGGAGCAGCATGCGGCTTGGTTTACCGATAACAACGTACAGTTGACCATCAATATCGAAGAAACCATCGTTGAGCTTATTCTTTCCGATTCGGCGTTGTGCCAAAGGATCGGGCAATATCCTTTTATTGCATTTGAAATGAGTGAGAGTTTTCCGAATCTTTCGGCCGGTAAGAACAACCCGAGCGTGCGGCGATTAAGCGAAATGTTTACGCTGTGGCTCGATGATTTCGGTTCTGGTAAGGCCACGTTGACCGCGTTGTACGATGGTTTGTTTGACTACGTAAAGATAGACAAACGTTTTTACTGGCAGCTGTTTACCCATCAGGGGTATGACGTGGTCATTGACTCGTTGTTAAAGAATATCAACCTGTTATGTAACGGCGTGATCGTCGGAGGAATAGAGAAAAAAGAGTATTTTAATAAACTCAGATACGCCGGTGTTTTAGGCCTGCAAGGTTTTTTATGGCCCAGCGTTGGTGTGGATAATCTGCAAGCTTTGCTGACGATGCCCAGCGAGTTCAATAATTAAGAAGTGATATAAAAAACTACACCCTATGAGGTAAATAATGCGCGGGGTGAGGTTAACGTGATTCCGCCGTCGTTATTCACCTCGTTTGGGGCTGATAATCGCGTTTGTCCGCCAGCGTTAAACCGCGTTCCCACCGCCAGGCGGAAGCGCCAAACTCCCTGCATCCGTCCTGACGGCAGGCGGATGCGTTCTCCCTGCATTCCTTCGGTGTTAATCCGCCCGTTCACGCTCTACACTACGCTGAAACGGAGGGCCTATGCCGCAGTTCGATAACGCTTACTACCAACAGTTACCTGGTTTCTACACCGCTCTGAATCCGACGCCGCTCAAGGATACGCGCCTGCTGTACCATAGCGAGCCGCTGGCGCGCGAGCTGGGGCTGGATGAAAGTTGGTTTACTCAGGATAAAACCCCGATTTGGGCGGGAGAAACGCTGCTGCCGGGCATGCAGCCGCTGGCGCAGGTGTACAGTGGCCACCAGTTCGGCGTGTGGGCCGGGCAACTGGGCGATGGCCGCGGCATTTTGCTGGGCGAACAGGTCATGGCGGACGGCAGCCACCGCGACTGGCACCTGAAGGGCGCCGGGCTGACGCCGTATTCACGCATGGGTGATGGCCGCGCGGTGCTGCGTTCGGTGATCCGCGAGTTTCTGGCCTCTGAGGCGTTGCACCATCTGGGGATCCCCACCACGCGTGCGTTAACTATTGTCACCAGTCAACAACCGGTATTTCGCGAGCAGCCGGAACGCGGCGCGATGCTGCTGCGGGTGGCGGAAAGCCATGTGCGCTTCGGCCACTTCGAACACTTTTACTACCGCAAACAGCCGGAGCAGGTGCGGCAGCTGGCGGATTTTGTCATCGCCCGTCACTGGCCGCAGCTGCAGGATCAGGCCGATCGCTATCTGTTGTGGTTTACCGACGTGGTCGAACGCACGGCGCGCCTGATCGCCCATTGGCAAACCGTCGGCTTCGCCCACGGCGTGATGAATACCGACAACATGTCGATTCTCGGCATCACCATCGATTACGGCCCTTACGGCTTCCTCGATGACTACCAGCCCGGCTATATCTGTAACCATTCCGACCATCAAGGGCGTTATGCCTTTGATAATCAGCCGGCGGTGGCGCTGTGGAACCTGCATCGCCTGGCGCAAACCTTGTCTGGGCTGATGACCACTGAACAGCTGCAGCAGGCGCTGGCGGCGTATGAACCGGCGCTGATGCGCGCTTACGGTGAACAGATGCGTGCCAAACTCGGCTTCTTCACGCCGACGGCGCAGGATAATGACGTGCTCACCGGCCTGTTGAGCCTGATGGCGCAGGAAGGGCGGGACTATACCCGCACGTTCCGCCTGTTGAGCGAGACCGAACAGCAGCAGGCGCAGTCGCCGCTGCGCGACGAGTTTATTGACCGTACGGCGTTCGATGCCTGGTATCAGCAGTATCGTCAGCGTTTGCAACAGGAGCAGGTGAGCGATGCGGATCGGCAACGATCGATGAAGGCGGTGAACCCGCGCCTGATCCTGCGCAACTATCTGGCGCAGCAGGCGATTGAGGATGCGGAGAAAGACGACGTGGGCCGTTTGCGGCGGTTGCATCAGGCCCTGTTGCGGCCGTTCGACGAGGCGCCGGAGTATGACGATCTCGCCGCGCTGCCGCCGGACTGGGGCAAGCATCTGGAGATTTCCTGCTCCAGCTGAGATGAAAAAGGGCGCCTAATGGCGCCCTTGACGTTATTGACGCAGGTAGACCTGCGGCAGCGGCACTTCGGGATGATGTACTACGCCGAGATCGGCCTGATACCAGCGGGTGAGGATCTCCGTCTGCAGCACCTCCTGCGGCGTGCCGCTCGCCACCAGGCGCCCCTGATGCAACAGCAGGATCCGATCGGCGTACAGCGCGGCCAGATTAAGATCGTGCAGCACGCAGCAGACGCCCAACGGCTGTTGGCGCGTCAGCGAGCGCAGCAGGCGCAGGGTGTGCTGCTGGTGGTACAGATCCAGCGCCGAGGTCGGCTCGTCGAGAAACAGCCAGGCGGGGGACGGTTGCGGTTGCCACAGCTGCGCCAACACCCGCGCCAGCTGCACCCGCTGCTGTTCGCCGCCGGAAAGCTGACGGTAGTCGCGCTGCGCCAGCGCCAGGCAGTCGGTTTGTTCCATCACCTGCTGGATCGCCTGATGCTGGTCGCGTTTGCCGTGCGGCGCCCGCCCCATGCTGACCACTTCTTCCACGCTGAAGGAAAACGCCAGATCGCTGTACTGGCGCATCACGGCCCGGACTTTGGCCAACTGTTGCGGCGCCCAGTGTTCCAGCGGGCGGTCAAGCAGCCTGCATTCGCCGCAGTCCGGCGTCAGATAGCCGGTCAGCAAGCGCAGCAGCGTCGATTTTCCGGCGCCGTTAGGGCCGATAATCGCCACCATTTCACCGCCGGCGAGGCTGAGCGAAACGTCGTTGATCAGGCGGCGCGCACCGAGGCTGTAACGCAGCTCTCGGGCCGTCAGGCAGGCGGCGTTATCCACCGGTTCGCTCCCGCTGGCGCATCACCAGCCACAAGAAGTAAGGACCGCCGATCAGGCTGGTCATCAACCCCACCGGCATTTCGGCCGGCGCCACCAGCGTGCGCGCCAGCGTATCGCTGACCAGCAACAGGCAGGCGCCGCCCAGCGCGGAGCAGGGCAGCAGCCAGCGGTGATCGCCGCCGAGGCGCATGCGCACCAGATGGGGCACCACCAGACCGACGAAGCCGATCACGCCGCTCATCGCCACCGCCGCGCCGATCAGCAGGGCGCTCAGCAACAGCAGCTGCAGCTTGGCGCGCTGGACGTTAACCCCGAGGTAGTGGGCCTCTTCATCCCCCAGCTGCAACAGGTTCAGCCGGCGCGCCTGCAGCAGCGTCAGCAGCGCCGTAGGCAAAATCAGCGAGGCGGAAACCGCCAGCGTCGGCCACTGCGACTGGCTGAGGCTGCCCATCATCCACAGCGAGAACTGGCGCAGCTGTTGATCGCTGCTGACGTAGGAGAGCACGCCGATGGCCGCCATGCACAGGGCGTTGATGGCGATGCCCGCCAGCAGCAGTCGCGACAGATTGCCATGCCCGCTACGGCTGATGCCGTAGATCAATAACGATACCAGCAGGCTGCCGAGGAACGCCGCCAGCATATGGCCGTATAGCGCGATCGTCACCGGCAACGCCAGCGGCATCACGATGAACAGCGCGACAAACAACGCGCCGCCGCTGCTGATGCCCAGCAGGCTAGGATCCGCCAGTGGGTTGCGGAACAGCCCCTGCATCACGGCGCCGGACACGGCCAGCGCGCAGCCGATCACCACCGCCAGCAGCACGCGCGGCAGGCGGATATTCAGCCAGATGTGCCAGGCGGCGTCGCTGAACGGTTCGCGCCACAGGGTGCGAAACGACAGCGTCAGCGCGCCCAGGTTGGCGGCGACCAGCGCCAGCAGCGTCAGCAGCACCAGCAGACCGATGATGGCCCACTGAGGCGAGGTGCGGCAGCGCATTACTTTTGCTCCGCCGCGTGGCGCAGCTTGGCCAGCGCCGCCGGCGTTTCCAGGCCGAAGCCCAGCAGCGCCATGTCATCGACGATCAGCACGCGACGCTGCTTTCCTGCCGGCGTCAACGCCAGGCCCGGCAGCGTCCACAGCTGCTGTTCGCCGCCGAGAGTGCGCACGCCGTCGGTGGTGACCAGCAACAGATCCGGCGCGCTGGCGATGACGCCTTCCTGCGACAGCGGACGGTAGCGGTCAAAGCCCTGCATGGCGTTTTTCAGGCCGGCGGCGGCGATCACCGCGTCGGCGGCGGTGTGTTGCCCGGCGGCCATCGGCGTAATGCCGCCGTGGCTCATCACGAACAGCACCTTGACTGGCAGCGGAGTGGTATCGACCGCCGCTAGCTGCTGTTGATAGCGCTCGCTCAACTGCTTGCCTTGCTCAACGCGTTGCAACGCGGCGGCGATCGCGGCGATCTTCTGCGGCACCGCCTGCAGGGTGGTGTCACCCGGCACGCTGACCACTTTGACGCCGCTGTCCGCCAGCTGTTTGAGCACCAGCGCCGGCTGTGCCAGCTCGGTCGTCAGCACTAGCGTCGGCTTCAGCGCCAGAATGCCTTCGGCGTTCAGCTGGCGCATATAGCCGACGTCCGGCAGCTTTTTCACCGCTTCCGGATGTAGGCTGGTGCTATCGCGGGCGATCACGTCGTCGCCGGCGCCGAGCGCAAAGGCGATTTCCGTCACGTCGCCGCCGATCGAGACGATGCGCTGTGCCGCCGCGGCGGTGAGCGGCAGCGCCAGCGACATCATCAACGCCAGGCGGCGGATCAAGGAAGATTTCATGCGGCGATATCCTTGGCGGCGAGCGCAGCAACCTGTTCGCGCCACTGGGTTTGCTCCGGCTGGCCTTCGGTGCGTTGGCCATACAGCTGCGCGATCTGCGTGCCGTCTGCGGCGAACAGCTCCAGGCTGGTGACGATGCCGTCCTTGGTCGGTTTGCGGGTGATCCAGCTTTCGGCGATGGCGCCTTCAATCAGATGCAGCGTGAAGCGGCGGTTGAACACGTTGATCCAGCCTTCCTGCGGCATCAAACGTTCGATCTGGCCGGTGAAGATCTGCACGCAGCCGCGGTTGCCGACGAAGATCATGATCTCGTTTTGCTGCTGCTGCGCCGCTTCCAGCAGCTGCGACAGCGCGCTGTTGTCTACCTGATAGGCCAGATCGTCGCCGACGGCGCGGAAGGCCTGTTGGCGCGTGAGCTTATTGCGGCTCAGCAGCTGGAAGAACTGGTGAACGTCGGTCATCGCGCGCCACTCAGCGTCGATTTTGGCATGATCTTGCGTCGTTTCATCCGAGGTGCTCGCCTCGGCGGGCTGCAGGGCCAGCGCCGGGTTTTCTTCGCTCAGATGGCGCTCCACCAGCGCCATCCAGGCCGGCAGATCGGTTTCTTCGGTGGTATAGACCTTGTGCAGCGCATCGCCCTGTTGGTCGAAGAACTGAATGCTGTGGCGCACGCCGCGCTTGTTGGTTTCGCTCATGGCGAAAACGCTGGTCCAGTGGTTGAGGAACAGGCGCAGATCCAGCTCGCGCGGGTTGAGGATCAGCCCGGCGTGGCCGTTGAGGTGCTGGTTGCGGTAGCGGCCCATCTGCTCATGTACCGCATAGCTGTTGCGGGTGATGGACTTGGTGACGCCCACTTGCTCGAGTTCGGTCAGCAACGTGCGGGCGTCGGCCTGCAGGCGGCGGGCGTCGTGGCCAACGCGAGCGTGCGTCAGTTCCGCTTCGCTGACGCCGAGGATCGCCGCCAGATCGCGGGCGTATTTGCCTGGGTGGTCGATTTTGGCCTGTTGGTAGCGTTCGTATAGGGTGTTGCTCATGCGGGATTCTCCTGCGCTGTAATGCGAATGGCGGACACACCGGGTGTCCGCCTGATAGTCAAATGATCACCACTGGTAGCTGACCAGCAGTTTGGCGTTGCGGCCATCCTGCGGGACGCCCTGCGGCGAGTAGTATTCTTTGTCGAAGGCGTTGCCCAACACCACGGTGGTGGTCATGCCCTGCAGACGATCGTGGCCCTTGTAGCTCAGATAGAAGTCGTTGACGCCATAGCCGCCTTGCTCCGGCGTCCCCGTTTGTACGCGAGTGGCGCGTTCCGCGAAGGTGGCGACCCAGCCGGCGGACAGACCGGTGTCGCCCAGCGGCACGTCCAGCGAACTGGTGACGGTATCCGGGCTGATGTCGGCCAGCCAATCGCCGCTTTTCGCGTTCAGCTCGCCATTGCGAGACTTGTCCTTGCCGCGTGTGCGGTTGTAGGCCAGATCCCAGTTAAACCACTTGGTCTGGTAGTTCAGCGAGGTGTCCCAACCCCAAATCTTGGCGCGAGAGATATTCGCTGAGGCGGTCTGCGTTCGAGTGACATACATGAAGATGTAGTCTTTGGCGTCGGTATCGAAGTAACTGGCCTTGAATTGCAGGCTGTCATCCGCCAGCAGCAGATCATCGAAGCGCAAGCCGAAACCGGCTTCGGTGGTGCTGGTGGTTTCCGGCCGCAGATTCGGGTTAGGCACCCAATAGTTGCCGGGGAAGTGGCGCGAATCGTTGTACATCTCGCCCATGGTTGGGGCGCGGAAGGCCTGGGAATAGGAGCCGAACAGCATCAGCCAGTCGGTCGGCGAGTAGCTCAGGGCGCCACGGGAAGACCATTTGTCAGCCTTGACGTCTTCGTGGCCCTGGCTGCTGCCTTTATAATCGTCGTAGCGCGTGCCCGCCAGCACGGTGATCGGAATGTCGCGCAGCGTAATTTCATCCTGCAGCCAGCCGGAGGCGAAGTTGATCTTGGCTTGCGGGAAGCTGGTGGTGGCGCCTCCCGGCTGCTGTTTCTGTTCATAGACCTCGGAGCCGTAGGTAAGCAAGTGTGACGCAAAGCTGTCGGCGAACAGGCGCGTGCGGTTTTCCAGCTTGCCGCCGTTGGTGGTCTGCTTGCGGAATTCGTCGGTCGCGCCGGCGTTGTGCGCATTGATTTTAACTTCCGAGGTGTACAGCCTGGCGGTGGCGTCCAGCCAATCCTGGCCGACCGGCTTGAGCTTATAGCTCAGAGCGGCGTCGCGCTGAATGGTGGAACGGTTGGTCATCGGGTTGCCGCTTGAGCTGCCCGGCGTCTGCGGGTTTTTCGGCTCTTGGGCATCGTTGTTGTAATAACGCAGATCGCCGCTCAGCGACTGATTGTCGTCGATCTTCCAGGTGCCTTTGGCCAGCACGTTGCTGATGGTTTCGTCGTTAGGGGCGTCGAAACCGTTGCCCTGGCGCAGGTTGCCGACATCGCGGGTGCCGAACGACAGCAGGCCGTCGAGGTTATCGGTCTTGCCGTAGGCGCTGGCGCCCATGCCCAGACTGTGATCGCCGGTGCCGGCGGTGCCGTAGACGCGGAACCCGCTATCGCGACCCGGCAGCAGCAGATCGGCGGCATCGACGGTCTCGTAAGCGATAACGCCGCCCAGCGCGCCGCTGCCGTACAGCAGCGCAGAGGGGCCGCGCACGATTTCAATGCGCTTGACCAGCGCCGGATCGAGGAAGGTGCCGCCGATGTGGCCGGTATCGGTCCCCTGGCGAATGCCGTCGACCAGCGTCAGCACGCCGTTCTTGCCATAGCCGCGCATCGTCACATCCTGGCCGTTGCTGCGCCCGGTGCCGTTGACGGTGATGCCCGGCACGCGCCGCAGCATATCGGCGGCGGAGGTGGCGGTCTGGCTTTCCGGCGAATTGCCTTCGATGACCGTGACCATCATCGGCGCTTCAAAGCTGCTGCGTTGGTTACCGGTGGCGACCACGGTCATGGTCTCGTCGGCGGCTTTGGTTTTTTTCGCCTGCGCCGCGTTGGAAGAAAATGTTGTGCTGGTGTTTTGTGCCAAGGCCACCGTAGGCAGAGCGCAGGCAATCGCCAGACTCAAAGCGGAAAAACGCAGCCGGGTGGAAAATGTCAGAGGCATGGTGCAACTCTCCGTATGTAATAAAACATATCAATAGATTTGCTGGCTGCCTGGATCAAACGATCGGGGTGGCTGGCGTTTGAGGATTCTGTGGTTATTTGGTCAGGATCAATTTCCCGGCTTTGGTCTGCCGCAGTTGATAGCGCTGGCCCTGATGGGTAATGAACGCGATGCCTTCGGCGCCGAGCAGCTGTGCGCTGTCGTAGCTGGGCGGCGCGTTTGCGCTGTGCTCGTTCGGGGCCGCGGCGGCGGGGGTTGGCGTGTTGGCAGTATCCATCATCATTGTGCTTAAAAAACAGATTATTAAATGGTAATTAATATCAAACTGAGAATCATTATCATGTGAAGGAAAGGTGACATCAAGGAAAATTTTCTTACCGATGGAACCTTTTTGTCGAACGGGCATCCTGCGGCGGGCCGAGCGCACTCGGCCCGTAAAAAAGGGGCGTTATTTCAGCAGGGTTTCGATGCGGTCAAACAGACGTTCGGGTTTGGTGATCGGCGCAAAGCGCGTCACGCGCTGGCCGTCGGCGGTGAGCAGGAACTTGGTGAAGTTCCATTTGATGCGGCGGCTGCCCAGAATGCCGGGCGCCAGGCGTTTCAGCTCATTGAACAGCGGGTGCGCGCCGGGGCCGTTAACGTCGATCTTGCTGAACAGCGGGAAACTGACGCCGTAGTTAAGGCTGCAAAAATTGGCGATCTCCAGCGGGCTGCCCGGTTCCTGAGAACCAAACTGGTTACAGGGGAAGCCGAGCACCATCAGGCCGCGCTCGCGATAGTATCGCCACAGATTTTCCAGCCCGCGGTATTGCGGGGTGAAGCCGCACTTGCTGGCGGTGTTGACCACCAGGTAAGCGCGCGCCGGGAAATCGCCCAGCGTTTTTTGCTCGCCCTGCAGCGTGACGCAGGGGATGGATAACAGAGAGTGAATCATGCCGGGGCTCCCAGTGCGTTTCGGCGGGTGCTAAAGCGTTGCAATCAGTATAGATGAGTGGGACAGAAGGGAGAAAGCCGGGGCGAGGCCCCGGCCTGTGTTGCGTCAGAAACGGCTATCGACCGCATCCGCCAGCATCGCCAGCAGCTGTTCGCTGTCGGACCAGCTCAGGCAAGGATCGGTGATCGACTGGCCATAGGTCAGCGGTTGGCCGGCGACGATCTTCTGCGTGCCTTCCACCAGGAAGCTTTCCGCCATCACGCCGGTGATGGCGGCGGAGCCGGCGCGGATCTGCTGGCAGACGTTGTCGGCCACTTCCAACTGGCGGCGGTGCATTTTCTGGCAGTTGCCGTGGCTGAAGTCGATCACCAGGTGTTCAGGCAGATCGAACTCGCGCAGGCTGTCACAGGCGGCGGCGATGTCGCTGGCGTGGTAATTCGGCGTTTTGCCACCGCGCATGATGATGTGGCCATATGGGTTGCCGCTGGTCTGGTAGATGGTCATCTGGCCATGTTTGTCCGGCGACAGGAACATGTGCCCGGCGCGCGCCGCGCGAATGGCGTCGATGGCGATGCGGGTGTTGCCGTCGGTGCCGTTTTTGAAGCCGACCGGGCAGGAAAGCGCCGAGGCCATTTCACGGTGGATCTGGCTTTCGGTGGTGCGCGCGCCGATGGCGCCCCAGCTGATCAGGTCGGCGATATATTGGCCAACCACCATGTCCAGGAATTCGGTGGCGGTCGGCAGGCCGAGCTGGTTCACTTCCAGCAGCAGGCGGCGCGCCATTTCGATGCCGCGGTTCACCTGGAAGGTGCCGTCCAGCGCCGGATCGGAGATCAGGCCTTTCCAGCCGACGACGGTGCGCGGTTTTTCGAAATAGGTGCGCATCACGATCTCCAGGCGGTCCTGGTAACGTTCGCGCAGGGCGTTCAACCGGCCGGCGTAATCGACGGCGGCGTCGAGATCGTGAATGGAGCAGGGGCCGATCACCACCAGCAGGCGGCGGTCTTCGCCGGTGAGGATTTTTTCAATGCGTTTGCGTGACGCTGTCACGTTATCGGCGACGGCCGCCGAGATCGGCAGCTTGTCCGCCAACGCTTGCGGCGTGACGAGGCTGTCGATGCGCGCGGTCCGCAGTTCATCTGTTTTGTGCATGTTGTTCCCTGGAAACTGTTCTTCTCTGCGGCAGGAGTGCCGGGAAGTGATGGCGATCACAATAACGCAAAAAGCGCTGAATTCAACCGTAGAGATTGCGTTCTGTTGATCAAAGCCGCGAAAAAAAGCACAAAAAAATCAGCTGCTGCTGAAATAAACGGCAGACGGCGGGGCACAGCGGCCCCGCGAGGAAAAGATCAAAACATGCGGCGGCTCATGCCAAGAATGTCGAGGATTTTGGTGGAGATCTCTTCGACCGAATAGTTGGTGGTATTGAGGTAGCGGATCTGATTTTTGCGGAACAGCGCTTCGACCTCGGCGATCTCCATGCGGCACTGACGCAATGAAGCGTAGCGGCTATTTTCACGCCGTTCTTCGCGGATCGCCGCCAGGCGCTCCGGATCGATGGTCAGGCCGAATAATTTATGCTGAAACGGTTTCAGCGAGGCCGGCAGGTGCAAATTGTCCATATCGTCGGCGATAAACGGGTAGTTGGCGGCGCGGATGCCGAACTGCATCGCCAGATAAAGGCTGGTGGGGGTTTTGCCGCAGCGCGACACGCCGAGCAGGATCACCTGCGCCTGATCGAGGTTGCGCAGCGAGATGCCGTCGTCATGCGCCAGGGTATAGTCGATGGCGGCAATGCGCGCGTCGTATTTGCCGAGGTTGCTGGCGGTCAGGCCGTGGGTGCGGTTCGGCACCGGCGTCGGCTCCACCTCCAGCTCACCCTGCAGCGGGCCGACCAGCGCCTGCACGATATCCTGACAGAAGCCTTGGCTCTGAACGATCACGTCGCGCACTTCCGGCGAGATGATGGAGTAAAACACCAGCGGCCGTACACCGGTTTCATTATAGATATCATCGATTTGTTGGCGAACTGCGCGTGCGCGCGCCTCGGTTTCGACAAACGGCAAGGTGTACGTGGTCGCCGTGACCGGGAACTGCGACAGCACCGCGTGCCCCAGCACTTCGGCGGTGATCGCCGTACCATCCGAAATATAAAAAACGCTTCTTTCCACCCGAGGCTCCTTACCTGAAAACGGTGTTCCTGCTGTCATCACTGCCAATATCATGAGCCGCAGACGATTCGCCGGTAAAGGGGCGAGGGAAAAAATTGTGATGGCGGGGCGGTAAACCGCCTTGCGGCGGCGCGCGAAGAAAAGCGCGCTTTGGCGGCGGTAGAAATCGCGGCGCAGCGACGCTGTTCGAGCCGAAACGTAAATTTGCCGCTATTTTCACCAAAAACGATAGCGTTTGCGTGGTCATTAAAACAGAATTTTAAAAAGAGCGTAATTTGTTGAGAACTAAGCTTTTCGTGCGATTGGGAACGGTTCCCAGGCAAATCAGCCGGTTAGGACATTCTCTTAAAAACCACTTTCTTCAGTGGGTTGATCGATTCACCTTTCCATTTTCCCCGGATCAGTGTGCTAGTCTGATTCGGCTCCGTGTTAGCGGTGCCGTAAAGCAAGCGAATTAAATCCGTCTTTACCCTACTGATAGCAATAAGGATTGTCTCGATGTCCAACAATGGCCCAGACTTGCGTAATGTGCTTTGGTACAACCAGCTTGGCATGCACGACGTTGACCGTGTCGGCGGCAAAAATGCCTCCCTCGGTGAAATGATCACCAATCTTTCCGATTTGGGCGTGGCCGTGCCTAACGGTTTTGCCACCACCGCACAGGCGTTTAACGATTTCCTCGAACAAAGCGGTGTTAACCAGCGCATCTATCAGTTACTGGATCAGACTGACGTTGACGACGTTGCCCAACTGGCCAAGGCCGGCGCCCAGATCCGCCAATGGGTGATCGACACGCCGTTCCACGCCGAGTTCGAGCGTGAAATTCATCAGGCTTACCAACAGCTCGCCGACGGCGAACCGGAAGCTTCCTTTGCGGTGCGCTCCTCCGCCACGGCGGAAGACATGCCGGACGCCTCCTTTGCCGGTCAGCAGGAAACCTTCCTCAACGTGCAGGGCATCGACGCCGTAATGGTGGCGATCAAGCACGTGTTCGCGTCGCTGTTCAACGATCGCGCCATCTCTTATCGCGTGCACCAGGGCTACGATCACCGCGGCGTGGCGTTGTCGGCCGGCGTACAGCGCATGGTGCGCTCGGATCTGGCCTCCTCGGGCGTCATGTTCACCATCGACACCGAGTCCGGCTTTGATCAGGTGGTCTTCATCACCTCCGCTTTCGGCTTGGGTGAAATGGTGGTGCAGGGCGCGGTGAACCCGGATGAGTTCTACGTGCACAAACCGACGCTGCAAAACGGCAAGCCGGCGATCGTGCGCCGCAACCTGGGTTCGAAAAAGATCCGCATGGTATACGCGCCGTCGCAGGATCACGGCAAGCAGGTGCGCATCGAAGACGTGCCGGAAGCGCAGCGCAGCCGTTTCTCGCTGACGGATGAAGAAGTGCAGGCGCTGGCGCAGCAGGCGATCCTGATCGAAAAACATTACGGCCGCCCGATGGATATCGAGTGGGCGAAAGACGGCCATACCGGCAAGCTGCTGATCGTGCAGGCGCGCCCGGAGACCGTACGCTCCAACGAGCAGACCATGGAACGCTACCAGCTGAACGGCACCAGCCCGGTGCTGGTGGAAGGCCGCGCCATCGGCCACCGCATCGGCGCCGGACCGGTGAAAGTGATCCACGACATCAGCGAAATGGATCGCATCCAGCCGGGCGACGTGCTGGTGACCGACATGACCGACCCGGACTGGGAGCCGATCATGAAGAAGGCCGCCGCGATCGTCACCAACCGCGGCGGGCGCACCTGTCACGCGGCGATCATCGCCCGTGAGCTGGGCATTCCGGCGGTGGTGGGCTGTGGCCACGCCACCGACGTGCTGAAAGACGGCCAGAAAGTCACCGTCTCCTGCGCGGAAGGCGACACCGGCTTCGTTTACAGCGACATGCTGGACTTCAGCGTGCAGAGCTCCGAAGTGACCGAGCTGCCGGATCTGCCGCTGAAGATCATGATGAACGTCGGCAACCCGGATCGCGCTTTCGACTTCGCGCGTTTGCCGAACGAAGGCGTGGGCCTGGCTCGGCTGGAATTTATCATCAACCGCATGATCGGCGTGCACCCGCGCGCGCTGCTGGAGTTCGACCAGCAGACGCCGGCGCTGCAAAATGAAATTCGCGCGCTGATGCAGGGTTACGATCACCCGGTCGAGTTCTACGTCGGTCGCCTGACCGAAGGCATCGCGACGCTGGGCGCCGCCTTCTGGCCGAAGCGCGTGATCGTGCGTCTGTCCGACTTCAAATCCAACGAGTACGCCAACCTGGTGGGCGGCGACAAGTATGAACCGCACGAAGAGAACCCGATGTTGGGCTTCCGCGGCGCCGGCCGTTACGTGGCCGACAGTTTCCGCGATTGCTTCGCGCTGGAGTGCGAGGCGGTGAAACGCGTGCGTAACGATATGGGGCTGACCAACGTCGAAATCATGGTGCCGTTCGTGCGCACCGTGGCGCAGGCGGAAGCGGTGGTGGCCGAGTTGGCGCGTCAGGGGCTGAAACGCGGCGAAAACGGGTTGAAAGTGATCATGATGTGCGAAATCCCGTCCAATGCGCTGTTGGCGGATCAGTTCCTCGAGCACTTCGACGGCTTCTCCATCGGCTCCAACGACATGACTCAGCTGGCGCTGGGGCTGGATCGCGATTCCGGCGTAGTGTCGGAACTGTTCGACGAGCGCAACGAGGCGGTGAAAGCGCTGTTGTCGATGGCGATTCAGGCGGCCAAGCGCCACGGCAAATACGTCGGCATCTGCGGCCAGGGCCCGTCTGACCATGAAGACTTCGCCGAGTGGCTGATGGAGCAGGGCATCGACAGCCTGTCGCTCAACCCGGACACTGTGGTGCAGACCTGGATCAATTTGTCGAAAAAGAAATAATGTCTCGGCCTCACTGAGGCATTAACGTCGGGCCGCAGTTAACGCTGCGGCCTTTTTATTTCCGAATGTAAATAACGGCGCGTAAAATAATCAATTCGACGAAAAAAGAATAAAAAAAAGCCCACCGTAGGAGATGGGCAAAGACTACACACAGCAATTCACATGTATGGCATTACATTGTTCAGAAAGGTTGCTTTAAAATCAGTGATTTGAAGCAATAGATGGCCATAATACTAGATTTTTGAACGCGACTAGTCATTAAGAATCATCCTAATCGATAGCGGCATCACATTTTATTTGCGGGAGTTATCTCTTTTTTCCGTTTGCAACAAACAGGGATTTACATTGCATCTTTCATTCGCCGTACCGTAATCAATATAGGGCGGCATTATATTGGGCGGAAATATTACTCGAATGAGGTAGAAATAATGACGGGCGTGAAAAGCTCCGCCCGACGCTGCGGGCGGAAGGGGGAATTAGCGTTTTTCCAGATCGTCGATGACTTGCTCCGGCGCGGAGGTCGGCTCCGGCGCTTCATCCATCCAGGCGGTCAGCAGGCGATAAGATACCGCCAACACCACCGGGCCGATGAACAGGCCAATCATGCCGAAGGCCAGCAAACCGCCGATAACGCCGGACAGGATCAGCAGCAGCGGCAGATCGGCGCCCATGCGGATCAGCACCGGGCGCAGCACGTTATCCAGCGTGGCCACCACGCAGCTCCAGACCAGCAGCACGGTGCCCCAGGTGGTGTCGCCGTGCCAGTACAGCCAGATGATGGCCGGCACCAGCACCAACAGCGGCCCCAATTGCGCCACACAGCAGATGAAGATCAGCATCGTCAGCAGGGTGGCGGCAGGAATGCCGCTTACCGCCAGACCGATGCCGCCCAGCACCGACTGCACCAACGCCGTCACCACCACGCCCAGCGCGACGGCGCGGATCGCCTGGCCGCCCAGCAGCACCGCCGCATCGCCGCGCGCGGAACCGAGGCGCACCGCAAAGTGGCGGATACCCAGCGCCACCTGCTCACCGCGCGCATACAACAAGGCGCTGAACAGCAGCATCAGCGCGCAGTGCAGCAGCAGGCGGCCGATATGCGCCGCCTGCGCCACGAACCAGGTGGCGGTTTGGCCAAAGTACGGCTGCACCTTCGCCAGCAGCGCAGCGCCGCCGGCGTTAACCAGCGTGTGGTAGCTGGTATAGAGTTTGTCGCCGATCATCGGCACGGACTGCAGCCAGGCGAGATCGGGAATATGCAGTTTGCCCGGCGAACTGGCCCAGGCGATCAGCGGCGCGCTGTTATCCACCACGCTGCTGATCAGCAGTGAGATAGGCAGAATGAACAGCAGGATCAGCAGCAGGGTCATGACCAACACCGCCAGCGAACGGCGGCCCCACAGCAGCTTTTGCAGTTTGAGCAGCAGCGGCCAGGTGGCGATCACCACCATGCCCGCCCAGGCGAAGCCGAGAATAAACGGTTGGATCACCCAAAAACAGGCGACGATCATGATGGCGATAAACAGCACGCCGAAAATAATTCGCGGTAAGTCGTAACGCGATTGCGGGAGTGGCATCAGTGGGTTCTCATCCTGGTCAATTAAATCCCTGGCACCGGCGAATCGGGGTGCCTGTCGGTCGGTTTCTCACCGCTAGGCGGCCGCCTGTGGCGGCGCTCGCAGGGCGGTAATAATGTGAATGCCTTCACTAAACGAGTATGTTAGTTTTTAGTGTCACTAAAAAATAGGGTGGGTCTGAATTAAAGGCCCGATTCAGCGTACATCAGCGCATAAAAAATAGACGGACAGGGTCAAAAAAGCGAATGATCCCACAGATTTCTCAGGCGCCCGGCCTGGTTCAACGGGTGCTCGACTTTTTGGAAGCACTGAAGCAAAACGGATTCAACGGCGATACCGCCACCAGCTATGCCGACCGGCTGACGATGGCCACCGACAACAGTATCTATCAGCTGCTGCCCGATGCGGTGGTGTTCCCCCGTTCCACCGCCGACGTGGCGCTGATCGCCCGTCTGGCCGGAGAAGAGCGCTTCAACACGCTGACCTTCAGCCCGCGCGGCGGCGGCACCGGCACCAACGGCCAGTCGCTCAATACCGGCATCGTGGTCGATATGTCGCGCCATATGAACCGCATTCTGGAGATCAACGTCGAACAAGGCTGGGTGAAAGTCGAAGCCGGGGTGATCAAGGACCAGTTGAATCAATACCTGCGGCCGTTCGGCTACTTCTTCTCGCCGGAACTGTCCACCAGCAACCGCGCCACGCTGGGGGGAATGATCAACACCGATGCCTCCGGCCAGGGCTCGCTGGTGTACGGCAAAACCTCCGATCACGTGTTGGGCCTGCGGGCGGTGCTGCTGGGCGGTGAGATGATCGATACCCGCGCCATGCCGACGGCGCTGGCGGAAACGATTGCTCTGGAAGAGACCGCCGAAGGGCGCATCTACCGCACGGTGCTCAACCGCTGCCGCGAGCAGCGCGCGCTGATCCTGGAGAAATTCCCCAAGCTCAACCGCTTCCTCACCGGTTACGATCTGCGCCACGTGCTGAGCGACGATCTGCAAACCTTCGATTTGACGCGTATTCTGACCGGCGCCGAGGGCACGCTGGCGTTTATCACCGAGGCGCGGCTGGACATCACGCCGCTGCCGAAAGTGCGCCGCCTGGTTAACGTGAAGTACGACTCCTTCGACTCGGCGCTGCGCAATGCGCCCTTTATGGTCGAGGCCAAGGCGCTGTCGGTGGAAACCATCGATTCCAAGGTGCTGAACCTGGCGCGTGAAGACATCGTTTGGCACTCGGTGAACGAACTGATCGCCGACGTGCCGGATAAAGAGATGCTCGGGCTGAACATCGTCGAGTTCGCCGGCGACGATCGGGCGCTGATCGACGGCCAGATGGAGGCCCTGTGCCAACGGCTGGACGAATTGATCGCGCAGCGGCAGGGCGGCGTGATCGGGTACCAGATCTGCGGCGATCTGGCTGGCATCGAGCGCATTTACAACATGCGCAAGAAGGCGGTCGGGCTGCTGGGCAACGCCAAAGGGCGCGCCAAGCCGATTCCGTTCGCCGAGGACACCTGTGTGCCGCCGCAACATCTGGCGGACTATATCGTCGAATTTCGGCAACTGCTCGATGACCACAATCTGAGCTATGGCATGTTTGGCCACGTCGACGCCGGGGTGCTGCACGTGCGCCCGGCGCTCGACATGTGCGACCCGCAGCAGGAAGTGCTGATGAAGCAGATCTCCGATCGGGTGGTGGCGCTGACCGCCAAATACGGCGGCCTGCTGTGGGGGGAACACGGCAAGGGGTTCCGCGCGGAATACAGCCCTGAATTCTTCGGAGAAACGCTGTATGAAGAGCTGCGCCGCATCAAGGCGGCGTTCGATCCGGATAACCGCCTGAACCCAGGCAAGATCTGTTCGCCGCTGGCGGTGGATGCGCCGATGATGCAGGTGGATGCGGTCAAACGCGGCACCTTCGATCGCCAGATCCCGGTCGAGGTGCGCACCTCGTTCCGTGGCGCGCTGGAGTGTAACGGCAACGGTCTGTGCTTCAACTTCGACGTGCGCAGCCCGATGTGTCCGTCGATGAAGATCAGCGGCAACCGCATTCATTCGCCGAAAGGGCGGGCGACGCTGGTGCGCGAGTGGCTGCGTCTGTTGGCCGAGCAGGGGGTCGATCCGCTGGCGCTGGAGAAACAGCTGCCGCAGCAGCGCCTCAGCTTGCGCGGCCTGATCGAGAAAACCCGCAACAGCTGGCACGCCGGCAAGGGCGAGTACGACTTCTCGCACGAAGTGAAAGAGGCGATGTCCGGCTGCCTGGCCTGTAAGGCCTGTTCAACCCAGTGTCCCATCAAGATTGACGTGCCGGGATTTCGTTCGCGCTTCCTGCAGCTCTACCACACTCGCTATCTGCGCCCGGTAAGCGACTACATGGTCGCCGGCGTGGAGAGCTATACCCCGTTGATGGCCCGCGCGCCAAAGGTGTTCAACTTCTTCTTCCGCCAGCCGTGGCTGCGGAAGATGAGCCGCAACGCCATCGGCATGGTCGATCTGCCGCTGTTGTCAAGCCCGACGCTGCGTCAGCAGCTGTCCGGCCACCGCGCGACCACGCTGACGCTGGAGCAGTTGGAAGGGCTGAGCGCCGAGCAGCGCGCAGAACACGTGTTGATCGTCCAGGATCCGTTCACCAGCTATTACGACGCCAAAGTGGTGGCGGACTTTGTCCGGCTGGTGGAGAAGCTCGGCTATAAACCGGTGCTGCTGCCGTTCTCGCCGAACGGCAAGGCGCAACATGTGAAAGGTTTCCTGACGCGCTTCGCCCGCACCGCGCGCAAAACCGCCGATTTCCTCAACCGCGTGGCGCAGCTAGGCATGCCGCTGGTGGGCGTCGATCCGGCGCTGGTGCTGTGTTACCGCGACGAATACCGCGAGATCCTCGGCGCCGAGCGCGGCGATTTCCAGGTGCAGCTGGTGCATGAATGGCTGCAGCAGCGGATCGCGGATCGCGCCGAACAGCCGGCGACCGGCGAGCCGTGGTATCTGTTCGGCCACTGCACCGAAACCACCGCGCTGCCGGCCAGCGGCCAACAGTGGGCGGCGATCTTCGCCCGTTTCGGCGCCAAACTGGAGAACGTCAGCGTCGGCTGCTGCGGCATGGCGGGCACTTACGGCCATGAAGCCAAGAACCTGCAAAACTCGCTCGGCATTTATGAGCTATCATGGCATCCGACGTTACAGCGTTTGCCGCGGCAGCGCTGCCTGGCGACCGGCTATTCCTGCCGCAGCCAGGTGAAACGCATCGAGGGCAATGGCGTGCGCCACCCATTACAGGCACTTCTGGAGATGATTGAGTGAAATTGTGGAAACGTGAAACATCGCTGGAGCAGCTGAACCGCGCCGGCGACGGCTGCATGGTCAGCCATGTGGGCATCGAGTTTACCCAATTGGGCGAGGATTTCCTCGAGGCCACCATGCCGGTCGATGGCCGCACCCGGCAGCCGTTCGGGCTGTTGCACGGCGGGGCGTCGGTGGTGCTGGCGGAATCGATGGGATCGATGGCCGGCTACCTGTGCAGTGAGGGCGAGCAGAAAGTGGTGGGGCTGGAGATCAACGCCAACCACCTGCGCGCGGTGTTCGATGGCCAGGTGCGCGGGGTGTGCCGCGCACTGCACGTCGGCCGTCGCCATCAGGTGTGGCAAATCGAGATCTTCGACGCGCGCGATCGGTTGTGCTGCACCTCGCGTCTGACCACGGCGGTCATCGACTGATCCCCGCCGCTTTCCGCAGGCGATCGGCCTGCGGAGCCTTTCGCTTTACAGCTGAAACGGCACGCGTTTGACGAAGTCCTTCTGAAACGCGTTCGCCTTCTCCCAGGTGCCTTCCATTGCATATTTTTGGCAGATCAGCGTCAGCGTATGGCGGGCGAAGTGGTAGCTTTGCACCCGAAAAAGCTGGCAACGCTGTGGGTTGTTGATCTCGACGATCAGCCGGTTGTGCAGCTTGCTGAGCGCGTGCAGGTAGCTGTCGTCGTCGCCGTTCTCCAGACACAAATTGGCCATGGTCAGGCTGACGCTGTTGTACCGTTTCAGGTGGTCGATATTGCATTCCGGGCGCCGTAGCGCCGCTTCGGCCATGTAAAAGTCCACCGTGGCGTCGCGCACGCTGAATTTGTAGTCATCAATCTTGCCCAGCAACCATGCGTTGATCGAAAGAGTCATTGGCTTCGCGCTCAAATTCAAATTGAATGATAATCATTATCATATAAACTGCCGCGTTGCCGATCAATCCCCGGCGTGGCGTTTTTTCATCGCGCGGGGTGTAAAACGCCGCCGACGACCCAACTTGATGCTGAGCGACTAAACTTTAACCTGAGGGCGCGCGCTTGCGCTGCGCCACGAAATGCCGATAAACGCACATTTACGACAGACAGAATGCAGAAATAGGTATTTTCTATGAATGTTTAGATCGGCAACGTACCGCGGCGCTGTAACGCTGACGGGCCACCGGGGAGTGCGGTACGGTGATGCAGGATAAAGAACAAATTCATAGGGATAGCATGCACACCTTGCCGTCAGACGCCGCAAGCCGCCACGGATGTCCCGCTGGCTTGCCGCACGCCGCAGCGAAAAACCGCGCTCGCGGCGGATACCCCCGCAAAACAAACGGTTGAAGTGATAATCGTTATCACTAACATATAAGCAACCCAGATTGGCTGTGGCCAAACACGAGTGTGAGGTAGACCCTATGCAAACGGAAAATGTCGGCACTTTTTCTCTGGATGAAAATGTCTGGCAAGGCATTTCGCTCAGCGACAGCGCCGTACGACAAATAACCAAACTGATGCAGCAGGATCCGCAGGTGAAAGGGCTGCAGCTAGGGGTGAAACAATCCGGCTGCGCCGGCTTTGCCTATGTGCTGGATCTGACCCGCGAACCCGCCGATGACGATCTGCTGTTTGAGCGCGACGGCGCCAAACTCTATGTGCCGCTGAAGGCCATGCCGTTCATCGATGGCACCACGGTAGATTACGTCCGCGAAGGGCTGAATCAGATATTCAAATTCAACAACCCTAAAGCTCAGCATGCCTGCGGGTGCGGCGAGAGCTTTGGCGTTTGAGCGATGCAATCAACATGACACGAAGCAATGTAGAAATGCCTAATGAAGTGCAGGCTTGGGTCAGCGAAGGTCGCTACAAAGAAGGTTTCTTCACCCAGCTGGCAACCGATGAGTTGGCCAAGGGCATCAACGAAGAGGTGGTGCGCGCCATCTCGGCCAAGCGCAACGAACCCGAGTGGATGCTGGA
Organism: Serratia nematodiphila DZ0503SBS1; assembly: GCF_000738675.1. Classification (NCBI taxonomy): domain Bacteria; kingdom Pseudomonadati; phylum Pseudomonadota; class Gammaproteobacteria; order Enterobacterales; family Yersiniaceae; genus Serratia; species Serratia nematodiphila. The sequence continues at coordinate 3,832,052 of NZ_JPUX01000001.1, read as the reverse complement.
ATTCCGCCTCGAGGCTTATCGCGCCTGGCTGCAGATGGAAGAGCCGCATTGGCTGAAGGCCAATTACGAACGCCTGAACTACCAGGACTACAGTTACTATTCGGCGCCGTCCTGCGGCAGCTGCGACGATGCATGCGGTTCGCAGCCCGGCGCCGAGCAGCAACCGGGCGCGGCGACGGAAAAAGATTACCTGACCAGCGAAGTGGAGCTGGCGTTCAACCAGCTCGGCGTGCCGGTGCGCGAGGGAAGCGAGGTGGCGGTGGACGCCATCTTCGACTCGGTCTCGGTCGCCACCACCTACCGTGAAAAACTGGCGGAGAGCGGGGTGATCTTCTGCTCGTTCGGCGAAGCGATCCAGGAATACCCGGATCTGGTGCGTCAATACCTGGGGCGCGTGGTGCCGTCCAACGATAACTTCTTCGCTGCGCTGAACGCCGCGGTGGCCTCCGACGGCACCTTCGTCTATGTGCCGAAAGGCGTGCGCTGCCCGATGGAGCTGTCGACCTACTTCCGCATCAACGCCGCCAAAACCGGCCAGTTCGAGCGCACCATCCTGATCGCCGACGAAGGCAGTTACGTCAGCTATATCGAAGGCTGTTCCGCCCCGGTGCGCGACAGCTACCAGCTGCACGCGGCGGTGGTGGAAGTGATCCTGCATAAAGACGCCGAAGTGAAATACTCGACGGTGCAGAACTGGTTCTCCGGCGGCGAGAGCAAGGGCGGTATCCTCAACTTCGTCACCAAGCGCGCGCTGTGCGAAGGCGCCGGTTCGAAAATGTCCTGGACCCAGTCGGAAACCGGCTCGGCCATCACCTGGAAATACCCGAGCGTGATTTTGCAGGGCGACAACTCGATCGGCGAATTCTTCTCGGTGGCGCTGACCAGCGGTCATCAGCAGGCGGATACCGGCACCAAGATGATCCACATCGGCAAAAACACCAGGTCGACCATCATCGCCAAAGGCATCTCCGCCGGCCACAGCGAGAACACCTATCGCGGCCTGGTGAAAATCCTGCCGGGGGCGGAAAACGCCCGTAATTTTACCCAGTGCGACTCGATGCTGATCGGGCCGGACAGCGGCGCCCACACGTTCCCTTACGTTGAAGCGCGCAACAACAGCGCTCAGCTGGAGCACGAAGCCACTACCTCGAAGATCGGCGATGACCAGCTGTTCTACTGCCTGCAGCGCGGCATCAGCGAGGATGACGCCATTTCGATGATCGTCAACGGTTTCTGCAAGGACGTTTTCTCCGAGCTGCCGCTGGAGTTCGCCGTCGAGGCGCAAAAACTCCTGGCCATCAGCCTGGAACACAGCGTGGGTTAATCGCCGCATTTTTAGCGCCGTCGGCGCTATCTGAGGACACAGCATGTTAAGCATCAAGAATTTGAAAGTCAGCGTGGAAGGCAACGAGATCCTCAAGGGATTGGATCTGGAGATCAAACCGGGCGAAGTGCACGCCATCATGGGGCCGAACGGCTCGGGCAAGAGCACGCTGTCCGCCACGCTGGCCGGGCGTGAAGAGTACGAAGTGACCGAAGGGGAAGTCACCTTCAAGGGCAAGGATCTGCTGGAGCTGGATCCGGAAGATCGCGCGGGCGAGGGCGTGTTCCTGGCCTTCCAGTACCCGGTGGAGATCCCCGGCGTCAGCAACCACTTCTTCCTGCAGACGTCGGTCAACGCGGTGCGCAAATACCGCGAGCAGGAGCCGCTGGATCGCTTTGACTTCGCCGATTTCATCGAAGAGAAAATCGCGCTGCTGGATATGCCGGCCGATCTGCTGACCCGTTCGGTCAACGTCGGCTTCTCCGGCGGTGAGAAAAAGCGCAACGACATTCTGCAGATGGCGGCGCTGGAGCCGGATCTGTGCATTCTCGATGAAACCGATTCGGGCCTGGACATCGATGCGCTCAAAATCGTCGCCAACGGCGTCAACTCGCTGCGGGACGGCAAGCGCGCCTTTATCATCGTCACCCACTATCAGCGCATTCTGGACTACATCAAACCGGATTACGTACACGTGCTGTCCCAGGGGCGCATCGTCAAATCCGGCGATTTCTCGCTGGTGAAACAGTTGGAGGAGCAGGGCTATGGCTGGCTTACCGACCAACAGTAATTCAAACGCGCTGCAGCAGCTGTATCGCCTGTTCGAAGGCCGCGGCGGCGAGCGTTCGCCGCATGCGCTGGCGCACTGGCAGCAGGCGCTGCGCCTCGGCTGGCCGACGCGCAAGCATGAAAACTGGAAATACACGCCGCTGGAGAGCCTGCTGGAGCAGCAATTCCTCGAGCCGCAGCCCGCCCCGGTGAGCGCAGAGCAGCTCGATGCGCTGGCGCTCGGCATCGATGCCTGTCGGCTGGTGTTTATCGACGGCCGCTACAGCGCCGCGCTGAGCGATGGCGACCTGGACGACTACCAGTTCGAGTTGACCGCCTATGGCACGCCTCAGGCGTTGCCGGAGCCGATCCAGCCGGAGATTTTTCTGCACCTGACCGAAAGCCTGGCGCAGGAAACCAGCCTGATTCGCTTGCCGGCCGGCAAGATCCCTGCACGCCCGCTGTATCTGCTGCACATCAGCAGCGGACGCGGCGCCGCCGGGGAAGTGAACACCGTGCATCACCGCCATCATCTGGAGATCGGGCGCGGGGCTGAGGCGGACGTGATTGAACACTATGTCAGCCTGGGCGAGGCCGCACACTTCACCGGCGCGCGCCTGACCGCCAATGTGGCGGACAACGCCGGGCTGTTGCACTGCAAGCTGGCGTTTGAGAGCCAGCCAAGCTACCACTTTGCCCACAACGATCTGGTGATCGGCCGCGACGCGCGGGTGAAAAGCGACAGCTTCCTGCTGGGCGCCGGCCTGACGCGGCACAACACCAGCGCGCAGTTGAACGGCGAAGGCGCCAATCTGGTGATCAACAGCCTGGTGCTGCCGGTGGGCAAAGAGATTTGCGACACCCGCACCTATCTGGAGCACAACAAGGGCTATTGCGAAAGCCGCCAGCTGCATAAAACCGTGGTCAGCGATCGCGGCAAGGCGGTGTTCAACGGCATGATCAAAGTGGCCAAGCACGCGATCAAAACCGACGGCCAGATGACCAACCATAACCTGCTGTTGGGCAAGGTGGCGGAAGTGGATACCAAGCCGCAGCTGGAGATCTACGCCGATGACGTCAAGTGCAGCCACGGCGCTACCGTGGGGCGCATCGATGAAGAGCAGCTGTTCTATCTGCAGTCGCGCGGCATCGACAAGCACGCGGCGCAGCAGATGATCATCTTCGCCTTCGCCGCCGAGCTAACCGAAAGCATCGCCAACGACACCATCCGGGAACGGGTGCTGGCGCGCATCGCCCAGCGCCTGCCGGGGGAGGCTGCATGAGTTATCCGATTGAACGCGTGCGCGGCGATTTCCCGCTGTTGGCGCGTGAGGTGAACGGCCAACCGCTGGCCTATCTCGACAGCGCCGCCAGCGCGCAGAAACCGCAGGCGGTGATCGACCGCGAGCTGGAGTTCTACCGCCACGGGTATGCGGCGGTGCATCGCGGTATCCACACCCTGAGCGCCGAGGCGACTCAGCAGATGGAAGCGGTGCGGGAACAGGCGGCGCGCTTTATCAATGCTGCCTCGGCGGAAGAGATGGTGTTCGTCAAGGGCACCACCGAAGGCATCAATCTGGTGGCCAACAGCTTTGGCCGCCACCTGCTGCAGCCGGGCGATGCGATTCTCATCACCGAGATGGAGCACCACGCCAACATCGTGCCGTGGCAGATGCTGGCGCAGGAGCGCGGGTTGCAGCTGCGGGTGTGGCCGCTGCAGCCGGACGGTACGCTGGATCTGGCGCGGTTGCCGGAACTGGTCGACGCGTCCTGTAAACTGCTGGCGCTGACCGAGGTCTCCAACGTGCTGGGCACCGTCAACCCGGTGCGTGAGATCATCGCCCGTGCCAGAACCCTGTCACCGGATCTGACGGTGCTGGTGGACGGCGCGCAGGCGGTGATGCACCAGCGCGTCGATGTCCAGGCGCTGGACTGCGATTTCTACGTGTTTTCCGGCCATAAGCTGTATGGCCCTTCCGGCATCGGCATGCTGTATGGCCGCCAGGCGTTGTTGCAGCAGATGCCGCCGTGGGAAGGGGGCGGCTCGATGATCCGGCAGGTCAGCCTGACGGCGGGCACCACCTTCGCCGATCCGCCGTGGCGCTTCGAGGCCGGTTCGCCGAACACCGCCGGCATCATGGGGCTGGGCGCGGCGTTTGATTACGTCGAAGCCTTGAGCCTGAATGCGATCCACGATTATGAACAGTCGCTGATGCATTACGCGCTCGAGGCGCTCAAGCAGGTGCCGACGCTGAAAATCTATGGTCCGGCGCAACGCGCCGGGGTGATCGCCTTCAATCTGGGAGAGCACCATGCCTATGACGTCGGCAGCTTCCTCGATCAGTACGGTATCGCCATTCGCACCGGCCATCACTGCGCGATGCCGCTGATGGCGTTTTATCAGGTGCCGAGCATGTGCCGCGCTTCGCTGGCGTTATATAATACCCGCGAAGAGGTGGACCGGCTGGTGGCCGGGCTGCAACGCATTCATCAGTTATTAGGTTAGGCCGGGGCGCGTCCCCGGCGGTACAAAAGGATCCCCATGGCGAATTTGCCGGACAAAGATAAATTGGTGCGTAATTTCTCCCGCTGTCTGAACTGGGAGGAGAAATACCTGTACGTGATTGAACTCGGCGCTAAATTGCCGCCGCTGGACGAGGCGGAGCGGCAGGCCGGCAACCTGATCTCCGGTTGTCAGAGCCAGGTGTGGATCGTGATGCGCCGCGATGAGCAGGGGCAGGTCGAGTTTCACGGCGACAGCGACGCGGCGATCGTCAAAGGGCTGCTGGCGGTGGTGTTCATTCTTTATCGCCAATTGACGCCGCAGCAGATCGTCGATCTCGATGTGCGGCCGTTTTTCACCGAGCTGGCGCTCAGCCAACATCTGACGCCTTCGCGCTCGCAGGGGCTGGAGGCGATGATCCGCGCCATTCGCAGTAAAGCGGCGCAGCTGGCCTGAACTATAACGCCTTCATCCTCAAGACTCATTGATACCTTTGCTTTGTCAATGAGTCTTTACAATTCACGATTTTCCTCCGGACAACGCGCCCAATTCAGTGATATTTCAGCAGCTTAACTGTTGACGTTTCGTTGACAATCAATGACGGCGATTACGTTATAACGTGTTGATTTTTAGAGGACTTATTGCCTTTGATACCAGCGTTGCTAGTATTAATCAGGTATTGTCTGATTTACCCACCACCTGGCGCTCGTTAGCCTTGTGGGCGAACCGTCATAAAAATATAGGGATGATAATGAAACGTGCGTTGAGTTTAATGGGCATGGTCTTCGCCACCGTATTGGCCGGCACGCAGGCCGCCAGTGCGACCGAGTACCCGCTGCCGCCGCCGGACAGCCGTCTGATCGGCGAAAACACCACTTATACCGTGCCAAACGACGGCCGCCCGCTGGAAGCCATCGCCGCTGACTACAAGATCGGCCTGCTGGGCATGCTGGAAGCCAACCCCGGCACCGATCCGTTCCTGCCCAAGCCGGGTACGGTGCTGACCATTCCGACCCAAATGCTGCTGCCTGACACTAAGCGTGAAGGGATCATCGTCAACCTGGCCGAGCTGCGCCTTTATTACTACCCGAAAGGCGAGAACAAAGTGATCGTCTATCCGATCGGCATCGGCCAGACCGGGATGCACACGCCGCTGGAGGTGACTTCCATTAGCCAGAAGATCCCTAATCCGACCTGGACGCCCACCGCCAACATCCGCAAGCGCTATCAAGCCCAGGGCGTGACGCTGCCTGCGGTGGTGCCGGCCGGCCCTGAGAACCCGATGGGGCTGTTCGCCCTGCGTCTGGCGATGGGGCGCGGTGAATACCTGATCCACGGCACCAACGCCAACTTCGGTATCGGCATGCGCGTCAGCTCCGGCTGCATTCGTCTGCGTCCGACGGATATCGAGGCGCTGTTCAACATGGTGCCGCGCGGTACGCGGGTGCAAGTGATCAACGATCCGGTGAAGATTTCGGTCGAGCCGGACGGCAAACGCTATGTGGAAGTGCACCAACCGCTGTCGCGGGTGGAAAGCGACGATCCACAGACCATGCCGATCGCGTTGTCTAAAGCGGAGAAAGCCTTTGCGGCCGATGGTCAGACCGATCGCGCCGTGTTCGATAGCGCGGTTGTACGCCGTTCTGGCATGCCGGTGCTGGTCAACGTAGGGGAGAGTCCGTCTGCGGTGAGTTTGACGCCTGCAGCGGCTCCTGCGGCGAATAAGAGCCCATTCAAGGCAGCGCCAATCAGTTCGGTGAACTAGGTTTGCAGGATTGAGCGGTCGAAGAGGGGTTCAGCGTGCTGAACCTCTTTTTTTTTGCCTGCCGTGCAGGAAACCCCCTGGCTGACAAACAGACAAAAAAAACGGCGCACAATGTGCGCCGTTTTCAATAACCAAAGCTATCTTACTTTTTGTAAGCGTGAGCTTGGTTGTCCAGACGCTGGTTAGCGCGTGCTGCGTCGTCTTTAGCAGCTTGAACGTCAGAACGCATTGCGTTCACGTCGTTGCTCAGCTGATCAACTTTAGCGTTCAGAGTCTGAACGTCAGAAGACAGTTGATCGATTTTAGCGTTGCTAGAGCAGCCAGCCAGCAGAGTGGAACCCAGGATTACCGCGCCCAGTACCAGTTTAGTACGATTCATTATAACACCCTCTAGATTGAGTTAATCTCCATGTAGCGTTACAAGTATTACACAAACTTTTTTCGAAAGAGAATAATTTTTTAGTGTTGAGGTGCTTTATTTTGATCGTTCGCTCAAACTTGCATCTGGTTTTACAAATTAGTTAAAAAAACGAGGGAAAACAGCCGGCTTCCATGGGACTACTCCGATTCTTTATTAGCTAAATAATGAGCGGATCGCGGTTGCGTTTTGAGAAAAATAGTTTACTGCTGATAAAAAAAACGCCGCAAAGCGGCGTTTTGATCAAGACAATTATGTCACGTTTTATATTACAGCACGTGTACCGAGGCGGTGTTGGTGGTGCCGCTCGGCACCAGCGCGCCGGAAACCATCACCACGACGTCGCCTTTCTGCGCCAGGCCGCTGGCCAGGGCGGCTTCTTTACCGATGCGGTAGAAGTCGTCGGTGGAGGCGATTTCCTTGACCATCTGCGGGATGACGCCCTTGCTCAGCACCAGCTGATGCGCGGTAGTCTCATTGGTGGTCAGCGCCAGGATCACCGCGTTCGGGAAGTATTTACGCACGGATTTCGCCGACTTGCCGCCGCTGGTGGCGACCACGATCAGCGGCGCGTCCAGTTTCTCGGCGGTTTCAACCGCGCCGCGGCACACCGCTTCGGTGATGCGCAGCTTGCGACGATCGTTCAGGGTGTCGATACGGCTTGGCATCACGCGATCGGTACGCTCGCAGATGGTCGCCATGATGTTGACCGCTTCCAGCGGGTATTTGCCCTTGGCGCTCTCGCCGGACAGCATGACGGCATCGGTGCCGTCCAGGATGGCGTTGGCAACGTCGCCGGCTTCCGCACGGGTAGGGCGTGGGTTTTTGATCATGGAATCGAGCATCTGGGTGGCGGTGATGACCACTTTACGCGCGCGGTTGCATTTCTCGATCATCATCTTCTGGGCGAAGATCACTTCTTCTACCGGGATCTCGACGCCCAGATCGCCACGGGCAACCATGATGCCGTCGGACGCTTCGAGGATTTCGTCGAAGTTGTTCAGGCCTTCCTGGTTTTCAATCTTGGAGATGATCTGGATCTGCTCGCCGCCGTGGGCTTTCAGGTGCTCGCGGATCTCCAGCACGTCGGAGCGTTTACGGATGAAGGACGCCGCCACGAAGTCGACGCCTTGCTCGCAGCCGAAGATCAGGTCGCGTTTGTCTTTCTCGGCCAGCGCAGGCAGCTGGATGGACACGCCCGGCAGGTTAACGCCTTTGTTCTCGCCCAGGTCGCCGTTGTTCAGCACCTTACAGATGACTTCGTTCTCGGTCACGTTGGTGACTTCCATGCCGATCAGGCCGTCGTCAACCAGCACGGTGTTGCCGATCTTCAGATCGGCGGCGAAGCCGGCGTAGGTGACCGCCACGCGCTCGCTGTTGCCGATCACGCTCTGGTCAGTGGTGAAGGTGAAGGTTTGGCCGGCGACCAGCGAGGCGTCTTTGCCGCCTTCCAGTTTCATGGTGCGAATTTCCGGGCCTTTGGTATCCAGCAGGATGCCGGCGTTGATACCGGTTTTCGCCATCACGGCGCGCATGTTCTTGATGCGGTTGCCGTGCTCTTCATAGTCGCCGTGAGAGAAGTTGAGACGCATCACGTTCATGCCCGCATTGAGCAGGTTGGTCAGCATTTCTTCCGATTCGGTTTTTGGACCGATGGTACAAACAATTTTGGTCTTTTTCATGGCGGAGTTTTCTACAAGTTGTGATGGATAAAAAAACGAATTTGACCGGCGCGGTTTACGCCGGTAGGGAATTTGGGCCGTGCCTGGTGGTGAAAAACATAGTTAAGGATAGGTGACGACAGTTGAAGTGGGGCGGAAAAATTCAGCCCGCGCGGGGGCGCGGGGATGCTGCGCAACGGGGTAAGATCACATCGTGTTATTATTGCGTTTTCGCAGATCAAGGGCTGAAACCATTCAACTGATAGACGTTGCGCATTATAAAGGCTAAGCGGCGGGAAACAAAATAAAAAACCGCGGCGGTGCGGCGGATATGTCAAAACGAGGGCAAATGTGGCGCAAATGCAACGCGTTGCGTACAGCTTGTTGCGCAAATAACCTTGCTGTAAATGCGGCTTAGCGCGTTTGCGGGATTTCCAGCAGCACACCGGCGCTCAGGCAGAAGCAGCCGCTGGCGACGTTGGCCGGCAGGGTCAGGCTCTCGCCAGCACGTACTATCCGGGTGTCGCCGCCGAGGGTGAACTCGAATTCGCCGGATATCACCCGGGTTTGCAGCGCGTGCGCGGGCTTTTGCAGCTGGCCGAAGGCGCCGGCCTCGAAACGCACTTCCGCCGCCGGCGAACCGTCGCTCATCACGCCTTCACGGCGTGCAAGGCCATTGTCGAGCGGCAAAAAGGCGGTTTTGGCGGTGAAGGTGGTCATGTGGCGTTCCTGATGGCTGATGGCGGGAGTTCGGCGCAATCGACATGAAAAATCGAACGGTCGGGCAGAGACGATACAACGGGAAGTATAACGTGACAGGGAGAGATGAATCAGCAATATGGTGCGTCCGAGTGGACTCGAACCACCGACCCCCACCATGTCAAGGTGGTGCTCTAACCAACTGAGCTACGGACGCACTGCGCTGCTTCTGAAATTTGGTGCGTCCGAGTGGACTCGAACCACCGACCCCCACCATGTCAAGGTGGTGCTCTAACCAACTGAGCTACGGACGCACTGTACTGCTTCAGGAATTTGGTGCGTCCGAGTGGACTCGAACCACCGACCCCCACCATGTCAAGGTGGTGCTCTAACCAACTGAGCTACGGACGCATCTTTTCCTGCCTGTCATGGCTGACAGCGGGGACGAATATTAACGAGCTACCTGCGTGCTGGCAAGGGGAAAAGCGCAATTTTATTCGGTATTTCACGCGATTGCTGAGGTTGTGCGCAGTCCGGCGTTTTTTTCCGCAAACCGCAACCCGGCCGGGGAGGAAACCGGCCGGGAGCGGATTCAGCGCGTGGATCGCTGCAGGATAACGGCAGTCGGCTGTTTCTGCAGCCAGCGCATGCGCAGCGCCATCATGATGGCGGCGAAGGTCAGGCCGATGATAAAGCCGATCCAGAAACCGCTTGGCCCCATCGCCGGCACCAGCGCATCGGTTAACGCCAGCAGATAGCCGCTCGGCAGGCCCAATACCCAATAAGCGATAAAGGTGATGAAGAAGATCGCGCGGGTATCTTTATAACCGCGCAGCACGCCGCTGCCGATCACCTGGACCGAATCCGAGATCTGGTACAGCGCCGCCAGCAGCATCAACTGCGAGGCCATCGCCACCACCGCCGGGCTGTCGTTGTACAGCAGGGCGATCGGTTCGCGGAAAGTGGCGGTAAACAGCGCGGTGCAGACGGCCATGGTGATGCCGACGCCGATGGCGGAGTAAGCGGCGACGCGCGCGCCTTCGACAGAACCTTCCCCCAGACGATAACCGACGCGGATGGTGGCGCCGACGCCCAGCGACAGCGGCAGCACGAACATCAGCGCGCTGAAGTTAAGCGCGATCTGGTGGCCGGCGACCGCGACGATCCCCAGCGGCGAAACCAGCAGCGCCACCACCGCGAACAGCGTGACTTCGAAGAACAGCGCCAGCGCCACCGGCATGCCGATGCCGATCAGGCGCCTTAGCGCCGCCCAGTCCGGGCCGCCGAGATCGCCGGCCTGGCGTTTGATGTCGCGCTGCGACGGCGCGCGCTTCACGTACCAGCGCATCATCAGGAACATGATCCAGTAGACGCTGCCGGTGGCGACGCCGCAGCCGACGCCGCCGAGTTCCGGCATGCCGAACTTGCCGTAGATAAAGATGTAGTTGATCGGGATGTTCACCAGCAGGCCGAGGAAGCCGATCACCATGCCGGGTTTGGTTTTGGACAGCCCCTCGCACTGGTTGCGCATCACCTGGAAGAACAGGTAACCCGGCGCCCCCCACATGATGGCGTGCAGATAGCCGACGGCCTTATCCGCCAACTGCGGATCGATGTTGTGCATCATGTCGATGACAAACTTGCAGTTATACAGCACGACGATCAGCAGCACGGAGACGCCGGAGGCCAGCCAGAAGCCCTGACGCACCTGATGGGCGATGCGATCGCGACGGCCGGCACCGTTGAGCTGGGCGATAACCGGGGTCAGCGCCAGCAGCAGGCCGTGGCCGAACAAAATGGCCGGCAACCAGATCGAGGTGCCGACCGCCACCGCCGCCATGTCGGTGGCGCTGTAAGCGCCGGCCATGATGGTATCCACCACGCCCATGGCGGTTTGTGATATTTGCGCGATGATGACCGGGATAGCGAGAGCCAATAAACTACGCGCTTCAATTAAGTACTTCTGCACGCATACACCTTTTCTATTTATATATGTGGGAGGGAGGGCTGCCGCGAGAGGACAACAATTAAAATAGCGGAATTTTGTCAAAAAGATTGTACCTGCTCGGCGTCGTTAAGCAAACGCCGCAGATAAATAGTTATTAAATGCGCAGCCATTCTTTTTTTGCCGTCGCGGATTTGGTTTTCAGCGCCAACTGGGGCAAACTGCCGGTAGCGTTTTAACCTATTTAGCAAGAAGAGGCACATATGTTCACCGGTATCGTACAAGGCACCGCGCCGCTGGTCGCCATTGATGAGAAACCCAATTTCCGCACCCACGTGATCGAAATGCCTGACGAGCTGCTGCCGGGGCTGGAGTTGGGCGCGTCGGTGGCCCATAACGGCTGCTGCCTGACCGTCACCGCGGTGGAAGGCAACCGCGTCAGCTTCGATTTGATCAAAGAAACGTTGCGCCTGACCAACCTCGGCGATCTGGCGCTGGGCGACATCGTCAATATCGAGCGCGCGGCGAAGTTCAATGACGAAATTGGCGGCCATTTGATGTCCGGCCATATTATCTGCACGGCGGAAGTGGCCAAGATTTATACCTCGGAAAATAACCGCCAGGTATGGCTGCGCATGCCGGATGCGGAATTGATGAAATATGTGCTGCACAAAGGTTTCATCGGCATCGACGGCATTAGCCTGACCATCGGCGAAGTGGTGAATAACCGTTTCTGCGTGCACCTGATCCCGGAAACGCTGGATCGCACCACGCTGGGTAAAAAACGCCTTGGCGACAAGGTGAACATCGAGATCGATCCGCAAACGCAGGCGGTGGTGGACACCGTCGAGCGCGTGCTGGCCAATCGGGAAGCGACGTTGGCCGCGGCGATGGCGCCGGCGCACAAAGACTGACAGCGATTCTGGCGTGACCGCCGGCATCGAATCATAAGCAGAGAGGAGAAACGCGTGAAGTTTTATGGGAAAACGTTGTTGTTAACCGCGTTGCTGGCGCTGAGCGCTTGCAGCAGTTCGCCTGAGCAGGGCGCGGGCGCGCAAATGGCCGATGCGGACGATACCTGCGGCGCTTCGCAGTATCAAAATTTTGTCGGCAAACCGATGACCTCGCTGGAAGGCGTGCGGATCGACGGCAAGGTGAGAGCCATTCCGTACAACTCTGCCGTCACCATGGATTTCAACCTGCGCCGCCTGAACTTCCTTGGCGACAGCGACGATAAAATTATTCGCGTTTATTGCGGTTAACCCGCAGGGTTCGAAAGAGCAAAAAAAGCCCCGGCGATGAGGTTGCCGGGGCTTTTTTTGTCGGGCAAGTGCTTAGCGGGCGACGCGAATGCCGCCTTCAACGCCTTTCGGGCTGAACACCACCTGCCATAGCTGCAGATCGCGCGCCCGGAACGCGCCGGCGCAGGCGTTCAGGTAATAGCTGAACATTCGTTCGAAGCGTTCGGAATAGCGCTCGGCGAGCTGCGGCCACGCCTGTTTGAAGCGCTCGAACCAGGCCATCAGCGTGCGATCGTAGTCGGCGCCGATGTTGTGCCAGTCTTCCATCACGAAATGGCCTTCGCTGGCCTCGGCGATATGTCTCACGGAGGGCAGGCAACCGTTCGGGAAGATATATTTGTTGATCCAGGGATCGACGTTCATGTCGGTCTTGTTGGAGCCGATGGTGTGCAGCAGGAATAGGCCGTGCGGCGCCAGATTGCGCTCCACCACGTCGAAATAGGTGCGGTAGTTTTTCGGCCCGACGTGCTCGAACATGCCGACCGAGACAATGCGATCGAACTGCTGGTGCAGATCGCGGTAATCCTGCAACAGGATCTGCACATCCAGCCCGGCGCAGCGCGCCTGAGCCAGCTTCTGCTGTTCGGCGGAAATGGTCACGCCGACCACCGACACGCCGTAATTTTTCGCCGCATAGGCGGAAAGGCCGCCCCAGCCGCAGCCGATGTCCAGCAAACGCATGCCCGGCTGCAGCTGCAGTTTCTCGCAGATCATCCGCAGCTTGGCTTCCTGCGCTTCCTCCAGCGTGGTGGCGTCTTTCCAGTAGCCGCAGGAATACTGCATGTAAGGATCGAGCATCAGGGTAAACAGATCGTTGCCGAGATCGTAATGTTCTTTGCCGACGATCCAGGCGCGCTTTTTCGATTGCAGATTGGTCAGGCGCGCGGCGGCGATACGCAGGGTATCTTTCAGGTGGTGGGGGAGTTTCTTCTCCAACCCGGCGCTGACCACGCGCTGGAAGAACATATCCAGCCGCTCGCACTCCCACCAACCGTCCATATAGCTTTCGCCCAGGCCCAGTGACCCTTGCTGCAAAACGCGTTTAAAGAATTCGGGATTTTTAACCTGAATATCGAAAGGGCGCGATCCGTTGATTTCGATACCGGCCAGACCGAGCATTTCGTGCGCGATACGGTACCACTGGTTATCCTGGATGCTCAGATCTTCTATACACGATGAACTCATAGCTTCTCCATCACCTTCTTCTGACTGATGACCCGTTAGGAAACAGCTTAGACAATTTCTGCGGGTGCATACCTATACCAACGGGAAATAAGCCCGCGGCGTCTGATATCCGACTATGAACAGAGGAAATTTAAAGAAACGGCCCGACGCAAACGGCGCAGGATAAACGCCCCTTTAAAAAAAGAGTGTGACGCAAGGCGCGTACACAATAGCTGATTGAGATATAGAGATTATAAGGTGTTACTTTACAAGGTTGTTTTTGAGTATAGGCGTGCCGAGGCGTTGACTCAACTGTAAATCGCACTCGGCACGCATATTCTTTAAGTGATTATTAATCTTGGCAATTATGACGCTGAGTTAGCATGTTCCCGCTGTGCCTTTTGCTGCGCATCGGCCGCTTTTCCCCGCTGCAGGAAATAACCCAGCGCGGCCAGGACTACCGTAGATACCATCACCGTCACCGTCGCCAACAGCGGCTGGGCAATAAACGCCGACACCAGCATGCTTGCCACAAAACACAGCCCCAATTGCAGCGTATTTTGCAGCGCGGCGGCTTTGCCGCTGCTTTCCGGGAACGGCATCAGCGCATTCGCCACCATGATCGGGTAGCCGGCGCCGTTGACCAGCGCCATCGCGCAGAACGGGATCAGCAGCGTGGTGAGCGTCGGGGAGGTCAGGGTCGCCACCAGATACAGCGCCACCATGCTGACACCATAAGCTACCAGCAGCCACGGCAGCAGGGTTTTGCCATTGATGCGCTTAAGCGCGGCGCGGCAGCCGTAGCCGCCCAGCAGGAAGGCCAGCGTTTGCGGCACATAGCTCAGACCGATGTCGCTCGGGCTATAGCCCATATCGCCGAGGATGAACGGCGAACCGGTCAGCCAGGCGAAGAAACCGGCCGAGCAGGCGGCGTACATAGCGACGTTGCCGCTGAACACCGGAGATTTCAACAGTTGCCAGAAGCTGACGCCGTTTTTCGGCGCGTCGGCGGCGGGTTGCGTTTTGGCGCGCTCTTTGAGCAGTAACGTCGGCAGCAGCAGCAGCGCGGTGATCACCAACAGCGCGGCGAAGATCGCACGCCAGCTGGCGTGGTTCAGCAGCCAGGCGCCAAGCAGCGGCGCCAGCGCCGGTGACAGCGCCACCAGCGGCATGATGGTGGCGAACACGCGGTTGGCCTGGCCTTCGCGATAACGGTCGACCACCAGCGCTTGCCAGATGGCGGTGGCGGAACAGACGCCGACGGCCTGAATAAAACGCAGTATCCAGAGCTGCACGGCATTTTCTACCCACAGCATGCCCAGGCAGCCGAGCGCGAACAGCGTCAGGCCAATCAATAATACCGGTTTGCGGCCCAGCCGGTCGGAGAGCGGCCCCCACAGCAGTTGCGCGAAAGCGAAGCCGGCCAGAAAGATGCTCAGGCTGGCGCTGACCGCGCCGGCGGAAATTTGCAGTTCCTCCCGCATGGCGCCGAAGGCGGGCAGGTACATATCGGTCGCCAGATAACCCAGCATGCTCAGGCCGGCGAGGTAGAACATAAAGCCAAAAGAATTTCGCATGGTATTTCTCGTTAATATTTTAGTGTTGCAGGTTTTTAGCGCCGGCCAGTGTATCCGGCTGGATCTCTGCTTGTGAAACGGTAATATTTGCAAAGTGCTGTTAAAAAAATTGAAGGCAAAGCGATGTGGTCTGAATATTCTCTTGAAGTTGTTGACGCGGTGGCGCGCACCGGTAGTTTCAGCGCGGCGGCTCAGGAGCTGCACCGGGTGCCGTCGGCGGTGAGCTATACCGTGCGGCAACTGGAACAATGGCTGGCGGTGCCGCTGTTTGAGCGGCGTCACCGTGATGTGGAGTTGACGCCGGCCGGCGCGCTGTTTATCAAGGATGCGCGAGTTGTTATCAAAAAAATGCTCGACACCCGTCGCCACTGTCAGCAGGTGGCCAACGGGTGGCGCGGCCAGCTGAATATCGCAGTCGACATCATCGTCAAACCCCAGCGCAGCCGCCAGCTGGTGCTGGATTTCTACCGCCATTTCCCCGATGTTGAACTGATGCTGCAACCCGAAGTGTTCAACGGCGTTTGGGATGCGTTGGTGGACGGCAGGGTGGACATGGCGATCGGCGCCACGCGCGCGGTGCCGGTCGGCGGCGGCTTTGCCTTCCGCGACATGGGCTACATGAACTGGCTGTGCGTAGTCAGCCCACAGCATCCGCTGGCGCAACTGGCGGGGCCGCTGCACGACGATCAACTGCGGCCGTACCCCTCGCTCTGCCTGGAGGACACCTCGCGCAATTTGCCCAAGCGCGTCACCTGGACGCTGGATAACCAGCGGCGGCTGGTGGTGCCGGACTGGACGTCGGCGCTCGACTGTTTGTGCGCCGGACTGTGCGTCGGCATGATGCCGGCGCATCGGGCGCTGCCGCTGGTGCAGCGCGGTGAGCTGAAGGCGTTGCAGCTGCAGCAGCCGTTTCCCGCCAGCCCTTGCTGCCTGACCTGGCAGCAGGATAAACCGTCGCCGGCGATGAGTTGGCTGCTGGCGTATCTGGGCGATGGGGAGACGCTGAATCAGGAGTGGCTGAGCGAGGCGGCGCCGGAAGCCGTGCAGGCTTCCGGCTCAGGGGATTAGCGGCGGTAGTCGATGAACGGACCGTCGGCGACCGAACGGCGTTCCACCAGCTTCGGATGCACCTCGATCACCTGCGATTCTTCGCGCTTGCTGATGATGCGATCCAGCAGCATGGTGAAGGCCATTTCTCCCAGGCGCTCTTTAGGCTGGTGAATGGTGGTCAGCGCCGGGGTGAAGTAGCGGGCGTTGCGCACGTTGTCATAGCCGATCACGGAAATATCCTGCGGCACTCGCAGCCCCAGCTCATCAGCGGCGCAGATGGCGCCCATCGCCATGATGTCGCCGCCGCAAAATACCGCGGTCGGCCGCTGTTTTTGCGACAGGATTTGGTGCATCGCCTTGTAGCCGGACTCCGGCTCGAAGTCACCCTGGACGATCCACTCTTCGCGAATGTCGATATGCGCTTCCTGCAGCGCCTTCATAAAGCCCTGATGACGGCCGCCGCCGGTGTTGCGCGACAGCTGACCCGGGATGGCGCCGATATCGCGGTGACCGCGCTCGATCAGGTAACGGCCGGCCAGATAGCCGCCTTCGAACGCGTTATCGATGATGGTGTCGGTGAAGTCGCCGCGCGCGGCGCCCCAGTCCATCACCACCATCGGGATATTACGGTAGTCTTCCAGCATGCCCAGCAGTTGATCCGGGTATTCGGAACACATGACCAGCAGGCCGTCGACGCGCTTTTGCGCCAGCATCGCCAGGTAGGCGCGCTGCTTGTCCAGATTGTTGTGAGAGTTGCACAGGATCAGGGTGTAACCTTTGCTGTAGCAGCTGTTTTCCACCGCCTCGATCACTTCGGCAAAATAGGGCGCTTCGCTCGAGGTGGCCAGCAGACCGATAGACTTGGTGTGATTGACTTTCAGGCTGCGCGCCACGGCGCTCGGCGAGTAGTGCAGCTCTTTGATCGCGGCCCACACGGCCGCTTTGGTCTCTTCGGCGACGAAACGAGTCTTATTGATGACGTGCGAAACGGTGGTGGTGGAAACGCCCGCGCGTTTGGCCACATCTTTAATCGTTGCCATGTAAGGAATGACTCCTGAACTCACATGTTTACAGCATGTAAGTGTGATGTTAATCGTTTGCCTACGTAGATCCTTCTCCAGAGAAGCGAAAACTGAGTTTTTAGTGTGTTGAAGTCTTCAGCGCTTAATCAGGAGGGGCATGGATGCCGGTACGCAGTTGTGAACTGCGAATTTTGTCGCATATTGAACAAAAGTGGAAGAGGTAATCGAGATTATAAACCGGGAAATGATAACAAGATTTTATCGGCGAACTGTGGGAAAATGATTTGACGTACTAATTGTGCGCCCTTTATCCTTAGGAAAGCCCATTTTAAAGGAGTTGTCATGGATACCGATCTGAAGATGTCTCTGTTCACTACCATCGGCGCGTTGGCGATGATTATCGCTTTCAGCTTTGTCGCCGCGTTGAACTGATCTCCCGCCAGTTATAAAAAAGGCGCAGCCTGGCTGCGCCTCATCACTTAGGCAAGGCCTGCGTTTACGCCAGGTTTTCCGCCGCAAATTTCCAGTTGACCAACGCCCAGAAGTTTTCCAGGTATTTTGGACGCGCATTGCGGTAATCGATGTAATACGCGTGTTCCCACACGTCAACGGTCAGCAGCGGTTTATCTTCACCGGTCAGCGGAGTTGCCGCGTTGGAGGTGTTGACGATCGCCAGCGCGCCGTCCGGTTTTTTCACCAGCCAGGTCCAGCCGGCGCCGAAGTTTTTCACGGCGGCATCGGTGAACTGCTCTTTGAACGCAGCGAAAGAGCCGAAGGATTTGACGATCGCCGCCGCCAGTTCGCCCTGCGGTTCACCGCCGCCCTGTGGCGACAGGCAGTGCCAGTAGAAGGTGTGGTTCCACACCTGCGCGGCGTTGTTGAACACGCCGCCGTTGGAGGTCTTGATGATCTCTTCGAGCGATTTGCCCTCGAACTCGCTGCCTTTCACCAGGTTGTTCAGGTTAACCACGTAGGTATTGTGGTGTTTGCCGTAGTGGTATTCCAGGGTCTCGGCGGAGATGTGCGGCTCGAGCGCGTTTTTCTCATACGGTAATGCAGGTAATTCAAACGACATTGCTTCCTCCTTTACAGCGCCACTTTCTTCCCGCCCAGGCGGGAGCCAGATGGGCCGTTTTTTATTGTGGTCATTCAATCTTAACAATTTTCATCATAAAAAACAGGAGGAAAAGCGAGAAATGCGCGTGGGGGAGTGCGATGGGCGATAGCTTGAGCAGGCGGTTGCGACCGGGGCCGCAACCGCGCAGAACAGGGAATTAACGAATGGTTTTCGGCGTCACTACGCGGCGTGCGCCGATGTAATGGTTTTGCCAATAATCGTTGTCGAGCTGGCTGATGCGGATCTCTTCGCCGGTGCGCGGCGACTGGATGAATTTGCCGTTGCCGAGATAGACGCCGACATGATCCGCCACGCCGCGGTTGTTGATGCGGAAGAACACCAAATCGCCGCTTTCCAGTTCGCTTTTCTTGATCGGCGCCGCGTCGCGCAGGTGATACATTTCGTTGGCGGTGCGCGGCATCTTGATTTTCACCACGTCCTTATAGGCGTAATAGATAAGGCCGCTGCAGTCGAAGCCGGTGCGCGGCGAGCTGCCGCCCCAGCGGTAAGGCTTGCCCATCTGATCCATCAGCTTGGCCATCGCGGTCTGTTTGGCATGCTGGTAACGTTTTTTGTGCGCCGGGCTGAGTTTTAACGGCTTTTCTTCACGCGCCAGTTTGGCGGTGGCCATACCGGCGTCGCGGTGGCGGCCATAGCCTTTTTTATAGCCCTTTTTCGGCGGGGTGACTTTAATCTTGGCGGTTTTTTGCGCTTTGGCCTTGGGTTTGGCGCTGACGATCTTTTTCGCGCTTTTCTCGCTTTTGGCCTTGGCGGTCTTGGTTTTTTTCTCGGGGGCCGTCACTTTGGCTTTTTTGGCGGCTTTATCCGCTTTCTTTTTTCTGCGGTCATCGGGCCGCGCTTCATTAGCATGGCTTTTACGCTGCTCGGCGGCAACGCGCGCCTGTGGCGCAGCGTGCGCCAAATTGAAGAAGAGCTGCGTAAACAGCAGCGCAAAGAGCGTAAGAATTAAACGCATGTCGACGTCACCAACCTTGGCCCCGAAACGGATATCGAAAGAGTTACAGTATTCCCGAACTTCACCATATAAAACAGCGAAGAACTCATAAATAATAATCCATATTGTGAGAAAACGTTAATGACATTTTTTTTGGTTTAAAATCAGCCCGTTGATGTATAAAAAAGCGCCAGGCGACGGTGGCGGATATAATTAAGCCGCGCCGGCATCGCGGCGCAATATATTAGTGAAATGGTCGGATTAAAAATGTTATTCTCAACGTATGTTTTGACCGGAATGACGTGGCCGGTGAAACGCGATCGGCGGCGGGCGAATATCCTTGCAAAAGATGGCGTTTTCTTGCGACTGTTCCAGCCGCTACAATAGCCCGCGTGATGCATGTTGTAGCCATGAAATGTGGCTTGAGGAAGCAATAAATGACGACGACACTTGAAAAAATTCAGCACCAGATCGCTGAAAACCCGATTCTGCTGTACATGAAAGGTTCGCCAAAGCTGCCGAGCTGCGGCTTTTCCGCGCAGGCTGTACAAGCGCTGTCCGCCTGCGGCGAGCGTTTCGCCTATGTGGACATTTTGCAGAACCCGGACATCCGCGCCGAGCTGCCAAAATACGCCAACTGGCCGACGTTCCCGCAGCTGTGGGTAGATGGTGAGCTGGTCGGCGGTTGCGATATCATCATCGAGATGTATCAGCGCGGCGAACTGCAGCAACTGATCAAAGAAACGGCAGAAAAGTATAAAGCGCAGGAAGACCAGCAGTCTTAATCGACGGGCTTGCGATTATCGCGTAACGGGCGGCGCCAGTGCAAACTGGGCCGCCTTTTTTGTTGGTTTTATTCGGCGAGATCGCCGGCGGGCAGCGGCCAGCCGCCGAGACGTTTCCAGCGGTTAACCAGCTCGCAAAACAGCAGGGCGGTTTGCTCGGTGTCGTACAGCGCGGAGTGCGCCTGGCTGCTGTCGAACGGCATGCCGGCGGCGATGCAGGCTTTGGCCAGCACCGTTTGCCCCAGCACCAGGCCGCTCAGCGCGGCGGTGTCGAAGGTGGCGAACGGATGGAACGGGTTGCGCTTCAGGCCGGCGCGTTCGCCCGCGGCCATCAAAAAGCTGTGATCGAAGTTGGCGTTGTGCGCCACGATAATGGCGCGATTGCAACCGCGATCCTTGAGCCCTTTGCGCACCGCTTTGAAAATGGCGTGCAGCGCGTCATATTCGCTGACCGCGCCGCGCAGCGGATTGTGCGGATCGATGCCGTTAAACGCCAGCGCTTCCGGCTGCAGGTTGGCGCCCTCGAAAGGCTCCACGTGGAAGTGCAGGGTTTCGTCCCGCTGCAGCCAGCCGTCCTCATCCATTTTCAGCGTGACGGCGGCGATCTCCAGCAACGCATCGGTATTGGCGTTGAAGCCGGCGGTTTCAACATCTATTACTACGGGGTAAAACCCACGAAAACGACCACTCAGGGCGTTAAGATCACTTTTCTCGGCCATCAGTTTCTTATCTTCATCGAATGCAGCGCGCATTATGGCAAATTTTGCGCCCGGTTGCAGGCGCTATCGCGCGGAGAATCAGCAGGGCGCCAACGCGCCCTGAAGGGGAGGCTTAGTGGCCGAGACCCTGACCGGCGTGTTTGTTTTCGATCAGCTCGATTTTGTAGCCGTCCGGATCTTCGACGAAGGCGATAACCGTGGTACCGCCTTTCACCGGGCCGGCTTCGCGGGTGACCTTGCCGCCGGCGCGACGGATGCTGTCGCAGGTGGCGGCGACGTCATCCACGCCCAGCGCCAGGTGGCCGAAGGCGGTGCCCATATCGTAGCTGTCGGTGCCCCAGTTATAGGTCAGTTCGATAACTGCGCCTTCGCTCTCTTCCGTATAGCCGACGAAAGCCAGGGAGTATTTGTACTCCGGGTTTTCGCTGGTGCGCAGCAGGCGCATGCCTAATACCTTGGTGTAGAAGTCGATGGCGCGTTGCAGGTCACCGACGCGGATCATGGTATGGAGTAAGCGCATAATTCCTCTGAATTGACTGTGCCGTGGCAGACGGCGGGTGGATTGAAGCACAAGCGAGTATAGCCTTGTCCCGCAAGGGAATTCAACGTGACGAACTGGTGACAATGTCACTTTGTGGTCTCGCGTCGAGGGTGTCTAAATATTGATCGAGTGTACCGATCGATACAGAGTAATTGATCTGCACAATCAATTATCTATTCCAGCGGCGATCGTGTAAAAATCGAACGGCAATAAAGATCAACACCAGGGAACACCGGCCCGCCTCGTGCGGGCCTTTTTGCTTTGCGCGCGACGCATAAAAAACGGCCATGCAATTGCGTGGCCGTTGGGGTCAGGACAGGTTACTTCGCCAGAAACGGATAGTCGGTATAGCCTTCGGCGCCGCCGCCGTAGAAGGTTTCCGGCTTAGGTTCGTTCAGCGGGGCGTGCTGACGGAAACGCTCGACCAGATCCGGGTTGGCGATGTAGCTGCGGCCGAAGGCCACCGCGTCGATGAAACCTTTTTCGATCAAGGCTTCGGCTTTTTCGGCGGTGTAGGCGCCGGCACCGACGATCACCCCTTTAAAGTGGGCGCGCACCGAGTCGCGGAAGGCGTCGGAATACGGTTTGCCGCCGGCCCAGTCAGGTTCGGAGATGTGCAGGTAAGCGATATTGCGCTTATTCAGCTCTTCCACCAGATACAACGCCGCTTCTTCCTGATCTTCGCCGTTGTCCAGCCCGTTGAACGGCCCCAGCGGCGAGATGCGGATACCGATGTGTTCGGCGCCCCATTCGGCGATGGTGGCGTCGACCACTTCCAGCGTCAGGCGGGTGCGATTCTCAATGTTGCCACCGTATTGATCGGTACGTTGGTTGGAAGCCGGTGACATGAACTGGTGCAGCAGATAGCCGTGGGCAGCATGCAGTTCGATGAAATCGAAGCCGGCTTCGCGCGCGTTGGCGGTTGCCTGGCGGAAATCGTTGATGATGCCCGGGATCTCGCTGGTTTCCAGCGCGCGCGGTGTGGAGGTCGGCACGCGCACCCAGGCGCCGGTTTCATCACGCACGGTGGTGCGGGTTTCGGCGTTGATGGCCGAAGGCGCGACCGGTGCTTGCCCGCCTGGCTGCAGGCTGGCGTGGGAAATGCGGCCTACGTGCCACAGCTGTACGGCGATGTGGCCGTTGTTGTCATGCACTGCCTGCGTGATGTTTTTCCATGCGGCGATCTGCTCCGGGGTATGCAGGCCCGGCGCGCCGGCGTAGCCTTTCGCCTGGAAGGAGATCTGCGTCGCTTCGGTCACGATCAGGCCGGCGCTGGCGCGCTGTGCGTAATATTCCGCCATCAGCGGCGTAGGAATATCGCCCGGCTCGATGCTGCGCAAACGCGTCAGCGGAGCCATAAACACGCGGTTGGGCAGGGTGATGGCGCCAACCTTCAGCGGAGAGAGCAATTTTTCAGTCTTCATAGTGCATCCTGTATTTAATAGACCGGTCGTCTAGTAATGGGCGATAAAAAACCATGAACTGCATTTTTTCAATAAAAATAAGTTGTTACCGTTACGGTTGCGGCGGGCGCAGCAGCAACTCGATGCTTTCCAGCGCGCTGGTCAACGGCGCCAGCGAGCGACGGATCTTGGCGCGCAGCGTGGCGCCGAGCCACAGTGAATACAGCGTTTCTGCGGTTGCCGCCGGGCTCATGGCTACCGACAGCGAGCCCTCGGCGATACCGCGCTCGATGGCCTCCTGAAGGTGCCCGATCACGCGAGCGGTGCCCGTTTCCAGCGCATGGCGCATCGGTTCCGACAGATCGCTCACCTCGGCGGAAAGCTTCACCGCCAGGCAGGCGTTGTGGCATTCGCTGCGGCAGTGGTAGCTGATAGCCTGGGCGTAATAGCCGAGCAGCTGGTGGCGGGCATCACCGCGTCTGTCGGCAAACAGCGCCTGCATTTCTGCATCATAATGCGCGAAATAGCGCTGCAGCATCGCTTCGCCGAAGGCTTCCTTCGAGCGAAAATAGTGGTAGAACGAGCCTTTCGGCACGCCCGCGGTGGCCAGCAGTTCGCTCAGCCCCATGCCGGTAAAGCCCAGGCGCAGACTGAGGGTTTCGCCGGTGGCGAGCAGATGTTCACGTGTATCCACGTTGCAATGCGTTGATTTGGTCATCATGGTGCCGAGCATAATAGACCGATTGGTCTAGGTCAATGGGAATAAAAAAACCGGCGCACAAAACGCCGGTTGTCTGCAAACTATTGTGCCCCAGCGGCACGCGAAAGTTAAGCGCTACGCCGCGTTGCGGCAGCGTTGCAGGATATCCAACTGGGATTGATATTCGCGGGTTTGTACGTTCAGCATGCCCAACAGGGTGTGGAACAGGTTGTCCTGCGAAACCTCGTCCTTTTCCGCCAGCGTATTCAGACACTGGCGATCGATGCCGAAATTGCGCTGATAGTCGGCCGACATCCACATCAGGAAAGGCACGTGCGTTTGCTGGCTCGGCGCGAAGACATAAGGCGTGCCGTGCAGATACATGCCGTTTTCCCCCAGCGATTCGCCATGATCGGACAAATAGACCAGCGCGGTATTGAAACGGTCGTCATACTGCCGCAGCAGCTTGATGGTGGCATCGAGCATCGCGTCGGTATACAGGATTGAGTTGTCGTAGGTGTTCACCAATTGTTCATGGCTGCAATCCTGGATCTGATTACTGTTGCAGGTCGGCGAAAACGCCTGGAATTCTGGCGTGCTGCGGCGGTAGTAAGCCGGGCCGTGGCTGCCCATCTGGTGCAGCACGATCACGCCGTCGTCTTTCAGGCTATTGATGTAGTCGTTCAGCTTGTACAACAGCACGTTGTCCATGCAAACCTCGCCGTCGCAGTCCTGCTGCGGTTTCAGCTTGGTCATGTCGATGTGCGGCACCCGGTCGCAGGCGCCTTTGCAGCCGCCGTCGTTATCGCGCCACAGCACATTGACGCCAGCATGCGCCAGCACGTCGAGCATGCCTTCCTGGTGCGTCGCCTGAGTCGCGTCGTACTCCTTGCGTGGCATGTTGGAGAACATGCAGGGCACGGAGATCGCCGTTTCGGTGCCGCAGGAGCTGGCGTTTTTGAAGTAGACCACGTCGTCCTGCTTCAGGCGCGGGTTGGTTTCGCGTTCATAGCCGCCGAGGGAGAAGTTTTCGGCGCGGGCGGTTTCGCCCACGACCAGGATCACCAACGTTTTCTTGGCCTGCCTGGCGATCAGCGGCCCTTTACGCGCATCTTCGCCGATCTTGACCAGCGGCAGATTGCGGGTGAAGTAACGCTGTTCGGTAAACTTGATGGTGCCGGCCACGAAGTTGGACGGCGTCAACATCTTCACCACGCTTTTATTGTTGCGGATCAGCGAAGCGTAGTCTTTGTAGAACAGCGCGGCGACGATCAGGATCACCACCAACGACAGCATGACGTTGGCGGCGCGCAGTCCGACCATGTACCACCAGGGGCGAGTTTGGCGAATTTGAGTGAAGCAGACCGCCACCGCCGGCAGAATGCCGAGCAGCGTCAGCCACAATCCCATGCGCGGCGTCAGCAGCGCGGTCGCCTCCTGAGGGTTGGTTTCGAAGGCGTTTTGCATCATGTTGCCGTCGATCACCACACCATAGCTGAACATGAAATAGTTGGCTGCGGCGCTGCCGAGCAAGAAAAAGATGATCAGCGGCTTGCGCAGGTAGGGCACGGTCAACACGCTGAAGATGATATTCAACGCACAGAAGATCACCACCGGCATGCTGGCGGCGAAAATCACGCTGTGGGCGCTATCGAAGGTGATATACGACCAGGCGCGCTGCAGGAATAAGGCGTTCTGAAATAAAGTGAAGAACAGGGCGGCGGCGAGGGTAAAACCGAGGCTGTTGCACCGTAAGCGTTGACGTAACCACATTGCCAAATCGGGATCCTGAAAGTAGATAATGCCTTGAAATCTACCGGATGAAACTTAAGAAAACCTTAGAAACTCAGATTACTGGCGGCGGAGAATACGCGGAAAACGCCAGGCCGAGCGGCCTGGCGGCGGGGCGGTTTAGTAGGCGGCGGTGAATTGCGCGCGAATAAACTGAGGCTTTTCAATCTCATCAACGATAGCGACCGCCAGGTCTTCCACCGAAATGCTGGCCGGCGCTTCGCCGTTCATCAGCAGTTGCGTGGTGCCGAGGCGGAACTGGCCGGTACGTTTGCCCGGCTCCAGCAGGGCGGCCGGCGAAAGATAGGTCCAGTCGAGTGCCGACTCGTTACGCAGTTTGTTGCGCAGATCGCGCACCGCCTGCGCGCCGGGGCGGATATTTTCCGGGAACTGCGGCGTATCCACCAGTTCAACGCCCGGCGCCACTTCCAGGCTGCCGGCTCCGCCGACCACCAACAGGCGTTTGACGCCGGCCTGCTTGACCGCGGTGAGGATCTGCTGGGCGCCGCGGGTGGTTTTCTCATACAGGTTGTCTTCGCCCCAGCCGGGGTTGTAGGCGCTGATCACCGCGTCCTGGCCGCGCAATTGTCCCGCCAGCCAAGCCGTATCGGCGACGTCGCCCAGTGCGACGGTCAGATTGGCGTGCTCCGGCAACTCTTTTTTCTGGCGCGCGATTGCCGTCACCTGAATACCGCGAGCCAGCGCTTCATCCACCACGCGGCGGCCAACAAAACCGGTTGCTCCAATAATGGCTACTTTCATCTGTATGCTCCTTCGGGGATAGGTTCAGTATCGTGAGGCAGGCCGAGGTGCCTGCCGCGTGGTTTCTACTCTAGTCCTTAACAATAGCCGTGATTAGTGCCATATTCATGCTTTCTTGATTAAGTAAAACTTCATAATCGTGGATAAACTCAATCGAATGGCGGTATTCGCCACCGTGGTGGCGGAGGGCTCGCTGGCCGGTGCGGCACGGCGGCTGGGCATGACGCAGTCGGCGGTCAGCCAGCACATGCGCTCGCTGGAGAAGGCGCTTGGGGTGCCGTTGCTGCATCGTTCCACCCGCCGTCTGGCGCTGACCGAGGCGGGAGCGGCGTTCTATCCCGGCTGCGAGGCGATGCTGCAACAGGCGCTGCAGGCGGAGCAGCGGTTGGCGGAGCTGCGGGATACGCTGGTGGGGGAGCTGCGCATCGCCACCCCGGTCGGCATCGGCGGCCGATCGCTTGCGGAGGCGTTGTCGCCGCTGTTGCAGGCGCATCCCAAGCTGACGCTGCGAGTGCTGGCGGACGATCGCATCGTCGATATGATAGAACAGCGGGTCGACATTGCGCTGCGGGCCAACCGGCAGCTGGCGGACGCCAATATGATTGCGCATCCGCTGACCGCGTGGCCGATGGTGCTGTGCGCCGCACCGCGTTACCTCAGCCAGCATGGGGTGCCGGAAAAACCGCAGGATTTGGTACAGCACCGCTGGATCTCCAGCGGCTACAGCGGGGCGCATCTGGATTTGCAGCACCAGTCCGGCCAGCAGGTCAAGCTGCGGCTGGCGGAAGGACAGATCGTCAGCGAGAGCATGAACGTGATGCGCGCCTTTACCCGCGCCGGGCTGGGCATTTCTGTTCAGCCGCTGTATGAAATTGGCGACGAACTGCAGCGCGGCGAACTGTTGCTGCTGTTGCCGGAGTGGCGGCCGGCGGCGCTGCGACTGCACGCGCTGACGCTCGAACGCAATGTGCCGGAAAAAAGCCGCCAGGCGCTGCGCTATTTGCGCGACTATTTTCGCCGCAATGGCGAAAAGGGACTTGCCAGCGGCGGCGATGGCGTCTTCAATTAGCAAGAGAACGCAGGAGGAGCCCCGTGGCGCAGCAGCTTGAGTTTTTCGACATCCCCAGCCCGTGTCGCGGCATTTGTCAGGCCGACGATCGTGGGTTCTGCCGTGGCTGCCTGCGCAGCCGCGAGGAGCGTTTCGGCTGGATGAACATGAGCGATGCGCAAAAGCGCGAGGTGCTGCGCCTGTGCCGTCAACGCTTCCTGCGGCTGCAGCGCGCCAATAAAGCGCCCGACGAGCCGCTGCCGGAGCAGCCGTCGTTGTTTTAACCTTTCCTGATCTGCCGCACGTTCGTGTGGCTTACCGCTTCCCTGTGCCTCACCGGCTTGTGTATGCTGGCTGACAACTAATGTCATGAGGTTTTCGCAATGGTAGAACGTATTCGTCTCGCGCCGCAGGGGCCTGAATTTTCCCGCATGATTTGCGGTTACTGGCGGTTGATGGAGTGGGGCATGTCACCGCAGCAGCTGCTGACGTTCATCGAACAGCATGTCGAACTGGGCGTCACCACCGCCGATCACGCCGATATCTACGGTAGCTATGCCTGCGAACAGGCGTTCGGCGACGCGCTGCGTCTGAAGCCGGCGCTACGCCAGTCGCTGGAATTGGTGACCAAGTGCGGCATCGCCACCACCGCCAAGCCCGGTAACCCGATTGGGCATTACATCACCGACCGCGATCATATCGTGCAGAGTGCGGAACAGTCGCTGCGCCATCTGCATACCGATTACCTCGATCTGCTGCTGATCCACCGCCCGGATCCGTTGATGGACGCTGACGACGTAGCCGAAGCCTTCGTTGCGTTGCACAAAAGCGGCAAGGTGCGCCATTTCGGCGTATCCAACTTTACGCCCGCGCAGTTCCAACTGCTGCAGTCGCGTCTGCCGTTCACGCTGGCGACCAACCAGGTGGAGATCTCGCCGATTCACCAACCGGCCATTCTCGACGGCACGCTCGACCAGTGCCAGCAGCTGCGCATCAAACCGATGGCCTGGTCCTGCCTGGGCGGCGGCCGCCTGTTCAACGACGCCGAGTTTCAGCCGCTGCGCGACGAGTTGCAGTGGGTGGCGCAAGAGATCGGCGCGGAGACCATCGAGCAGGTGGTGTACGCCTGGGTGATGCGCCTGCCGTCGTCGCCGTTGCCAATCATCGGCTCCGGCAAGATTGAGCGGGTGCGTTCGGCGCTGAAGGCGCAGAAACTGGTGCTGAGCCGCCAGCAGTGGTTCCGCATTCGCAAGGCGGCGCTGGGGTATGACGTGCCTTAAGGCGGGCAGAAAGAGGAAAGCCGGGCGGCGAAAGCGCCCGGCTTTTTTTATGCCGATCTTTAGGCCAACACCACCTGATCGGTGCTGATGTGATCGAGCGAGACGCCGATCAGCGTGACCTGGCTGTGGCCGAAGGCCAGCACCAGATCGTCGTTTTGCTGCGTGGCGTAGTCGCGGATATTGCCGCTGGCGCCTTCGGTGCCGATAAACACCAGTTTATCGCTGGCGTTGAAGCCATACAGCTGGTCGCGGCCGAAATCGCCGCTGAACAGGAAGGTGTTGCCGTTGCCGACGCCCTTCAGGATGTCATCGCCGCTGCCGCCGACGAAGGTCAGGTTGCCGCCGGCGTGGCCGATCAGCGTATCGTTGCCGGCGTTGCCGAACAGCCAGGCGTCGTGGCTGCGAGCCTGCAGGACGTCATCGCCGTCGCCGCCGGTGGCGGCGGCGGCATAGGCTTTGAGGCCTGAGTCCGATTTCAATCCGGCGGCGGTTACCTGATGATCCACTTCTTTGTTGAAGATAAGCCAGGAGGTTTCTTTGCTGCGCAGGGTGCTGATGTCGTCCGCCAGCGTAATGCCGCCCTTGGCGTCGCGCAGGTAAAGCGTGTTGCCGTCGTAGGCGACCTCGGTATTCTTCAACGCCTGCTGGGTATCGAAGATATTGTGGCCTTTGCCGCCGGCGATCAGGTTATAGCCGCCGGCGTCGCGGAAGATATCGTCGCCGTCGCGGCCCTCGAGATAATCGTTGCCTTTGCCGCCCTTGATCAAATCATTGCCGTCGCTGCCGATGATAAACGTCGGCCCGCTGTGCGTTTCCGCGTTGCGGTTCAGGTCTTCCACCCAGGTATTGCCGCGCGTGACGTTCGACAGGTTGGAGACGATAATGGTCGAGTCCTTGTCGGTCAGCGAATAAAACTCGGAGTTCAGCACCCGCATCAGGCCGTCCTGATAGAAGAACGGCAGGTGCGACAGCCAGGTCGGAATGTTGAGAATGGAAAACGGCAGCAGGTTCCAGGCGTCCGACGCGTAGTGATCGTTGAAGTTAACGATATTGTTGGTGGCGGAGGTATGCGGCGCATCGTGCACGCCTAACGACGCCCCGGTCAGCGAGGTGCCGTCGAGCGCGCGGAACACCGGATCGTTCTCGTAGCCGATGTTGATCACCTTGCCGCCGTTTTCGTACTGGGTCGGCGAGGCGAAGGCGACATAGTTGGACTGCGCGTAGAAGCCGCCCCAGTTGGCGTCGCTCTGCGCCGCCATGCTGTTGACCGCCAGCCCGCCGAGGCTGTGGCCGCTGACCACCACGTCCTCGCCGCTCAGCCCGTGGGCCTGCGCGAATTTCGCCACGTCGCCCAGCAAGTTGCCGAACGCCTTCAGCGTATAGCCGTCGGCGTAGCCTTTCGGCCCGAACCCGGCCAGCAGATCGTTAATCACATCGCCGATGGTATCGCCGATCAACGACTCGCGCGGGCCGCTGGTGCCGCGAAATGAGATGCCAATGGCGGTGAGATTGCCTTCGCTGTCATATTTGCCCAGCACTTCGGCCTGCGCGGTGGTGTAACCGGCGGTCTCGCCGTAGTAGGTGCCGCGCGCATCGGTTTTGCCGGCGTAACCCAGCTGCGCGGCGCTGATCACCGACCAGCCGGCATTGTTCACTGCGTCCTGCGCGGCCTGTTCGGAGTCGGGGTTCCAGGGGAGACCGGGCAGGCCGCCCTGCGACTGGGTGCTACCGATGAGCGCCGTGATCAGCGTCAGCGGCAGACCGAGCCCGAAACCGGTCTGGTGATAGCCTTCATCGAAGCCGTTATCGATATTGTGGTAAGCGTAGGTAGAGATGGCCAAGGCGTCGGAAAACAGCGCCTTTGACGCGTTTTCGTCCAGATCCTTATAGCTAAAGATGCCCATATCAGTTCCTTATGAAGTATGCCGCCTGGCCGGGAAGTGAACTCTCGCGCGTCGGCGGTGGAAACAGGGAAACAACGTTAGCCGAACGACAGCTGGTCAGAGGACCAACATCGGTAGAATTATTATTGGTGCTAAATATTAGGCCCGCGAATCAAATTGGCGAGATTGTGCGTTGGTTAACAGTGCTGGCGTTGGCTCTCCTATACTGATAACTCGATATAGTCATTAAGGAGACTGATTGATGAAACGTTATTGGTATGCGGCGCTTGGCCTGATGGCCTGCGGGGTCGCTCAGGCGGCGACGGTCGACGTTGAGATGAATTTGGTGACCGGGCAGGGTATCGGTCAGGATATCGGCAAAGTGGCCATCAGCGAAACGCCTTACGGCTTACTGTTCACGCCGAGCCTGAAAGCCTTGCCGGTCG
The DNA here is from genome assembly GCF_000738675.1 of Serratia nematodiphila DZ0503SBS1. Taxonomy (NCBI): domain Bacteria; kingdom Pseudomonadati; phylum Pseudomonadota; class Gammaproteobacteria; order Enterobacterales; family Yersiniaceae; genus Serratia; species Serratia nematodiphila. The sequence goes on along the minus strand of NZ_JPUX01000001.1, from coordinate 3,801,425 downwards.
GGGTGCACGGTTTCCATGTGCATGAGAAAGGCAGCTGCGAGCCGGGCATGAAGGACGGCAAGGCGGTGGCGGCGCTGGCGGCTGGCGGGCATTTTGATCCGCAAAAAACCGGGAAACACCTCGGACCCTATGCCGACGGGCATCTGGGCGATTTGCCGGCCATCTATGTAACCGCCGACGGCATGGCGAACGATCCGGTGTTGGCGCCGCGGCTGAAAAAAATCAGCGAAATTGAGGGCAAGGCGCTGATGGTGCACGCCGGCGGCGATAACCACTCGGATCATCCACAGCCGCTCGGCGGCGGCGGTGCGCGCTTCGCCTGCGGCGTGATCAAGTGATCACCCGCCGCTAACGGCCGGTGCGGCGGCGGACTGGCCCATCGCCTGTTGCAACTGCTGCAGCGAGCAGTAGAGCCGCCAAATCAGGCCGGCCAGATCGCGCGCCGCCTGTTCCGGGTGGTGCGCCAGGGCGTTGCTCATGCGCAGCAATTCCTGCAGCGTGGCGTCCAGCGAACTGTGCTGCACGCCTTTCTCCGTCATGATGCCGCGCAGGCAGTGGATACAGACGTTGCGCACCGCCGACAGCGGATCTGAGCGGGTTTGCCAGTCGCGCAGTTGCCAGACGATATGGCTGCAGTTGAGCAGCACCACGCCCCAGCGCAGCAACCAGGTGCGCGCCTCCTGATCCTGACTTTGATTGAGCTGGCTGATGCGATGGTAGATCAGCGATTCGAACTGGCTTTCGTTCTGCTGCGGCCGTTTGCTCAACTGATCGATAAAGTCGCGCCGCAGCGCGCGGATAATGCGGCGGCTTTTGCGTTTGTCCGAGCTGGGACGCAGGATCTGAAACGCCAGCCCGGCCAGCAGCACGCCGACGACTTTAGCGATGTTGTCATTGATAAAGGACTGGTAGTCATAGCTCGGCGGATTGCTGACGGTCAGAAACGAGCCCATAAAGACGATCAGCTGCCCCCAAAGCGCGGCATAAGGCGGGTTCTGCAGCTTGAACATCTGCATGGTCACCAGGATCGGGAACAGGAAGGCGCAGAACACCCAGAAATCGTCAATCTGGATCATCAAACCGAATTTCACCACGAAGCAGGCGACCGAGAGCAGCAGCACCGCCTTGAGCAAGGTGCTGACGCTGTTGATCGGCGAAGGCGTGGAAGAGTAGAGCACGCAGCTGATGGCGGTGAGCGTCAGCGCCGCGCTGCCGGCGTCCCATTGCGTGTTGATCCAGTAGGCGCAGCCGATCACGATGCACAAAAAGGTGCGCAGGCCGTTGTAGGCGGCTTCATAGCTGTCGGTATGGCGCGCCAGCGAAGTGGCGCGCGGCGGTTGGAGATCGCTGACCGCCGTGGCGCTTTCCAACCGCCGCAGCCAGCGGCTGCAGCGCAGGTAAAGCCAACAGAAATCGCGCAACCGCAGCCAGAAGGCGCGATGGCGATAGTCCGCGGGATCGTGCGGCGCGATCTGCTGGAGCAGGCGCGCCAAGCGATATTTATCGGTGGCGGGATCGCGCAGCTCGTCCAGCAGTTGCGTCAGCACCGGCATCAGATTGACGGGGCGATCCGGCCAGTTCAGCAGCATGCGGCGCAGGCTGGAGATGACGCTGGTAATGCGCAGCTGCTGGTGCAGCAGATAGTTGAGCAGGTTATTTTGCCGCCGCAGCCGGTAGTGGCTCCAGAATGCCTGAATGCGCAGCAGGTTCATGGTCAGGATCTGGCCGATGACCCCTTCGTGCGAGGTGCGCATCTGCGCGGTGACCTCCGGCTGCCACAGCATGGCGGCGTGCTCCAGCAGGCGCAGTTGCATGCGCCGCAGCGAGGTCAGCAGGGCTTCGCCGTCGGAGGTGCTGGGCAGGATCATCATCATCAACCCGCCGCACAGAATGCCGGTGATCACTTCGCAAACCCGCGCCTGGGCGATGTCGAAGATCTGCTGGGTATCGGTGACGTTGACCGTGCCGAAGGCGATGATGGCGGCGGTATAGCCCGCCAGCGCGAAGGCATAAGAGACGTTGTTTTGGTAATGGTTGGAGACGTAGGTGCATAGCCCGATCCAGGCGGCGATGAACAGCGTAAACAGCCAGGGATCGTTCAGGCAGTGCCCGGCGATCGCCACCGAGGCGGCGGCGCCCACCAGGCTGCCGAAGATGCGGCCGATGCTTTTGCTGATCACGCCGCCGATGGTGGGGAAGCTCACCACCGCGGCGGAGGTGAGCGCCCAATAGGGTTCGTCGAGCTCGAGCACGAACGCGACCCACAGCGCCAGACACATCGCCAGCGAGTTGCGCAGCGCATAGCGCCATTGGCCGCCGGTCGCCTTACCCCAGGGGGTACGGCTCCACTCCAGAAAGGGCAGGTTCACACTTTAGTTCCGCTGATGAATCGAAATGGTGCAGGTTGTGCCGGCAACCAGCGTCAAATCGGCGGGCACGTTGAGCAATTTTATCCGCACCGGCACGCGCTGAGCCAAACGCACCCAGGGAACATTAGGCTTAACGTCCATTAATAGATCGTTGTTGCTGTCAACGCTCTGATCGTAAATGGCACGGCCGATACTCTCTACTTCCCCCTGCAGCGGGGTGTTGCCGTTATATAAGACAATATCGGCTTTATTGCCTTCTTTTATATGTTTCAGCTTGGTTTCTTCGAAATAACCGAGTACATAAAACGAATGGACATCCACCAGCGCGACCAAAGGCGTGCCGGCGTTGGCGTAGTTCCCGATCCGCGCCTGCAGATTGGTGATATAACCGTCGGTCGGCGCGTAAATTTTGGTTTTGCTCAAATTCCATTTGGCCTGTTCCAAGTTGGCCAGGGCGGCTTTATAGGCGGCCTTCATTGCCTGAGCGGCTAAATTGGACTCATCCAAATCTTCAGCGGAAATAACGTTGCGCGGCAAGCCGCGGCGGCGGGCAGCCTCGTGGTCTGCTTTGGCCAGATCCGATTGCGCTTTTGCCACCGCGGCCTCGGCATTGTCCAGCGCGATCTGGTAGGGCACCGGGTCGAGGGTAAAAATCAGACTTCCCGCAGGTACGAACTGATTGTCATTCGCGCTTATTTTCTCTAATCTTCCAGAGACTTCAGGGGTGATATTGACGAGTTCGGCGCGCACTTTTCCATCACGGGTCCATGGGGATTGCATATAATAATTCCAGAGCCACCAACCGGCGCAGACGGCAATGGCGCAGACGATCACCGTAGAGAAGTATTTTAATGTTTTATGCTGCATGGGTTACCAACTCGCTAAAATCCATAAGGAACCGCTGACGGTCAGAACGAAAATGGACAGGTCCATCAACATGGGATGCCAGATTTCACCGGAATACATCCAGTCTCTCAGCAGTTGATGAATCAGCAGCCATAAGACGAGTCCTAGTAAAAAAGCTTTAAATATAGGTGGAAAATAAAGCGATGCCCCCAGGACCAAATCGGGTAAGGGGGATGAGGTGTGTAACCATGATGTATTCACATTAACAATCCCTAAGGGTGAATATGTTGAATATTTGCATAACGATTAAACGATAACGGCCGAAAATAGTGGCTATTTCCACAATATACATTATATACATTTGTGTTTTTAATGTGAGTTACCCAAAATAGTCTAAACTCTGGGAGGTAATGTTAGCATGCTAATTATAAGGAGGGGGAAGTGGAGTCAACATTAGGTTCAGATTTAGCACGATTAGTTCGTGTTTGGCGCGCGCTCATCGATCATCGGCTCAAGCCGTTGGAGCTGACCCAAACGCACTGGGTCACTTTGCACAATATCAATCGTTTGCCGCCGGAGCAGTCGCAAATCCAGTTGGCCAAGGCGATCGGTATCGAGCAACCGTCACTGGTTCGCACGCTGGACCAATTGGAGGAGAAGGGGCTGATCACGCGTCACACCTGTGCCAACGATCGCCGCGCGAAGCGCATCAAGCTGACCGAAGCGGCCGATCCGATCATCAGGGAAGTGGACAGTGTGATCACGTCTACACGCAGTGAGATTTTAAGCGGCATTACCGCCGACGAAGTGCATCTGTTGGTAGGGCTGATTGGCAAGTTAGAACAAAATATCACCGAACTGCAGAACAAATAATAATATTCTTATTTTCTACGATTACAGTTTCACAGCATCAGAAATAAAACCGGAGGCGATTGCCTCCGGTTTGCCGTTTGTCGCCGACTGACTTACAGCGGGGAAACGGTGATGGTGTCGCCCATGCGCGCCATGCGCACACGCTGGCCAGGGCTGAACTTGCTGTCGCCCGCTTTCTGTACCACCACGATGTTCTCTTTCTGGTCGGTCTTGATTTCCAGCTCGTAGCCGGAGGTACGACCGGCCACTTCACCGATGCTGTTACCTGCCGCGCCGCCGGCAATAGCGCCCGCCGCGGTAGCCAGCGTACGACCGGTGCCGCCGCCAACGGTGTTGCCCAACAGCCCGCCAATCACCGCGCCGCCGATCATCCCCATGGCGTTGGAGCCTTCGCCGCCCTGAATTTTAACCGGACGCACGGAAACCAGCGTCCCGTAGGTGACGGTCTGTACCTGCTTGGCCTGCGAGGACGAGTAGACATCGCCGGACATGGATTCATTGGCACAGCCGGCCAGCGTAACGGCGGCGACGGCGACGACGAGAAGACGCTTGATCATATAAAACTCCTGATGGTAGTAGTCCATAGCCTGGCAATGCTCACCAGGCAAGATTCAGTGAAAATGATAGACAAAGTATGGCTGAAAGTTGACACACCGCCATGCTTCATCGCTGCATGCAGCTTAACTTTTCTCTGTTCAACCAATAATAAACCGCGGTTTACCTTTATGACAGCCTTGGCGACATTCCGTCGCCTGTTATGGCACGGTTTAACACATAGCCCGTGCCACAGCGGCGCCAGAAGGCATCTGGCTCACGGTGCGTAAAAAAAGCATCATAATTCATGGCGTTAATCCGGCAATTCTGGTTTATTTGTCAGGATAAATTTTGCTTACTGCGCGGGTTAGAGGATGTTGCTATGAAGTCAGGCCGCTATATAGGCGTCATGTCCGGCACCAGTCTGGACGGAATCGATGTGGTATTGGCCGCGATCGACGATCGCATGGTGGCGCAGCAGGCCAGCTATAGCCATCCGATGCCGATGGCGTTGAAAAAAGAGATCCTGGGGATGTGCCAGGGGCAGCAAACTACGTTGGCCGCCGTCGGCCGGCTGGACGCGCAGTTGGGTACGCTGTTCGGCGAGGCGGTGCTCGGCCTGCTAAAGCAAACCGGCATCGACGCGGAGCAGGTCACCGCCATCGGTTGCCACGGGCAGACGGTGTGGCACGAGCCGGAAGGCGACGCGCGTTTCTCGATGCAGCTCGGCGATAACAACCGCATCGCCGCGCTGACCAATATCACCACCGTCGGCGATTTCCGCCGGCGCGACATGGCGTACGGCGGGCAGGGCGCCCCGCTGGTGCCGGCGTTTCATCAGGCGCTGCTGGGGCATCCCGTCGAGCGGCGCATGGTGCTAAACGTCGGCGGCATCGCCAACCTTTCTCTGCTGTTGCCCGGTACGGCGGTACGCGGTTTCGATACCGGGCCGGGCAACATGCTGATGGACGCCTGGGTGTGGCGCCACCGCGCGCAGCCTTATGATCAGGACGGCGGCTGGGCGATGCAGGGGCGAGTCTGCTTGCCGTTGTTGCAGCAGATGCTGGCGGATCCGTACTTCGCGCAGCCGGCGCCGAAAAGCACCGGCCGCGAGTATTTCAATATCGCTTGGCTGGAGCGGCAGCTGGCCGGATTGCCGGCGATGGCGCCGGTCGACGTTCAGGCCACGCTCACGGAACTGACCGCCGTCAGCATCAGCGAACAGGTGCAGCTGGCCGGCGGGTGCGAACGTCTGTTGGTGTGCGGCGGCGGGGCGCGCAACACGCTGCTGATGGCGCGTTTGTCGGCGCTGCTGCCGGGCACGGAAGTTGGGCTGACCGACGATTTCGGCGTCAGCGGTGACGACATGGAGGCGTTGGCCTTTGCCTGGCTGGCCTTCCGTACGCTGTCCGGCCAGGCCGGCAACCTGCCTTCGGTAACCGGCGCCAGCCGTGAAACGGTGCTGGGTGGGATTTATCCGGTTTTGCCATTGGGGGGCCGTTAGCTCTGTTAGGATAGCCGGTGAAGGATTTTTCTAAGGAGCAACAGCATGAAAAAAGTCATTTTCGTCGCCGGCGCGCTGGCGCTGTCCGGCTGCAGTTACATCCTGCCGCAGAGCAGCCAGACGATGCACTATCAGTGTGGCACCACGCCGCTGACGGTGGCGCTCGACGGCAAGGCGAGTGAAGTCAGCCTGCTGATGGATGGCGAGCAGCTGCATCTTAAGCAGGTGCTGGCGCTGACCGGCGCCAAATACAGCGACGGCAAATACACTTTTTGGTCGAAAGACCGTAACGCCTATCTTGAGCGCAACGGCAAGGTAGTCATGAGCGACTGCGTGTTGACGGAGTGAGGGTTGACGGCGGCGTCGGAGCGATTGAGTTCCTGACGCCGCAGGCGCAGAATGTAACGACGGATTTTTTCAGTTGGTCGATAACCCAGATGATTGAAAAGAATGAGTTTGATGTTGCGGACCTGCGCCGTGAATACACCCGGGGCGGCCTGCGCCGCAACGATCTGACCGCCAGCCCGCTCGAACTGTTCGAACGTTGGTTGAAACAGGCCTGCGACGCGCGCCTGGCGGATCCCACCGCCATGTGCGTCGCGACCGTCGACGAACACGGCCAGCCTTATCAACGCATCGTGCTGCTGAAGCATTTCGATGAGCAGGGGCTGGTGTTCTACACCAACCTCGGCAGCCGCAAGGCGCAACAGCTGGCGCACAACCCGCATATCAGCCTGCTGTTCCCCTGGCACATGCTCGATCGCCAGGTGATTTTCCTCGGCCAGGCGGAGCGTCTGTCGACGCTCGACGTGCTGAAGTATTTCAACAGCCGGCCGAAGGACAGCCAGATCGGCGCCTGGGTCTCGCAGCAATCGTCGCGCATTTCCGCGCGCGGCGTGCTGGAGAGCAAATTCCTCGAGCTGAAGCAGAAGTTCCAGCAGGGCGAGGTGCCGTTGCCGAGTTTCTGGGGCGGATTCCGCGTGAAATTCGACTCCGTCGAGTTCTGGCAGGGGGGCGCCCATCGCCTGCATGACCGTTTCCTGTATCAGCGGGACGGGAATGACTGGAAAATTGACCGACTGGCACCCTGAAGGCGGAAAATCCTCTCTAAGCGCTGGTGCTGATGCCGCCGGCGCTTTATTCTATGCGTTACCCTGAATTTTTATTTCGCCACTGGGCGAAAGGCCGTGTACCGGCAAAGGTGCATTCGTTTATACATGGAGTCATTGATGGCAAGCAGCAACTTGATTAAACAACTGCAAGAGCGGGGCCTCGTTGCCCAGGTTACGGATGAGGAAGCGTTAGCGGAGCGACTGGCGCAAGGGCCAATTGCACTGTATTGCGGTTTCGATCCGACCGCTGACAGCTTGCATTTGGGCCATCTGGTTCCTCTGTTGTGCCTGAAGCGCTTCCAGCTGGCCGGCCACAAGCCGGTAGCGTTGGTGGGCGGCGCCACTGGCCTCATCGGCGATCCGAGCTTCAAAGCGGCGGAGCGCAAGCTGAACACCACCGATACGGTGAACGAGTGGGTCGAGAAGATCCGCAAACAGGTTTCCCCGTTCCTCGATTTCGACTGCGGCAGCAACAGCGCTATCGCGGCCAACAACTACGACTGGTTCGGCGGCATGAACGTGTTGACCTTCCTGCGTGACATCGGCAAGCACTTCTCCGTTAACCAGATGATCAACAAGGAAGCGGTCAAGCAGCGTCTGAATCGCGACGACTCCGGCATCTCCTTCACCGAGTTCTCTTATAACCTGCTGCAGGGCTACGATTTCTCCGAGCTGTATAACCGCCACCAGGTGGAGCTGCAGATCGGCGGTTCCGATCAGTGGGGCAACATCACCTCGGGTATCGATCTGACGCGCCGTCAGCATCAGAAGCAGGTGTTCGGCCTGACCGTGCCGTTGATCACCAAAGCCGACGGCACCAAGTTCGGTAAAACCGAGGGCGGCGCGGTCTGGCTGGCGCCGGAAAAAACCAGCCCGTACAAGTTCTACCAGTTCTGGATCAACACCGCCGACGCCGACGTCTACCGCTTCCTGAAGTTCTTCACCTTCATGAGCCTGGAAGACATCAACGCGCTGGAAGAAGAAGACAAGAACAGCGGTAAGGCGCCGCGCGCCCAATACGTGCTGGCGGAAGAAGTGACCGGCATGGTGCACGGTGCGGAAGGCCTGGCGGCCGCCAAGCGCATCACCCAGAGTCTGTTCTCCGGTGCGCTGCACAACATGACCGAGGCGGACTTCGCCCAGCTGGCGCAGGACGGCATGCCGACCATCAAACTGGATCGCGACGCCGATCTGCAGCAAGCGCTGGTGAATGCCGAACTGGTGCCGTCACGCGGCCAGGCGCGCACCATGATCGGCTCCAACGCGGTAACCATCAACGGCGAGAAGCAGTCCGATGCCGAATACCGCTTCAGCGATTCAGACCGTCTGTTCGGCCGCTACACGCTGTTGCGTCGCGGCAAAAAGCATTACTGCCTGGTGGATTGGCAGTAAATAAAATAGTCCCATATGAATGGCCCGAAATATTTCCGGGCCATTTTTTTAAGCAAAATAGTCCGGCGCAAAACCGTTAAGATCAATTGTAGGAGCTTGATAATGAAGAGTATTTGCTAATGAATAGATATTTTCATTTGCGATAGAAAAAACAGTATCATTTTCGTCGAATTTCTGATTGTGGTTTTTGTCGATAATAACATAGATGTTGTCACCCATTCCCACTGCGCCCACCTCAGCTAAACTATTTTCACTGGCACCTTTGGTGATTTTTGACATTGCCTTGGCTAAAACATCAAACGCACGATCAGTGTTATTTATTGCCAATGAATTAAATAACGTATTAATTTGATTAGGTTGACTAATGTTACCATAAATTTCAATGTTACCTTTTTCATTCGGCCCAAAATTCCACTTTCTATCAGCTGACCCAGCATGTATTTGATCGTAACTGTATCTATTTAAGGTGACCAAATTCTCTATATTACTATTTTCGAAGGATACGTTTCGCACGCCAGTTGTTGAGTTTCCAATGATTGTATTGCCATGTACCGTAAAGTTACCGCCGTTGAAGGTTTCTATATCCAATAAGTTACCAAAAAGACTGCTAATGACATGCTCGTAAGGGGATATGTTGTTTAGAGAAGACAGAAGCGAATAGAAAGCGCCACCACCACTACCACCTTTCTCGAGGAAAAGATCAATGACGGCATTGTGGCGTGGATCATTTTCAGGTAATTCTATGGATTGCAGCGTATCACTAAAATCCTCTTTAATGGTTAGGTATAGTCGTGTACTGGCGGTAACTGTGATATTTGATATATTGTTATCGCTTCCCCCGAGTGAAATTGTATTTATTGTGTTTCCACTTGACTCTAATTTCAGACTTTCTTGTGTCGTTTTATCTTGACTAATTATATTTATTTCTCCTGCATTAATCCATCCGCCATTATTAGCGCCTATGTTGATTTTGAAAGCATCATCGACGAGGTGTTTTGCCATTTCAAGCGTCAATTTACTGCTAGCAGAGGCATCCCCATTTATCGTAAGCATACTGGACCAACTGGTATTAATTACCTTTACATCATCAGCCATACCGGACAAGATTAATCCCGAAGAGCCAGTGGCTTTACCTCCATCGGTAGGTGTTTTCGGTAGTTCACCTTGAGCCAGAATCTTTATTGGCTGAGGATAAGTGCCATAGACCTTGGCAGTTTGGTTTAATAGACCGAAATCAAAAATATTTTTTCCCTCGGTTGAGATTAACTCACCGTTAAGATAGATGTTTCCTGTACCACGATAACCACCAAGTTCTATACCGCCAAAATACAAAAACTGATTTATATTACTTATAATTTCGGCGTCATATCCATTGCCGCCGTTAGATGTCAAGTATACGTTTTTGCTGATAAAATTAGCAGAAATACTGCTCTGCGAAGAAGAAGACTTGGCTAAAAACGTTGCCAGAAACTCTTTATCGATAGCGTTTGCTCCCCCTGCAATACTATTGCCATTCCATAGCAATCGAGTGAGTTCGTTTCCACTGAGACTCATATTTATTTTCGAGTCGGCAATATTGAGTTGATCGGCTATCAATCGGCTACTGGCAAGTTCGGTGAGCTCAATGATATTGTCTGCATTTAACAGATTGTTTTTGTTGAGGTAAAGAGTTATCGATCTTCCACTCAATGAGTTAATAACAATGGCATTGGCGGCGTAATCGCCTTGTAATGTTAAGTTTTTTAATGATTTTGCAAATCTAAGATCGATTGCGCTGGCATAATTAACATCCAGAGAAGCAGAGTTAAGGACGCCAATTTCGGCATGTGATAATCTATGAATGCTCCCTGAGTTAATATCGCCAATCAATGCGCCGTCTCGATCCAGTGTGATTTTTCCATTCTCCTGGTAACCTAATTTTTCGCCTATCTGTTGTTCAAGTGTGGCAATGTCTTTGGTTAGCGGGAGAGGGCCATCATTCAATGGTGATTTCCCATTGCGATATGCCTCTATAATATTTAATGTCGCCTGTAAGGCGTTGTTCTCCGCTTGTTGCAATATAACGTTTTTTTGCTCATTAGTTAAAGCTTGGCCATATAGTTTGATATAAAGTGAACTAAAATCTGAGGCGGAACTAAAATGTGAGGTAGACTGCGTAAGAAGTGTCAATAATGCTAGTTCAGATTTTCCACTGTCTAACATTCTACTAAAACTGTCAAGTCCTCTGGCATCTAATCCGGTAGTTGTCGTCAGTAATTGGAATAATACCGCTACATTTTCTTGCATCTTTAATGGCGTGAATTCTCCAGAGCCATAGACGTGCGTGGCTTTTAGAAAGTTTTGTTTGGCAATACTGTTATCTACATCATTGCGAACGTCGGTCATTAAACGGATGATGACGTCGCCTCGTGTTTCGCTATTGTTATTTAGACCTGAGGTGTATTTAGCTACGGTTGTAGTATCGGGGGTTAAGTCGTAAATGCACTTGTATATTCTCTTGACGAATTCGTCATTATTCAATGAAAGCAACCATGCTCGTGATTCTACAAAGTTATTAGCGACATAATTAACACTAACCCGTCCATCCGCAATAGCCTTGCTCCAATAATTGACGCCATCAGCATTAAATAGACTGCCAATAGTATAATAAATCCCTTGTACGTCAGCTGCAGCACTAGTAGCCGAGGTCGCTGGTGTTGGATATAGCGTAGCGTTAATAGTCTCGAACATGTGTTTTTGCTGAGCTGTTGTAGTGGGGTCGTTGCCGATGTAATGACGAGTGTCGTTAATTAAGTTACTGACTAACTGACCTAAAGAGAGTCCCGCGTTGACTTGATTGACTAACAAGTCCAACTTGGTCGGTGAAGGAGATTGGCCGGTCGCATTATGATAGATATATTCTACTTTTTGCACAGTAGTTAAGCCGTTATAGCGAAGATGGCCACTGGGAGAGTCAATAAGCTGGTTAGCCAAATATACATTGTCGTATAACGCTTTCTCGATTTGCCTTGTAAAGTATGTCAATTCTTGGTTGTCTGCATATCGGCCCATGATTGCATAGAAAATAATGGCTGTATCTTGTTGTAATGAAATGAAATTCATTTTTCCTCCCCAAATGCAAGACTCAGTGAACTTTAAGTACAGCCAAGAATGACAAAAAAGCAAATCGGTTGTTTTGAGTGCACATACGCCGTTGGTACGGTTACCTGTAGGATATGCGCTTTTTTTGCCGATGTGTTTTCGCTACAATATGCCGCCGTCGAAAGCATAAAAATTCCTCTTATTTCTTGTTTTTAACAGCGCCGGCATGACGTTTTCGCGTTGTGCACCCATTATCATTTCGCCGCGGGCTGATGCACACGGCATGGCGAGGTCAGTTGTTCCGATGAAAAACATTCTTTCTATCCAGTCGCACGTGGTGTTTGGTCACGCCGGCAACAGTGCGGCTGAATTTCCGATGCGCCGCATGGGCGTCAACGTCTGGCCGCTGAACACGGTACAGTTCTCCAACCATACGCAATACGGCCAGTGGACCGGCTGCGTCATGCCGGCCAATCACCTGACCGAGATCGCGCAGGGCATCGCCAATATCGATCAACTGAAGCGCTGTGATGCGGTGTTGAGTGGCTATATCGGTTCGCCGGAGCAGGGCGACCATATTCTGGAGATCGTGCGCCAGGTTAAGCAGGCGAACCCGAATGCCTGGTATTTCTGCGATCCGGTGATGGGACATCCGGAAAAAGGCTGCATCGTGGCGCCGGGCGTGGCCGAGTTTCACTGCCGCCAGGCGTTGCCGTGCAGCGACATGATGGCGCCGAACTTGCTGGAGTTGGAGATGCTGAGCCAGATGGCCGTCGCCAACGTGGCCGATGCGGTGCAGGCCGCCCGCGCGCTGATCGCCAAAGGGCCGCGGCTGGTGCTGGTCAAGCATCTGGCCCGGGCCGGCTATCACGCCGACTGTTTTGAAATGCTGCTGGTGACGGCGGACGAAGCCTGGCACATCAGCCGGCCGCTGGTGGACTTCGGGGCGCGTCAGCCGGTCGGCGTCGGCGATTTGACCAGTGGTCTGCTGCTGGTGGATCTGCTGAAGGGCGAGGCGCTGGATAAAGCGCTGGAGCACGTGACCGCCGCCGTGTATGAGGTGATGCTGACCACGCAGGCGATGGAAGAATACGAGCTGCAAGTAGTGGCGGCGCAGGATCGGATCGTGCAACCGCGCAGCGAATTCAAAGCGGTAAAACTGTAAGCGGCATCGGGCCCCGGCGAGAGCCGCCGGGGCTGAACCTTACTTCAATCCTTCGGCGTTCAGCGCCGCATCTACCGCCGGGCGTGCCGCAACGCGATCGAACCAGGCCGCCAGATGGGCGTGCTTGCGCACATCGAACTGCAGGGCGAATGCCCAGCGCAGCACGGTGAACAGGTAGGCGTCGGCCACGCTGAAACGGCTTCCCAACAGGAAGTGCTGCTTCGCCAGTACCGAATCCAGATAGCTGAACTGCTGCTCCAGCCTGGCGCGCGCGATGGTTTTATATTCCTCGGGCGTTTTCGGGTTGAACAGCGGGCTGAACCCTTTGTGCAGCTCGGTGGCGACGTAGTTCAGCCATTCGATCGCGTGGTAGCGCGACAGGGTGCCCGCCGCCGGGATTAGGTTGCGATCCGGCACACGGTCCGCCAGATATTGCACGATCGCCACGCCTTCGGTCAGCAGGCTGCCGTCATCCAGCAGCAGCGCCGGGACCTGTCCCTTGGGGTTGATGGCGAGGTAATCGGCGCCGCTCTCGGTTTTCTTCTGCGCCAGATCGACCTTCTCCGCCGTAAAATCCAGCCCTGCCTCACGCAGCACGATATGCGGGGACAGCGAACAGGCGCCGGCTTTATAGAACAGTTTCATCGGAAGCTCCTTGTTGATGACGAATGACGGGCATGCTTAACCACTCATCGTAGTCCCATAGCACCAAAATTACAGCGGCTTAGCTAACAAATTTAACCGACGATCGCCTCGGCGGGCTGCAGCTGCGCCAGCGTCGCGGCGATCTGCTGCTGCAGCGCCGGCGGCGCCACCTGCATCGGCGAACGCAACTCGTTGGCGATCAGCCCCTGCTGGGCCAGCACCGTCTTGACCGGCGCCGGATTCGGGAAGCTGAACATCTGGTGGATCATCGGCAGCAGCTCATAGAAGTTGCTGCGTGCCGCAGCCAGATCGCCGGCGGCGACCTGCTGCACCAGCTGGACGAAACGTTCCGGGTGAACATGCGCGGCGGCGGAGATGGCGCCGGTGCCGCCGAGGCACAGCGTGGTGAGGATCAGATTGTCTTCTCCGGTCATCACATCGATTTCGCCATCGGCGATCAGCGCCATGGTGGTGTCAGGGTTGCCGCCGCAGTCCTTGATGGCGGTGATGCGCGGATGGCGTGCGAGCCGGCGCAGCGTGGCCAGCTCCATGACGATGCCGGTGCGCTGCGGAATGTTATACAGGATCACCGGCACGGTGGAGGCGTCGGCCAACTGGGTAAAATAGTCGATCAGGCCGCATTGCGAAGGGCGGATGTAGTAAGGCGCCGGGATCAGCACGCCGGCGATGTCGCGCAGCTGAATGGCCTGCTGCATTTGCAGCGTGGCGGCCATGTTATTGCCGGAAAGGCCCATCACCACCTGGCGTGCAGGCGCCACTTCCAATACGGCGTCGAGCACCGCCAGCTGTTCTTCTTTGCTCAGCGCGGCGGCTTCACCGGTGGAGCCGCAGACCACCAGACCATCGATGCCGGCGTCGAGCAGGTGCCGCGCCAGGCGTTGCACCGCCGGCAGATCGACGGCATCGTGATTGAAAGGGGTAACCATCGCCACCCAAATACCCGAAAATGAGGCCATAAAATATTCCTTCTGTGTGACCGACAGAGAAGCCAGATGAGAAAATTGAAGGCGGGGCGTTGCGTGCCATCCAGTCAGCTCATCTGACGGGACAGCGCGCCCCGGTCAAATGAGCGTCTGTTTCTTCGATGTAACCGCCGCCAAACCGCCAAGGGGCAACGCAGGCGTCATCAGAATATCAGCGTTGCGTGGGTAGGCCATGGCAGTCTCGCGAAAAGGGGAAGTGGGGTGATAATGAATATTCTTCATCAGGCTGTCAATTTACAACAGATTGATAACATTGTTATTCATGATTCGCCGGTGAGGATGAGTTTGGCTAATAAATAAAAATCCCCGCCGCGGCGGGGAGGGTTGGCTCAGCGCGGCGGGCGGGAGCCGATGGTGGCAGACCAACTGAAAGTGTCGCCACTTGGCCGGTAGCGGTTGGCTTTGCGTTCTGCACGCTCCGCCTTGGCGAGCTTCGCTCTGGCGGCCATGATGCGCGCCACCGCCTCATCCTTGACCTTGTGCTGTTCGGCGTTGGTCAGCGGCCTGCCATGGCTTTTACGCGCCTTGTCCAATTCGGTTTTCACTTCCCGCTGTTCGCTTTCCGTCATCTCTTTCAACGTCAACTTTTTCATCTGTGCCGCCCGTTCGGTGAAGTTGACTTACAGTTTAGCGGCGTTATATGACCGAAAATGTTATGGGCATAACGAAAATGCCCCGTAGGCCGGCATTACACCTCTTCCAGCAGATCGTCGACAAAGCGCCGCATGCGTTCGGTGCGCTGTTCGGCCATCTGCCGCCCGGCGGCGGTCTGGAAGCCGTCTTGCAGCTTGAACAGTTTGGTTTCGAAGTGGTCGAGGCAGAAACGCTTGTCGTCGTATTGGCGATGTTCAGCCCGCGGATCGGCGGCGTCATACAGCGCGCTGCGCATGCGGCCGCCGATATAGAAGCAGCGCGCCACGCCGATAAGGCCGATAGCGTCGAGGCGATCGGCATCCTGCAGGATCTTCGCCTCCAGCGTTTGTGGCGGGATGCCGGCGGAAAAACTGTGCGCTTCAATGGCGTGAGCCACCGCCGCGATGTCCGCCGGCGCCCATTCCAGCCGGGCCAGCGTCAGCGTGGCTTGCTCCGCCGCCATGCGCGAGGCCAGATGGCGCTGCGGCGAATTCTTTTCCACCGCGACGGCGTCGTGCAGCAGCACCGCCGCGCAGAGAATGCGCTGGTCGCCGCCTTCCAGCTTGCTGATCCGACGGCAGTTCTTCCAGACCCGGTGCAGGTGCGCGACGTCATGCGAACCGTCGTCCGACTCGAGGGTGAGCGGCAGCAACGTTTGTGCCAGCGCCTGGTAAGGGGAGAAAGGTTGTAACAGCTCTTGCGTCAGCGAGGGTAAAGACACGTTCAGCTCCTGTTGGGGGAAATCGGTCAATCAGCATAGCCGTGCCGGATGCCGGGAGGATGACAGTAAAACGGCTATTGTTTACTAAAGTGCAACCCACTATTGTCATAACTGCGGTTTTTGCAGCGAAACAAGCAACCTAGAATAGCCGAATTCCGCCGTCTCCGCTTGGTGAGAGCCTGTGTCCGCGGGGATGGCCGGAATATCCTCATCAGCCATGGGAGAAGAGACATGCCAACCCCTCTTGAAATAGTGCGCGCAACCTATGAAGGCAGCTCCGAAGAAAACGGCCGTAATCTGCTGGCGGCGCTGGCCCCCGATGCCGAGTGGACCGAAGCCGCCGGTTTCCCTTACGCCGGTACCTATATCGGCCCGGAGAACATCATCAAGAACGTGCATCAGCGCCTGGGCAGCGAATGGCAAGGTTACCGCGCCGACGTCGATCACTTTTACGACGCCGGCGACAATGTGATCGCTCAGGGTTTTTATCACGGCACCTACCGGGCCACCGGCAAATCCTTCAGCGCCTCTTTTGCGCATATTTATACGCTGCGCGCCGGCAAAATCGTGAAGTTCGTGCAGATCGTCGACAGTGCTAAAGTGCTGGAGGCGATGCAGCCTTAATCGCCGCTGCGCTTGCCGAATTTGCGATCAAACTCGCGCCGGTAACCCCGGGCCTTGTTGCGATCGCGGATCCACAAATAGCCGCACACCAGCGCAACCGCTCCCGAGAAGGTGACGTTGCGCATATCCCGGTCATACCAAAACACCAACAGCGCATCCAGCGCCGCAATCAGCGCGATCCATTTGTACATATGGGATTGGCGCCGCGTGGCGGCGTTGAGTCGTTTTAACTGTCTGGCTTCGTCCAACACCGGTTTTTGCTGCATAGCGTTTCGTTATCGTCAGGCTGTTCACGCTAAATTAGCAGAATTTCCCTCACCGTCGCAAAGATTAACGCGCGGCGTCATGCGGTTTTCACCGCCCCTGGCGCGGCGCAGAAAATTTATGCGTGGGCGCTTGAATTGTTCATTGGGCGTGATAGGTTATTTATTCGCTATTTTTGGGTTTTTATTCAGATCTCGCCGTGTCATCAAGCTGCAGCACTGGGCGGTTAACGTGATGGGTTCGACGTATGCGGCGGTTAACTTCGGCAGGAGGATGTGATGAACGATAAAACGGCACGCCCGCAGGATGTGGTTCAACAACAGCTTGACGCCTATAACGCCCGCGACATCGAGGCCTTTATGGCCTGCTGGGCGGACGACGCCCAGTATTACGAGCATCCAGACACGCTGCTGGCCAGCGGCAAGGCGGCGATCCGTGAACGGCATCTGGTGCGTTTCCAGGAGCCGAGTCTGTATGGCGAACGGATAAAACGCATGGCGGTAGGCAATATGGTGGTCGATCAGGAAGTGGTGACGCGCAATTTCCCGCAGGGGCGCGGCAAAATGGATGTCATCGCCATCTATGAAGTGGAACAGGGGCGGATCGCCAAAGCCTGGTTCAAGATCGGCCCCTGCGTGCCGGATGAGGGCGCGCTCTAGCCACGCATTACTGCAACGCCATCACCGCCTCTATTTCCACACACACCGCGGGTGAGAACAACGCGCTGACCGCCATCAGTGAACAGGCCGGCAGCGCGCCATCGAAATAGTCAAACAGCACCGGGCGCACGCCCGCCAGATCGGCGATGTCGGTCAGGAACACGCTGATTTTAATCAATGCCTTGAGGTTGACGCCTTCGCTGGCGGCAATGGTGGCCAGCTGTTCGAGGATCTCCTGCGTTTGCTCCGGCGCGCTCAACCCCTGAGCGTCGGTGGCGAAGGCCGTCAATCCGGAAACGTATAAGCGATCGCCGTGGCGCACCGCATGCACATAGGGGCCGCCCGGCGTCGGCAACTGCGGATAATTCGTGCGTTTTAATGATGTCATGGTCAAACCCCGCGCAAGACCGGTTAATAAAATCGACAAACTTGGTTAGGATACTGAAGAAACGGCGGCCAGGCGCCGCGCACCGATGATATTTGAGAGTATCATCCCTCTTTATTTTATACGTCGTCTTCACCCGAATGTGACAGTGCGGCGCAGCTCGGCCACAAGGACGCATGAGACGATGAACCCGATTTTTACTCCCTACCTGCAACGCTGGCAACTGGAACAGGATGGCAAAGCCTTCGAAACCCACAGCAGTCTGCTGATGCCGGTGCGTTACCGGGGCGAGGCCGCCATGTTGAAGATCGCCCGCGAGCAGGAGGAGCGCTTCGGTGGCCGGCTCATGTGCTGGTGGCGCGGGGAAGGCGCCGCGCTGGTGCTGGCGTGGCACGACGACGGCATTCTGCTGGAGCGCGCGCAGGGCGAAGGTTCGTTGGCGCAGCTGGTGCGTGATGGCGACGATGAGCAGGCCACGCAGATCCTGTGCCGGGCGATCGCCGCCTTGCATGCGCCGCGAGAGGCACCGCTGCCCGAATTGATCCCGCTGCAGGAGTGGTTCAGCTCGCTGTGGCCGGCGGCGCAGGCGCACGGCGGCATGCTGCGTCTCAGCGCCACAACGGCGGCGGAATTGCTCAGCAGCCCGCGAGAAGAAAGCGTGCTGCACGGCGACATCCACCATGACAATGTGCTCGACTTTGGCGAACGCGGCTGGCTGGCGATCGACCCCAAGCGTTTGTACGGTGAACGGGGTTTCGATTACGCCAATATCTTCTGCAATCCCAACTACGGTATCGCCACCGATCCAGCCATTTTCCAGCGCCGCGTGGAACAGGTGTGCCGGTTGGCCGGGTTGGATCGCCGGCGCTTGCTGCAATGGATCCTGGCCTGGTCGGGGCTCTCCGCCGCCTGGTTCATGGAAGACGGGCAGGCGGCTGACATTGACTTTCGCGTGGCCGAACTGGCGGCGCGCGCGTTGGATATCCCGTTGCCGGACGGCGATTCAGGGTTCATCCTGCCAGTAATCGAGCGAGGTTGAAGGGCGCTGCAGGTAGCGCACCTGCTCGCCGTCTGCGCTGCGCGCCATCGCCTGGTATTTGCCGGAATCCGGGTACATCACCAGCTCCGGCTGTTCGCGCGTGCTGACGGACAGGTACTTCAGCGGCGCATCGGAAGTGTTGATGATCTGGTGCGGGTATTCCGGGCCCGGCGGAATGAAAATGACATCCCCGCTGACGATCGGCAGCATTTCTCCTGCCACCCGCAGCGTACCGCTGCCTTCCAGAATGATGAACATTTCCTCCTGAGCGTAGTGAAAATGGTAGGGGCAGGAACGCATGCCCGGCGCCACACAATCGAAAGAGGCGCCCAGCTTGTCGGCGGCGGTGCCGGTGCCGAGACGGGCGCCGACGCTGTCATACAACGGCGGCCGCCGGTCATGTTTCATCTCTACCTGTTCGACATTGCGTATCAGGCGCTGAGCCAACAGCGCGGCTTTCTCAGTCATAAGCTTCCTTGGTGACGGCGTCACTTATTAGGTGAATTGACAGTCAAACGACAGAGAAAGTGAAGGCGCCACGGCGTCGCTTGTCAATGTAGACCGCCCGTTACGCCTCGGAGGTTCGCCGCGGCAGCGACAGCAGCAGATGAGCGATGGCGCCGCCGACAATGCCCCAGAATGCAGAACCGATGCCGAGCAGCGTGACGCCGGAGGCGGTGATGAGGAAGGCGATCAGCGCCGCGTCGCGCTGTTTTTCATCATGCAGCGCGCGTTGCAGGCTGCCGCCGATGGTGCCGAGCAACGCCAGCCCGGCGATGGTGTGGATCAAGGCGACCGGCAACGCGCTGAACAGCAGGCCGATGGCGCCGCCGAACAACCCGGCCAGCAGGTAAAAGCCGCCGGCGGCCACCGCGCCCATATAGCGCCGCTGCGGATCGGGATGCACGTCCGGCCCCATGCAAATGGCGGCGGTAATGGCGGCGATGCACACCGAGAAACCGCCGAATGGCGCCAGCAGCAGCGCGGTCAGCGCCGTCCAGGCGATCAGCGGTGAGGTGGGGACACGGTAACCCGCCGCCTGCAGCGTAGCGATCCCGGGAGCGTTCTGTGAAGCCATGGTCACCACGAAGAAAGGCACGCCGATGCCGAGCAGCGTCGGCCAGCTGAAATGCGGCGCGATAAATTCCGGCACGGCGAACGCCGGCGTCTGTTGCGTCAGTTGGATATCGCCCTGCAGCGTGGCGATCGCCAGCCCAATCGCCAGCGTCAATACGATGGCGTAGCGCGGCAGGTAACGGCGGCTGAGCAGATAGGTCAGCCCCATACCGGCGCTGAGGAGGAAATTGAGCTGCAGCGAAGCGAAGGCGTCCAGCCCGAAACGCAGCAGGATCCCCGCCAGCATCGCGGCGGAAATCGCCTGCGGAATATAATCCATCAGGCGAGCGAACAGCCCGGTGATGCCGCAGAGCAGGATCAGACCGGAAGCGAAGATAAACACCCCGATCGCCTCGTTGATCGGCGTGCCGGGCAGGCTGGTGACCAGCAGCGCCGCGCCGGGCGTCGACCAGGCGGTGAGGATCGGGGTGCGATGGTAAAGCGACAGCCCGAGGGAAGTGACGCCCATTGCGATCCCAAGCGTGCTCAGCCAGCCGCCGATCTGCGCCGGCGTAGCGCCTGCGGCGGCGGCGGCCTGGAAAATGATGGCGGCAGAGCTGGTGTAACCAACCAGAACGGCGACAAAGCCGGCCATGACGGCGGGCAGGGTCAGATGACGCAGGGTGACGGCAGGGCGCATGAGCAGCTCCAATCGGTGGTTGTGCGTTATAACGCACGGCAAGAAATCAGCATAGCATCGTGCGCTATAGCGCACAAGCGGGTATAATCGGGCTCGACACGCAGAGGAGAACTGGATGCAGGAACTTGCCGGCCATTTGGCGCACACCCTTCGCACGCTGCGCGCACAGCGCGGCTGGAGCCTGACGCAGGCGGCGGAATTCACCGGCGTCAGCAAGGCGATGCTCGGGCAGATTGAACGCGGCGAGTCCAGCCCGACGGTGGCGACGCTGTGGAAGATCGCCACCGGTTTCAACGTGGCGTTTTCCGCCTTTCTTGAGGCCTCACCCGCGCAGCAGCAGGCGACGTTGCACCGCTATGGCGATCTGCCGGTGTACGATCAGGACAACGCCGACATGCGCGTGGTGCCGCTGTTTCCCTACGATCGCCAGCTGGGTTTCGATATGTTCGTCATCGATCTCGCGCCGGGTGCGTTCAGCGAATCGTCGCCGCATGAGCCGGGCGTGATCGAGCATGTGATCGTGATCAGCGGCCGGTTGGAATTGGCGATAGACGGCGCGTGGCACAGCCTGGCGGCCGGCGAGGCGATGCGCTTTCAGGCAGATCGGCCGCATGCCTACCGCAACGCCGGTTCACAAACGGTGCGTATCCACGATCTGATCCACTATCCTCAATCCTGACTCAACGCGGCGGCCGTGGGCTTTGACTCCGCGCCGCCAAACGCCTACCTTGTTGAAAATGACTCTTATTTCACAGGCTGTCGCCCATGACGGGGCGGCGTTGCAGCCGACTCAAAAGGAGCTTGATTTTGCCGGTCACCAATCGACGTCAGTTCATTAAACTCAGTGCGCAAACCGCAGGAGCCGTATTCGCGATGACTTCATTACCCAACAGTATCCGCCTGGCGATGGCGGCGGAGGGCGGCGCGGCCGCCGGCGATGAATTCCTGTGGCTGGAAGAGCTGCAGGGTAAAAAAGCGCTGCAATGGGTGCAGCAGGAAAATCAGCGCACCGTGGCACGTTTCGGTCAGGGCGAAGACTTTCAGCGCATTGAGCGCGAAGTCCTGGATATCCTCAATAAAGACACCCAGATCCCGTGGGTGAGCAAACGCGGCGAGTACTATTACAACTTCTGGCAGGATCAGGCCAACCCGCGTGGTCTGCTGCGGCGCACCACGCTGGACGAGTACCGCAAGGCCAAACCGGCCTGGGAGACGGTGCTGGATATCGATGCGTTGGGCAAAGCGGAGGGCAAGGATTGGGTTTATCAGGGCTCGCAACCGCTGGCGCCGGAATACCGTTACTGCCTGATGCAGCTGTCGCCGGACGGCGGTGACGCCACCGAAATCCGCGAATTCGATCTGGTTGCCAAACGTTTCGTCAAAGACGGTTTCAACGTGCCGGTGGCGAAAAGCCGGGTTTCCTGGGTCGATCGGGACACGCTGTTCATCGCCACCGATTTCGGCCCCGGCTCGATGACCCAGTCCGGCTACGCGCGCATCGCCAAACGCTGGCGGCGCGGCACGCCGCTGAGCGCAGCCGAAACGCTGTACGAAGCGCAGCCCGAGGACATGGCGGTCTTCGCCTATCACGATCGCACGCCGGGCTTTGAGCGCGATTTCGTCGGCCGCAGCCTGGACTTCTATCGCCGTGACTATTTCTTGCTGGCTCAGGACGGCCGGCAGAAAAAAATCGACATCCCGGCCGACGCTGAGCTGGACACGCATCGGGAATGGCTGCTGATCAAACCGAGCAGCGACTGGGAAGTGGGCGGCAAGCGTTATCCGTCCGGCGCACTGCTGGCGGCTAACTTCGACGACTATCTGGCGGGCAAGCGCGAGCTGCAGCTGCTGTTTACCCCGACCACCGAGCAGGCGCTGAGCGGCTACAGCGGCACCCGCGATCATCTGATCCTCAGCATCATGGATAACGTGGTCAACCGGCTGGAGGTGCTGACGCCGCAGGGCGGCAGCTGGCAACGTCGCCCGCTAGGCAACCCCGGCGCCATCAGCACCCTTTCCGCCGGCGGCATCGACGAAGAGAGCAACGCCTATTTCCTGACCGTCAGCGGGTTCCTGCAGCCGACCTCGCTGTATATGGGCAATCTGGACGGCGGTGAGGCGACGCTGTTGAAACAGGCGCCGCAGGACTTTGACGCCGCCGGCTATCAGGTCAGCCAGCATTTCGCGCGCTCCAAGGACGGCACCCGCGTGCCGTATTTCCAGATCGCCGCCAAAGATCTCAAGCTGGACGGCAGCACGCCGACGCTGCTGTATGGCTACGGCGGGTTTGAAGTGCCGCTGTTGCCGGGCTATCTCGGCGGCAAGGCGCCGGCCTGGCTGGAGCGCGGCGGGGTGTACGTGGTGGCCAACATCCGCGGCGGCGGCGAGTATGGTCCGGCGTGGCATCAGGCGGCGCTCAAGCAGAAACGCCATCGCGCCTATGAGGATTTCGCCGCCGTGGCCGAAGACCTCATCGCACGCAAGGTGACCTCGGCGCCGCATCTGGGGGCGCGCGGCGGCAGCAACGGCGGCCTGCTGGTGGGCAATATGCTGACGCTGTATCCGCAGCTGTTCGGCTGCATCGTCTGCGAAGTGCCGCTGCTGGACATGCAGCGCTATACCCAGCTTTCCGCCGGCGCGTCGTGGATCGCCGAATACGGTGACCCGAGCAAGCCGGAGGAGTGGGCCTACATCAAGACCTTCTCGCCGTACCACAACATTCAGGCGCAGACGGCCTATCCGCCGGTGCTGTTCTATACCGCGACCAGCGACGATCGGGTCAACCCGGCCCACGCCCGCAAAATGGCCGCGCGCATGCAGGCGATGGGGTATCAGCAGGCCTATTTCTATGAAAATACCGAAGGCGGGCACAGCGCCGCCGCCGACAAGCAGCAGGCGGCGTTCCACAGCGCACTGGTAAGCGAATTCATGTGGGCCAACCTGAGCGGCAAACCCAAGTCAGCGTAAACCTTTTTCTTGCGGCATAAAAAAACACCGGGGCGTTAACCCCGGTGTTTTTATTGTAAGCCTTAAACCACCTCCTAAGGAGGTGGTGATTGAACCTGTGAGGCTCTAGCCTGAAGGAAACCCATGCCGGAATATTCCAGCTTACTCACCACAAGTAAGAAGGAAATCACCAACATGGGTTTATACAGGAGTTCATCACATGTGTTCTGGCGTTGCAAATACCACCTGGTTTGGACGCCAAAGTATCGATTTAAAATCCTCCGCGACAAGGTGGGCAAAGAGCTCTACCGAACAATTTATATCCTCTGCAACATGAAGGACTGTGAAGTTCTTGAGCTAAATATTCAGCCAGATCATGTGCATCTGGTCGTGATAGTCCCCCCGAAGCTATCGATTTCGACGTTGATGGGCGTCCTGAAAGGACGCAGTGCAATCCGGCTTTACAATCGTTTCCCACATATACGAAAGAAGTTGTGGGGCAATCATTTTTGGGCAAGGGGATACTTTGTCGATACGGTAGGGGTAAACGAAGAAATTATCAGGCGATACGTGAAGTATCAGGATAAGAAGGACCAAGAGATCGAACAGCAGATGGAGCTGTTGCAGGATTAACTCGAAAATGGCCCCCTTTTAGGGGGCGTCGTGTAAAGCCACCTCCTCAGGAGGTGGTCTTTTACTTACGCTCAATCCGCCGGCGGTCAGCGAGCCGCAGTGGCTTCCTGCGCTTTCTGATTGGCGTCTTCGGTGGTGTCCAGCGTCATGCGGTACAGCTTCGGCGCGGTCAGCATCATCAGGATAGCGATGACGGCGGTGACGATGCCGATCTGCATAAACACATGGCTGTAGATGGCCAGCGAAGCGTGCGCGTCGTTGATGTCGCTTGGCACGGCGGTCAGACCGGCAACCTTACCGGCGATCAGCGCGGCGGCGGCGGTAGTCAGGAACCAGGAGCCCATGATGAAGCCCATCAGACGCTGTGGCACCAGCTGTGCCACCATCGCCAGACCCAGGCCGGAAATCATCAGCTCGCCGATGCTCTGCAGCGCGTAGCTCAGGATCAGCCAGTTGACCGACACGATGCCCTGTTCGTTGGCGAAGCTGGCGCCCCATGGCAGCACCAGGAAGGCGCAGGAGCAGAGGATCATGCCGAAAGCGAACTTGTGCGGCATCGGCAGGCGATCGCCCATTTTGTTATACAGCGCGGCCAGAATCGGGCTGGCGAGCATGATCCAGAACGGGTTCAGCGCCTGATACTGCTCCGGCTCGAAGGCGACGCCGAAGATGCTGTGTTCCACGTTATGGATGGCGAAGAAGTTCAGCGAGGTTGGCATCTGGCTGTACAGCACGAAGAACACCACCGCTTCCAGCATCAGCAGGAAGGCGACGATCATCTTGCGGCGTGCGGCGCCGTGCAGGGCGAAGGTTTCCTTGGCGAACACCAGAACGATACCGGCGGAAACGAGGGCCAACGCCCAGCGCGCGATCACCTGGTTGTGCAGCAGCCAGCTGGACACGGCGATCAACGCCACGATGCCGACCAGCACCATCAGCAGCTTCGGCAGATGCAGCGGCTTGAAGTCAGGTCTGGAGCCGTTTTCCTTCACCCACTTGTGGCACATCATAAAGTTGACCAGGGTGATCAGCATGCCGACCACGCTCAGGGAGAACGCCACGCTCCAGCCATATTTCGCCGCCAGCCACGGGGTGGCCAGCATGGAGAAGAAGGAACCGATGTTCACCGACATGTAGTACATGGTGAAAGCGCCGTCGATGCGCGGGTCATCTTTCTCATAGCAGGTGGACAACAGGGAGGACGGATTAGCCTTGAACAGGCCGCTGCCCACGGCGATGGTCGCCATGCCCATGTAAACCCAGAAGATGTCGTGGCCGGAGTAGGCCACCATGGCGTAACCGGCGGCCAGCACCAGTGCGCCGAGCACGATCACGCGTTTGGCGCCCAGCACCTTGTCGCCCAGCCAGCCGCCGATGGCGACGAAGCCGTATACCAGGGCGCTGAAAGAAGAGAACAGGGTGATGGAATCGGCTTCGCTCATGCCGAGCATCTTGACCAGATAAACCGCCATGATGCCCTGCAGGCCGTAATAGCCGAAACGCTCCCACAGTTCGATCGAGAAGATCAGGTAGAACGCTTTCGGTTGTTTGAACGCGTTAAGGCTAACGCTCTCCGGGTGTTGGTTGTTTGCTGTTGACACTGGTACCTCTGTTTTTTCGCAGCCCGTCTTTGGAGGACGGGAAAGTACAAAAGTTGATGCGGAACGGCATCCTTTTGCGTTGTTATAGGATGGGGACGGCGGTTAATGTTCACTATCTTTGTCAACGTGGCAAGCAGTTTGTCATATTCGGTTACATTTAACGCTCGCAGGATTATGCTGCGATGTTGCAAATGTTATGCAGTATTAACTTTCGGGTTTTAATGGTTTGCCGATTTTTTGTTTTGATTAAAAGCTATACGGATTTTAAGCAGGGATATATTCTGCTGAATTGCTATTTTTTAGCGCATCAGTGTATGTGTGGTTGTTAATCCATTGGAATGTTGTGCATATGCAGCGTTTTGTAAAATTATAGAAATTTAGGAAAACGGGGCTGGCATTTGTGAACGCCTTGTGATCCTGAAAGCGTGACGTTCACCGCAATTTTTGACTAATTTTTCGCTTGAAAATAACGCGGCACTGAGTTTTTCACTGAAAACCGCGATAACGCCGGGGTTACTGCTGCGCGATATCACATTTCCGATAAAAAAGAGGCGCTGGCGGGGGGAGTGGCGGCGACGGGTGCGGTTTGCCGCACCCGTCAGACTCAGGATTCTGGATAAACCTTCTCTTTATACTCGCATAGGTCCTCGATGATGCAGGAGCCGCAGCGCGGTTTGCGCGCGATGCAGGTGTAGCGCCCGTGCAGGATCAGCCAGTGGTGGCAATCGACCTTGAATTCGGCGGGCACCACCTTCAACAGCTTCTCTTCCACCTGATCGACGTTCTTGCCCGGCGCGAAGTGGGTGCGGTTGCACACCCGGAAGATGTGGGTGTCCACGGCGATGGTCGCCCAGCCGAAGGCGGTATTGAGCACCACGTTGGCGGTCTTGCGGCCGACGCCCGGCAGCGCTTCCAGCGCGGCGCGATCTTCCGGCACTTCGCCGCCGTGCAGCTCCAGCAGCATACGGCAGGTTTTGATCACGTTTTCGGCCTTGCTGTTGAACAGGCCGATGGTCTTGATGTACTCCTTGACGCCATCAACCCCCAGCGCCAGCATGGCGGCGGGGGTGTTGGCGACCGGGTAAAGTCTGGCGGTCGCCTTGTTGACGCTCACGTCGGTGGCCTGCGCAGACAGCAGCACGGCAATCAGCAGTTCAAACGGGGTGGTGTACACCAGCTCGGTGGTCGGGTGCGGGTTGTTGTCGCGCAGCCGGGTCAGAATTTCCAGTCGCTTCTGCTTGTTCATCAGGCCTTCTCAGCACGTCCTTGTTCCAGCAGCGGTTCCGCCGCCACGGCGCGGGCTTTGCGCGCCTTCATTTTTTCGTCGATCAGATATTTGACCGCCAGCAGCAGCCCCAGGCCGATAAAGGCGCCCGGCGGCAGCATCGCCAGCAGGAATGGGCTGTCGAAATGCACCACTTCGATGCGCAGCGACTTGGCCCAGCCGCCCAGCAGTTGGTCGGCGCCGTCGAACAGCGTACCGTTGCCCAACAGTTCGCGCATCGAGCCCAGCGTCACCATCACGCCGGTGGCGCCAAGGCCGATGGCCATGCCGTCCAGCGCCGAGAGGCCGACCGGCTTCTTGGCGGCCACCGCTTCGGCGCGGCCGACCACGATGCAGTTGGTCACGATCAATGGAATAAAGATGCCGAGCGACTGATACAGGCCGAAGGCATAGGCGTTGATCAGCATCTGCACGATGCTCACCACCGCGGCGATGATCATCACGTAGATCGGAATACGCACTTCGCTTGGCACCCAGCGGCGCACCGCTGAGATGGAGGCGTTGGTCAGCGTCAGCACCAGCGTGGTGGCCAGCCCCAGGCCCAGCGCGTTGGTGACGGTGGAGGTCACCGCCAGCAGCGGGCACATGCCCAGCAGCTGCACCAGGGCGGAGTTGTTCTTCCACAACCCCTGGACGATTAATTCTTTGGCTTCACTCATTCGCTGGCTCCACACGCAGGTAAGCTTTCAAGTTTAGGCGGCAGCGTTTCCATATACAACGCCGTGCGGCGCACCGCATTGACCACCGCACGCGGGGTGATGGTGGCGCCGGTGAATTGGTCGAACATGCCGCCGTCTTTCTTCACCGCCCAGCGTTTGTCGTCCGGGCCGTCGATTTTCTTGCCGCTGAAGAAGGAAATCCAGTCGGAAATGCGCAGTTCGATCTTGTCGCCCAGCCCCGGGGTTTCATGGTGTTCAATCACCCGGGTGCCGAGTACCGTGCCGTTGAAATCGGCGCCGACCAGCAACTTGATGGCGCCGGAGTAGCCGTCCGGCGCGGTGGCTTCCAGCGCGGCGGCGGTCGGTTGCCCGTTTTTGCGCGCCAGGTACAAGCGGTGCGGCGCGCCGTCGCCCAACGCCGGATCGCTGACCAGCAGGCATTCGTTCTGCATGATGTTGTCGTAGTTTTCCGGCGGTACCACCTGATCGAGCAGCGCTTTTTGCTGCAGCGCCGCCTGATGGGCGATGGTGGTTTTCGTCAGGGCGTAAACTACGGCGGTCAGGCCGGTGGTGACCGCCGCAAACACCGCCAGCGTGGTGCCGTGCTTTCTCATGGAATTCAGCATGGCGGCTCCTTAGCGATGGCCGTACACGCGCGGCTGCGTGTAGTGGTCGATTAACGGGACGGTGATGTTGGCGAGCAGCACGGCGAAGGCCACACCATCAGGGTAGCCGCCATAGACGCGGATCAGCCAGACCAGCACGCCGATCAGCGCGCCGTAGATTAAGCGGCCCTTCGGCGTGGTGGAGGCGCTGACCGGATCGGTGGCGATAAAGAACGCACCCAGCATGCTGGCGCCGGAGAATAGGTGGATCAGCGGTGAAGCCTGATGCGCCGGATCGATCCACCAGGCCAGACCGGAACAGAAGGCGATGGCGGCCAACATGCTGAAAGGGATTTGCCAATGGATCAGGCGGCGCGCCAGCATAAACAGGCCGCCGGCCAGGAAACCGAGGTTGACCCACTGCCAGCCGATACCGGCCAGCGCGCCGCCGAACAGCGGCTGCTGCAACACCTGTTCCACGCTGTGGCCGCTGCGCAGGCCGGTTTTGAAGCCGTCGAGCGGCGTGGCCTGGCTGATGCCGTCCACGCCCATCTGCAGTTCGTGCAGCGTCGCGCCCTGTGCGGTATGGCCGCTGAAAATCGCCAGCAGCGTGTCGTGGAGCGACAGCGCGGTGGCGCGCAGTTCATCCGGCGGCAGCCAGCTGGTCATCTGCACCGGGAAGGAGATCAGCAGCACTACGTAACCGACCATCGCCGGGTTGAACGGGTTCTGCCCGAGGCCGCCATACAGCTGTTTGGCGATAACGATGGCGAAGAAGGTGCCGATGACGATCATCCACCACGGCGCCAGCGGCGGCAGGCTGATGCCAAGCAGCAGCGCGGTCAGCAGGGCGGAGTTATCCGCCAGCCGGCTGCGCACCGGCAGCTTGCGCAGCCTGAGGATCGCGCCTTCTGCGGCCAGCGCGACGATCGCCGCCAGCGCCACCTGAATCAGCACGCCGTAGCCGAAAAACCAAATCTGCGCCGCAATGCCGGGAATGCACGCCAACATGACCCATAGCATAATGCGGCTGGTGCTTTGCTGGTTGTGGGTGAAAGGCGAGCTGGCGATGTGTAAGCCTTTGGCGGCTGTGGGTGATACCGGCCTGAACTTCATAGAGTAACGATACCTTCTGCGCCGCGCCTGCGGCAGTTTCGATGCGCCATACTGCGGGCGCGGCAAAAATGATAGCCGAGCATTCTACCTGATTCGATGCGAGGGTAATACGCCTTATTGATAGGGGTATTCGGCTTTCCGCACATCTGGCGATCGGGGTGGCGCGATTTGATTTTTTTTTGGCCGGGAAATGGGCTAACGTGAGGAATTGTCAGTGGAACTTGTGCCGCCATCGACCGCGGGAAATGGGGTAAATGTCTGAATGAGATATCATTTTTCTCCAGATTTCCGCACAAAATAACAACTTTCACATAATCCGTGTAGGTTACTATCGCGAACATTATTGAGTCAGTGAATCCATAATAATGACAAATGAAGACATTTTTTTTATTGAAGAGCTAATTGAGTGGGTGGAGATACATCTGGAGAAACGGCCAAACCTGGATGAAGTCGCGCGTATTTCGGGCTATTCCAAGTGGCATCTGCAGCGTAAATTCAAGCGTATTACCGGCATTCAACTCGCCACCTATATCCGTTCGCGCATCCTGACGCGCGCCGCGGTGGCGTTGCGCATTACTCGTCGCTCGATCATCGACATCTCCGATGAGCTGGGCTTCGACTCTCAGCAGACCTTTACCCGCATGTTCAAGCAGCGCTTCGGCACCACCCCCAATCGCTACCGCTCGATGGAGCACTGGGACGTGAAAAACCTGATGCCGCGCTTTAACTTCGAAGCCAGCTACGGCGCCGGTTATTACCCGGAAGTGAAGCGGCTGACGCTGCCCGACATGCAGCTGGTCGGCTTCACGCGCCGGCTGGATTTCGCCTCCGAACAGGAGCTGGAGTACTCTTCCTGCATGGCGATGAAGGATGAGATTTTCAACGACTTCTTCAAGGGGCTGCACGTCGACTGTCGGCGGATTTACAGCATCTACTCCCCTCATGCCGGGAAGGGCGACGAGCTCTCATCCACGCTGGTGATGGCGGTCGATCCTGAACACAGAAAGGATATTCTTTCCAACCATCAGATAGACACCTTCCATTTGCCGAGCCGCGAGTTTATCTCTATCAACCATAAGGGGTCGGCGAAAGAGTGTTTGCAGTTTTTCGGCTACCTGATGTCGCATGTGATGCCGGGGTTGAAGGATAAAGTGCGTGGCAGTATGGAAATGGAGATCATTCAAACCAAAGAGTGGAATCCTGAATCCAAACTGCGTCAGATTGAAGTGGATTACACCTACCTGATTTCTATCGATTAAATGGCGCCAGGCGTCAGCCAGGCGCCGCTATCATTATTTGTCTTCCGTTTCCGCCGCCAGCGATTCTCTGGCGGCTTTTTTTGCCTTGGCGCGGGCGATAGCCGCCGCGACCGCCGCCTTGCGCGGATCTTCTTCGGCTGCAGCCGGCGCCGGTTCCGCCGGCGCAGGGGCATCCGCCTGCTGCGCCGCTTTCTTGGCTTTGGCGCGGGCGATAGCCGCCGCGACCGCCGCCTTGCGCGGATCTTCTTCGGCTGCAGCTGGCGCCGGTTCCGCCGATGCAGGGGCATCCGCCTGCTGTGCCGCTTTCTTGGCTTTTACGCGCGCCAGTGCCGCCGCGACCGCCGCCTTGCGCGGATCTTCTTCGGCTGCAGCCGGCGCCGGTTCCGCCGATGCAGGAGCATCCGCCTGCTGCGCCGCTTTCTTGGCTTTTACGCGCGCCAGTGCCGCCGCGACTGCCGCTTTACGCGGATCGTCCTCTGTTGCCGCCGGGGCGGAGCTGTCTGCTGCCGGCGCCTCTTTGCGCGCTTTCACGCGGGCCAGCGCCGCGGCCACGGCGGCTTTACGCGCGTCGTCGCCAGCGGTCGCCGGTGGCGCTTCCGTTTCCACCTCGGCGGCCAGCTGGGCACGACGTTCGCGCGCCTGCGCTTTACGTGCTTCGCGGGCAGCGATCATCTCGCTGTTATCCGGCTGCTGGCCGTTGACCGGCGTAACCGCCGCTTCGGCATTCTTGCTGCGCACGCGCGCCAGCGCGGCCTGCACTGCGCCCTGATCGTCGTCGGTCAGTTTGACGGCGGCCTTTTTATGTCGCTCTTCACGCGCCAGTTTTTCACGCTCCAGACGCGCCAGCTTGGCCTCGTAACGCGCCTTGGCCTCGGCGGTGCGCGCCGCTTCCAGATCGATAGCCTTGATTTCGGCCTTTTCCTGCCGGTAGTACTGTACCAGCGGGATATTGCTGGGGCAGACGAACGCGCAGGCACCGCATTCGATGCAGTCGAACAGGTTATGGTTGCGCGCCTTGTCGTGCTCCTGCCCGCGGCTGAACCAGTACAGCTGTTGCGGCAGCAGCCCGGCAGGGCAAGCGTCTACGCACAGGCCGCAGCGGATGCAGGACTGCTCCGGTTCCTGCGGCGTCATTTCATCCACCGTCGGTGCCAGAATGCAGTTGCTGATCTTGACGATCGGCACGTTCAGCGCGGGCAGGGTGAAGCCCATCAGCGGGCCGCCCATGACCACCATCTGCTGCGCCTGCGGGCGGAAACCGACGAAGTCGAGCAGGTGCTGCACCGGCGTGCCGATGCGAGCCCACAGATTGCCGGGGCGCTCGATCGCCTCGCCGGTCAGGGTCACTACGCGCTCAATCAGCGGTTCGCCGTCGACGATCGCTCGCTTGATGGCGAAGGCGGTGCCGACGTTTTGCATCAATACGCCGATAGCGGAGGAGTGCTTACCGTGCGGCACTTCCTTGCCGGTCAAAATTTTGGTCAGCTGCTTGGCGCCGCCGGATGGGTATTTGGTCGGGATGACGCGCAGCGCAATGCCGGGCTGGCCGCGCAACGCCTGTTTCAGCGCCGCGATTGCCTCCGGTTTATTGTCTTCGATGCCGATCAGCGTGAGCTTGGGTTGCAGAATGTGTTGCAGGATCTGCGTGCCTTCAATGATCTGAGCGGCATGTTCCTGCATCAGACGGTCGTCGGCGGTAATGTAAGGCTCACACTCGGCGGCGTTGAGGATCAGCGTTTCCACGCCGCTCATGCCGCCTTGCAGTTTGCTGGCGGTCGGGAAACCTGCGCCGCCCAGGCCGGCGATGCCGGCCTGATGAATACGTTGAATCAGTTCCGCGGCGGGCGATTGGCGATAGTCCGCCACCGGATCGCGCTCGCACCAGCGGTCTTCCCCGTCTGCCTCGATAATCACGCACAGCTCCGTCAGCCCGGACGGGTGCGCGGTGATGTGCGGCGTAATGGCGCTGACGGTGCCCGAGGTCGGGGCGTGCACCGGCACGGTGCGGCCGCGGCCGACGGTCAGCGGCTGGCCTTTCAACACCCGATCGCCGGCGCTGACGCACAGCTCGCCTTCCGGCCCCAGATGCTGTTGCAGCGGAATGATAAAGGTCTTGGGCAGGGGCGCGACACGCAGCGGCGCACCGCTGGACTGCGTTTTCATTTCCGGTGGATGGATCCCGCCGTCGAAATCCCAGATCCGGTCTTTTTTAAAGGCGGCGAACAGATTAAGCATGTTGCTCCACGTGGATCACTTGCACCGGGATCGTCTTCATGTCCCACTTCCAGTTGGCGGTGGTGGTAGCGACCGGTCTCATTTCAATACAGTCGGTAGGGCAAGGGGCGACGCACAGATCGCAGCCGGTACAGAGGTCGGTGATGACGGTGTGCATGGCGCGGGTGGCGCCGACGATGGCATCCACCGGGCAGGCCTGAATGCACTTGGTGCAGCCGATGCAGTTGGCCTCGTCGATATAGGCCACTTTACGCTCCGGCTCGGCGGCGGCTTCGCTGCCCAGCGGCTGCGGTTCTACGTTGAGCAGCTCCGCCAGTTTCAGCATCACCTGTTCGCCGCCCGGCGCGCATTTGTTGATCATCTCGCCGTTGGCCACCGCCTCGGCATAGGGGCGACAGCCGGGGTAGCCGCACTGGCCGCACTGGCTCTGCGGCAGGATCGCATCGACCTGCTCGGCGACCGGATCCTCTTCCACCTCAAAACGGCGCGCAGCGTAGCCCAGCACCAGTCCGAACAGCAGCCCGAGCGCGCTTAGAGCCGCGATAGCTATCCACAACGCAGTCATTAGAATTTCACCAGCCCGGTAAAGCCCATAAAGGCCAGCGACATCAGCCCGGCGGTGATCAGCGCGATCGAGGAGCCGCGGAACGGCGCCGGCACGTCGGCGACCGCCAGACGTTCGCGAATGGCGGCGAACAGCACCATCACCAGCGAGAAACCGGCGGCG